>CALDSD010000095.1 GCA_937911325.1 uncultured Neomegalonema sp.
CAAACCTTCGGTCGCCGCTGGTCCGGGCGCTTTTCCGCCCCCCCCACACCCCCCTACTCAAAACGCCCGGCGCCGACTCTCTCGTGAGGTCTGGGTCGCAAGACTCGCGTCTCCGCGCTTAGCCGGCCGACATCCCGCGCATGCGTTCGGAGCGACGCCGCAGCATCTCCACCGTCGTCAAAAGGGCGATCGAAATGATCACAAGGATCGTGGCGACGGCCAGAATGGTTGGGGATATCTGCTCGCGGATGCCCGAGAACATCTGACGCGGGATCGTGCGCTGTTCAACGGCGCCCATCTGCAAGACCACCACAACCTCGTCAAACGACGTCACGAAGGCGAAGAGCGCGCCGGAGATGACCCCTGGCAGGATCAGCGGCATCTGGACTTTGAAGAACGTCCGGATCGGATCCGCGCCAAGACTTGCGGAGGCGCGCGACAGAGAATGGTCAAACCCGATCAGCGTCGCGGTCACCGTGATGATCACGAACGGCGTTCCCAGCACCGCGTGGGCCAGGATCAGCCCCGTGTAGGTGTAGGCCATGCCGAGGTTCGAGAAAAAGAAGAACATCCCGGCGCCGATGATCACGAGCGGCACGATCATGGGCGAGATCAACAGCGCCATGATCGCCGAACGGTACGGCATCTCTGGACGGGACAACCCGATCGCGGCAAGGGTGCCAAGGCTGGTTGAAATCAGGGTCGCGAAGATGCCGATGAAGAAGCTGTTCTTCATCGCCCGCACCCACTGGGCGTTGTTCCACATGTCCGCCCACCAGCCTTCGACCGCATCTGGCGCCGCCATGCCGTTGCGCAGAATGTCGTCGTACCAACGTAGCGAAAGGGCTTCGCGATCGAGCGCCAGCATTCCGGCCGTGAAACTGAAATAGGGCTCTGCGTTGAAGCTGAGCGGCATGACGATCACGATCGGCATGATCAGGAAGATGAAAATCAGCGCGCAGATGCCGCGAAACGCCCAGTACCAGATCCGCTCTCCGGTGCTTGCATATGGAGGAAGCGCCATTGGTCAGCCCAACTTCATATTGTCGATGCCCACGATCCGGTCGTAGAGCCAGTAAAGGAACAGAACGAATATCAGCAGCGTGCCGCCGAGCGCCGCGGCCAACGACCAGTTCAGCGACCGTCGCATGTGGAAGTCGATGAAGTTCGAGATCATCTGGCCGTTCTCGCCGCCCACGAGCGCGGGCGTGATGTAGTAGCCGATCGCCAGAATGAAGACGAGCAGCGCCCCCGCGCCGATCCCGGGGATCGTATTGGGGAAATAGACGCGCCAGAACGTCGTCCAGTTCGTCGCCCCAAGCGACTTCGCAGCGCGTACGTAACTTGGCGGGATCGTCTTCATCACCGAATAGAGCGGTAAGATCATGAAGGGCAGCAGGATATGCGTCATCGCGATCAGCGTGCCCGTCTTGTTGTAGATCATCGACCATCGCGCATCATCGGGCGCAATGCCAATGAAGACCAGCATGTCGTTGAGGACCCCCTGACTCTGCAGCATCGCAATCCAGGCGGTTGTTCGAACCAGGATCGAGGTCCAGAACGGCAACAGGACAAGGATCAACAACAGGTTCGACGTTCGCAGCGGCAGCGTCGCCAGCAGATAGGCGATCGGATAGCCGAGAAGCAATGTCGCCAGCGTGACGACAAACGAGATCTCCAACGTCCGCAGGAACAGGCGGACATGGATCTGACGTTCCTCGTCCTGAGCGATGATCTCGCCAGTGCCCGTATACTTGTGGTCGAGAGCGGCCGCGTAGAACGCGGGCGTGAGCGATTGCGCCGCGACCTTCATCCCCTGCCAGAGCTGGATATCCGCCCACCTGTCGTTGACGCCGATAAGCGCCTCCTTGAAGGGGGCCTCCAGCCTCTGAGCCCGTCGCGCCGAACGGGTGAACGTGGAGCGCGCGCCTGAGAACTCGCGGTTCACGCGCGTGGCGACCCGGCCGATTTCTTTCGTCTCTCTTGCATGGATAAGGTCTTTGACCAGCGCGGCGTACATCTCCTCGGTCGGTTCAGAGACGCCGTCCCACTCGGCCAGCAACGCCGGCGTGTTCGGCATTCGCGAAGCGTACGTGTCGTCGTAGATGCCGCGAAACATGAAAATGATCACCGGCAGGATGAAGGCCGCCAATACGAACGCCAACAACGGCGCAACCAACCCGAGCGCGCGCATTCGCGAAACAAACATCGCTTGGGCCAGCTTGCGCTTGAGAGGCGTGCCATCTGCTGTCTTCAGCGGTCCGCCTGCAGCGTCTTGATCCATGGTCGTCGCCATAGCGGCCTCGCCCCGTCACCGGAAAATCAACAAACAAATCAGGCGCCGACGCCCCGATAAGGGGCGCCGGCAAAGTCTCAGGCGATTAGTTCGCCAGCCAGGTGTTGAAACGCTCGTTCAACTCGTCCTGGTTGTCGGCCCAGAACTCGAAATCGTTCTGCAGCGCGTTTTCAAAGTTTGCTGGCGCGGTCGGCATCTGCGGACCCATGGCCAGACCTGGCTTCGTCGCGTAGTCGCCGATCAGGTCGACAGACGACTTGCGAGCCGGGCCGTAGGAGATCCACGAAGCCTGACCAGCCAGCTGCTCGGTCGCGGTCGAGAACGCGACGAAGTCCAGCGCAGCCTGCTTGTTCGGAGCGCCTTTTGGGATGATCCACAGATCCAGATCCCAGACCTGACCGTCCCAGACGATGTTGAACGGCTTATCTTCAGCAGCGACAGCGTTGAAGATACGGCCGTTATAGGCGGTGGTCATGGCGACTTCGCCGTCAGCCAGAAGCTGCGGAGGCTGTGCGCCGGCTTCCCACCACACGACTTCCGATTTGATCGAGTCGAGTTTGGCGAACGCGCGATCAACGCCTTCCGAGGTGCCCAGAACGTCGTACACTTCGTCGGCAGCGACGCCGTCAGCCATCAGAGCCATTTCGAGGTTGGCTTTCGGCGACTTCCGCAGGCCGCGTTTGCCCGGGAACTTCTCCAGGTCGAAGAAGTCCGCGATCGACTTGGGGCCATCCGACATTTTCGAGCTGTCATATGCGTAGATCGTCGACCAGATGATCGTCGGGACCGCGCACTCGACGTCGTTCGTGCCCGCAATGAAGTCGGACGCAGCCGGGGTGCCGTCGGCGCCCGCTGGCAGGATCGACTTGTCGATGGTCTCGGCCAAGCCTTCATCGCATGCGCGAACAGCGTCAGACAGTTCAACGTCGACGAGGTCCCACTTCACGTTGCCAGCTTCAACCTGAGCTTTGATTTCAGCCAGACCGCCGTTGTAGTCCTCGGACACGATGGTCTTGCCGGTCTCTGCGGTGAACGGCTTGTGATACGCCTCCACCTGGCTCTTTGTGTATGCGCCACCCCAGGATACGACCGTGAGGTCTTCGGCTTTTGCAGCGCCGGCGAGCGCCATTGCAGACGCAGCGCCGATAGCAATCCAGAGTTTCATTCACTTCTCCCAATCAAGCGCCGATCCATCTCGGCGATTAACCCCGTGTTCGCGATCGTTAGTCCTCGCAAATCAACGGAGACCTTCCCACGGCCGGTCACGTCAACGAAGCCGGCCGCGAATTCCTTATGTCCGGCTCACCCCTCGAGCCAGTCGAGCGCCCGACAATCCTCGGTCGCCCAACCCACCCGCACCTTTTCGCCGGGCGAGAACTTGCGCGCGCCCAAACGGTTGCGGGTCTTGACGATGAACTGGTCGTCCCCCGCCACCTTCATCCGGGTGCGGATATGGTCGCCGAGGTAGATCACCTCCTCGACCAGACCGTCGACGGTGTGGGCCACGGTGCTTTCATCCGGGTCGATCTCGACCCGTTCCGGGCGGACGGACAAAAGCGTGCGCTCCCCCGCCTGGCTCACATTGATCGCAAGCGCCGAGACTTTCTCGCCATCGTCCAGCGTCACCTCGGCGACGCCGTTGGCGATCGAATCGACCCGGCCCGACAGCTTGTTGTTCTCACCGATAAACTGCGCGACAAAACTGTTCATCGGGCGCTCGTAAAGCCCGTCCGGCGCTTCGAGCTGCTGGATCACGCCGTCGTTGAACACAGCCACGCGGTCCGACATCGTCAGCGCTTCGGACTGATCGTGCGTCACATAGACGACGGTCACTCCAAGGCTCTCGTGGATGTGCTTGATCTCGTACTGCATATGCTCGCGCAGTTGCTTGTCGAGCGCTCCGAGCGGCTCGTCCATCAACACCAGCTCCGGCTCGAACACCAGCGCGCGGGCCAGAGCGACGCGCTGCTGCTGGCCGCCCGACAGCTGCGCAGGACGACGTCCCGCGAACTGCCCATCGCCCATCTGCACCATGTCGAGCGCGCGTTTGACCTTCGCCTCGACATCCGCTTTCGAGAGCTTTCGAACCTCCAGCGGAAAGGCCAGGTTCTCCGCGACCGTCATGTGCGGGAACAGCGCATAGGTCTGGAACACCATCCCGATGCCGCGCTTGTGCGGGGGGATGTTGTTGATGGGGCGACCGTTCAGCGTGATCTCGCCATGCGTCGCGGTTTCAAACCCCGCGAGCATCATCAAGCACGTGGTCTTGCCCGATCCCGAGGGGCCAAGCATCGTGAGGAACTCGCCCTGCCCGATCGACAGGTTCAGGTTCTTCACGACCAGCGTTTCGCCATCGTAGGATTTCTGGACCTGGTCGAAGACGACGAAGTCCGGTGAGCGCCCATCTGCGGGCGTTTCAATCGCTTCAGCGGAAGCGGCGTCGAGCTGCATGTTCCCTCGGCGTAAAAATCACGCTCTCTGGCGCGCGTCCCCAAAAAAAGTTTCGAAACGCTCACCAACACCGGCCGCAGCTAATCACGGACGAATCTCGATGGAAAGAGGGTATTCAGACCGATTATGCGCCAAAATCGAGATATCGCGGCCAAAGCTTCTCTATAAATGACGCTTTTGGCGTCATATCGCGCATTATCGCTTAAAATCTGAGCGTCCGCTTTCGCAAGTGCAGCATTGCACTAAAAGCGAGTCGGCTCTTGCCGCGGCGCGCCGACAGCGCGAAAGTGCGGCGCAACCTTCGCAAATTCGACCAGGAAACACGCGCTGTGAAACCCTCTGCTTTCGACTGGGCCGACCCCTTCCGCATCGACGATCAACTGACCGCAGAAGAACAGATGATCCGCGACGCCGCGGGTTCCTACGCGCAAGAAAAGCTGCTGCCTCGGGTGATCGACGCGTATCGCGAAGAAAAGACAGAGCCCGAGATCTTCAGCGAGATGGGTGAAATGGGGCTGTTGGGCGTCACGATCCCGGAAGCTTATGGCGGCGTCGGCGCAAACTACGTCTCGTATGGTCTTGTCGCGTGCGAGATCGAACGCATCGACAGCGGGTATCGCTCGATGATGAGCGTGCAATCCTCGCTCGTGATGTACCCGATCCACGCGTTCGGCTCGGAAGAGCAGCGCCAGAAGTTCTTGCCGGGTCTCGCCGCCGGAACGCTGATCGGTTGTTTTGGTTTGACCGAACCAGACGCCGGCTCAGACCCCGGCGGCATGAAGACGCGCGCGGTCAAAACGTCCGGCGGCTATCGGATCTCCGGCTCCAAGATGTGGATCTCGAACAGCCCGATCGCCGACGTATTCGTGATTTGGGCGAAATCCGACGCCCATGACGGCAAGATCCGCGGCTTCGTTCTCGAGAAAGGCATGAAAGGCCTCTCCGCTCCCAAGATCGGCGGCAAACTCAGCCTGCGCGCCTCGATCACCGGCGAGATCGTCATGGACGATGTCGAGGTGGGCGAAGACGCCCTGCTGCCGGATGTCGAAGGCCTGAAGGGACCGTTCAGTTGCCTCAACCGGGCGCGCTACGGCATTTCGTGGGGCGTATTGGGAGCGGCGGAGTTCTGTTGGCACGCGGCGCGGCAGTACGGACTGGACCGCAAGCAGTTCGGAAAACCGCTCGCACAAACTCAGCTGTTCCAAAAGAAACTCGCAGACATGCAGACCGAGATTTCGCTGGGCCTTCTAGGCTCGCTGCAAGCCGGTCGCTTGTTCGACACAGGCCGGCTCGCCCCGGAAACGATCTCGATCGTCAAACGGAACAACTGCGGCAAGGCGCTGGAGATCGCCCGTATCGCGCGCGACATGCACGGCGGCAACGGGATCCAGGAAGACTACCACGTCATGCGCCACGCTCAGAACCTCGAGACCGTGAACACCTATGAGGGCACGCATGACGTCCACGCCCTTATCCTCGGCCGCGCGCAGACCGGTTTGCAGGCGTTCTTCTGACGCCTGAGACGGGAAAACGGATTTCCGATCTTTTCTCTCGGAAATATTCTTGACTGATTTACTCGGCTATAGCAGGAAATGAGGGCCGTCACCACAGCGCTCGCTTGAGGCCTGCGCGGTGCTCGGCTCAGAGAAGGGACACACAACATGAATTTTCGACGTTCGCTCGGCCGCGCAGCGGTTGTAGGACTCGCCGCCATGCTCGCAGCGCCGCTCTCTGCGGCCGCTGACGGCGAATTGAACCTGTACTCGTCACGTCACTATGACACTGACGAGCGCCTGTACTCGGACTTTGAAGAGCAGACAGGCATCAAGATTAATCGCATCGAAGACAAGGGCGACAAGCTCATCGAGCGCATGAAGGCCGAGGGCGCCAACAGCCCGGCGGACGTCTTGCTGACCGTCGACGCCGGCCGCATTTGGCGTGCGGATCAAGCTGGTCTTCTCCAGCCTGTCGACAGCGAAATCCTGGACGCTCGTGTTCCAGAAGCCCTGAGCCATCCAAACGGTCACTGGTTCGGCTTCTCGCAGCGCGCTCGGGTTATCTTCTTCCATAAAGAGCGTGTCGAAGAGCCGCCGCTAACTTACGAAGCTCTGGCTGACCCAAAGTACAAGGGTAAAGTCTGCACCCGCTCAGGTTCAAACATCTACATGCTGTCGCTGATGAGCTCGATCATCGAAGCAGCAGGCGAAGACGCAGCCAAGTCGTGGTCCGAATGTCTCTACGCGATCCGAGCGCGCGATCCGCAAGGCGGCGATACGGATCAGTTGCGCGGCATCGTTTCGGGCGAATGCGATATCGTGATCTCGAACACCTACTACTATGTCCGTGGCCTGGTTGGCGATGTGAAAGGCCTGACCCCTGGCATCTCGTCGATCGGTTGGGTTTTCCCGAACCAGAATGATCGCGGCACGCATGTGAACATCTCGGTGGGCGGCGTCGCAGCCAATGCGCCAAACAAAGAGAATGCGATCAAGTTTCTTGAGTATCTCGCCAGCGAAAACGCTCAGGAATACTTCTCCAACGGCAATAACGAATACCCGGCAGTTCCTGGCGTTGGCTTGAGCAGCGGCGTCGCACAACTCGGGCTGTTCCGCGCAGACGACGTGAACATGTCCGTCTTCGGCGAGCGCCAGCCGCAGGCGCAGAACGTTTATGACAGCGTAGGCTACAAGTAAGCAGCTGCGCATTGATGAGGCGGTGCATCCGCCTCATCAACTCCTCGCGGCGCCAACGACGCCGCGACGCTGCCAGACAGCGCCCAAGTCACGCAAAAAAGGCCAACTCTGAAACGACAAACAGCAGCAGTCACTGCAGCTCTCATAACAAGCTCGAGTTGCCGCTACGACCAGATCGCTTGGCTGCCGTGCAGACAAAGTGAAGGTCTACGGATGAAACGAGTCGATCGTCGTCCTGCGCGTCCGAAACGCACAGAGGTCGTTGGGTTGGTTGAGAATGTGGGCGCGCTGGAGCAGTTGCACATCTGGATGGTTCGCCATTGGCTCAACACCCCGGAGAGCCAACAAGACGTCTGGAATTTGCTCGCACGAGAGTATGGTGGGGCGAAGGCTCGAGAGCAGTTGAGTGCGTTCGAAGCTTACCTTTCTGTCCTTTCGATCAATGCTCATCGCCCTCTTTTCTATCATCAAGCGGCCTGCCCATGTCTTGGTTCCGATGAAAGGCACCTGGCCGATTTGATGCGTCACGCCACGCAAGGGGCTCACGAAGCCGCGACCCTTTCGGCTTCGAAACTGGTCAAGCCGGGCGTCGTCGCTGATATCGTCCAGCGGGCGGCGCAGATCGGCCATGTCCTTTCGCACCAGGCGCCGACACTTCTGTGCCGGGCCCGGCTCTGCGATCGTCGCGCACTAATGCGGCAGGCGATCGCCGAGGCGCCATCGCGTCTTCACTGAGCCGGAGAGCGCTGAACCGCCTAGCACTGAACCGCGCGCGGACTTAGGTCAGGACCCCGGGCGAGATCTACGGATCTCGCGCGTCAGCAAAAGCACCGGAATCAAACCAACCGCCATGATTGCGAGCGACGGCGTCGACGCCTGATAGAGCCGTTCATCCGAGGCGAGGCGATACGCCTGGATCGCCAGCGTGTCGAAATTGAAGGGCCGCATGATCAAGGTGGCGGGCAGCTCTTTCATCACATCGACAAAGACGATCAGCGCGGCGGTCAACAATCCCCCTCGCAGCAACGGAGCATGCACCCGGATCAACGTTCCGCGCGCGTCTTCGCCCAGCGAGCGCGAGGCCTGCTCCATCGACGGCGTGATCTTCCCCATGGCCGCCTCCACCGTCTGCAGCGCGACCGACATGAAGCGCACGACATAGGCCATCAGCAGGACGGCGATCGACCCTGTGAGCAACAAGCCGGTTGATACGCCAAAGGCGCTGCGCATCCAGGCGTCGAGCCAATTGTCGAACGCGGCGAGAGGGATCAGCAGGCCGACCGCGATCACCGACCCTGGGATCGCGTATCCCAACGACGCGAACGTGTTGGCGGCGCGGGTGAGTTTCCCGGGCGAGAGCCTCTCGGCATAGGCGAGGAGCACGGCCAGCGCGACAGTCAGAGCCGCGCCAAGGCCCGCCAACACAAAGGAGTTGATCGCAAACCCGATATAGCGAGGCCCAAAGAACGAGTGCCCGCCGACCATGCTCATATAGCTCAATGCGATCAACGGCAGGAAGAAACCGAACAGAACAGGGAGGCCGCACAGCGCCGTCGCGCCCCAGGCCGCCCAGCCGGTCAAGCGGTTCTCCGGCAAGGACTGGAAGACGTCTCGCGTGGTCTGAAAGCGCGCAGCGCGGCGTTGGGTTCGCTCCAGCGCCACCAAGACCAGCACGAATGTCAGCAGATACCCCGCCAACTGGGCCGCGGCGATACGATCGCCCATCGAGAACCAGGCCCTATAGATGCCGGTGGCGAATGTCTGAACGCTGAAATGCGCCACCGTTCCGAAGTCGGCGAGCGTCTCCATCAGCGCCAAGGCGACACCGGTCGCGATCGCCGGCCGCGCCATCGGAAGCCCCACGCGAAAGAACGCGCCGAACGGGCCGCAGCCAAGCGTCCTGGCGACATCCAGCGCGCGCACCGATTGATGGATGAACGCCGCGCGCGACAAGAGATACACGTAAGGATAGAGCACGAGCACCATCATCGCGCCCGCTCCTTCGAGCGAGCGGATTTCCGGAAACCAGTAGTCTCTGGGCCCCCACCCCGTCACATCGCGCAATGTGGTTTGAACAATTCCTGGATGGTCGAGCAGATCGGTGTAGGCGTAGGCGAGAACATAGGCGGGAAACGCCATCGGCAGCGCCAACGCCCATTCAAAGACCCGACGGCCGGGAAAGCGGTACATCGTCACCAGCCAGGCGGCCGGCACCCCGATCGCCATCGAGCCCACAGCAACGATCAGGCCCAACATCAACGTGTTGCCGACGTAGCGCGGCAACACCGTCGAGGACAGCATGTCCCAGGTCTCGCCAGCAGGCTGGAAGATCGTCAGGCCCACCGCGAGCACAGGGGCCGCGATGAGCGCCGCGACCAAAAGCGCGGCAGCGCTCATGCCGTTGATCGGCGTCGCGCGCGACCAGCGCCGTCCGATGTTCGACAGATCAGCCATTCCTACTCGGACCTCGAGGCTTGCACTTCACCAGCGTCTCTTTGTGACGAGTTGCGCTTTGCAATGCAATTCCAGAGCAGCTCACCCGGAAGCAAGGCGTCGCCGTTTCTAGCGCCGTGCGCGCTTTGATCTCGGCCAATTTCGCCCTGCGTTGGACGGCTTAAACTGGAACCAGCGCCAAAGCAGACAGAAAGGACCCGCAATGTATGGCATCTGTTGTTCGGCTCGCGTTTTCACCGCCATTCTCGCACTCGCCCTTAGCTCTGCAACTTCCATGGCGCAGACTTCAGACCCCGTCACCGAGCCGGAGGTTCTCGGCCAACAGGAATATCGCCGCGCATGCGTCAGCTGCCACGGCGACAGGGGCCGCGGCGATGGTCCGATGGCGGACGTCATGACTTTTGAGCCGGCCGACCTGACGCGCCTCGCCCTCGAAAATGACGGCGAGTACCCTTTCTGGGACGTCTATCAGGTCATCGACGGCCGCAAGGCCACGCGATCGCATGGCGGATCGGAGATGCCGATCTGGGGCGACTTCTTCCGGGTCGAGGCGCAGCAGGAGTATGGACCGTATTCAGCCGAGTTGATCGCACGGACCCGGATCATCGCGCTCGTCTACTACATCCAAACAATCCAGACGGGCGACTAACGTCAGCGCGGCCGTGGCAACGCGTCGTGCTCGACCAGCACGTCGCCATCCTCCACGTCCGTCTCCAGCATCTTCACGCGATGCCCCCAGAGGTCGGCGAGATACTGCAGCGTGTTTTCAGCCTCGGTCTTGTCGAGAAGGCGACCGTCTCGAACGGCGTGGTTCACGACAAGACGACGGTTGCCCGATAGGTTGGCCTCGACCACCTCAAGACGCGGGTCCTGGCTGCCGACGTCGTACTGTCGCGCCAAGGTCTTGCGGAGCTCGCGATAGCCGCGCTCGTCGTGGATCGCCGACACCTCCATCTCCGGGTCTTCAGCGTCGTCCGCGATGCGGAAGAGCCGGAAATCCCGCATGACGGTCGGGCTTAGGAACTGGTGGATGAAACTCTCATCCCGATAGTCCGCCCAGGCCTCTCGAAGAACGCCGTACGCGTCGCCGCCTCCCGCGATGTCTCGAAACCATTCTCCGTCCTCTTCGGTCGGCTCGTCACAAATGCGCTGCAGGTCGCGCATCATCGCAAAGCCGAGCGCATAGGGGTTCAACCCGCCAAAACGTCGATCGTCGAAGCCCGGCTGAAACACGACCGAAGAGTGCGAGTGCAGGAACTCCAGCATTGCGCCCTCGCCGATCAGTCCTTTCTCGAACAGCCGGTTCATAATCTCGTAGTGGACAAAGGTCGCGCAGCCCTCGTTCATGACCTTTGTCTGACGCTGCGGGTAGAAGTACTGCGCGAGGTACCGAACGATCCTCAGCAGCTCTCGCTGCCAATCGGCCAGCTTCGGCGCGTTTTTCTCAAGGAAGTAGAGAAGGTTCTCTTCTGGCAGACCGAGATCCTCGGCCTCAAGACGCGTGTCCCGGGCGTGCTCGTCATCCGCCTCCGCCGGCGCGTCCGAGGTCGGCAAAGTCCGCCAGAGATCGTCGTATGTCGCCTCCTCGTAAGACAGACGCTCCAACGCGCGTTCGCGCTTGCGCGCGTCGCTGAGCCGGCGCGGCGCCGCGTATCGGTTCACGCCGTTCGACATCAGAGCATGCGCGCAGTCGAGGGTTCGCTCCACCGCTTCAAGACCGTGCCTCTCTTCGCATTTCGCGACGTAGCGCTTGGCGAAATCGAGGTAGTCGAGCACCGCGTCGGCTCGGGTCCACTGCTTGAAGAGATAGTTGTTCTTGAAGAAGTGATTGTGCCCAAACGCGGCATGCGCCATCACCAGCGTCTGCATGGTGATCGAGTTCTCCTCCATCACGTAGCAGATGCACGGATCGGAGTTGATCACCAGCTCATAAGCCAGCGACTGCGCGCCTTTGCGGTACAGCGTCTCGTCACGCGCGAACCGTTTGCCGAACGACCAATGCTTGTAGAGAAGCGGCATGCCGATCGACGCGTAGGCGTCGAGCATCTGCTCCGATGTGATCACTTCGATCTGGTTCGGATAGACGTCCAGCCCCAGCTCTCCGATCGCGATCTCCTCGATCGCGTCATACGCGCTGCGCAGAAGGTCGAAACTCCAATCAGAGGTCTCGAACAGCGGTTGGGCCGACTTCAGCGCCGGCGCCGCAGGTTTTGCTTTCGGCGCCTTGCGCGGCTTGCGCTTTGGCTTATCGGATTTCGGCGTCGCTTCATTCGCCATCTTACGACCCCGCCGCCTTGGCGCCGGCGCGCTCTGAACTCGACGACTTGGCGAAGAGGTCGTGGAAGACCGGGTAAATCTCCGCCGGAGACGTCACGCGTCGCATGGCGAACTGCTTGTGCCGCTCTTCCAGCAGCCGATACCCTGACCAGAGCGGGCTCTGGAAGCGCTCCTGGTCGATGTCGCGCTCGTCGACTTCGATGTAAGCGAAGTACTGGCAGAGCCCGATGATCTCCTGATCGAGCAGCGACAGCGTCTGCGACATGTCGTCGATGAAGTTGTGTCCATCCGACGCCTGGGCCGCATAGATATTCCAGTCCTCGGGCGAGTAGCGGTCCTGGACGATCTGCAGCATCTCGACGAGCGCGGTCGACACCACCGTGCCGCCGGTTTGGGAACCGCGAAAGAACGTCTCCTCATCGACTTCATGCGCGGTGGTGGTGTGGCGGATGAACACGATGTCGACGTCCTCATAGTGGCGCGACAGGAAGACATAGAGCAGCATGAAAAAGCGTTTTGCGAGGTCCTTGAGCGCTTCGGTCATCGAAGCGGACGCGTCCATCAGACAGAACATCACCGCTTGGGTGGTCGGCTTGGGGATCTGCTCGAACCGGCGATAGCGCAGATCGATCGGGTCGATGTAGGAGATCGCGCGCCGACGGGTCTCGATGCGTTTGAGCTCAAGCCGGAGCGCGGCCGCTGTTTCCTCGTCGCCTTTCGCCTCGGCCTCCGCGATCTTGGCTTCGAGCGCCTTCATCTCCTCGGTTTTTGGGCGCCGCAAGGCGATGCGCCGCGCAAGCGAGTTGCGCATCGTGCGCGTGTAGGAAAGCTGCGCTGGCGGACCATCTGTCCGAAAGCCGGCGCGCGCGGGCGTCGTCGCTTTGAGGTTTTTCAGCTGCGTCTTCACCAGATTGGGCAGGGCCAGATCCTCGAAGAACATGTCGAGGAACTCGTCTTTGGTGAGGGTAAAGACGAAATCGTCCTCCCCTTCTCCGTCGGCCGACCCCTTTTGACCTCCGCCGCCGGCCCCAGAGGGCGGTTTGGGAATGACGTCGCCAACCAGGTACTGCTTGATGCCGGGGATCACGAAATCCCGCTGCCCCTCGTCCCGACCGAAAACAAATGACGGCTCCTTGACGGTTTTCGCGCGTACGCGCACCCGCTCCGAGCCCTCCACATCGGCGATCTTGCGCTTCTTCAGTGCTTCCTGAACCGCGTCTTTGATATCCGCCTTCGCGCGCCGCAAAAAACGCTGCCGGTTGCCGAGGCTTTTGGATTTCGGGTTCAGGCGACGGTCGATAATGTGCATGTAAACTGCCGTTTCCCAGTCATCGCGCGCGCCGAGGCCGCGCCGCCTATCCCGCCTTTTTCACCCGCATATACCATTCGACGAGGCGGCGGACCTGCCGCTGCGTATACCCGCGGCTGACCATCCGATCGACGAACTCGGCGTGCTTTTTCTCCATCTCGCCGTCTTTCTTGGCTTCGAAGGAGATCACTGGCAGCAGATCTTCCACCTGGCTGAACATCCGTTTTTCGATGACGTCGCGGATCTTTTCGTAGGAGGTCCAATCCGGGTTCTTGCCCTCGTTTCTTGCGCGGGCGCGCAGGGAGAACTTCACCACCTCGTACCGGAAGTCCTTGGGGTTCGCGATGCCGGCGGGCTTTTCGATCTTGGTCAGCTCTTCATTCAAGAGCTCGCGATCCATCAGTTGGCCCGTGTCAGGATCCTTGAAGTCCTGATCCTCGATCCATGCGTCGGCATACGCGACATAGCGGTCAAAGAGGTTCTGGCCGAAGTCGTGATAGCTCTCCAGATAGGCTTTCTGGATTTCGTTGCCGATGAACTCGGCATAGCGCGGCGCGAGTTCGTCCTTCAGAAACTCGACATAGCGCGCTTCGGTTTCCTCAGGCAGCTGCTCACGTCGGATCGACTGCTCGAGCACGTACATCAGATGAACCGGATCCGCCGCGACCTCGTTCGAGTCGAAATTGAAGGTCTCTGAGAGGATCTTGTAGGCGAAGCGTGTCGAGACGCCGTCCATGCCCTCGTCAACGCCCGCCATGTCGCGGTATTCCTGCACAGTCCGCGCGCTGGGATCAGTATCCTTGAGGCTTTCGCCGTCGTAGACGCGCATTTTCGAGTAGAGCGACGAGTTCTCGTGCTCCTTGAGGCGCGACAGAACCGAGAACTGAGCCAGCATGTCCAGCGTGCCGGGCGCGCGAGAGGCGTCCGCCAGTTCCGAACCGGACAACAGCTTTTCGTAGATCTTGCGCTCTTCGGAAACACGCAAACAGTAAGGAACCTTGATGACGCAGATGCGATCGAGGAACGCCTCGTTGGTCTTGTTGTTCCGGAACGTCTGCCATTCGCTTTCGTTCGAGTGCGCGAGGATCACGCCCTGATACGGCAATGCGCCGACATTCTCGGTCCCCACATACGTGCCGTCCTGGGTGGCCGTCAGCAGTGGGTGCAGCATCTTGATCGGGGCCTTGAACATCTCGACGAACTCGAGAAGGCCCTGGGTCGTGCGGTTCAACCCGCCGGAGTACGAGTAAGCGTCCGCGTCGTTCTGCCCGAAATGCTCCAGCTGGCGGATATCGATCTTGCCGACCAGCGCGGAAACGTCCTGATTGTTCTCATCGCCAGGCTCGGTCTTGGCGACGCAGATCTGACGCAGCTTCGACGGCTGCATCTCCATCACTTTGAACTTCGAAACGTCGCCATCCAGCTCATCAAGGCGTTTGATCGCCCAAGGGCTGGCGTGGCCGGTCAGATAGCGTTGCGGGATGCCGTATTCGCTTTCGATCGTCGGCCCCATGCGGACCGGATCAAACAGCCCCAGCGGGCTTTCGAAAATCGGGCTTGGCTCCAATGAGCCGTCGGCGCGCGGCGCCGCGAGGACATAGACAGGATGCGCCTCCATCAGCTGTTTCAGCTTCTCGGAAAGCGACGACTTGCCGCCACCGACAGGTCCAAGCAGGTAGAGGATCTGTTTGCGCTCTTCGAGCCCCTGGGCTGCGTGGCGAAAATACCCCACAATCCGCTCAATCGTTTCTTCGAGGCCATAGAAGTCTTCGAAGGCCGGATAGCGCTTGATCGTCCGGTTCATGAAGACTCGCCCGACGGCCGGGTCCTGAGACGTATCGATCAGAGTCGGCTCGCCGATTGCGTCGATCATCCTTTGCGCAGCCGTCGCGTACATCATAGAGTTGTCGCGACAGCTTTCTAAATACTCCTGAAGTGTCAGATCGTTAAGACCTCGCCTGCGGTAATTGTCCGCAAAGAGTTCAAACACGTTTTCGCGCGTTGACATGGCCACGCAACACCTCCGCAACTGCTTAGGATCTCGGGCTACCGCCGATACTCACCTTAAAGGTGGGCCGCGCTTGCGAACCCGACAAGTTCTTTTCATCATACTCCCCCCAAAAGAGACGGAAAGAGGGCGCACGGGCGCCGAGTTTGTCGGGCGTTCTCAGGTTGCTCGCCAGGCGAAACCGGCCGACGAGACTCGCAATACATCAATGGAATTTTCTCGTCTTAGAGTAAAAACTTTTGCCTAAGTGGAAAACTTCGCCCCCTTATCTGTCCAGCGCCTTACCGGAACTGCAATTTATCCCCACCCCTCAAAGAAGAGTTGGCCGAATAACTAGGACATTTCGAGGTTTTGACTTACGTAATCTCAGAGTAAATCTTGGATAAACACACATCATAAAAACGTTAAGATCCCGACCAAACCGCGGGTATCCAGACTGTCTACTTCCAAATTTGGCACTAAATTTGGGAAAAATGCTATTTTTGCTGGAATTTAGCATGCGATTGTGATGTAGCAGACCCGGAAATAACAAGTGTTTTTAGCATGACAGTTCTCGAAACTTTGAACGCCCGCCTCCTGACCCTGATGAAAGAGCGAGGTTTTCGCCCGGCGCCGCTCGCCCGGAACGCCGACCTGAATGAAAGTGCCGTTCGGGATATTTTGCGGGGCCGCTCCAAGAATCCTGGGATCGTGACCCTTCACAAGATCGCGTCTGTTCTCGGGGTCGCCACCAGCGAGTTGTTCGAGCCCGCCGAGCAGATCCCCATAGTGGGTTGGGTCGGCGACGGCGGGGTCGTCAGCCTGCACGACGGTTCGTCGATGAAAACGACATTGTCGAGCCCGTTTCGCCCAGGCGTGCTTGACAACGCGTCCGCGCTGCAAGTCCGCACAACGACCTTCATGCCCTACGCGCGTGAAGGAGACATGGTCATCCTAGAAACCGGGGACGACGCGCTCAGCGATGACAAGATGGGGCGCGTCTGTATGTGTGAACTCGCCAGCGATGAAACCGCGATCGGCATTCTCACTCTGGGGCAAAGCCCGGGCAGATACCGTCTGCTGCCCCTCTCGGTTCATGAACAACCACGCATAGACGTTCAGATCAAAAAGGCCACGCCGCTTTTGATGCCGGTTTCCCGATCCGTCATCACAACGGAAGAGACCATCGTCGCCGAAGGTGAAGGCGCCTCCGAAGAGAGCCATCTCCGCGCGATCGCGGGTTGATCCGCTCTGCCAATCCACCAATGTCGACGGGCTCTTCCGTCGTGGTGAGCGTCCGACTGTGAGCAGTGGAGGGGTTCGCTGCACGCGGCCCCCTCCCGATCACGAGCTTTGGGCTTCTCTTCACGTCTGCGCGTGATCCATTGCGGAAACGCGCGCGAGCCGCCAAACATTCCGGATGCGACTGATACACACAGCGGATTGGCACCTCGGCAGCGAGCTGCACGGGTACGACCGCAGTTTCGAACATGCGGAGTTCCTGGAATGGCTGCTTGCGACGGTGAAAGCCGTCAATGCGGATGTTCTGTTGGTCGCGGGCGACATTTATCACTCCGTGAACCCGAGTGTGCGCGCACAGAAGCTCTTGTTCCGCACGCTGTTTCGGCTTCGCGAGCGCTGCCCCAAACTCCAGACGGTCCTGATCGGAGGCAATCACGATTCCCCGTCGCGACTCGAGTTGCCGGCGGATCTTCTGCACGGCGATCACCTGAAGATCATCGGCGCGATGGGCGACCCTGGAGAGTCGCTGTCGCCCCTTTACGACGCGGATGGCCGCGTCGCCGCTGTCTGCGGAGCGGTTCCCTATCTGAGGCCGGGCGATCTCCCCGCGCCTGCCCGCGCAATCGACGGCGACGGCGATGAGACGGAGCCGATGCGGCATCCGATCGCCGAGCTGTACGAACAGGTGGCTTCAGCGGCTCGCGACGCCTACCCGCAGACGCCGCTCATTCTGACCGGACATCTTCACGTCGCCGGCGGCGCCGTGTCCGAGATGAGCGAGCGCCGTCTGATGATCGGCGGATCAGAGGCCACGCCCTCGAGCGTTTTCCCGGCGCGCGCCATCTACGTGGCTTTAGGGCACCTGCATCGCCCGCAGACCCTCGGCGGCGCGCCGATGCTGCGCTATGCCGGCTCTCCCTTCCCCATGTCGACTGCGGAGCGCGACTACCGGCACAGCGTCACGCAAATCGATATCGATGGTCAGGAACTTCGCATGGAAGAAATCCCTGTGCCCCGACCCGTCGCCTTTTTGCGGGCCCCCGAGCGAGGCGCGCTGCCGCTTCAGGAACTGGAAGCCACGCTGTCGGCGCTTCGCCTGGCGGAAACAAATCAGGAGCGGCGCGCCTACCTGGAAGTCGCTGTGAAACTCGACGGGCCAGAGCCTGATCTGCGGCAAAAGATCGAGGCGGCGCTCGGTGATGCTCCGGTGAGGTTGACCCGGATCGTCCGGGAGACAAAAACGACGTCGCCCGGGAGCGCGCCGGACGAAGACAATCAGGATCTTGACGCCTCGACGCCAATCGACATTTTTGCACGCAAGCACCGCGACGCCTTCGGGGGCGATCCGAGTCCGGACCTCGTCGCAGGCTTCGTCGCGCTTGAAGCCGCGGCGCAGGATCCAATGGGGCGCGAAGACCGCAATTGAGACCCTTGGTTGCGCCCTCATCATGCATTCCCGAGGGCGTCGCTGACGCCAGGTGAGAGGCCAAATGAGGCTGTTGGCCGTTCGAGGCGAGAACCTCACAAGCTTAGCGGCGCCTTTCGAGCTGCGACTTGACGCGCCTCCGCTGGCGACCGCTGGGCTTTTCGCCATCACAGGACCGACCGGCGCCGGCAAGTCCACGTTGCTCGACGCGATCTGCCTGGCGCTGTTTGACGCCCTTCCCCGCCTGAGCGACGTCGAAAACCAAAGTGAGATCGGAGACCCGGCCGCTCCGGCCGAGCGCAGGCTCCGATACGCCGACCCGCGCGGCGTCTTGCGCCATGGCGCGGGAGCCGGACATGCGGAAGTGGAGTTTCAAGGGCGGGACGGCCGGTTTTACGTCGCGCGTTGGGATGTCTGGCGCGCGCGCAAGCGGGCCGGCGGCGCTCTACAGCCGCAGACAGTGACGCTGACAGACCGGGAGACAGGCGCGCGGATCGGCGACAAGAAGACCGATACGCTCGCCGAGATCTCGGATCGGCTCGGACTGAGCTTCGATCAGTTTCGACGCGCAGCTTTGCTCGCTCAGGGAGACTTTGACGCGTTTCTGGCTGCGAAGGCGGCGGATCGCGCCGAGCTTCTGGAGCGGATCACCGGCGCCGAGATCTACGCGCGCATTTCACAGGCCGCTCATCGCCGCGCCGCGGAGGAACGCGCTGAGCTTGCAAAACTGGAAGCCCAGTTGGGAGAGCACGAGCCCCTCTCGCCCGAACAGCGCTCAGCGGCGGAAGACGCATTGCGCCTGGCGGAAGAGGCGCTGGGGCAGACGACTCTCGCGGAGGAACGCGCGCGCAGCGCGCTCGACTGGCGACGCGCTTGGGACAGGCTGGATCAAGAGTTCCAGACCCTTGGTCGTCGGCGCGGAGAGGCGCTCGCGCATGAGCGGACGGCGGCGACAACCACACTTTTTGTCGCTCGGCGAGAAGAAGAAGACCTGCAAGCCGACTTGGACGCCTGCGACGCCTGGCTCGAACGCTTCTCGGCGCTTGGGGCTCTGGCGGCGGATCTCAACACGGTTCTAGAAGCGGTGCATGCCCGCGGCGCGGCGGCGCAAGGGCTCAAAGCTCTGAGCGCTGCGCGACAGAAGACTGTGAACGACATCGCGCGCCTGGAAACGGGTCTTCAGGATCAACGGGCTCGGTTGGCTGGCGCCGAAGAGCATCTGAGCGCGCGCCGGGACGCCGACGCCAAGGCGCGGGCGGCGAGCGAAGTCTACGATCTCGCAACTCTTTCGAAGCAGATGGAGATCGCAGCCGATCGCGTGCGAGCGCTGGATCAGCTCGCCGAACTGCAAACGCAGACGACGGCGGAAGCGGCGGAGATACAGCGCCTTCAGGAGATTGTGCGAACGTCGCGGGAGAGCATCGCAAATGCCGCGAAGCACCATGACGTGTTGAGCACAAATCTGAACCTGGCGAGAGCGCGCCTGGACGAGGCGATTGCGGCCTTGCGGCGATGGGAGACCGCCGACGGGGACGCCGCCAAAGCTCTGCGCGCCGCGTTGGAAAACCAGCAGCCTTGTCCGGTCTGCGGTTCCGTCGATCACGCCGTCGATGTTTTTCAAGCGGAGATTGAACGCGCGCGCGCAGCACAGCTGTCGGCAGTGGATGACGCGGAGGCGGAGCGCCAGCGCCTCACGGATGAGATTCTCGCCTCGGACAGGCTGAAACAATCGAACGCCGAGCGCATCCACGAGGCTGAAACCGAAGCCCAGCGACGCGAAGAAAAGATGCGCAAGCATATGCAATTGAGCGAAACCCTGGCGCAAGAACTCGGCCTCGTCGCCTCGACGGCGCCCGACATCGCCGCTCAGCGGTCCCGCGCCGATGCCACGCGCGCCGAACGCCAGGCGGACCTCGCCAAAGCTGAGACGCTTCTGGCGGCACTTGCCGCCGCGCGCCAAGCGTTGGATGCGGCGGCGGAGGATCAGCGCACCGCCGCGGCCGCGGTTCTCGAGGTTGAAAGGTCTTTGGCGGCGGCTCGGGAAACACGTGTCGCCGACGAAGCAGAGGGGCGCCGTCTTCACGAGACCCAAGTCGCTGCGGAGACGGCGCTCGGGCGATGGCTGGACGAGTTGAACCCCGATTGGCGTCAGGACGATGAAGCCGAGCTGACAGAGCGTTGCCAGGGCGCCGCGCGACGCTTCGGCGAGAAACAGTCGCTCCGTGTTCGCACGCAGGAGCGACTGCGCACGCTTTCGGACATCGTGCTTGCGGCGACGACGCTCATGGAAGATGGCGACGGAGAGACGGCGGCCGCGGCGGAGATGGGCGCCTCGCCCGAGCTGACGACCCCGCGATCCGTCTCAGCCGACGCAGCCCTTGAGGAAGCACAGACAAGTCGGCGCAAGCGGCTCGAGCTGGAAGGACGCGCCGCGCAAGCTGGCGAAGCGCTCCGTGCGCATAAGGCGGCCATCCCGGATGACGACGCGATGTCGATCTCTCTGTCGGAGATCGAAGCCGCCGCGACCAAAGCGCACGAACGCTCAGAGCGCGCACGCGCGGCCGGCGAAGACGCACGCCGAACCATCCGGAATGATGATGATACGCAAAACCGCATCGGGCAGTTGGCGGACGCCCTCGAAAAGCGGCGCGCCGGAGCAGAAGTTTGGACGAAGCTCGACGCGTTGATCGGAAGCGCGGACGGCTCAAAGTTCAGACGTTACGCGCAGGCGGTGACGCTTCGGCGGCTCGTCGCGCTCGCCAACCTCAAGTTGGAGGATCTGCAGCCCCGCTACCGTCTCGCCTGCGCGCCAGATGCGAATCCCGAACGCCCTGCCTTGGCGTTGCAAGTCGTCGATCGCGACATGGGAGACGAGATCCGTGGCGCGCACAACCTGTCAGGCGGCGAGCGTTTCCTTGTCAGCCTCGCTCTGGCTCTTGGCCTGGCCACCCTGTCCTCTGATCAAGGCGTGCGCGTCGAGACGCTGTTCATTGACGAGGGGTTCGGAGCGCTCGACGGCGAGAGCCTGTCGATGGCTGTCTCCGCGCTCGAAGCCTTGCAGGCGACTGGACGCCTCGTCGGCGTCATCAGCCATGTCGAGGAGCTCAAGGAGCGCATCCCTGTTCAGGTCGCCGTCACGCCCGAAGGCGGCGGCCGCAGCCGGCTCGAGGTCCGGGTGCGATAACAGGCGAGACAGGCAAGCCGAACCGGCGGCGGCGCGACTTTGTTCTGAGATGCTTATGTCGCCCTCGGGCCCCGCGCCTCCAAAAGCGCTTCGCGCACCTTGCGCCAGTCTTCGGCTTCCGAGGCGCGTTCGCTGATGAGCGCTTGGCGCTCCCGTTGGGCGACGATCGCCTGCGCTTTTTCGCCAAAGCTCCGACGCAGCGCCGCGGCTGTCTCGTGGATCGTCCGGATTGGCGTCATTGTGTGTATCTCCCATTCCAAGAAGCGCTCCGGCCAAGAAGCGCTCAAGAGTCCTCACCTTACGCCTGCCATGCCCGTCTTCGCGGGGTTTATCCCCCATCGAACGACGACAGAGCCAGTTCGTCAAGCGCTTTACCGCCCATATCCGAACAGTTGGATCACTTCTTTGCGGGACGTTTTCCCGTTCCGCCGGATGTGTGCGCTTGGCCCCAATCATAGAGCGCGTTCATGACCGGTGCGAGGGCTCGGCCTTTCTCCGTCAACTGGTACTCTGCCCGCAATGGACGCTGTGAGTAGATTTCGCGACTCACGATCCCCGTGTCCTCGAGCTTCTTCATCCGTGCGGAGAGCGTGTTTGGCGAAACGTCGAGCTGGGTCTCGATATCGCTGAATCGGCGCGAACCGCTGAGAAAGAACTCTCTTAAAATCAATAGCGTCCATGGATCACCGATCGCTTCGACAGCGCGCATGACCGGACAGTTTTCCCGCGAGATCGGCTTCATGCGTCTGCATATAGCATCCAGATCTCAAAATGCGAATTGACTCCTTTTTTTGTAGTGACTACTTTTTTTGAAATTCTAAAGAGGGTCTCATGCTTGCCGTTTTTCTCGAAAGCTACGTTCTGTTTTTCTTCATTCTGCTGCCGGCAGGCGTCGTCGCGCTGACGGTGCTCGCCGCGGCGCGCGCAGGCCTTGAACGCGGCCAGATCGCGCAGGCAGGCGTCACGGTCGCGGCGTTTCTCGGCCTTTGGGGGGCGATCGCCTTCCTTTTGGCCAAACGCGATCTGCTGTTGCCGCCGGCCTCCGTTGGCGATGCGCCGTATGTGCTGATCTCGATGCTGGGGGGCGCGTTCCTGCTCTGGGCGCTCGGACGACTGACGCGTCTTGGGCGTCGGATCACGGATGCGGCCGACCCCGGCCTCGTCATCGGGTTTCAGATACCAAGGGTGATGGGCGCCGTCTTTCTGATCGGCTGGGCGCTCGGGGCGATCCCGTGGCAGTTCGCGATACCGGCGGGGCTCGGCGACATCTGGGCCGGAGTGGTCGGCTATCAGGCGATGCGAGCTGTCGAGCGCGGCGACGCGGACGCCGATCGGAAAATCATGTGGGCCAATGTCGTGGGGCTGGGCGACTTCGTCGTCGCCGTGACGACAGGTCTGATCACATCCGAGGGCTTTCTGCACCTGTTGGCGCACGATGCGCCCAACATCATCAATCACTATCCCTTGGCGCTTTTCCCAGGGTTCTTCGTTGGGATCTTCATCGCCATGCACGTGTTCTCACTGGGACAGCTGCGCCGGAAACGGCTTGTCGCGCATCACGCCTGACCTCCGGCCCGCGGGCGCGCCGCCCCTTCCCTGCGCCGCCCAAGCCTTCAAAGGCGCTAACGCTCATCCTGCAAGGCGACGGGGCGTTCGCTCTCCGGCGGGTCGAGAAGTGGGCGCGCCGCGCCAGCGACCGCCTTCTTTTCATCCTCGCTCATGGTCTCGGCGCCCTTGCCAGCGACATGAACGGTGACCTCCCGGTGCGCGAACTTGATGCCTTCGCGTTCAAAGAGCTCTCGGATTTCCGCATAAACGCGCTTGCGGATGATCCATTGCTCGCCAGGCCGGGTCATGAACTTGACCCGAATGATCATCGCAGACTCCTCCATCTGGTAGACGCCCTGGCTTTTGACGGGTTGGAGGAACTTCTCGCCGATCTCGGGATCTTCGAGCAGTTGCTGACCAAGCACCTTGATCAGCTTGCGGACCTTTTCGACATCGGTGTCGTAGGTCAGACGCAGCGGCAGCTTCATGATCACCCAGTCGCGCGAGTAATTGGTCAGGTGTTGAACTTCGCCAAACGGGATCGTGTGCAGGTAGCCCAGATGGTGCCGCAACTGGAACGATCGAACGGAGATCTTTTCGACCGTGCCTTTCACCGAGCCGATGTCGATGTATTCACCCTTGCGGAACGCGTCGTCGATCAGGAAGAACGCGCCAGAGAAAATGTCGCGCACCAGCGTCTGGGCGCCGAACCCGATCGCAAGCCCCACCACGCCCGCGCCGGCGAACAACGGCGTGACGTTCACGCCAGCTTCGAGCAAGAGCATCATGATGGTCACAATTGCGATCGTGACCATCAGGAAGTTGCGGAACAACGGCAAGAGCGTGGCCAGTCGCGTCGCCGCCGCCGCTCCGCCGCCCTCGTCTCCGGGCTCAACGCCGACATCGAGACCGCCCTCTTCCTCGATCTTCTGGTCGATCGCGATGCGGGTCGCCTGGTAGAGGACATACCCGATGAAGGCGATCCAAAGGAGATCGAAGGCCCATTCGAACGCGCCGCTTTCCTCACTCATGGCCGCCTCGACGCCCCATATCCATGAGATCGCCCAGGCCCCCGCGAGCACGGCCAGAACGGACGCGACCCGACGCGCGAGATCTTCCATCGAGCGCATGCGATAGCCGCCCGCGAACGGGACCCCAGTCCCGGTGGAGGAGATCGTCGCGGCGCCGTCGACCGAGCCGCCAGCGTTGATCGCCTTGATCAGGCGCTGTCTGCGGAAGATCCACTCGATGACGTAGGAGACGCCTCCATAGACCACGATGATCGCCAAGAGGATCATGTAGGCGCCGGCGATCAGGGGGACGCCGAGAGGTTGATCCATGACCAAACGATAGCTCATCTCCGCCCACGCGACGGCGAAATACAGAATCGCCGCCGGCGCCCAGATCGCGGCGGCGGCGCGAGCCAGAACACTTGCGCTCTCACCGGTGCAGCCGCCCAAAATCGCGTAACTGATCGCCCCGTGATTGGCGCGGATCAAGGCGAAGTTGAGCAACACCGTGAGCAGCGAGAACCCGGATGTCATCAAGACATGGATCTCGAACGGCAAGCCCAGCGCCTCCATCCACAAGCAGCCAGCCAGCGAGGTCAGACTGAAAGCGGCGACGAAATAGAGCCAGCGAAAAAGCTTGATCGCTTGCCGATCATCGAAGCAGGGGATGCGGTAGTGCGGCAGGAACGGCGAAATCACCATGCGCCACGTGGCTTCGGGCAGACGGATCAGCGCATAGGTCGCCAAGATCACAATCGCCGTTTTCTGCGTCGCCTCGTGCGGTTCGTAAAAGACGAGGCCGAGCATGATCGACACGGTGCATGCGATTGCAATCCCGCCAATCGTCAACAGAACGCGCAAGGCGAGTATCGGCAGTTTCTCGGTGTAGCCTTGTGGATTGGGCACCTGCTGCGCAACGAACCAAGGCCCCACGATCCGGTAGCCGTAGACCAGTCGCTCGAACAGCCAACCAACTGTCAGCCCGGCGACGACGACCAAGAACACCTTCAAGAAATATTGAGGCTCGCCTGTTGGACTCGCCGACGCCAGGGTCGCGCGCATCTCATCGTAGGCCGACGGCGCTGCTGCGACGATCGCCTCCAACCGGGACCGAAAGGCCGCGACGCCTTGCTGCGATCGATCCAGCACCGACATGCTGTTTTGCGCGAGCCTCTCGTAGGCCCCGGCGTCGAAGCCGCGTTGCTCGGCCTGAGCGGTCTGCGCGCCGGTCGCGCCAGTTGATCCATAGTCCCAAACTCCAGGCTGGCCGACGGAGTCGACGCTTGGTTGCACGACGATCCTGCCGCCTTCGCGCTGAACCTGTTCGATCCGCTCGTACAGATTCTCGGAAGCCGCGCCCTCGCCGCCCGCTTGCTGCGCCGCCGCCGTCGTGCTCAACAACGCCAAGGCGACGGTCAGCGCGCAGCATCGTCCGATCGCGCGGCGTGGTCCTGCGCCGCGGACCCAGGCAAGGTCGCGCACCCAAAACGTCAGGGACAAGAGGCTCTCAATCATGGCTTTCAGCGTTACAGATGCATCCAAGCGGCGTCGCCGCTGCGGTTTCGCGCCAGTATCTTCCCTCTGACGTCGTCCGCCAACACAATCCTTTGACATACTCCGTGAACGCCTTGGCTTCGCGGTCTGCGGTTTCCATCTGGAACCAAGCGCACGGTGTGACCTGCGCCGCAAAGATCGGATTGTTCCGCTTGCTTAAACCGCGATTGGGGACTGTGATCACTTCAAAGCGCGACAAAGATGACGCGATGCGTGAATTGTGATCGTTTGACGGCTGATTTTTATGAAGATTCGATTGATCACGCGTTATGGTTTATTTGCAGCGTCGCAAGCGAGGAGAGGGGCGCGGAATGTGGCCTAGGCTCTGGCAGACGGCCAGATCTGAGTTCCCGCGCGGGCCGCGGGTCCTCCTGTACAGCCACGACACTTTCGGGCTCGGCCATTTGCGCCGATCGCGGGCCATTGCGATTGCGCTGGTCGAAGCGTACCCGGATGCAAGTGTGCTGATCGTCACCGGGTCGCCGATCGTTGGGCGGTTCGATTTCCCGCGCGGCGTGGATTTCGTGCGCGTTCCGGGCGTCGTGAAGTTGCCCAGCGGGGATTACGCGACCCACAACATGTCGCTCGACATCGCCGACACCACCGAATTGCGGCGATCAATCATTCTCGACACGGCGCGCAGTTTCGCGCCGGACTTGCTGATCGTGGACAAGGAACCTACCGGGTTTCGCGGCGAACTGCTCCCCACTCTGGAGCTGATGCGCTCACGCGGCTCGAAGATCGTTCTGGGTCTGCGCGACGTTCTGGACGAGCCGGACGCGCTGTCGACGGAGTGGGATCGCAAGAACGCGATGCCCGCGGTCGAACGGTTTTACGACGAGATTTGGGTCTACGGACTGAAGGACATCTACGACGCGACCCAAGGTCTGAAACTGTCAAAGTCCGTGCGGAACCGCATCCGCTACACCGGCTACCTGAAGAGAGAGACCGCCGACTGGCCCGAACCCGTTCCAAACGGGGACGAGAGATCGGACTACGTTTTGATTACAGCCGGCGGCGGCGGCGACGGCGACTGGCTGATGGACTGGGCGATCTCGGCCTACGAGAACGATCCGACGCTCACCACGCCGGCGCTGATGGTGTTCGGACCGTTCCTCAACGCCGAACGCAGGCGCGATTTCGAGATGCGCGCCGCTCAGTTCGACGCGATTCGCACGCTCTCTTTCGACAGCCGGCTCGAGAGGCTGATGCTCGACGCCGTCGGCGTCGTCGCCATGGGCGGCTACAATACGTTCTGCGAGGTGCTGTCCTTTGACAAGCCGGCGGTGATCGCGCCACGCACCTCGCCGCGCCTGGAGCAGTACATTCGAGCCCATGCGGCCTCGACGCTTGGATTGGTGCGGATGCTGCCGACGCTCGGCGCGGCCGGCGAGAACCGGGACCCCATGGTCATGGCGGACGCTATTCGCAACCTGCCCACGCAGCGGCGCCCCTCGGCGGCGCATATCCCAGGCCTGCTCGGCGGACTGGACGCTGTGGTTTCGCTGACATCGCAATGGCTTGGGCGGCTGCAGGCTGCGGAATGAGCACATCCTCGCAGACAGGGCCGGCGCTCGCGGTGATCGTCAAAGGCTACCCTCGCCTTTCTGAAACCTTCGTCGCACAAGAGCTTTTGGGCTTGCAGGAACGCGGGATCGACTTTGAGATCTGGTCTCTGCGCCACCCGACCGACGCCAAAACGCATCCCATTCACGAGCGGATCCGCGCCCCGCGCCGGTATCTTCCGGAGTATCTGCGTCACGAGCCTCTCAGGGTCATGCGCAGCACGTTTGGGCTCTTGGGTCAGGCCGCTTTCTGGCGCGCAGCCGCCATTTGGCTGAGAGACCTCCGTCGAGATCCGACGATCAATCGCGTGAGGCGATTTGGCCAGGCCGCCGTGCTCGCGAGCGAACTGCCAAAGCAGACGCGGTTTCTCTACGTGCATTTTCTGCACACCCCGGCGTCCGTCGCTCGATACGCGGCCGAGATCCGAGGCCTGAAATGGGGGTTCGCCGCGCACGCGAAAGACATCTGGACCACCCCGGATTGGGAGAAGCGCGAGAAGATCGCCGCATGCGACTTCGGTGTGACATGCACGGCGGTCGGCGCTGATCATCTGCAGAGCCTGGCGCCCCGCAAAGACCGCGTATCCCTTGTTTATCATGGACTTGATCTGAGCCGGTTTCCGCCCCCGCCGGAGCAACGCAGCCCGAAAACCGGAGCTGACGCGGTTGTCGAGATCCTGTCGGTCGGCCGCCTGGTTGAGAAGAAAGGCTATTCGGATCTTCTCGCCGCGGCCGCGGCTTTGCCAGCCGACCTGAACTGGCGCTTCGTGCATATCGGCGGCGGGCCGCTGAAGGACGCCCTCCGAGACCAAGCGCAAGAACTTGGCCTGACGGACCGGATCGAGTGGCGCGGGGCTCAGGAACAAACCGCCGTGATCGAGGCCCTTCGCCAAGCGGATCTCTTTGTCCTGCCAAGCCTCATCGCCGCCGATGGCGATCGAGATGGTTTGCCAAACGTGCTGATGGAGGCGGCGAGCCAGAAACTGCCGATCATCTCGACGGAAGTCTCCGCCATTCCCGAGTTCATTACCGACCCCTCTTTCGGGAGCTTGATCCCACCGGGAGATCCGGAGGCGCTGGCGGCGGCGTTGGCCGCAGCGATGCGGGATCCAATCGCACGAGCAGCGATGGCCGATCGGCTCTATGACCGGCTCTTGGCTGATTTTGGCGCGCAAGCAGGCTTCGACGCGGTCGCACAGCGCATCGCCCCGCATTTGCCGACAGACGCGACAGCACAAGTCGCCGCGGAAGCGGCCGCGCGCTCGTGGGAGGCGCAGGCGTGAGCGTCGCGGCATGGGCGGATGCGACCGCTCGACGCGCCGATGCGCCGCCGATCGCCTTTTACGCGCCGATGAAATCGCCCAACCATCCGACGCCTTCGGGCGACCGACGGATGGCGCGGCTCTACTGGCGCGCTCTGGAAACCGCGGGATTCGCGCCGATCCTGGTGTCCGAGCTGCGCGCCTGGCGGGCGCGTCCAGAGCGGTGCGATCTCGAAGCCCTTCGGTCAGAGGGTCTGCAAGAAGCTGAGAACCTGATCGCGCGCTACGACGCGACGGCGCCGGCGCAGCGCCCTCGGCTCTGGTTCACGTACCATCTCTACTACAAGGCCCCGGACTACCTCGGGCCGCGGGTCGCCGCTCTTCACGATATGCCTTATGTCGCGGCCGAACCCTCGCGCGCGCCGAAGCGGTTGAAAGACGAATGGGCCGAGCATGCGGAAGACGCCGAAGCCGCAATCGATCTCGCCGATCTTCTGATCTGCATGACAGACCGAGATCGCCCGGCGCTGGAGGCGCACCAAACGAAAGGCCAGGAAATCGTCGCCCTGGCCCCCTTCCTCGATCTTGGCCCGAGACCCGAGAGCAGGCCCGCGACCACTCCGGTTCGGCTTTTGACTGTCGCCATGATGCGCTCTGGGGACAAGACGGCCTCCTACCAGACGCTCGCCGCGTCCTTGGCGGAAGTCTCTGATCTCGCCTGGCGGTTGGAGATTGTTGGCGACGGGCCCGAACGCTCGGCGATCGAGGGGATGTTCGCCCCGTTCGGCGACCGGGTTCGCTTTCTCGGCCGAGTTGATGATCCGCAGACCTTGCAGACCGCCTACGCGGCGGCTGACCTGTTTGTCTGGCCAGGGGTCGGCGAGGCCTATGGGATGGCCTATCTCGAGGCTCAGGCGGCTGGTGCGCCGGTGTTGGCGGAAGATCGCCCTGGCGTTCGCGACGTCGCACATGTCGGTCGTCTGGCGCCCGCGAACGCGCCGGCGGCTTTTGGCGGCGCGCTGCGGGATCTGATCGCCGATCCCGAAGCGTTGAGCGCCCTTCGGGCGCGCGCGCGCTTTGAAGTCGAGTCCCGGCACAGCCTTGACACCGCAGCGGAAACGCTCCGCCAGGCTTTGGGGCCGCTTATTGCGGACACAAAATGAACAGCCGGACCGACAGGCCGGCGCCGCAGAGCAGACTGGCCCTTCTGCGACACGGGCGCACCGCCTGGAACCGCGCCCACCGCCTGCAAGGTCGGACCGACGTCCCACTGGATGAAGAAGGCCGCCTCGAAGTGAGCCGCTTGCGCTTGCCGCCAGACTGGCGCGACGCCCGCATCGTTTCGAGCCCGTTGCAACGCGCGATCGAAACTGCGGAACTGCTTGCGCCAGACACCGTCGTCTCGGTGGAGCCGCGGCTGAGCGAACTCGATTTCGGAGACTGGGAAGGTCGACAGGGCGCTAAACTGAAGGCCGATCCGGACAGCGGGTTCCGCGACATTGAGCATTGGGGATGGGGCTTTCGCCCGCCCAACGGAGAGAGCCTGACAGAATTGCGCGCCCGCGTGAGCGCCTATCTGCGCGAGGTTGCGCGTTCTACGACCCCGGTCCTCGCAGTTTGCCATATCAACGTGATGCGGGTCGCGTTGGCGCTTGCGCATGGATGGGACTTTGACGGGCCGCCGCCGTTCCAGATAAAGCGTGGGCGGTTGTATCCTTTGCGCCTTGAAGCTGACGGGACGCCGAGGCCGGACGGTCCGGCGGTTCGGCTGCATCGGGAGGGCGCCCCCTCATGAAAGTCCTGATCTCGGTCACCCATCTGTTGGGCACCGGGCATCTCGCCCGCGCAATCGCCCTCGCCGACGCCTTCGCCAGCGCCGGACATGACGCCCTCATCCTGTCGGGCGGGATGCCCGCGCCGCATCTTCAACCGGGCTCGACCGCGAAGCTCGTTCAAGTACCTCCAGTACGATCTGACGGCGTTGATTTCGCCAATCTGCTCGATCCGGATGGGCGACCTGTGGCGGACGATTATCGCTCGAAACGCGAAACCGCGTTCAACGAGGCGCTTCAATCATTTGAGCCCGACGTCGTGATCACCGAGCTGTTCCCATTTGGACGGCGCGTGCTCGCCGGCGAGTTTGAAAGTCTGTTGCGCGCGGCGAGAGCGTTGGCGCCGCGGCCCCTCGTCTTTTGTTCGATCCGTGATGTGCTCGCGCCGCCGTCGAGCGAGAAGAAAGCACAGCAAACGTCAGACAGGATCCGCGACTTCTACGATGGGGTGATGGTTCATGGCGATCCCGGGATCACGCCGCTTGAGCAGAGTTGGCCTGTGACGCCAGAGATCGCGGCGAAGCTCGCGTACACGGGCTTTATCGCACCCACGCTGCCGGCGGCCGCGCCAGAGGGCGACGGAGCCGACGAAGTCCTTGTCACCGCTGGCGGCGGCCCGGTTGGCGACAGCCTTTTCAGGGCGTCGGTCGCGGCGGCGGCGAACTCCGGCAAAACATGGCGACTTCTGGTTGGAGGCGGCGACCGCGAGACCCGAATGGCCGAGCTTCGGAAGAGGGCGACGCCCAATGTGATCATCGAATCCGTACGACCTGACTTTCGGGAGGTCCTGCAGCGCGCGGCGCTCTCTGTCAGTCAGGCCGGTTACAATACGATGATGGACCTTGCGGCGAGCGGCGCTCCGGCCGTTCTGGTTCCTTTCGAAGACGGCGGCGAAACCGAGCAACTGCAACGCGCGGAAGCCTTCGCGAAGCGTTTCCCGATGACGGTCCTTCGCGACCGCGATCTGACGCCGGAGCGACTGCTGACGGCTGTGCGCGGGGCGCTGGAGCGACCGCGGCCGCACGTGGCGGCCGAGTTCAGCCTCGACGGCGCGGCTCGTAGCGTCGAAGTGATTGAAGAGGCGTTGAAGCGATGAGCGTTTGGGAGGCCGTGGACCGCGAGCTCGAGCAGCTCAGAGCGCCGCTTCCGCTATGGTGGCGAGACGACGACGCCGTGGCGGCGACGCCCGAACTTGAGACGCTCAAAACCTGCGCCGCGCTGTTCAACGCGCCCCTCGCCATCGCCGTGATCCCCTCTGCGCTGGAGCCGAGTTTGGCGGAGGCCGTAAAGCATCCGTCACTCAACGTGCTGGTCCACGGTCGGCGTCACGCCAACCACGCCCCGCCGCAAGAAAAGAAAGCCGAGTTCCGCGCTCATCGCCCCCTGGCCGAACGGACGGAAGAGACGGCCGCCGGGCTCGCCGCCCTGTCAGCGGCCTTCCCCTCTCAAACGACGCCGATTTTCGTGCCGCCCTGGAACCGCATCGCGCCGGATATGCGGGCGCCGCTCTGGAAACAGGGCTACCGAGCTCTGTCGACCTATGGCCCGCGCAGGCCGCCCCCTCCGGCGCCTGACGGCGCTCCCGAATTGCTCGAGGTGAACACCCATATCGATCCGATCGATTGGCGTGGAACGCGCTCCGCCGTCGCCCTTGAAAAGCTGGCCGCGGATCTGGCGGCGTTGCTCGCAGCGCGCCGCCTCGGAACCGCTGATCCGACCGAACCCATCGGCGTCCTGACACATCATCTCGTGCATGATCAGCGGATCTGGGAAACGGTTGAACGACTTCTGGATCATTTGTGCGACAAGGGGCGCTGCCGCTGGGTCAATGTGGCAGAGCTGCCGATCTGAAACGGCAAGTAACCAAAGAAGTATCCTGAATCGCGCCCGAAAGCTGGACCCCAGTAGCAGTTTGCAAGCAAAGTGATTGGCGGCGGACGGTGTGAATCCGTTACAGCCGAGCTATCGAAGGGGTTCGGAGGCTTTGTCGTGAGCACAAGCGCCGAGACAGGTGCGCAAACCGGCCAGGGCGTCAGCCCGGAGGCGACGCCCGTACAAGGGTCCGCGTCGGCAGATCCCGTTTTGAGCGTTCGTGATCTGGCGATCACTTTCCCGTCCCCGGGCAGTCGCAGCGGCGAGCGCGACAAGGTTGTCGACGGCGTTTCATTTGCGCTGCCGGAGGCGCGCACGCTTGCGATCGTCGGCGAATCAGGGTCAGGAAAGTCCCTCACCGCGAAAGCGCTTATGGGTTTGCTCCCGGAAACCGCCCGGATCGACCAGGGGCAAGCCATCCTGAACGACGGCGGCGAGACGCGCGATCTCTTTCAGCTGGACGGCCGGCGGATGCGCGCCGTGCGCGGCGACCGGATCGCGATGATCTTTCAGGAGCCGATGAGCTCGCTTTCGCCCTTTCACACAATCGGCCAGCAGGTCGAAGAGGTGCTGGAGATCCATGAGGGCGAGAGCGGCAAGGCCGCCAAAGCCAAATGTCTGGAACAGTTCAAGCGCGTCGGCTTTCCCTCGCCGGAGCGCGCCTACGACGCGTACCCGTTTGAACTGTCAGGGGGGCTGCGTCAGCGCGCGATGATCGCGATGGCGATGATCTGCCGGCCGAAAATTCTGGTCGCCGACGAACCAACGACGGCGCTCGACGTCTCGACGCAGGCCCTCATCCTGGATCTGATCGACCAGCTGCGAGAAGATTCGCAGATGTCGGTCCTGCTGATCACGCACGATCTTGGCGTGGTCGCAAACGCCGCCCATTACGTGACCGTGATGAGCAAAGGCAGGGTGGTCGAGGCCGGCGCGACAGCCGACGTTCTCAGCGATCCGCAACATCTTTACACCAAGCGCCTGATCGCCGCCGCGCCCCACATCGAAGCGTCGCTATCGCTCGAGAAATCCGGCTTCGCTTACGAAGACCTGATCTTCGAAGCGAAAGACCTCAGAAAGACATATGTTTCACGCAAGGGCGGGTTCTGGGCGCCCCCCCAGCAGATCCCTGCTCTGCGCGGCGTCGATATGCGGATCCCGCGGGGCAAGACGGTCGCGCTTGTCGGGGAATCAGGCTCCGGGAAATCGACTGTCGCCAAGATCGCCATGCGCCAGGAGGCGCCGGATCCCGGCGGATCGCTGAGCTACAACCCGGGCGATGGTCCTCAGGACCTGGCGAACCTGACCTCCGAGCAGCTGTCGTCGTTTCGGCGCCAGGTTCAGATCGTTTTTCAGGACCCCTACGCTTCGCTCAGCCCGAGGATGACCGTCCAGGACATCCTCACGGAGCCGATGCTCATTCACCAGGAAGAGATCCCCGAGTTCAAAAGCAGGTCGGCGCGGATCGACCGCGCCCGGGCGCTGATGCGCAAAGTCAGCCTGCCGGATGAAATGCTGGGCCGTTTCCCGCACGCGTTTTCCGGAGGTCAGCGACAAAGGATCTCGATTGCGCGCGCTCTTGCGCTTGAGCCCAAACTGCTGATCTGTGACGAGCCCACTTCGGCCCTCGACGTGTCGGTCCAAGCGCAGGTTCTCGATCTACTTGAGGATCTGCGGTCGGAACTCGGCCTGTCGTACCTTTTCATCAGTCATGATTTGGCCGTGGTCGCCCGCTTGGCTGACGAGATCGCTGTGATGTGCCGCGGGGTCATCGTCGAACAGGCGACGACCGAGAAACTGTTCGCGGCGCCGGAGCATCCATACACGCAAGCGCTGATCGCCGCCGCGCCGGAGCCGGACATCGACAAGCCGCTCGATCTGGCCAAGATCGCAGCAGGCGCGGGCGCTGAGCCGGAGCGGTGGCCAGAGCCGTTCGCATATCCCAGAGAAACACCAGCGCCGATGACGGAAATCGCGCCGGGTCACCGAGTAAGGAAAGCCGCATGAACCATCTGATTGTCGCCCTTGCGGGAGCGCTGCTGATCACAGGCGCCGCTCGAGCTGAGCCGACATACGTCGAAACGCCGATGTTCGAGGCCTCTGTCGCCGAGGGCAAGACGCTGCCGGTGCGACTGCGTGTGCCCAAAGAGCCGTTATTGGTCGATCTTGCGGCCAAGGGGCGCGAGGCCGGAAAGCATGGCGGCGTGCTGCGGACCCTGATCGCGAAAAAGAAGAGCGTTCGGTACATGAACGTCTGGGGCTATGCGCGTCTGGTCGGCTATGACGAGGCGTATCAGCTGAAGCCGGACATCCTGCGCGCGGTCGATGTCGAAGAGGGACGCAAGTTCACCTTTCATCTGCGCGAAGGACATAAATGGTCGAACGGCTATCCCTTCACCACCGAGGACTTCCGCTATTGGTGGGAAGAGGTCGCGCGCAATGAAGAGCTGTCGCCGGCCGGTCCGCCGAACTTCATGCTGGTCGATGGGCAAACGCCGACCGTCTCCGTCATTGACCAGACGACGATCGTCTATGAATGGCCGGCCCCGAACCCGCTGTTTCTCGCGGAGCTCGCAAAAGCGCGCCCGCCCTTCATCTATCGCCCTGCGCACTACATGCGGCAATTTCACAAGGAGTTCGGCCAAGAGTACTCGCTTGCGAACATGATTTCCGAAACCGGCGTGCGGAACTGGGCTCAGCTCCATAACCGCATGGACAACATGTACAAGAACGACAATCCGGATCTGCCGACGCTGCAGCCGTGGATGAACACCACGAAAGGCAAGGCCCAGCGGTATCACATGGTCCGGAACCCGTTCTTCCACCGCGTGGACGAGAACGGTCGCCAGCTTCCGTACATCGACAAGGTCGAGATGACGATCTCAGCGACCGACCTCTTCGCAGCGAAGGCGAACGCCGGCGAGGTCGATCTGCAGGGGCGCGGCTTGAGCTTTGGCGACGTTGCGATCCTCAAGGAAGGCGAGGCGGCGGGCGATTATCGCACCCTCCTCTGGCGAACCGGCGCCGGCTCGGACATCGCGCTTTATCCAAACCTGACGACGACAGATCCGGTTTGGCGCGAGACGCTGCGCGACGTTCGGTTCCGCCGGGCGCTTTCCCTGTCGATCGACCGCGAGTTGATCAATCAGACGCTTTACTTCGGACTTGCCGTTCCAAGCTCGAACTCGGCGATCCAGGAGAGCCCTCTTTACGACGTCAGCTTCAGTGAGGCGTGGGCTCAATACGATCCTGACGCGGCGAGCGCGTTGCTCGACGAAATGGGTCTGACCGAGCGCGGCTCCGACGGCGTTCGCAAACTGCCCGACGGTCGCCCGCTTGAGATCGTTGTGGAAACGGCTGGCGAGCGGATCAGCGAGGTCGATGCGCTGCAGTTGATCACGCAGAACTGGGCCGAGATCGGCGTGAAGCTTCTGACCAAGCCTTCGGATCGCGACATTCTTCGGAACCGCGCCTATAGCGGACAGAGCGTCATGACGGTCTGGTACGGATGGGACAACGGCGTTCCGACCCCGAGCGCGTTCCCTGGGGAACTCGCGCCGACGCGACAGGATACGCTCTCCTGGCCAGCTTGGGGCCAGTACTACCAGACCAAAGGCGAGTCCGGCGAAGCGCCCGATTACGAGCCGGCCGCGAAGCTGATGGCGCTCTACGACGACTGGCTCCACGCGACCGACGACCAGAAGCGCACGCAGATCTGGACGAAGATGATGCAGATCCACGCCGACGAGGTTTTTGCGATCGGCACCGTGAATTCAGTTCCGCAGCCGGTCGTGGCCAGCAACAAGCTCGGCAACGTGCCAGAGGCGGCGCTTTATGTGTGGGACCCGGGCGCTCAATTCGGTCTTCATCGGATCGACGAGTGGTTTTTCCGCCCTGACATTGACAAGGCGGAGCTGGAGACGGCTCCAGGAGATAAGGGCGAAGATCCGACGTGATCCGCTATTTCGGCAGAAAACTTCTGACCATGGCGGGCACGTTGGCGATCGTGTCCGCGCTGGTCTTTTTTATCATCAATCTGCCGCCCGGAGATTTCATCTCCAACCAGATCGCCACTCTGCAAGCCTCTGGCGAAGAAGGCAGCATCGCCAAGGCGCAGTTCCTGCGCGAGCAATACGCGCTCGATAAGCCGCTCTGGCAGCAATACTTCATCTGGGTCGGCGTGATGCCCGGCGCCAACGGATTTTCGGGCTTGTTGCAGGGCGATTTTGGATGGTCTTTCGAGTTTGACCGTCCGGTAACCGAAGTGCTGGGCGAGTCGATCTGGCTGACCATCATCGTCAATTTCGCCGCCATTCTATTTATCTACGCCGTCGCCCTACCCCTCGGCGTCATCGCAGCCGTCTATGCCGGGCGATGGCTCGACTATGTGATCGCCTTCGTCGGTTACATTGGACTGGCGACGCCGAACTTCCTGCTGGCGCTGCTGCTGCTCTATTATGGGCGCATCTATCTCGGCCTGCCGATCGGCGGACTGATGGATCCGGTCTATGAGAACCAGCCCTGGACCTGGGACAAGGTGCAGTCGGTGCTGGCGCACCTGATCATTCCAACGATCGTCATCGGCACCTCAGGCACCGCGTCGATGATCCGGCGCCTCCGCGCGAACATGCTCGACGAGATGCACAAGCCCTACGTGACGACGGCGAAAGCAAAGGGACTTGGGCCGACGCAGCGCCTGGTCCGCTATCCGCTACGGGCGGCGCTGAACCCCTTCGTCGCCGATATCGGCAACCTGTTGCCGTCGTTGATCTCTGGTTCGGTTCTGGTGTCAGCCGTGCTGAGCCTGCCGACGCTCGGCCCGGTCCTCCTGGACGCGCTGCGCAGCCAGGACACCTACCTTGCAGGCTTCATCCTGCTGTTCGCCTCCGCGTTGACGCTGGTCGGCATGTTGATCTCCGACCTGTTGCTGGCGCTTCTCGACCCTCGCATTCGTTTCGGAGATCGCGCCCGATGAGCGTCGAGACGCAAAAACCCCAGGATCAGGGCCCATCCTCGACCGAGGCTGGCCAGCGGTATGTCAACCCGACGCCTTATGACCCGGCCTCGCAAGTCGACGGCGGCGACCGCCCCGATCTCGACGCGCCGACGGGCAAGCTCATCCGAAAACGGTTTCTGCGACACCGGCTCGCGGTCGTGTCGCTTCTGTTTCTCGGCTTCCTCTACGCGATGCTTCCGTTCATCGAAGTGATCGCGCCCTATACCTCGAATGAGCGCCAATCAAAGTACCTCTACGCGCCGCCCCAGACGGTCCATCTTTTTCATGAAGGCGACTTTATCGGCCCGTTCGTCTATCCGCTGAAACCCAACCACGATCTGCAGACCTTCCAGCGGCGTTACGTTGAAGACACCAGCAGCCCGCAACGCTTGCGGTTCTTCTGCTCTGGCTCGGACTACAAGTTCTGGGGCATGTTCGAGGCCGACTTCCATCTGGTCTGCCCTCCCCGCCTCGAGAACGGGCGCGACGGCGTGTTCTTTCTGCTCGGCACCGACCGCCTTGGCCGCGACATGTTCTCGCGACTGCTTTATGGCGCACGCATCTCCTTGACGGTGGGGCTGATCGGGATCGCGATCTCATTCCTGATCGGGATCACCCTCGGTGGTCTGGCAGGCTATTTCGGCGGCTGGGTCGACAGCGTCGTGCAACGGATGATCGAGGTCATTCGCTCTCTGCCTGAACTGCCCATGTGGCTGGCCCTGTCCGCCGCCGTCCCGCCGAACTGGAGTCCGATCGGCGTCTTCTTCATGAACTCCATCATCTTGGGACTATTGGACTGGCCAGGGCTCGCGCGGGCTGTGCGGTCAAAGCTGCTGGCACTGAGAGAAGAGGATTATGTGCGCGCCGCCGAGTTGATCGGGGCGTCGCCGGCGCGCGTGATCCGAACGCACCTCATTCCGAACTTCATGAGCCACATCGTCGTCTCCGCCTCGTTGGCGATCCCGACCATGATCCTTGGCGAGACGGCTCTGTCCTTCCTGGGCCTCGGTCTGCGTCCGCCCGTGACCAGTTGGGGCGTGATGCTCGAAGAAGCCCGAAACCTGACGGTCGTCGAGTTCTACCCCTGGCTGATCCTGCCGATGCTGCCTGTGATCCTGGTGGTGCTGGCGTTCAACTTCCTGGGCGATGGGCTAAGGGACGCGATGGACCCTTACAGTCAGGGACGCGACTAGAGATCTTTTTGTTCGTTGGGCACCCATCTCGCGGGGCCTCAAGGCGCGCCTCACCCGCTGGCGCCTATTTGCCTAAAGACTTCCATAAGCTGGCTCTGCCAAGGCATGGCGATAAGCGCCACCGCAGTCCCGACCGATCCGAACGCAGTACACCCAACGGCCCAGCGGAGTCTTTTGTAACGATCATTGGCGTGCGCCGACTTTCCTTGGATCGAAGTCAACGCATGATGCATCACGTCGCTGAACTGCATCTGCTGAAAGTCACGCGCGAACTGATCAGGTTCACTTTTCCTGTACTTCTCGTGCAGGTAGCTGATGAGAAAGATCTCGGTTCTAGGGTTGTTGTGTACGGCGGATGGCATCGCCGCCAATAGACAGATGAGGAGGCTCAGAAGAAGCAGGGCGAGTGAGCCAAAATACAAGAACGCGATTGGCGCCGCTGCGGCGCCAAAGCCTTCAATGAAAACGGCGCCGTCGCCTTGCGTATTCGTGAAACTCACAAGACGACCTGCAAGAGACACGAAAAGCGCATTCACGACCAACAGAATGGACACCTTCCTGTCGACGTACTGAACCTGGCTCTCAACAATCGGCATCCATGTCTTGATTATGTCGAGGTGGCCTTTCGATTTCTCGGTTTCCCAGAAGTCTTCCAGTTTCTCACTCATGCACAATCGCCCCCCACACGAGACAAATCCCAACACCTACATATCAACCGCGTATCGCCGGAAAGATCTGATTGTCAACGATAGCTGACGCAACGTCGCGCGTGGCGAGGGCTTGACCCGGCCGCGCAACACGGCGCTCATGGCGAAAACAGGAGGATCGCCATGCTTGACGAGATCACGCCGCACATCCGAACGGAGCTCGCGGAGGGCGTGTTGAGCGTCGTCATCGATCGCCCCGAGAAGAAGAACGCGTTGACGCAGGACATGTACCGCGCGCTGGGCGCAGCGCTGGAGCATGCCGACGAGAACGACGACGTCGGCGCTGTGCTCCTGACCGGGGTGGAAGGCGTATTCACCGCGGGCAACGACCTCATGGATTTCATGGCCGCGGGTCCGACGCATGGTCCCGAAGCCGCGCGTAAGCTGCTTCAGACCGCCGCGCATCTCGACACGCCGATGGTCGCGTATGTCGAGGGGCCCGCGATTGGCATCGGCGTAACAATCCTGCTGCATTGCGACTACGCCTTTGCGCATCCCAGCGCTCGGTTGAAGACGCCCTTCATCGATCTCGCCGCCTGTCCTGAAGGCGCGTCGAGCCTTTTGATGCCGCCGATGATCGGCAAACGCGCGGCGAACGATTTCCTGATGATGGGGCGGGAGTTTACGGCGGAGGACGCCGCAGCCTGTGGTTTGATCTCAGAGGTTTCCGAGGCCGCGCTTGGCGCCGCAAAAGAGACTGCGGCCGCTCTGGCCGCGAAACCGCGCGAAGCGATGCGCGCGACGAAAAGGCTTCTGCGTGAAAGCCGCGGCGCGCCGATCGGTCAGGTGATCGACCGGGAGATCGAAGTCTTCGGCGAACGCCTCCGCTCGCGCGAAGCACAACAGGTGATTGCGGCCTTCTTCAACCGCAAGTAAGTCTCCGAGGCGGTCAATCCGACCGTCGCCGCAGGAGATCTTGGTCGATGACGTCATCGCGCGCATGCCGCTTTGGGGGGATATCGGCCGGGCGTGTCCAGAGGTACTGGCTGCATGCCGCCGCTGCGTTCGGGCTCCTCGCGGCGCTTGGCTTCGCCGGCGGCGCAGCAGCGCAAACGCCTACGGCAGTTCCGGAAGCGGAGATTGAAGCGCCCACAGTTGCGACGCCGCCTGTGTTTCGGATCGGCGTACCCGGCGGCGTCGAGATCGATGCTCGCATCCGCGCGCTTGATTGCCTCGCGAAACACTTCGAAGCGGTGCTCGAGCGCCCCGTTGAGGTGGTCGCCAGCGCAGATTACACCGACCTCTTGCGCCAGCTTCTGAACGGGCGCCTGGACTATGCCGAATTGGGCGCGGCGGCTTACGCCCGGCTGTGGCTCGCTTCGCCGACCGCTGCGGAACCGATCCTGACGACCGAGCAGCTGGACGGGTCGAGCGGCTATCACGCGGTGATGATCGCGCGTCGCGGCTCGGGGATCAGAGCGCTGGAGGATATGGAAGGACGCGCCCTGGGCGTCACGACGAAATCCTCGCTGTCCGGGTATCTCGCGCCGATGGCGCGCTTTGCGGCGCTTGGCCTGAATCCAAGCAGTTACTTCGCGGCGACGACGTTCACAGGCGGGCACCGACAGAACCTGACCGCTCTGATTGAAGGGCGCATTGACGCTGCGATCACGTGGTCATCCGGCGTTGGCGACGTCAATCAGGGGTATTCTCGGAGCGCGCTCAGATCCCTTGCGGAGCAGATCGACGTCGAGCTGTCCGAGTTTGTGGAGATCTGGCGCTCACCGCGCCTTCCCAACGGCCCAATCGTCGTGCGGGGTGACTTATCACCCTTGCTGAAGGCCGGCGTCGTGGGAGCGCTGGTTCAACTGAACGTCACGAACCCGGCATGCTTGCGCAATGTGCTCGGAGACGAGTTCAAACGCTTTGAACCGATCAGCCACAACGCCTATCGCCCGATCATCGACGCTCTGAAGTTTCAAGAACAACTGTCGTCTGATTAGGCGCCCGCCTGCTCTTCGATCTGCACGCCGTCGATTTTCCAGGAGCCGTCTTGCAACTGCAGCATGGCGTATTGCGCGATCCAGATCCGGCCGTCCCCGTCTGTGAGCAGGACACGCTGAATGATCCGCGGCGCTTCGCCCAGAACTTCAACGAATTCGGTACGAGATGGCCGCCAGACCATAGGATAGCCGTTGCGCACCATCTGACCGAAGCGCTCCGGCGTTCCGAAGATGCGTTTGATGTTCGGGCTTGCGAAGGTGAACGCCTCGCTCCAATCGTCGCGCGAGAAAGCTTCAAGTTGGCTGGCGATCACTTGTTGCGCAGCCGCCGAGCTTTCGTCGGACTGGGCGTGGGCTGACGCAGATGCGCTCAATACGATTGCCAAAGCCACTGCCGCGGCCCGCCACAGCGCGATCATCTGGCGGCACAGCGCCCCAACTCGTTTCATGCGACCGTTCTCCTTTAAAACCGTCGCAGACGAGATGGGCCGCTGTGCCGCTGCGACCAGTGGTTTTCCGTGATTAGTTGAACAGACCGCTGATCATGTCGATCACTCGACGTTCCAAGGACGGCCCCTCGCCGCACCATGTCGGCTGCGGTTCGTACCCGTAAAGCCAACGCGCGCCATGACCACCCGACACCATTCGATCGACGAAGTCATAACGCTTCGAGCCTTCGTGAACGATCACGTCGGCGACAAGCCTCCGATACCGATCCTGGTCCGTGATGACCAAGGTGACTTTCCGGTTCTTCAAAATGCGCCGAGCGGCGTCCCGGGCGGCCCGCGCCAGGTATCTCTCGTCGGCGCACTCATAATTTCGAAGCTCCGGGGTGTCGAAGTTCCGCACACGCACGCGCGCGCCGCCAGCGATCTCAAACGTGTCGCCGTCGATCACGCGCGTCACGGTGGCGATACGATCTCCGCCTTGGGTGGCGACGGCGTTCTCTACAGCGATGACAGCAATGACCGCAGCGATCGCGAGCGCCCAGTATCTGATCGTCATATCTCTGCCCGACAGTCGGCCTCATGTCCCGGCGTCTCTTACGGACGCCTGTGGATAACACGGCGAAACAGCACCTCAGATACAAGATGCAGTTGCGACGACAGCTGAATACAACTATATGTGGATATAACTCGATTTTGGCCACTGATCCGCCCAGGGACGCGCCGCCTCTAGCTCGTAGGCGAGTTCGAGCAATGTGCGCTCGGCGCCGCGCTGCGCGGCGAATTGCAACCCGATCGGCAAACCGTCCGCGCTCCAGGCCAGCGGGACAGACATCGCCGGCGTGCCGATCGCGTTGTGAACCGGCGTGTAGGAGACAAAGTCGACGCTCCGCTCAAGCAATGTCTCGAAGTCGACGGTTGGGGCTTGTTCTCCGATCGGCACCGGCGGCGAACGCGTCACCGGACTGAGAATAACGTCATAGCTCGTGAAAAAGGCGTCGTAGGCCTCAGCGATCCTGTCGAAATAGGCGATCGAGCGCTCGACGAGATCCGGCTCGCGCGCGGCAAGCTCCTGGTACCATTCAGCGAGCCCAAGCGTCCACGGTTCGAATGAGTTCTCGACAGCGGCCCAGTTCCACTCCTTGAGCCGGAGTAGCCAAAGGTTGCGGCGCAGCATCGCCGGAACGGCGGACCAGCACACAAGGAAGCGCTTCACCGCCTCCTCCCCGTCGACCTGCGGGGCCGCTTCCTCGACCGTGTGGCCGAGTTCCGAGCACAGTCTCGACGCCGCGGCCAAGGCGTCTGCAACCTCGGGCGCCGGTTCGTCGCCGTTGATCGAGCGCGGCGCGAGCGCGATGCGCAGTCGGCGCGGCGACGGTCCCGTCACCTTTCCCAGCCGCTCGAATGGCGCGTCTTTGTCTGTGCGTTCAAGAACGGCGAGCAGCCCGGCGGTATCGCGAACGGATCGGCTAAGGCCCAAAGCCACGCTCAATCCGCCCGGCCCTTGAGCTCTCGGGTCGAGCGCGCGCCCGCGGCTCGGCTTCAGACCGAAGACGCCGCAACATGACGCGGGGATGCGGATCGACCCGCCGCCATCTCCGCCGCTCGCGATCGGAACCATTCCCGAGGCGACCGCGGCCGCCGCGCCACCGCTCGAACCGCCGCTGCTGTGGTCGAGCCTCCAAGGGTTGTGAACCGGGCCATGCAGCACCGACTCGGTCGAGCCCAGGAGTCCGAACTCAGGCGTGTTCGTCTTGCCCAAATGAATGAACCCCGCCTCGATCTCTCGGGCTACAAGCGGTTCGCTTTTGCGGGCTTTCGACTTGGCGAAAAACCGTGAGCCGTAGGTCAGCGGGGCCCCTGCGAGCGCCGACAAATCCTTGATGAGATACGGCACCCCTGGAAACAGGGCGGCGGTCGGCGGCGCCTGCATCGCCCTCGCCTCGGCCCGCGCCTCCTCAAAGCGGGTCGAGATGACGGCGTTGATCTCTGGATTGAGCCGCTCGATCCGCACGATCGCCGCGTCGACCAGCTCAAGCGGGGTCGCTTCACCCCGCCGCACCAGCTCTCCCTGGGAAGTTGCGTCGAGACGGGCGAAGGGATCAGTCGGTTCGCTCATGGCGCCCGGTCAGCCCAGCTCGCCGGCGAGGCCCTTTTCGATCAGGGCGATGGTCTCGGGCACGCCGAAGAGCTGGATAAAGCCTCCGAAGCGCGGTCCCTGGCTGGCGCCCAACAAGACTTCATAGATCGCCTTGAACCAGTCGCGCAGGTTCTCGAAATCGTGGCGCTTGCCCGCGTCATAGACGATCTGCTGCAGGGCCTGGGCATCGAGCCCCTCAGGCGCGTCGCGCAGGGGCTGCGCCAGATCCTCGAGCGCCGCGCGCTCAAGATCCGTCGGCGCCCGGAAGGTTTTTTCGGGCTTCACGCGATCCTGGAAGTATCGCACGGCCAACGCGGCGGCGGCGTCCAGCCCTGGATGCGTCTGAGGCGTCGCGTCCGGAGCGTATTTCTTGATGAAGCCCCACAAGACGTCCTTGTCCTCCGCCGAGGCCGCGGAAGCGAGGTTCAGCAGCATGGCGAAGCTGACTTCCATATCCGACTTCGGCGGATCGCCTTCGTGGATATGCCAGACCGGGTTCTCGATGCGCTTGGCCGGATCCTGGTCGACAAAGGCGCGCAGGTGCTGGTGGTACTCGTCGACGGTCTTCGGGATCACGTCAAAGAACAGGCGTTTGGCGGTCCGCGGCTTCTGGAACATGTAGAGCGCCAGGCTCTCGGACGACGCGTAGGCCAACCACTCGTCGATCGAGATCCCGTTGCCCTTCGACTTGGAGATCTTCTCCCCCTTTTCGTCGAGGAAAAGCTCGTAGACGTAGTGTTCGGGCGCCGGCGCTCCAAGCAGGCGGCATATCTTGTCGTAGATATGCGTGTTGGTGGAGTGATCCTTGCCGTACATTTCGAAGTCGACGCCAAGCGCCGCCCACCGCGCGCCGAAATCCGGCTTCCACTGCAGTTTCACGTTGCCGCCGGTGACCGGCATCGTGATCTCGCGACCGTCTTCGTCGTCGAAGGTGATCTCACCGGTCTTCGCATTCACGTTTTTCATTGGCACGTACAAAACGCGACCCGTGTCGGGATGGATCGGCAAGAAGATCGAATAGGACTGCTGGCGCTCTTCTCGCAGCGAGGCCAGCATCACCTCCATGATCTTGTCGTACTGCTCCGCCGCGCGCAGCAGCACTTCGTCAAACCGGCCTGAGCGGTAAAAATCCGTGGCGGAAATGAACTCGTACTCGAAACCGAACGTATCCAGGAACCGGCGCAGCATCGCGTTGTTGTGGTGGCCGAAGCTCTCATCGGTCCCAAAAGGATCGGGCACGCTGGTCAGAGGCTTTTGCAGATACTCTTCAAGCTTTCCGGGGTTCGGCACGTTCTCGGGGACTTTGCGCATCCCGTCGAGATCGTCCGAAAAGCAGATCAGCTTGGTCGGTATGTCGCTGAGCGCCTCGAACGCCCGGCGCACCATGGTCGTCCGCGCGACCTCGCCAAAAGTGCCGATATGCGGCAGCCCCGACGGCCCGTACCCGGTTTCGAACAGCACGTAGCCTTTCTCGGGCGGCGCCTTCTTGTAGCGCTTGAGCAGTTTGCGGGCTTCCTCGAACGGCCAGGCCTTGGCCGTTTCGGCCGCCGCGCGTATCTCTGGGGCGAAATCTAGCATGTCTCTCTCCGATAGACGTTGCGAGGCCTAGGCCGCGGGACCCGTGTCGTCAACCAAAGCTCACGTTGTTCGTGAACCCGATGCGCGACCCATTGCATCCGAGACGACCTAAGGCCATGTTGCGCCGCGACGACTGGGACAGTCGTGCAATGCGAAGCGGCTGGAGAGTGGGAAAGGCTTGGCTGATGAGTAACGTGATGAGCCCTCAGGACGCGTTGATCGCGACTATGATCTTGATGTCGGCGGCGGACCGAAACATGTCCGACAGCGAGCTCAAGGAGATCGGCGCCATCGTTGAGCTTTTGCCTGCGTTCGAGAACTACGACAACACTCGGATCACTGTCGTGTCCGAAACCGTGGTCGACTTGCTTGAGCAAGATGAAGGGCTCGACACGCTGTTGGGCATGATCGCCGGCGCCATCCCCATGGGCGAGGGCCTGAATGAAACAGCTTATGCGCTGGCCTGCGACGTCGCGGCGGCGGACGGAGCAATCAAACAGGAAGAGATCCGCCTGCTCGAGATCATCCGCCATCGCCTGCAGGTCGGCCGGCTGAGCGCCGCGGCGATTGAGCGCGCCGCCCGCGCGCGCCACTTGCGGATCAGCGCCGAGTAAAGCGCGCGCGGCGTCGCGCTGTCCTGAACTCGCGCTGCTCTAGACCCGAGCTGTTTTACAGTTGGGCTC
>CALDSD010000096.1 GCA_937911325.1 uncultured Neomegalonema sp.
GACGCCCGATCACCGCGAGCTGAACAGCTTTGAGAGGGGCGCGCACCGGCGTCGCAAGCTCTTCCCCAGCCTCCTCAACGTCCTCCCCGATGAGCGGTTCACCGGCCTCCTCGACGCGAGCGGCCTCGGACGCGAGTTGCGCGTGGCGTTCGGCGAATGCGTCGGAGATGGGTTGTAGCGCGGCGTAGAGATCCTCCATCCCCTCGCCATGCTCGGCTGAAATCGGAATCGGCTCGCCAAGCCCAAGACTGTAGGCTTCGAGCACGCCGGACTCGCCAGCCCGCCCCTCGGCCTTGTTGGCGGCGAGCAATACATGGGCGGAGCGTTTGCGCAGAACCTCAGCCAGGGATTCTTCGATCGGCGTCACGCCCACGCGCGCATCGATCACGAACAAACAGACATCGGCTTCCTCGACCGCCCGCTCTGTCAACCGCCGCATCCGTGCGGGCAGCGAGTCGTCGTCTGCGTCCTCGAGACCGGCCGTGTCGATGACCGTAAACCTGAGATCTCCCAGGCGCGCCGCACCCTCGCGCAAATCGCGCGTCACGCCCGGCTGGTCGTCGACCAAAGCCAGACGCTTGCCGACAAGACGGTTGAACAGTGTCGACTTGCCGACGTTTGGTCGGCCGACGATTGCGAGCGAGAAAGACATGCTCCGCTCTTCCCACGCTCAGTGCGTCAGCGCAACGGCGGCGACGCCGATCCGTCTAATTGAACGCGTGCAGGTCCGCGTTCTCGTCCAAGATGATCAGCGAGCCGCCCGCGAAAATCGGCGGTATCGACGAACCGCCGGGAATGTCGACCTCACGCTCGACCCCACCCGTCATCGCGTCGATCGCGTAGAGCTTTTCATCGGAGCTGACCACATAGATCTTTCCGCCTACCAGGATCGGACCGCCGTAAGCAAGGAGGCCATCGCGGTCCTCAGGGTCCTCGTATTGCGGCAGGTTCATGCTCCAGATCGTCTGACCAGTCTGCGCTGACAGGGCGTGGACGCCGCCATCTTCCGCAACGGCGAAGAGCGTGCGCTCAGTCGCCCAGACGCGATTATAAAGCCCGATATCGCGCGCCCAAACCCGCCGGCCGGTGTTGGCCTCAAAGGCGACGAGCCGTCCGGCGACACTGCCCGCGTAGATTTTTCCGCTGTGCAGGACAGGCGCAGAGGAAACGTCGGTGATCAAGGAGATCGCGGCCCCGCGGCGCGCCGAACCGAGCCCTTCGCTCCAACCGCGTCGTCCGTCGCTCCCGCGGAAGACAGCCAAGTCGCCGGACGCAAACGGCGCCGCGACGATCTCGCCTGCGATCGCCGGCGCTCCGCCGCCGAGCATGGCTGCGCCGCCTTCGATCCCGATCACACCCCAGCGACGCTCGCCGGTCGTCACGTCGAGACCGATCACTTGCCCGTCTCTGGAAAGCACGACCGCGAGGCCGCGAGAGACAGCCGGCGCCGAGCGGAAAGGCGACGTCCCCTTGAACCGCCACTTCTCCGAACCGTCGGCCACAGACAAACCGATGACTTCGCCAAACCCCGTCGCAGCAATCAAGAACTCGCCAGCGACCGCCAGACCGCCGCCGAAACCGTCGCGGCCATCTTCGTCTTCGGGCGTCAGATCGGTCGACCAGATCTCGCTGCCGCCATTCAGGCTGAAGGCGGTGACCGTCGACGCGGCGTCAAGCGCAAAGACCCGCCCGCCAGCGGCGACAGGCTCCGCCGATACGCGCGACTCGCTGTCGGATCCGGCACCGGCTGACGCGCTCCAGGCGCGGGTCAGGCTCAGGTTGCCGCCAACATGGTCGACCGATCGCAAAGAGTTCCCTCCGGCTTGGGGCCAGTCGGCGACATTGCGCGGATTGGGCAAGACGACCTGCCCCCCCTCTACGGTCGGCGTTTCCACTCGGCGGATGGAGATGCGCTCGCCAGGCAGGATTTCTTCTTCTTCGCCAAAGTAGTAGCCGCAGCCGGACAAGGCCCCGGTCAGCATCGTGGCGACGATGAGAAGAGACGCTTTCGTCTTCCAGGGGTTTGGGATCGAAGTCGAACGCAGATCCATCAGTTTTCTCCCTACCACCCATTCTCTCGATGGTGTTGACGGCGATCTAGATCGCGATTTGCTCCGCGGCGGCATGGTCGACATCGGAGATTGTCAAACACACTCTGCGGCGTTTCTGCGGCGCTTCGGCGCGACAGGTTTAATTATTGGCGTCTGTAGAGCCGTTTTCGTCAGCGACGCTTTCGTCGGAAGCGCTGTCGTCAGACGCGCTTTCTTCCTCGGATGGCGAGAACTCCGGGGGCCCTCCCAAGGCGTCCAAAAGGCTCTGCGCCCGCACGCGGACGCCCTGAGGCGCGGTTTCGTCTGCGATCGCGTCGCTCAGCGCGCCGCGCGCGGCATCGACTTCACCGAGCTCCAAAAGCGCGGCCGCACGGAGTTCCAGAGCCAAGGGCCGCACCGCGGCGTTGGGCGCGGTGAGCGGTTGCAGCGCATCCGCGAGCGTCTGCGCGTCGCCGCCGCCAAAGCGAGCCATCACCGCTTTCAACGTCGCGATGTCGCGGTAGACCTCAGGCGTCTGCGGGTTGTTGGCGATCTCGTCCAGCAACGTCGCGGCGCCCGCGCCGTCCCCAGCCTCGAGACGCGCCTCCGCAGCCCGAAACCGCGCGATCATGCCAACCCCGTCCTCCGATCCTTCGGCGATGCTGAGAAAGGCGGCGGCGCGATCATCGGCGCCGGCGGCGGCGGACAAAGCCGCCCCTGCCTCACGCGCCGCGGACACACTCGCGCTTTGACGGAACTCGTAAACCGAAGCGCCGACGACCAGCGCGACGATGCCGGCCAACGCGTAAGGCCCGTATTTCCGAAACTGAGCGTAGAGCCGATCGCGTTGGAGCTCTTCCGACACCTCTTCGATGAAGCTGTCGGTTTCGTCCTTGGCGACGCCGGCCGACGTCCTCGCGGCAGAGCGGCCGCCCGCCGGCGCAGTCTTGGGCGCGCCGTTCTTCTTGTTCTTCTGCTTGCTCACGGTCTGTGCTCGCTCGCGGTTTCCTGGTCTATCGTTTCGCGACAGAAAGTCCGCAGTCATGGCCTGATTGAGGCATGCCGGCGGTTGATTTCTCTGTTTGTGTCGCCGCGCGGTTTAACCCCTAACGTCCACCGCGCCTAGGCGGAATTCACCATACGCGCGCCGAATCCGCACAAGTTCAGGGCGTCACGTCGGCTTGTAGACGTGCTCTTCGGCCGGAAAACTCCGATCTCGGACCTCGCTGGCGTAGCGTTCGATCGCGTCCTTCATCATGTCTTCCATGGTGCCATAGCGTTTCACAAACGTCGGGACCCGCGGAAAAAGCCCGATCATGTCTTCGAAGACCAGGATCTGACCGTCGCATTTTGAACTGGCCCCGATCCCGATCGTCGGGATGGAGACGGCCTGGGTGATCTTTTCCGCGAGAGGCTCGACAACGCCTTCGACGACGACGGCGAACGCGCCGGCCTCCTCAACAGCTTTGGCGTCGGCGACGATGCCCGCCCATTCGGCTTCGTCCTTGCCCTGGGTCTTGAACCCGCCAACGGAATTCATCGCTTGAGGCATCAGCCCGACATGCGCGCAGACAGGCACGCCACGCTTCGATAAATGCGCGATCGTCGGGGCCATTTCGACGCCGCCCTCGATCTTGACCGCTTGGCAGCCGGTCTCCTTGACCACGCGCGCCGCGTTTCGAAAGGCGATCTCGGGGCTTTCTTCAAAGCTGCCGAAGGGCATGTCGACCACCACCAGAGCGCTTTCCGCCCCGCGCGCGACGGCTTGGCCGTGCATGATCATATGCTCGAGCGTCACGCCAAGCGTGTTTGGCATGCCGTGAATGACCATGCCCAGGGAGTCGCCGACCAGAAGCATGTCGCAGTGTTGATCGCAGAGCCGCGCGACATGCGCCGTGTACGACGTCAAACAGACAAGCGGCTCCGCGCTTTCATCGCCTTTCCGGGCCATGAACTTCGGAACCGTCATCTTCGCGCGCTTTCGCGTCTGCGCGACAGGGTCGGCGACGGCGGACTTTTTGGAGAGCGTGCTTTGTGTCGACATGGATGCCTCAAACCTGTGTGACCGCGTCAGTTTCGCGCGGCCCACTGGGATTTGCGCTGCTCTGACCACTTATTTTTAGGCGAGTTTAGAAGATTTCGCTGCAAAATTGATCGGTTCGCGACGGCGATGCGTATCTCGTTCGTGAAAGTGTGAAAATTGACGAGAATATTCATTTCCCGCCTCGTTTCGGGATTTCGGATCTAGCGTCAAACCAGTTAGACACAATATGCTGTCAACCGTGCGATAAGGAGACACGACGGAAATGCGACTGACTTCGATCCTGGCGGCCTTGGGCGTCAGCGCCGCTGTCGCGCTCTGGATCCTCACAGGCCCATCGGATAACGGGTCCGAAAAGGTCGATGCGGAGACCGCAAGTGGCGAGCAGGCTTCCAACGCGCCCATCGAACGCGTTTCGATCGACGTGGTCGCGATAAAGAGCGACGCGACAGAGCTTGAGAGCGCGATCGTTTTGCGTGGGCGGACCGAAGCGTCGCGGACCGTCGAAGTCGTCGCGCAAACTGAAGGACTGATCGTCTCAACTCCGCTGCGCAAGGGCGCTGAGGTCAGCGCCGGAGAGACCTTATGTGAAATCAACATGGCGGACCGACCTGCGCGGATCGCCGAAGCGGAAGCAAAGCTCGCACAAGCGCAGATCGACGTGGATGCGTCGGGCAAATTGAAAGAAAGAGGTTTCGCGGCCGCGACGACGCATGCAGCGAACCTCGCGGAACTTGAGGCCGCCAAAGCGAACCTCGAAGAGTGGCGCATCGATCTTGGCCGCACGACGATGACCGCGCCGTTCGACGGCGTATTGGAGACCGACACCGCCGAACTCGGGGCGCTTTTGCAGCGTGGCGACGTGTGCGCGACGGTTGTGGCGCTGGACCCGATCAAAGTCGTCGGCTTCGCGCCGGAACGGCTGGTCGCTTCCTTGCAGGCTGGCCAGGACGCCTCCGCACGCGTGATCAACGGCGCAACGATCGACATGATCGTGACTTTCGTCGCGCAGTCAGCGGATCCGGACACGCGGACGTTCCGAGTGGAGGCGCAAGCCAGCAACCCCGACGGCCTGATCCGAGACGGCATGACCGCTGAGCTGACAGTGCCGCTGAAAGGGGCGAGAGGGCATCTTTTGCCGCATTCGGCCCTGACGTTGAACAACACTGGCGATATAGGGGTTCGCCTGGAGGTCGACGGGGAGGCGCGCTTCGCGCCGATCTCGATTTTGCGCGACAGCTCGGACGGCGTCTGGGTGTCGGGTCTTCCGGAAGCCGCGAACGTCATCGTCGTCGGGCAAGAGTTCGTGACTGACGGCGCCGCCGTCACCGCGCAATTCGCCGACGCGCCGACGAACTAAGGGGACCAAGCGAATGATCGGACTCGTTCGATGGGCTGCAAATCGCGCCCGAATGATCTTCGCCTTCGTCGTCCTGTCGGTTGGCGCAGGCGTTCTGGCCTACACGGGATTGCCAAAGGAAGGCGCGCCGAACATCGATGTGCCGATCCTTTATGTCTCGGTGCCCTTCCCCGGGGTCTCCGCCCCGGACAGCGAGCGGTTGCTTGTAAGGCCCCTTGAAACCGAACTACGCGGCATTGAAGGCCTGAAGGAAATGACGGCCTACGCGACCGAGAACCATGCAGGCGTGGTGCTCGAGTTCGATTTTGGCTGGGACAAAGCAGCGACCGTCGCCGAGGTGCGGGACAAAGTGGACCAGGCGCAGGCGGAAATGCCGTCGGACGCCGAAGAACCTCAGGTGATCGAGGTCAACCTCTCCGAGTTTCCAATCCTCGTCGTCACGCTGTCGGGCGATGCGCCCGAGCGCACTCTGCTGCGCCTTGCGAAAGATCTACAGCGAGAGGTGGAGAGCCTGGCGCCGGTTCTCGAAGCAGCATTGGCGGGTCACCGCGAGGAAATGCTTGAGGTCATTATCGATCCGCTGAAGCTCGAGGCGTACGAGGTGACCGCCGCCGAGTTGATCAGCATCGTCGACAACAACAATATGTTGATCGCCGCAGGGCAACTCGACACCGGCGTCGGAAAGTTTTCAGTTTCGGTTCCAGGGAGCTTTGAGACCGCCCAGGACGTCTATGGCCTGCCCATAAAGGTCAATGGCGATCGCATCGTGACGCTCAGCGAGATCGCGACGATCCGGCGAACCTTCGAAGACGCGGACGCGGTGGCGCGCTTCAACGGCGAGACGACGGTTGCGCTACAGGTGACCAAGCGCGTCGGTGAGAACATCATCGACACGGTCGCACAGGTGAGAGCGACGGTCGCCGAGCAAGTCGCGCAATGGCCGCCCGCCTTGCAAAGCGCTGTGAAGATCGACTTCTCGATGGACGAGAGCCAGCGCGTCGAACGGATGGTCAAGCAGCTCGAAGGATCGGTTCTGACGGCTGTTTTGCTGGTCATGATCGTGGTTGTCGCCGCGTTGGGCCTGCGCTCGGCGCTGCTTGTCGGGCTCGCGGTGCCCTGTTCGTTCCTGCTCGCCTTCGCCCTCATGGGCGCGTTGGGCATGACCGTCAGCAACATGGTGATGTTCGGCCTGATCCTCGCGGTCGGCATGCTGGTCGACGGGGCCATCGTCGTCGCCGAGTACGCCGACAAGCGCATGACCGAGGGCGTAGAACCGCAGACCGCGTATCGACAGGCCGCCGAACGGATGTTCTGGCCCATCGTTTCATCGACAGCGACGACGCTTTGCGCCTTTTTGCCGATGCTCTTGTGGCCAGGCATGCCAGGCGAGTTCATGAGCTATCTGCCGATCACCCTGATCTTTGTTCTCACGGCGTCGCTTCTGGTCGCCCTGATCTACTTGCCCGTGATCGGCGGCGCGCTGGGCGTTCTCTTCGCCGCCATCGGTCGTCTTTTCACACGCATGGGACTGGGACGTCCGGGCGCTGGTCGATCGGAGGCGGCGGCTGCGGCCCCGGCGGAGCTGACTTCGCCAACGGCGGCGACCGAACTCCCAACCGAGCCCGAGACGCGTGAGCGGACATGGGTTGGCCGTCTGATCGAACGCGTCGTCGGCAATCCGTTTGGGCCGTTCGTGGCCATCGGCGTCGCGTTGGCGGCGTTGGTCGGCGCCTTCGCGCTCTTCGGCGCGCATGACAAGGGCGTCGAGTTCTTCGTGAAGACCGAACCTGAGCGCGCCAACCTGTATGTTCGCGCGCGCGGCAATCTATCGCTTGAGGAACAGGACCGGATCGTTCAGCAGGCCGAGAATGAAGTTTTGAAGGTCGAAGGCGTCGAAGCCGTTTTCGCCTTCGCGGGAGACGGCGGGCTGACGCAAGAAGGCGGCGAGGCGCCGAAAGACGCCATCGGTCAGATCCAGATCGAGCTGGCACCCTTCGAACAGCGGCGCCCCGGCGACGTCGTGATGGCGGAGATCGTCGAACGCACCTCGCGGATACCGGGCGCGATCGTACAGTTGTCAGAGCTCAAAGAAGGCCCGGAACAGGGCAAACCGATCCAGTTGGAGATCACATCTCAGAACTGGGACACGCTCTACGCGGCCACCAAAGCGGCGCGCGCGAAGGTCGATGACTCGGCTGGCCTTGCGGAAGGCGTCGATACGCGCCCCTTGCCGGGGATCGAATGGGAACTGACCGTCGACAGAACGGCGGCCGGCCGCTTCGGCGCAGATATCGCGCAGATCGGCGCTCTCATCCAACTTGTGACGCGCGGCGCGGAGTTGGGCGAATACCGGCCCGATGATTCGGACGAGGAGCTGGAGATCCGGGTTCGCTTCCCGGACGCGGACCGAACCCTTTCGACTCTAAGCGACATGAAGGTCGCGACCACCACCGGTCTGTCGCCGCTGTCAAACTTCGTGACCATCACGCCAAAGCAGAAGATCGACGAGATCGCGCGTCGCGACGGAACTCGGTTCTTCGTGGTTCGCTCTGACGTGCAGCCCGGGGTCAACGTCAATGCGAAGATCGCCGAGCTGCAAACATGGATTGACGGCCAACCGGCTGAACTGGCGGGCGTCAAGGCGCGCTTTGTCGGAGATCAGGAAGAACAGGCGGAGTCGCAGGCGTTCCTCGGCCAGGCGTTCCTAGGCGCGCTGGGTTTGATGTTCGTGATCCTGCTGGCGCAGTTCAACAGCGTCTACAATTCGGCGCTGGTTCTTTCGGCCGTCGTTATGTCGATCGCAGGCGTCCTGATCGGCATGGTGGTCATGGATCAGAGTTTCTCGATCATCATGACCGGCACAGGCATCGTCGCGTTGGCCGGGATCGTCGTGAACAACAACATTGTGCTGATCGACACCTACCAGGACTACGCTCGAACCATGAACCGGATCGAAGCGATCATCCGCACCGTCGAGGATCGTATGCGACCGGTTCTGCTGACGACGATCACGACGATCGCGGGGCTTCTGCCGATGGTGTTCGCGACGTCGATCGACTTTGTCGGGCGCCAGGTGGTCGTCGGAGCGCCCACCGCGCTTTGGTGGGTGCCTCTGTCGACCGCGGTCGTTTTCGGCCTCGCATTCGCGACGCTGTTGACGTTGGTTGTGACGCCGTCCGCTTTGGCGGCGCGCGTTTGGGCGAGCCGTGGCGCTCGAAGCCTCTTTGGTTCAGACGGCGAGACGCTTGCGGACCCGGTCGGCGAGCCCCCTGCCCCGCGCAAGCCTTCGCTCGAGATTGCAGCCGAGTAGACGGCTTAGGCCTTCAGCGCCGCGTGGCGCGCGCGCAGGAACGGAGCGTCCGAAACCGATTTCCAGCGGCCGATGGTGCGGCGCGCGTCGGCAAAACTCTGGAAGATGCGCCCCGTCAGGTCGGCGTAGTCCGTGAGCTCGGCGTAGACGGCGGCGGCCGCTTGGGCGAACGCGACGGACACGTCGTCTGGAAAGGCCTGCAACTCAACCCCCTGCTCTCGGACCAACTTGTCGAGAAATGCGCCGTTGCGCGCATCGTACTCGGCGATGAGGCGGGTTGTTTCGGCCTCGCAGACTGCGGTGATGATCTCCTGATCAACAGCCGAAAGGGCGTCCCACCACCCTCGGTTCACGCCAAAAGACACCATCCCGCCAGGCTCATGAACGCCGGGGTAATAGTAGTATCTCGCAGCCTCAAACAGCTTGAGCGCATAATCGGCCCATGGCCCGACCCACTCCGCCGCGTCCACGGTTCCCGAAACCAGGTTCTCGTAGATCTGTCCGCCCGGCAGAGACACCGGCGACGCGCCCAAGCGCGCGAAGACGTCAGAGGCGAGACCGGGCACACGCAGTCGCAGACCTTTTAGATCATCCGCGCTCTCGATCTTTGTGTTGTACCAGCCGCCCATCGAGACGCCGGTGCCGCCGCAAAGAAGGCCTTTCACACCGAATTCACCGGCGAGCTCGTCCCAGAGGGCCTGCCCTCCGAGATGGCTGATCCATGCCAGCATCTCGTTATGCGTGAGGCCCATCGGAACCGTTTGGAAGAACGGAAAACCCGGGTGCTTTCCTTTCCAGTAGCCCTCCGCGCCGATATAGGCGTCCGCATCGCCGGCCGCGACGGCGTCAAAGGCGTCGAACGCGCCCACGCGTTCTCCGGCGGCGAAGTATGAAACCTTGATGCGCCCTTCGGTCAGGGTCTCGATCCTGGCGGCGAGGTTCTGAGCGCTGACCCCCAGTCCGGGATAGTCGCGCGGCCACGTTGAGACGATCGTCATCTCTCGCCGCGCTTGAGCGAGCGCCGGCGCGCAGAGCATGGGAGCCGCTCCGGCGGCGGCGAGGAAGACGCGTCTTTTCATGGCGGATCAGGTTCTCGATATGACGGATCTTTGAATCGAACCGTGGTCTTAACAGCGCCACGCGCTTGCTTCCAGCGCTCTCGAGGCCTAAGTGCGCGGGCTAACCTGTTCTTGGACCTCGTGGATATGCCGATCAAAATCCCGGAGAACCTGCCCGCTCGCGACGTGCTCCAACGTGAAGGCGTTATGGTGATGTCGGAATCGACGGCGATGCGGCAAGACATCCGACCGCTCCAGATCGCGCTGCTCAACTTGATGCCGAACAAGTCCCGGACCGAGACGCAATTCGCGCGACTGATCGGCGCGACGCCGCTGCAAATCGAACTCACACTGGTTCGGATGAGCGAGCATCAGTCTCGCAATACGCCGACAGAGTATCTTGAGGCGTTCTACAAACCCTACGCCGAGGTGCGCGAGCGGCGGTTCGACGGGCTGATCGTCACCGGCGCGCCGATCGAATTGTTGCCGTTTGAAGACGTCTCCTACTGGGGCGAGCTGCAGACGGTCTTCGATTGGACGCAGACAAACATCCATTCGACGTTCGCGATCTGCTGGGGCGCGCAGGCGATGCTGCATCACTTTCACGGAGTGCCCAAGCATGAGCTGGCCCAGAAAGCTTTTGGGTGTTTTCGCCATGACAACCGGCGGCCGGGATCTCCCTATCTGCGAGGGTTCTCCGACAACTTTGTCGTGCCGGTCTCCCGCTGGACAGAGGTCCGGGGCGACGATTTGCCTGAGAGCTCGGACCTGAAGGTGCTCGCCGCCTCGGACGGCGCAGGACTTTGCCTGCTCGAGGACCCGGCCCACCGCGCGCTCTACATGTTCAATCATGTCGAGTATGACACCACGTCGCTCGCTGAGGAGTACGAGCGCGACACAGCCGCCGGAAAAGCGATCGACGTTCCCTACAACTACTATCCCAGCGACGATCCTTCTCAACCGCCCGAGAACCGTTGGCGCAGTCACGCGCATTTGCTTTTTAGCAACTGGATCAATGAAGTGTACCAGTCGACGCCCTATGATTGGGTCTAAGTCCGGCGCATAGTGGGCGCATGAGCAAGAGTAACGACACCAGAGCGAAGCAACATCACGTCGAAACCGACAACGGCTTCCCGGCGCCGTTTGACGGCGCGATATCGCGCTTTTACCGCAGCGAGTTTCCCAAGAAGCTGCGGGCCCGGATCGAAAAAGCGGACGACAAAGACATCCTGTCCGACGCGCATCCCTACGACCGTGAGATGAAGCGCCGGGACTACGAGCGTGAATTCGACTCTTTGCAGATCGAGCTTCAAAAGCTGCAGCGTTGGGTAAAGTCGTCAGGCGCGCGCGTTTTGATCCTGTTCGAAGGACGCGACACAGCCGGCAAGGGCGGCACGATCAAGCGGTTCACCGAGAACATGAACCCGCGCGGCGCACGCATCGTGGCGCTGTCCAAGCCCTCCGACGTCGAACAGGGGCAATGGTACTTCCAACGTTACACGGGGCACCTGCCCTCTCCGGGTGAAATCGCGTTCTTTGATCGCTCGTGGTACAATCGCGCCGGCGTCGAAACGGTGATGGAGTTCTGCACTCCAGCGCAGCGCGATCGCTTTTTTGGCAGCGCGCCGAGCTTCGAGCGCATGCTCGTCGGCGACGGGATCCTTTTCTTCAAGATCTGGCTGTCCGTGGGACGCGCAGAACAGATGCGGCGGTTCCTCGCGCGCGAGCGCGATCCCCTCAAACACTGGAAGCTGTCGCCCATTGACATCGCCTCACTGGAACGTTGGGGAGATTACAGCCGCGCGCGCGACGAGATGTTCAATCGGACGCATACGCCCGACGCGCCGTGGCGCGTCGTACGATCCGACTGCAAGAAGAGGGCTCGCTTGAACTCTATTCGTCTGGTGTTGAAGCAGGCGCCCTACGAGGGCAAAGATCTCGCGGCGATTGGCGAGCTGGACGACGACATTGTGATCGGCCCCGAAGACGTCGTCGCAGCGGAATGTTAAGAAAAACCGTTCCAGATAAAAACTGTTCGGACGCCGTTGATTATGGATGACGCGTCTCGCAGCCATGCTATGTTCCCCGCTGATTAACTCAGGGACGCTGATCGCTCCATGTCGCATTTTGACCGAAACCTGCGGTCGCAGTTCTTTCTTACCGGTCCGCGGCCCTGCCCCTATTTGCCGGGCCGGAGAGAGCGGAAGCTTTTTACAAATCTCAGCGGTGTGAACGCAGCCAATCTCCATGACGAACTGGCGGAGCACGGATTTCGCCGAAGCCAGAACATCGCCTACAGACCCGCTTGCACCGGATGCAACGCGTGCGTGTCGACGCGGGTCGTCGCCCACCGTTTCGAGCCGAACCGCACCCAACGTCGAATACTCAAACGCAACCAGGACCTGCAGCGAACAGCGTGCGACGCATGGGCTACGGAGGAGCAATACGCGCTCTTTTCCAAATACTTAGAAACGCGGCATGCGGACGGCGGCATGACCGATATGGATATGTTCGACTATGCCGCGATGGTGGAGGACACCCCGGTGCGCACGCGGGTCGTCGAGTACCGCCTGCCGGCCGAAGCGGACAAAGAAGACGAGCCGGGACGCCTTGTCGCGGTCTGCGTCACAGATCTTCTGCTGGACGGCCTGAGCCTGGTCTACAGCTTTTACGATCCGACCGAAGACAAACGCAGTCTGGGTCAATTCGTGATCCTCGATCACATCCGTGTCGCCCAAGAGGCGGACACGGCGTACGTATATCTCGGCTACTGGGTCGCCGGGAGCCCGAAGATGGACTACAAAATCCGTTTTCGTCCAATCGAAGCGCTGACAGACCGCGGCTGGCGGGAAGTCGAAAGCTGAAATCGCCTCATTTATAGGCATATTGCAGCGCAACTATTCTTAACCGCCAGATTCCTATTTTTAATGGACCTTGCGCCCTCGCAAAGCGGTCGCTAACGTCGCCCCGCGTTTCGCCATAATGCGAAAGGCCGCTGCGCGCTTGGGTCACACTAATCCTGCCGCGGCGCAACATCGGATACCGACGAAACGATACGGACATCCAAGGGAGACATTTTATGGAACGTCGCTCCTTTCTAAAGGGCGCTGCGCTGACTGGCGTCGGCGCCGCTGCGACCACTCTGGCCGCTCCGGCAGTCGCACAAGGCATAAAAGAGATGGTGATCGTCTCGACCTGGCCGCGTGACTTCCCGGGTCTCGGTGTTTCCGCACAGCGCTTCGCCGCGCGCGTGCCGGAGCTCACCGACGGCAAGATCCAGGTTCAATACTTCGCCGCTGGCGAACGTGTTGGCGCGTTTGACTCGTTCGACGAAGTCGCTTCGGGCAACGCTCAAGCGTATATCGCAGCAGACTACTACTGGAAGGGTAAGCACCCTGGTTGGGCTTACTTCACCGCTGTTCCGTTTGGCATGACCTACGCCGAGCTCGACGCTTGGATCAAGTACGGCGGCGGCCAGGAGCTCTGGGACGAAATCGCCGGCGAATTCGGCCTCAAGAACTTTGCTGTCGGCAACACCGGTTGCCAGATGGGCGGCTGGTTCAACAAAGAGATCGAAAGCCCGGACGACTTCAAAGGTCTGAAGATGCGTATCCCGGGCCTAGGCGGCGACGTTCTCGCCAAGCTCGGCGCATCGCCGGTCTCGCTGCCAGGCGGTCAGATCTATGAGAACCTCGTCTCTGGCGCGGTTGACGCGACCGAGTGGGTCGGCCCGTACAACGACTACTTCATGAAGTTCTACGAAGCCGCCAAGTTCTACTACTGGCCGGGCATGCACGAGCCGGGTTCGCAGCTGGCTCTGGGCATCAACGGCGAATGGTGGGGCTCGCTCAGCAACACTGAGAAAGCGATCATCGAAGGCGCGGCGAACGAAGAGAACGCCCGTCAGATGGCCGAGACCAACGCCAACAACGGCACGTATCTCGCGCGCCTCATCAACGAGCAGGGCGTCGAACTCAAAGAGTTCAACGACGACGTCTATGACGCGATGGGCGAAGCAGCGGACGAAGTCTTTGAAGAGACCCGCTCGCACAGCCCGCTGGCGGCCAAGATCCACGACGCCTTCACCGCAGCGCGCGCGGATATCGGCGGCTGGATGAGCCTCGCCGACGTCGGCTTCAGCGTGAAGCGGAACCGCGTGCTGGGGATCGGCGGCTAAGCCGCAGGCCCGACAAGATCTGGGACGGGGCGAAAGCTCCGTCCCTCTCATTAGAAAATAGGAACGACCGGGAAGTCATTGATGACAACCACGACGCCACCCGAAGCGTCTTCGGGATCCGACTCTGGTGTGCTTCTGACCAGGCTGTTCAGCTGGGTCATGCTGGCTGTCTTGATCGCTTTCCTCGCAAACAATTTTCTCACCCATTGGGCGGGTCTTCCGGGCGCACGCGCGGTTCTGGGCGATGGCGGCGCTCTCGCCGCGCTGCAGGCGGCGCTTTACGCCGTGATGGTCGCTCTGGCCGTCTTCTTCGTCACCCGGAACGGCGATCAGACGCTGCGCCAAGACAGCAAACGCATCTCTGACATGAACTCGTTTTTCATCCGCGCGGCGTTCTGGGCCGTCGTGATGATCGGCGTGGTCGACATGATCATCTCGTTCTTGCGCGTCGAAGGCTTGTTGCCCTTCGTCGTCGGCGAGAGCCTTGCGACCGAGCTGGGCAAGTCGCAGTTCCGCGGACCCTACGTGCACTTCCCGCTGATGCTTGTGGGAATCGCGATCGCGTCCGTCACACGGACGCTGGGCTTTATCTGGCTCGCGCTGCTGGTTGTGTTCGCTGAGCTGCTTATCGTGATCTGCCGGTTCATTTTTTCCTATGAGCAGGCGTTCATGGCGGACCTGGTCCGCTTTTGGTACGCGGCGCTGTTCCTGTTTGCGAGCGCTTACACGCTGCTGGAAGAGGGGCACGTCCGCGTCGACGTTTTCTACGCAGGCATGGCTCCGAAGACCAAAGGCTACGTGAACGCGATCGGATCGCTGGTGCTGGGCGTCGTCTTGTGCTGGATCTTGCTGATCTACGGCATGGGATCGAAGTCCGCTGTGATCAACAGCCCGCTGCTGTCCTACGAAGTCACTCAGGCCGGCTTCGGCATGTATGTGAAGTACCTCATGGCCGGGTTTCTTGGGATTTTCGCCGTGTCGATGATGGTTCAGTTCGTCAGCTACTTTATGGACGCCGTCGCCGATGTGCGCGGCGACCCCGGCGGCCGGGACCACGACGTTCACGCCGTACAGTAGGACGCCGCTGGAGCGTTCGGATTGAAATCACGCCCGAGAGCCGCTGAGACGGTTGCGATCATCGGGACAAAGTAAAAGACCGGCCAAGCTTAGAGACGGCCGAGATGCAGATGGGTTGGACCTAAATGGAACTCTTCTTCCTCGCCGTGCTTGTTCTGCTTATGGCGTTCGCCTTGGGCTCCGGTTACCCGGTGGCGTTCGCCCTGCCCGGCTCCGCGATCCTCACCATCGCGCTGGCGGCCGGGGCCGGATACCTCTTCGCTGGCGACACCGACGCCTACTTCGCGCAAGGCGGACCGAACCAGTGGCTCTCGGCCGGAGTGACCAATTTCCGAGGTATCTATTGGGAGGCTGAGCGAGATACGCTGATCGCGATCCCGCTCTTCGTCTTCATGGGGATCATGCTTCAGCGGTCAAAGATCGCGGAAGATCTTCTCGTTACGATGGCGCAGCTGTTCGGCCCGGTTCCAGGCGGCCTCGGCATCTCGGTTGTTTTTGTGGGCGCGCTGCTGGCGGCGACGACCGGCATCGTCGGCGCGACCGTGGTCGCGATGGGCTTGATCTCGCTTCCCGCCATGCTGCGGAACAACTACTCGAAACCTCTGGCGACTGGAACAATCGCGGCGTCGGGAACGCTGGGCCAGATCATTCCCCCCTCGATCGTTCTCATCATTCTCGCCGACCAGTTGGCCAGCTCGGTCGATCAGGCGGGCACGACGCGGCAAACCCTGTTCAAGGACAGCACGGGCGAGCTGACCATGCCGTCCGAGTTCGCTGTCACGTCGACAAGCGCGGGCGAGATGTTCTTGGGCGCGTTCTTGCCAGGGCTGGTTCTCGTCGTCCTTTACATGCTTTTCATCCTGAGCTTCGCGCTGGCCCGCCCGCATCTTGCGCCGGCCGTGCACTATGACGGCGCGTTCGACCGCAAATTCTACGGCAAGGTCGCCGTCACGCTGATCCCGCCGCTGGCGCTGATCTTCCTGGTGCTGGGCTCGATCATCGGCGGCATCGCGACCGTGAACCAGGCTGGCGCGATCGGCGCCGTCGGGGCGATGATCATGGCCGGCTACCGCCTGCGCGAGGGTGAAAAAGGCGCGTTCACGCCGTCGATCCTGGCGGCGTTCGCACTGGTCTCGATCGGCGTCCTGATCAGCTTTTATGACATCAACATCAAGGCCGTGAACACGTCCGAAGACGTCATGGCGGTCACGCTGGCGCTGATGGCGGTCGGCCTGTTGTTGATCGCACTGTTCTGGAGCGGCTGGCGGACGCTGAAGATCGAGGACACGCTCAAGGGCGTGATGATCGACACCGCGAAAACGACATCGCTGGTCTTCATCATTCTGCTGGGCGCCGCGATGCTCACATCGGCGTTTCGCGCGTTCGGCGGCGAAGAGCTGGTGAAGGAATTCCTGCAAGGGCTTCCGGGCGGCTTCTGGGCTCAGTTCTTCATCGTGATGCTGGTGATCTTCGTCCTGGGCTTCTTCCTGGACTTTATCGAGATCGCCGTCGTCGTGGTGCCGATCGTCGCGCCGATCCTTCTCGCGGATCCATCCGCCAACGTCACGGCCGTATGGCTCGGCGTCATGATCGGTCTGAACATTCAGACGTCCTTCCTGACCCCGCCCTTCGGCTTTGCGCTGTTCTACTTGCGCGGCGTGGCGCCGGCGGTCGTGCGCACGATCGACATGTATAAGGGCGTGATCGCCTTCATCTCGTTGCAGCTGTTTGCGCTGATGATCGTCGGTTTCTACCCGCAGCTGGTGAACTATCTGCCAAACCGGGTGTCGCTTCTGTCGGAAACGGCTCCGCCGCCGCAGAACCCACGTCTGCAATACTGCCTGGAAGACTATGCTTATGAGCAGTTCCAGACCAACGGCGCAACGATCGATGCGGCGATTGACAAGGCTGCGGGTCTTGATCTGAGCGTCCTGCCCGAAGACCTCCGCGAAGACCTCGCCGAGAGCTTTGAGAAGGCGCGCGCCTCGGGCGGCCTGATCGCCGCCGTGGTCGCCGCGGAGGAAGCTGCGAAAGCCGCCGAGCCGGGTTACCGCCCGGTCCATCGGCTCGTGCGTGGACTTGAGCGCGATGCGCGCCGTTACGAGCGGCGTGTCGAGGAGCTCGAGCTGATCGTATCGCGTTCCGGACCGAACGGCATCTACACCGCGGAATACGGCGAACGCGCCCAGGCCCGGATCGACGGTTACGTCGCTGAACGGGATGCGCTTCTGGCGCAGATCCCAGCTGAATGGGAAGATCAGAACAAGGCGTACGCCGAACTTGTGAAAGCGGATATCGGGGCGCGACGCACCTATCGCCGCAACATCGACGACGCCTACGAGCCTCTGGGCGAGGCTATGAGCGTGATCAGGGGGGCGGAGGCGCTCGCGGCTTATGAAGATGAGATCCGAGGGCTGGACGCGCAGATCTCTTCTCTCTCGCCCGAAGAAATGGTCGAGACCGTCGCCGATTTGCGTTCAAGGATCAACGAGGTCGACGGGGTGTCGGACATCCGGCGCGCCTTGAACGAGATCCGCAAGGCGATGCAGGGCGCAGACCCTGACCCAGCCGCGGCCAGAGAGGCCCTGAGCGTCGCAGTTCCGCTGTTCGAACAGGAGCTGGCGTGGCGCCAGGCGGCCCAACGGGATCTGTTGCCCGCGTTGGAGGCGTATAACGCGGCCATCGCGGACTCGGTCGGGATCCGCGGACAGGAGAAACTGTCCCGCGAGCAGGCGCTGTTTGTCGCCAGCTGCAACGCCGGCCACCGCGACATCTCGTTGAACTTCTAAGCTGCTCCTGTGGTCGCGCGCGTCCGCCGCAGCGGGTGGGCGCGCGAAAGCTCTCAGACTTCGAAACCGCGGCATGGGCGGGGCTGCGGCGGCCGCGCTGCTCGGGTCCTGACAAAGAGAAACGGCCGCCCCTTGGGACGACCGTTGCAGTCTTTCCAGATCGACCTTGCTTTAGGTCCGGGCGGATCCGACGGCCCGCCAGATCAGCGGAAACAGAAGCGCCGCCAAGGCCAGCTTCATGGCGTCCCCGATCAAATACGGCGTCAGCCCCCAGGAGAGCGTCTGATCCCAAATCGATGTGAAGTTGGCGGCGTTGTAGAGGCCACCGCTTTCAATCACGTAGTGCAGCCACGGCACGCCGATCGCGTAAATCAGAACATTCCCTGCGAACATCGCGGCCGCCATCGTCAGGATGTTCCGATCCCACCCTTTGCGCGCCGCATATCCAAGCGCCACAACCGCGAGCAAGTATCCGGCGAGATAGCCGCCGGTGCCGCCGAGCATATAGGCCAGGCCATTCTTCTCCGCCGAGGATGACGCAAAGACGTCAAACCCAAGCGCGCCGATCAACAGATACGCGACGAGGGTCGCAGCGCCCAAACGTGGGCCGTAGGCGGCGCCGATGGAAAGAACCGCCAAAGTCCCAAGCGTAATCGGGACTGGCGACGGCCACATCGGAACCTTGATTTTGGCGGCGATGGCGAGCGCTGCAACGCCGACGACAATCAACGCGACGCGCTTCACCCAAAGCGCCGCGCCTTCGGTCGCGAAAACGTCCGCGAGAACCGGACGTTGCGAAAGAGACTGGCTCATTTTCTACTCCGAGAATTCTGACACCCCGCGCCAAAAACCAACATGGACAAACCGTCCTAAAACGGCACGAGGACTGTCGCGCACCCTGCCCCGCGCCGACGGATGTTTCAAGCGGTGTGATCCGCGAAAAATGGATCGTGCAAAGGCGGACGCGCGCGTTCCAGCGCTCAGTCCGGAAGCGGCGTCTTCTCGCGGCGATAGACCGCGACAGACATGTAGTCCTTCCGCGGGCCCTTTACGCGCCAGATGAGACGCCACTGCTCCGGCCCTTCCGGCCGCAGGGTCCCGCGATAGACGTCCGGCGGGCAATCGTGGGTCGCGTGCGCGGGATCGCTCGATAAATCAAAGGCGGCCAGGAACCGGCCGTCCGCGAAGTCGATCTCAGCCACGTGAAAATTGGGAAACCGCCAGTTCTGCTTTTGCTCGGACGCCAGAACCATGTCGGCGATCCGCATCGCGCCGCTCTCCGAATAGCTCAAGGCCGTCTCATTGCGCGTGAACTCAGCCGAGCCATCGAAGGTCGCCGTCCCTGCGCCGTTGTAGTGTTCGATGGTTTTCGTGAGCCGCCAGACGCCCTCGAAATAAGGACGCCAATCGCGTCGACGCGTCTCTGGCGTGATTTTCAACGTTTGTTTCGTCAGCGAGCCAATGGTTTCCTGCGCCATTGTTCACCCCCAGTCTCAGCCGCCTTCCCGATCTCGCTTGCGGTGACTGGCGCGCTTTGCTAGCGCTCCGGCACTGCGGAGTGAGACCGGGAAGGTCCTTGTCCGATCATCCCATCATGCTTCACGCAAAGCACAAGCCACTTTGGCGTGTTGTTAACCCTGTATTTACGCTGTGAGAGCCCATGATCCCCCGTTACACCCGTCCCGCAATCTCCGCGATCTGGGAACCGCAGTCGAAATTCAGGATCTGGTTCGAGATCGAAGCGCATGCGGCCGACGCGATGGCTGCGCTCGGCGTGATCCCGAAAGAGGCCGCGGAAAAGGTCTGGACAGCGAAAGACGTCGAGTTTGACATCGATCGGATCGATGAGATCGAGCGCGAGGTCAAGCACGACGTTATCGCTTTTCTCACACATCTCTCCGAGATCGTCGGGCCCGAGGCGCGGTTTGTTCACCAGGGGATGACGAGCTCGGATGTGCTTGACACCTGTTTCAATGTCCAGCTGGTCCGCTCAACCGACATCTTGATTGACGACCTGGACCAGTTGCTCGCGGCGCTCAAACGACGCGCCTACGAGCACAAGGACACCGTTTGCATTGGCCGCAGCCATGGCATTCACGCAGAGCCCACGACCTTCGGACTGAAGCTTGCGCAGGCCTACGCCGAGTTTGATCGATGCCGCGCGCGCTTGCACGCCGCCCGAGCAGAGATCGCAACCTGCGCGATCTCCGGCGCCGTGGGCACGTTCGCGAACATAGATCCAACGGTCGAGGCGCATGTCGCTGAAAAGATGGGGCTGACGCCGGAACCGGTCTCGACACAGGTGATCCCTCGCGATCGGCACGCCATGTTCTTTTCCGTCTTGGCGGTGATCGCGTCCTCGGTAGAGCGGCTCTCGGTCGAGATACGACACCTTCAGCGAACCGAAGTTCTTGAAGCCGAGGAGTACTTCTCGCCCGGCCAGAAGGGCTCCTCTGCGATGCCGCATAAGCGGAACCCGATCCTGACCGAGAACCTGACGGGTCTTGCGCGGCTTGTGCGTTCGATGGCGCTGCCGGCGATGGAGAACGTCGCCCTTTGGCATGAGCGTGACATTAGCCACAGCTCGGTGGAGCGGAACATTGGACCGGACGCCACCGTGACGCTCGATTTCGCGTTGGCGCGCCTGACCGGCGTCGTCGACAAACTGGTGGTCTACCCCGAAGCGATGGACAAGAACCTGAACCGGTTCCGGGGTCTGATCCATTCTCAAAGGGTGATGCTGGCGTTGACCCAAAAAGGGGTCAGTCGAGAGGATTCGTATCGACTGGTCCAGCGCAACGCGATGAAGGTCTGGGAAGAGGGCGCCGACTTCCTCACCGAACTGAAAGCCGATACGGATGTGACCGCGGCGATGAGCGACGCGGAGATCGAAGCGCTCTTTGATCTTGCTCACCACACCAAGCATGTTGACACGATCTTTGCGCGCGTCTTCGGCGGGTGACGCGACCCTCGGCGAAAGGCGTGGCGTTCCGCGCTTGGCTGACGCAGACTCCCAACAGCTTCACCGTCAGAAGCTGGGGCTGACAATTCAGGGCGACATCTGAAGGGAGACACAGCGATGAAACCGCTTCTTCTACTGAGCGCGGCTGGTTTGGCGTTCGCTTTTTCGGCGGCGCCGGTCATGGCCGAAAACAAGAGCGTTGCGATCACGCAGATTGTCGAGCATCCCGCGCTCGATGCGGCGCGCAAAGGTGTTCAGGATGCACTGGCCGCGGACGGGTTCACTGTTGGAGACACCCTCGACTGGACCTACGAATCCGCGCAAGGCAACGGCGCGACCGCCGCGCAGATCGCCAACAAGTTCGTTGGCGAGGAACCGGATGTCATCGTCGCAATCGCGACGCCGTCGGCTCAAGCCGTCGTCGCGAAGACGTCAGACATCCCGATTGTTTTCTCTGCGGTCACCGACCCGATCGCAGCCAAGTTGGTTCCACAAGCCGAGAAGCCCGGCGGCAACGTGACCGGCGTATCCGACCTGACCCCGGTGGGTTTGCATCTGAGCATGATCGACGACGCCGTGGGCGGTGTCGAAAAGATCGGCGTCATCTACAATCCGGGCGAGGCGAACTCCCAGGTGTTGGTGGATCTGGCGAAATCTGAAGCTGCGCAGCTGGGCTATGAGATTGTCGAAGCCGGCGCGCCGCGATCCGCTGACGTGAAGGCGGCGGCCGAAAGCCTGGTGGGCAAGGTGGATGCGATCTACGTCCCCACGGACAATACGGTGGTCTCCGCGTTCGAGTCCGTTGTGCGTGTGGGCGAGCAAGCGAAACTCCCCGTCTTCGCCGGCGATACGGACAGCGTCAGCCGCGGCGCGATTGCGGCGCTCGGGTTTGACTACTACCAGGTTGGCTACAAGACCGGCGAGGTGGTCGCACGCATTCTGAAAGGCGAGAACCCTGGCGACATCGACGTGCAGTACGCAAGCCTCGGAATGATGAGCCTGGTAGTGAACAAGGAAGCGGCCGAGAAAATGGGCGTCGAGCTTCCCGAAGAGTTCCTGGCGAAGGCCCAGTAGCGCGGCCCCGCACAGAATGAACACGTCGCCGACCCCAAGGCGGCGTGGTTTCTTAGGTGAATTGAGATGTCCACTTTCGCGGCCCTTGGGGCGCTAGAGACTGGCCTGTTCTAAGCTCTTGTCGCGCTGGGTGTTTATCTGTCTTTCCGCGTTCTCGATTTCCCGGATCTGACCGTGGACGGCTCGTTCCCACTCGGCGCGGCGGTCACAGCGGCGCTGATCACGTCGGGCGTGGATCCCTGGATTTCGATGCTTGCGGCGATGATCGCGGGCGCGGCGGCGGGGGCCGTGACGGCGTTTCTCAACGTTCGGCTCGGGATCTTGCATCTGCTGGCGTCGATTCTCACGATGATCGCGCTCTACTCGATCAACCTGCGGGTCATGGGGGCGCCGAACGTTGCGTTGTTTTCCGAGGCCACGGCCCTGACGCCGCTCGAAGCGCTCCCGTTACCGGCGTTTCAGTCGAAGCCCCTCGCCTTCCTCGTCGCAATCGCTGTCATCGCTATTGGCTTGAACTGGTTCTTGCGCACGGAGACCGGCTTGGCGATGCGCGCGATTGGCGCCAATCCCCGGATGGCGAGAGCGCAGGGCGCGCGAGTTGGGCTGCTGATCGGCATGGGAATGGCTTTGTCGAACGCGCTGGTCGCGCTTGGCGGGTCGCTCTTTGCTCAGAGCCAAGGTTTCGCCGATGTGACCTTGGGCGTGGGCACGATCGTCGTCGGTCTTGCAGCTGTTATCGTTGGCGAGGCGATCCTGCCGCCGAAACGGATCTGGATCGCGCTCTTGGCCTGCATCATTGGCTCGATCATCTATCGCTTCGCCATTCAGCTGGCGCTCTCGGCGGACTGGCTTGGTCTGGAGGCGCAGGACCTCAACCTGGCCACAGCGATCCTGATCGTTTTGGCGATGAGCGCTCCAAGCGTCCGCGCCAAACTCGGCGCACGTCGGCGAGGGCCGGCGAGATGATCGTCATCGACAGTCTCGAAGTCGTCTTCGACGCCGGCGGCGCGCTTGAGAAGATCGCGCTCAAGGGTGTCGAGCTTACGATCAACGAGGGCGAGTTCGTAACGGTGATCGGCGGCAACGGCGCCGGAAAGTCGACGCTGCTGAACGCCCTCAGCGGCGAGGCCGCCGCATCGTCCGGGCGGGTCCTGATCGATGGAGAGAACGTGACGAGCTGGTCGGTTGATCGGCGGGCGGGCCTCGTCAGCCGTATCTTTCAGGACCCGATGGCAGGCGTATGCGAAACGCTTTCGATCGCCGAGAACCTCGCTCTGGCGAGCGCTCGAGGGCGCGTAAGGGGTTTGTCGCTGGCCCTCAACAATCGGTTGCGAACCGAGTTCCAGGACCGTATCGCGCCTCTCGGCCTCGGGTTGGAAGACCGGCTCGATGATCGGATCGGACTTCTATCGGGAGGACAGCGCCAGGCCGTCTGTCTGGTGATGGCGACGCTGCGCCCCGCAAAGATCCTCCTGCTGGATGAACATACGGCGGCGCTCGATCCCCGGGCGGCGGCTTTTGTCATCGAGCAGACCAAGGAGATTGTCGCGCAGACCGGCATGACCACCTTGATGGTCACCCATTCCATGGCTCAGGCGCTCGACTGTGGGTCGCGAACCATCATGATGGACCAGGGTCGGGTCGCACTGGACGTCGCGGGAGCCCAACGCGCTGGACTCACGCCATCCGGATTGGTCGCGCTCTTCAATCAATCCAACGCCGATCGCTTGGACGACGACAGTCTTCTCAACGCCTAAGACCGCCTGAACAAAAAACCCGAACAAAAAAATCCTGATCAGGGTGATCCGTTCGGTCATCCGGTTCGTAACCCCCTCAGCTACGGAGTTCTACGCATGCGGCGTTGGGTGTTTGCAATGGTGTTCGGACTGATGGGGATGGCTTCGGCGACGGCGTCGGCGTCCACCGCTCACGATTTCGAATTCACGTCCATCGACGGTCAAGCCATGCCCCTCGCCCAGTTCGAGGGCCAGCCGGTTCTGGTTGTGAACACCGCCTCCAGATGCGGGTTCACACCGCAGTATGACGGCCTCCAGGCGCTTTGGACGAAGTATCGCGATCAGGGACTGGTCGTGATCGGCGTTCCCTCTGGCGACTTCAATCAGGAACTCGCGTCAGAAGCAGACGTGAAAGAGTTTTGCGAGGTCAACTTCTCGCTCGACTTTCCGATGACCGAGATCAATCACGTGAAGGGCGAGAACGCGCACCCGTTCTTTGCGTGGGCCGGCGCGCAACAAGGCGCCCCGCGATGGAATTTCTACAAATACCTTGTCGGTCCGGACGGGACGCTGGTGAAAAGCTATGGCAGCGTCACCCGCCCCATGTCCCGCAAGCTGACATCCGAGATCGAGCGGCTGCTGGCGACCAACTAGCCGCTCCCCGTTCCTCCGCTGGGTGGTTTTTCCCCCTTTGACCACCCGCGTACTCGCCCGGCCCTTGTGGTCGGGCTTTTTTTTGCGGCTTCAAATGAGTCGCTTTTTAAAACTATCGGCTGTCCTTCTGATCTGCGCAAGCTCTTCTTCGTTCTTGCGGCTGACATTGCGCATCTGCATGGCCATGCGCTGGTTCTTCGAGAACCGGTCTGCGTGTCGCGACAGAAAATCCCAATAGAGGGCCGTGAACGGACACGCGGCCTCGCCCGTTGCTTGTTTGGGGTTGTATCGGCAGCCGCGGCAGCAGTCGGACATCCGGTCGATATACGCGCCGGACGCGGAGTACGGTTTGGTTCCAACCACGCCACCGTCGCCGTGCTGGCTCATGCCCAGGACGTTTGGCAGCGACACCCAGTCGATGGCGTCGAGATACATCGACATATGCCACTCGTGGACTTTGTAGGGGCGCGCGCCCAGGAGCATCAGGAACAGCCCCATGACCATGAGCCGTTGGATGTGATGGGCGTAGCCGGTCTCGACGAGGCCGCCCAGCGCATCCGAAAGGCAGGCCATGTCGGTCTCGCCAGTCCAGAAGAAGGCGGGCACCTCCGCCTCGGCGCCGAGATGGTTTCGCTCGGCGTATTCCGGCATCAGCGTCCAGTAAACGCCTCGGACGAACTCGCGCCAACCCAGGATCTGACGGACGAACCCTTCCACCGCGTTGAGGGGCGCGCGCCCCTCCTCCCAAGCAGTTATCGCGGCAAGGCAGGCCTCGCGCGGGTCGAGGAGCTTGAGGTTCATCACTGCTGAAACGCGCGCGTGGTAGAGTGTCACCTGACCTGTCGCGATGGCGTCCTGATAGTCGCCGTAAGAGGCCAAGCGATTGTCGATGAAGTCCTGGAGCGCCTCCCGCGCCTGCTCGGCCGTGACCGGTTCGTCAAAGCCGTCGAGCTTGCCCGGCGCGTCGGCAAAGCGCTGCGCGACCATCTTCAGAACATCCTGCGTGATGGCGTCGGGCTCGAAGCTCATTCGTCTTGGGACGAGGCCCGGGCCTTCGCGACCGAACGGTTTGCGGTTGTCCTTGTCGAAGTTCCATTGACCGCCCTCGGGTTGGTCCCCTTGCATCAGCCAGCCGGAGCGTTTGCGCTGCGCGCGGTAGAAGTCTTCGAGAATGAAACGTTTTCGCCCTTCGCGCAGGCTTTGAAAATCAGACGGCTGCGTCAGGAAATGCCGATCCTCCAGAACGCTCAACGCGACGCCGAGATCTTTGGCCGCGCCGCGCAGAGCGTCCAAGACGCGGGCGGCGCCCGGCTGCACGACAAGGACCTGTTTGGGCGCAAACGACTCCACCGCTGCGCGCATCCCCTCCGAAAGCGAGCGCGGCGCCTCATCGTCGTCGAGACGGTTGTAGATGATCGGACGCCCTGCTTTGCGCTGGGCCTGCGCAAAATGGCGCATCGCGCCGAAGAAAAGCGCTATCCGTTTCTTATGCTGCGGGACGTAGGACGCCTCCTCGGCGGCCTCGGACATCAACAGCGCGTCCTGCGCCGGATCGAAATCGTCGAAAATCGCGGACTGGGCGTCCAGTTGATCGCCCAGGACAAGGCGAAGCGTACGAAGTCTTTGCGGTACCACAGATTGGGTTGTCATTGAGCGTGAAATGGCTGTCGGCGGATCAAGATCCAGCGGACCGCGTTGCCGTGTCGCGGCGACCGCGTTTGCTCTCGGACCGGCAGCGATCCGAGCAGAAGCGGACCTCGTCCCACACGCGTTCCCATTTCTTGCGCCACGCAAACGGCTTTCCGCATTGAGCGCATGTCTTTTGCGGCAGATCGCCTTTTCGGCGCATCTTGTTGCTCGCTCCGCGCGCCATCACAGATCCAACTTCAGCTGTCCCGGCGCCTCAGTTCCCTTGCGCTTGCGGGCGCGTCGCGCCGGGCCTTCATCGCGCCCGGGCTTGCGAGACGCGTGCTTTCTCATCACCGCTTGCTTCGCCTCGTAGAAGGCGTCGCCTTTGCGTACGGCGTGCACCCGCGCCTTTGCGTCTCGGGCGGCTTGTTCATGGTCGACGATGGGCTCGGGATAGCGTTGCCCCAACACGCATCCGGCGGCCCGCTGAGCGCTGCGATCCATCTTCCACGGCGCATGAATAAACTCATTCGGGACAGCCGCGAGTTCAGGAACCCAGCGGCGGATGAACACGCCGTCCGGGTCCTGATCAACCGACTGCTTCACCGGGTTGTAGACGCGGGTCGTGTTGATGCCGGTGACGCCCGATTGCATCTGGAGCTGGCTCCAATGGATGCCAGGTTCAAAATCGGTGAAGAGGCGCGCCAGCACAGGGCCGGTTTTGCGCCAGTCGAGCCAAAGGTGATAGGAGGCCACCGCGGTCAGCATCGAGCGCATGCGAAAGTTCATCCACCCAGTGGCGATCAGCGCCCGCATGCAGGCGTCGACGAAAGGCAACCCGGTTTCGCCCTGGGCCCAGGCTTGCAGCCTTGCGGGGTCGTGGTCGGCTTCCCTCAGCCCCTCGTAGGCGCGGTGCATGCAGTGGGTCTCGATCGCAGGCTCGTCCTCGAGCTTCTGCATAAAGTGGCAACGCCAGTGCAATCGAGCTTGAAAGCTGTCGACCGACCCGATCCAGCCACGGGCTTCCCCCGGATCGCCTGAACGCAACTCGAGAAGGCGCTGTTGCGCCGACTGGGCGGCTTCACGTGTTGACAGTGTTCCCCATGCGAGATGCGTCGACAGGCGCGAGCACGCGTCGAACGCCCGCACAGGGGTCGACATCTCGCGCCGGTAAAAGCGACCGCGCCGGGTGAGAAAGCTGTCCAGGGTTTCAAGCGCAGCCTGCCGACCGCCGGGCTGACGCTCGGAAACCGGGTCGGTCTGCAGCTCGAGGGCCTTCGCTGAAGGAATCGCCGCGGGTTCAGGTTGGGGCGCAACCGGCGTCAGGCGCTGTAGAGAGGCCTGAGGCGCCGCCATGCGCTGCGCCCAATTCCGCGCCCAGCCGTTTCGGGTTTTGAGCCGTCGCACAACGCCCGCGGGCGGGATCTCGCGCCAGACGACGCCGTTCGCGCGAGCCCAAGCGCCAACGCGCTTGTCGCGCTGGAAGGACCATGCATCCCCGGTCTCTTCATGGCTCCAGAGCGCGAACGAGCCATAATCCGCCTTGAGGTCCTCAAGACACGCCGCGACGTCGCCGCTCCTGACCACGAGCGGCGCGCCAAACTCCGCCAAAGCCGCGCGCAGCTCGCTTAGGCTTTCCGCGATGAATTCCCATTGGCGTGAGGAATGGGTCGGCTGCGCCCACCATTCGGGTTCCGCCACATAGAGCGGCAGCACAGGCCCAGCCTCGGCCGCGCAAGCGAGCGGCGCGTGATCAACGCATCGCAAGTCACGCTTGAACCAGACAACTTGAACAGTCACGGCCGCTCCCAAAGTCAGAACGGCCGTTAAGATAGAGCGGTCGCCAGCGCCTTACAGAAAACGTCAGCTGTGTTTTGGATTATTGAGTCTCGCTGAAGATCTCCGCCTTCGCTTCCGCGAGAAGCTCGTTCATCTTCGCGCGAAGGTCGGCTTCGCTGACCGAGACGCTTTTCGCCGCGAAATCGCCCGCGACCTTGCGAAAGACGTCTTCATCGCCCGGCTCTTCCAGATCGGCGACCACGACCGCGTTGGCGTAGTTCGCGGCGTCCTCTTGCGAAAGCCCCATCTGGCCAGCGGCCCACAGACCGAGCTTTTTGTTGCGGCGGGCCTCCGCCTTGAACTGCATCTCCGCGTCATGGGCGAATTTGGTTTCAAACGCCTTTTCGCGATCGTCGAAGCTCGTCATCGTCAGTATCTCCTAGTCAGTCGCCGAGAGCTCGACCAACCGTGTCGAGCCCATCCCGATGGGTGGATGTCCTACGCCCCTTATAACGAGATCGCCTTGCGGCATGACAAGGGAGACCCTATAGGAATTTTGCGGCGCGGCGCTCAATCTGGGGCGGATCGCGCCCAAATTGTTTCGGCGAGGCCGACGTCAACCGCGCGCTGACGTCCTCGTCGCAAAAAGGAGCCCTCATGAGCAGACGCCGAATGGTCTACGAAGGGAAGGCGAAGATCCTTTACGAAGGGCCGGAACCTGGAACGTACATTCAGTACTTCAAGGATGACGCGACTGCGTTCAACGCCGAGAAACACGAGATCATCGACGGCAAGGGCGTACTGAACAATCGGATCTCCGAGCACATCATGGGCGCGCTGAACGGAATTGGCGTGCCGACCCATTTCATCCGCCGCGTCAACATGCGCGAGCAGCTGATCCGCGCGTGCGAGATCATTCCGCTCGAGGTTGTGGTGCGGAACGTCGCCGCGGGATCCTTGGCGAAACGTTTGGGGATCGACGAAGGGGACGCGCTGCCGCGGCCGATCGTCGAATACTATTACAAGGACGACAAGCTCGGCGATCCGATGGTCTCGGAGGAGCACATCCTCGCGTTCAACTGGGCGAACCAGCAGGATCTCGACGACATGGTGGCGCTTGCGCTGCGCGTGAACGACTTTCTGAGCGGATTGTTCCTTGGCGTCGGCATCAAGCTGGTCGACTTCAAGATCGAACTGGGCCGGATTTGGGAGGGCGACTTTCAGCGGATCATCATCGCCGACGAAATCAGCCCCGATAGCTGCCGCTTGTGGGACGTCGACAGCGGGAAGAAGTTCGACAAAGACGTCTTCCGCCGCGATCTCGGCAATCTTGTCGACGCCTATGCGGAAGTCGCGAAGAGGTTGGGCATTCTACCGGAAAGCGGCGGCGCGGTCGTTGCGGGTCCGAAGCTTGTGAAAGCGTCCAAGAAAGAGAAAGGGAGCTGACATCGATGTTCGGACGGAGAGAGCAGATATGAAAGCGCGCGTGCATGTGACGCTGAAGAACGGCGTCTTGGACCCTCAGGGCGAGGCGATCCGCCAAGCGCTGTCGACGCTCGGCTTCGAAGGCGTCGAGAACGTGCGCCAGGGCAAACTTCTGGAGCTCGACCTTGCGGAAGGCGACCCGGCCTCGGCCAAAGAGCGTGTCGAAGCGATGTGCGAGAAGCTGCTCGCCAATACCGTGATCGAAAACTACTCGGTTGAGATTTCCTAGTTCTGACGCCGTAAGGAGCTTAGCGCTATGAAGACCTCTGTGATCGTTTTCCCGGGCTCCAACTGCGATCGCGATATGGCGGTCGCGTTGCGCAACGCGACCGGACATGAGCCGACGATGGTCTGGCACAAAGACAGCGCGCTTCCCGACGATCTTGACCTGGTGGCCGTCCCCGGGGGCTTCTCCTTCGGCGACTACCTGCGCTGCGGCGCGATCGCGGCGCGGTCGCCGATCATGCGCGCTGTCGTTGATCACGCCCGGCGCGGCGGACTGACCTTGGGCGTGTGCAACGGTTGGCAAGTGCTGATCGAGGCCGGTCTCCTGCCCGGCGCACTGATGCGCAACGCTGATCTGAAGTTCGTCTGCCAGGACGTCCATCTCCGTGTCGAAGAGGTTCAAAACCCGTTCTCGCGAGGATATCAGGCCGGGCAGATCATCCGCGTTCCAGTCGCGCATCACGATGGCAACTTTTACGGGGACGAGGATCTTCTCGATCGGTTGGAGGCCGAGAACCGGGTCGCCTTTCGGTATGTTGACGCCAATGGCGACGCGACGGCGCGGTCGAACCCCAATGGATCCGCGCGCAACATCGCTGGCGTTCTGTCAGAGAACCGGCGCGTCCTGGGGATGATGCCGCACCCGGAACGCCTGGCTGACAGCGCGCTTGGCGGCGTCGACGGCTCTGTCCTGTTCGAGGCTCTTGCCGCTTAAGGACGCAGCCTCAACGTTTTGCGAAAAACCCGTCGAAGGCTCCGTTGACGAACGCGACCCCAAAACTGGCGGCGACGATCGCCACCGTCGTCGCAGCTGTGAGCGTTTCGCCCAGGAACACCACCCCCATCAGAGCGGCCAGAACCGGCACGAGCGCGGAGAGCGAGGCCGCGCGGGCCGGCCCGAGTTTGTCGATCGCGACCGCGAAGGTGACGACCGAGATCGCCCCGGACAGCACGCCTTGCGAAAAGATCTGACCGGCCAGGCTTTGAGTAGAGAGCTCGGGCAAAGCGCCTCCGACAAAAAGGTAGGCGGCGCCGAGAAAGAGCGTCGACCATGCGGCGACGATCCCCGCCGCTTCGACGGGTCCCAGACCGCTGCGCCGGAACGCGACTGTGAAGACAGCCCAACAAAACGCTGCGCCGAGCAGATACGGCGCTCCGCGCAGAACCGCCTCGTCGCCTCGCGCGACGGCGGGGATGACCACGGCCAGAACGGCCAAGCCAATCAACAGAAAACCGAACTGGCGCACCCGGCCAAAGGTTTCGCGAAACGTCAGCCACCCGATCAAGGCGACGAAGATCGGCATCGTTCCGGGCGTCAGCGCGCCCATCATGCCCGAATCGACGGTCTGCAGTCCGGCGGCGGCAAAGAGGGCGAAGGGCGCGCCCCACCCAAGCAGCGCGAAGAGATGCGGCCAGGACATGTGCCTGGGCTTGAGCCCCACTTTCAACCAGACGGGCGCCAAGAGCAGCGCCGGGGCGGCAAAGCGCAGCAGACCAATGTCGATCGGCGTCAGAGCGACGCCCTTCTCAGCCGCATCGACAGAATACCGCGTGAACACGATCCACGCCGCCCAAATCGTCACGGCGATCGCCGCCGCGCCGTAGCCGAGCGTCAGGGTCGTCGTGTCGGCGCGCCCTGCATTCGGCTCTAAAGGCTTGCCTTCTTTGACGCCTGTCGTCATGTCGAGGTCCAACTCTAGAAGCGGCGGCATGGCGCGCCGCCTCACGCATGTAACAAACACGGTTGCTATCATGGACCCAACGCGAACCGAGGCGCCCGGTCAATCCAACGGCGCTGCTCAGTCGGCTGAAAGCGGGATCCAGCTTCTCGAGATCTCAGAAGCCGCGCGCGACGCCCAAATGGATCGCGCCCGGGACATCCTGGGGCGCAGCCGGCCTCTCGAAGCGGCGGCCGCCTTGAACAACGCGGCGAACATCCAACGCGCTCTGGCCGAGCGCGCCGGTGATCCGGACGCGCTGATCGAAGCGGTGGGGCTTTACGGGCAAGCGCTGTCGCTCGCGAAACGGTGGCGGTCGCCATTTCACTGGACGCTGATCCGATTGAACCGCGCGCGTTGCGCAGGCGTGGTCGCTGAACATTTTGGCTCCAAGAAGCCGGACGCCGTTCTGCGGCGCGAACAGATTTGGGTCGGCTGGGCGTACACGGTCGCGCAACACTGGATCCGGATCCGCTTTGGCAAGGCGCGCACGCAGACGCTGATCGACTATCTGGCCTTCGACAAGGAACGGGACCGCAAGGGCTTCGACATCCTCGACGGAAAAGACTGGGTTTGGCGCGCCCAACCCATTTCGTGAGGTTTCGACTTGCGCGGTGACGCGGCCTCCGAAAGGATCTCCGCCGTGTGTGAGCGGAGGGGTTGATGGTGAGAGTCTTTATTGCGCTGGCCGCGATCGCGGCGTTGGCGGGTTGCGCCCAGAAGGCGGCGGCGCCGGCGGAAACCCAAGCCGCGGTCTCGCCGTCGAGTTCGACCTTGACTCCGGCGCCAATCTATCAGGCCCGCGACCTCTCTGTGCCCGGACCGGGCTACCGGATCGGTCTCGCCTTTCCAGAGGTCACGCCCAGCGATCTGCTCGCGGCCAGCCAGAGCGCTCTGCAGCTCTGTGTGATCGGCAAGGAGAATCCTCTGGGCGGAACGGAGATCGCCCGCACGCCGGACGGCTATCGGTTGGTCGCGCCGGTTTCGCGGGTGAACGTGTATGCGATCCGCGTGCAACAAAACCCGCTGGATCCAACAGCGCAGGACGTCGAAGTCGCTTGGGAGGACAGCGTGCCCCAAGGTGTGAGCATCGATCTGCTCAAACAGATCCAAGCGATTATGGAGCGTCGCGCTCCTTGCTGAGCCGGGCCTCGCGCGGCCGGTCGCAGCTCCGGCCGAGCTTCTGCTCTCGCGGGGACCCTTGCGCCGCTTCTCGAACCGCCTCTTGAACCGCCTCTTGAACCGCCTCTTGCGCCCACCCTACCCCCTCGCATAGGTGAGGGCGACGCCCAAGGATGAGAGAGATCGCCGCCCGATGGCCGCAGCAGACACCCAGATCACCGAACCCGAAGTGAACCAGGCCCTGGCCTCCGAGCATGGACTCAACGCCGAGGAGTATCAGCGCATCCTGGATCTGCTTGGGCGCACCCCGACTTTCACAGAGCTGGGGATCTTTTCCGCGATGTGGAACGAGCACTGCTCGTACAAGTCCTCCAAGAAGTGGCTGCGCACGCTGCCGACCACCGGGCCTCAGGTGATCTGCGGCCCCGGCGAGAACGCCGGCGTGGTCGATATTGGAGACGGCCAAGCCATCGTCTTCAAAATGGAGAGCCACAACCACCCCTCCTACATCGAGCCCTATCAGGGCGCGGCCACTGGCGTTGGCGGCATATTGCGCGATGTGTTCACGATGGGGGCGCGTCCGATCGCGGCCATGAACGCTCTGAGCTTCGGCGCGCCGGACCACCCGAAGACCCGGCACCTTGTGCGCGGCGTCGTCGAAGGGATCGGCGGATATGGCAACGCGTTCGGCGTTCCGACCGTCGGCGGCGAAGTCCGCTTCCATCCGGCCTATAACGGCAATTGCCTCGTGAACGCCTTCGCTGCAGGTCTCGCCGACGCCGACAAGATCTTCTACTCGGCGGCCTCCGGCGTCGGACGACCCGTCGTTTATCTCGGCGCCAAAACCGGCCGCGACGGCGTCGGCGGCGCGACCATGGCGTCCGCCGAGTTTGACGAAACGATCGAGGAAAAGCGTCCGACCGTGCAGGTCGGCGATCCCTTCACCGAGAAACGCCTGTTGGAAGCCTGTCTCGAGCTGATGGCGTCCGGCGCCGTGGTGTCGATCCAGGATATGGGCGCCGCGGGTCTCACCTGCTCCGCCGTTGAAATGGGCGACAAAGGCGAATTGGGGGTCCGCCTCGACCTTGAGGCCGTGCCCTGCCGCGAAACCCATATGAGCGCCTACGAGATGATGCTCTCGGAGAGCCAGGAACGCATGCTCATGGTGCTGCGGCCGGAGAAGGAGACCGAGGCCCGTGCGATCTTCGAGAAATGGGATCTCGATTTCGCCATCGTCGGAGAAACAATCCCGGAGGATCGCTTCGATGTGCGTTTGAATGGCCAGACCAAGGCGGATTTACCGCTTAAGGCGCTGTCGGGCACGGCGCCGGAGTATGACCGCCCCTGGGAACCGACGCCGCCCGCCGCGCCGCTGGGCGAGTTGCCGCCAATGGGATCGGCGACCGCAACGCTGGCGACGCTGATAGGCGCGCCGGATCTGTGTTCCAGGGCCTGGGTTTGGCGTCAGTACGATCACATGGTCATGGCCGATACGGTTCAGCGCCCGGGCGGCGACGCGGCGGTCGTCCGCGTTCACGGAACCGAAAAGGGACTGGCGTTCACCTGCGACGTGACGCCGAGATATTGCAAAGCCAACCCGGTCGAGGGCGGAAAGCAGGCGGTGGCGGAGGCGTTTCGCAACCTGTGCGCCGTCGGGGCGACCCCTCTGGCGATTACCGACAACCTCAACTTCGGCAATCCTGAGAAACCACACATCATGGGCCAGTTCGTGGGATGCGTGCAGGGCATCGGCGAAGCCTGCGCCGCGCTCGACTTCCCCGTCGTGTCCGGCAACGTGTCCTTGTATAATGAGACCGACGGTCAAGCGATCCTGCCGACACCGACCATCGGTGGCGTCGGCCTGCTCGAACAGGCCTCGCAAAGTCTTCGGATCGCCGTCGCGGAGCACCAGAGACTGATCCTTCTTGGCCAATCCGCCGGCCATCTTGGTCAGACGATCTACCTCCGAGAAATCCTGGGCCGTGAAGACGGGGACGCGCCGTCCGTCGACCTCGCATCTGAACGGAAGACGGGCGAATTCGTTCGGGAGATCGCCGCAAATGGCCTGATCGCCGCTTGCCATGATCTCTCCGATGGCGGCCTGGCGGTCGCCGCTGCTGAGATGGCGCTCGCTGGGGGCGTCGGCGTTCATCTCGACCACTCCCCGCAGGACATGCGAGACGAGGCGTGGTTCTTTGGCGAGGACCAGGGTCGCTATCTGATCGCTGTGGAGACTGACGCTGCGGACGCCGTTCTTGCGGCCGCCGGCGATGCTCGGATCATCGCACAGATGGTCGGAAGCACCGGGGGGACCGACGTCTCTCTCGGCAATGACGCAATCGCGCTGGGCGAGCTGCGCACGACGCACGAAGCGTGGTTCGCGCAATGGATGGGCGACAGCTGAGATGGCCAAAGCTTTCAAATGGCCAGCGGGCTTACGTCGCGTCTTTGACGCCGATCGCCCGCCGCCTCCAGTGGAGACGATCCCGCTGACACGGATCGATCTTGAAGCGGCCTTGGTGCGCGCGTCGAAGCGGGCGTTGAGCCGTGAGCAGGGATCTTTTGCAATCATATCCTCGGGCGACGTCTATGTGCAGGCTCTGATGAGCGAGCATGAGGACGGCGGCGAACTGATGGTCGAACTCGAGGCCGTGTCTCAGCGCTTTTGCTCCGAGATGACCGATGAGATGCGCCTGGCTTTGAGCGCCGATGGATGGGCTCGCCCAACCGCGGCCGCGCCAAATCATCATCGCACTCTTTTCCCGTTCCACCCGCGCCTTACGGCTCAGATCGCCTCTCGAGCCTTACGGATATACGGGCTACGTCTCGGCGACCCGGTCGAAGTGACTATCGACGACGTCTGAAAAGCGACGGCGCGACGATCACTCCGCCGCAGCGATCGCTTCAATCTCGATCAACAGATCCGGATGGGCCAAACCAGACACGATCAGGAACGTCGCGGCCGGCGGCTCGCATCCGTCGAGCCAGGCGTCGCGCGCGTCACGATAGGCGGCGACCGCCTCCTCTCGCGCCGCTTCCACGGCGTAGACCGTGATTGAGACGAGATTTGTCCGATCCATGCCTCCGCCCGCCAGAACCGCGTCGATGTTCTTGAAACACTGCGCGGCCTGCGCGGCCACGCCTTGCAGGATCGCGCCGCTGGGATCGACGCCGATCTGACCCGCCACATAGAGCCAACGCGCGCCCGCCCCGACTTCGGCGCCATGGCTATAACGCGACGCCGGCGGCGCGACCCCATCGGGAACAAATCGTCTGACCATGATCCATCTCCTTCTCCAACTGTCTTGCCCGGCGTATCATGGTTTTACCGGTCAAGGGCGGCTTCGCCGCTCGTAGAACCCTTGATCGGTAAAGCCGTGAGATCAGACTGGATCACGGCCGCCCGTTGGCGGCGTTACCCGTCCAAGCTTCCGCTCGGCTCGGGCGCAGGCCAGGGCCGAGGACAAGGAGACGGCTGGCACAGCCAGCCGCCCGCCTGATCACTTGTCGATCATACTCCGATAGCGCGGTCTCGAACGCCGCGGGAAACGCTTCTGCGTCACCCGAGCTGGCGGTCGACGCCCCCGCGCGCGAAGTTGCTCGGCTCCTCCGCCACAAGACCGGCTCGAGCGCGATGCGCGCCAGTCTTTCTTGCGCGCATGCCCCGCGCCCTCTACATCTCGCATTTATTGACTGCAATGCTCAGGAATAGTGAGAGAGGCCTGAACCATGGCGATGGAAGCCGCTGAGCTGGAACGGCTCATCCGCGAGGCGTTCCCGACGGCGACAATCGAGATCAACGATCTCGCAGGCGACGGCGATCACTACGCCGCCTCGATCATCGCAGAAGAGTTCCGCGGCAAAAACCGGGTGCAACAGCACCAGATGGTCTATGCCGCTCTTAAAGGAAAAATGGGCGGCGAGCTGCACGCCCTGGCGCTTCAGACCAGCGCCCCAGCTCAGGACTAGAAAGGACAACAAGCATGACCGCAGCCGCCGGCTCGCCTGCAATTGAACAGATCAAGCAAACCGTGCAAGAGAATGACGTCGTCTTGTTCATGAAGGGCACGAAGAACTTTCCGCAATGCGGATTCTCGTCCCGGGTCGCTCAGATCCTGAATTTCATGGAAGTGGAATTCGCGGACGTCAACGTTCTCGAAGACGACGCGTTGCGCCAGGGCGTGAAGGACTTCACCCAATGGCCGACGATCCCACAGCTCTACGTGAAGGGCGAGTTTGTCGGTGGTTGCGACATCATCACCGAGATGACGTTGAATGGTGAACTAGACCAAGTCCTTGAAGAAAAAGCCGTTTCTTTCAACAAGGCCGCGGTTGAGAAAATCCGCGAACAGAACGCCTGACCCTTTTGGGTCGGCGCTCTGAACACATGTCGCGATAGGAGGTTGTCGGGGCCCGGCTGGGGTTGGGGGGATGCGGACCGAGCCCCGACGAAAACCAGCGCGGAAAGGGGAGATCGGACGCTGGATGGCCTCACCCTAGGCGCGGCGCCTTAAACACGCGTAAACAGAAGTCGGATTGTTCGACGATTTTTACTAAAATCCGCCCCCTTGACCTGTCCCCCCGCAACCGCTAGCTAACCGCCTTTCCCGGCGGCAGTTTCCGCCGCCGTGCTGGGGAATAGTTTAACGGTAGAACAGCGGACTCTGACTCCGTCGGTCCTGGTTCGAATCCAGGTTCCCCAGCCATCCTCCTTCCTGCAAATGCGGCGCTGCTGGCGTCTCAGCCCGTCATCAGCCTTTAGGCTGGGTCCGATTTGTGGGATGAAGGCGCATGCCGATCCTCACCTTCCCCCGCCGCATCGCCGTCATCGGCGCCGGGATTTCCGGCCTCAGCTGCGCTCAAGCGCTTAAGCACGCAGGTCTGAGGGTGAACGTCTACGAGAAAAGCCGCGGTCTGGGCGGCCGGCTCGCGACGCGCCGCCCGTTCGGACGCGACCATCCCTTGGGCGTCGATCACGGCGCGCCCTATGCGCAAGCTGATCAGCCGAGCATTCAAGACGAACTGGCGGCTCTCGGGGCTTTGTGGGACGAGCCCCAACTTCCTCAGAACGCAATTGTCGGCGTCCCCGGGATGAGCGATCTGGCCCGGCCTCTGGCCGAGGGACTGGAAGTCACGACCGGAACCGAGATCGAAAGCATCGCGCGCGGCGACGACGACACGCTCCTCAGGGACGTCACAGGCGGCGTTCACGGGCCTTTTGATGCGGTCGCCGTGGCTGTTCCGGCGCCGCAGGTCGGCAGGCTGCTTGGCGCGGACCCAACCGGTCTCGCAGACGCGGTCATGGCGCCGTGTTGGACCCTGCTCCTAGCGTTCGAGGAGCGACTAGAGACCGATCTTGTCGTTGCGAAACCAGAAGAAGGCCCGTTCGAGCTTCTCGTTCGCAACTCCGCCAAAGCCGACCGGTCCGACACCTACGACGCCGGTGTTGGCCATTGTCGTCCGGACTGGTCTGCCGAGCATCTGGTAGAAGAAAAAGAAGCAATGGCCGCAAAGCTTCTGGAGGCGTTCCGCCAGACGTTTGGAGGCGAGCCGCCGGCGCCGAGTTACTGTGCTGCGCATCGCTGGCGCTACGCGCGCGTCGTCAAACCGGCCGGCTCAGCCTACTGGCTGTCGGCGGATGGCGCCTTGGGGTGTTGCGGCGACTGGCGGCTGGGCGCGCTCGCAGGGGACGCTCATCGCTCTGGGGCGATGTTGGGCCGCGCGATGGCGCAAAAGCTCCCCGGGTAAACACGTCAGTCGTCGATCCAAACCGCCAGCCGGAATGCGCGTTCCCCCTCGCGCGAGCACCGCAACGCCCGCTCCCCTGGGGCACGGCGCGCCCAGCCTTTCCGTAAGATCTCCGTCAAAAGCGCTGCACCGAGCCCGCCGGCCAGGTGAAACCGCCTCTCGCTCCAGTCGAGACATGTTCGACACATCGGACGACGCTGCTTTTTCATCGTCGGAACGTCGAGACCGAATTGGTCGAACCCGGCCTCGCCCGTCGGCGTCAACGCGACTGTCTCAGCGTCCTCTCGCAGCCAATCGCGTTTTTGCAAACTCTCATAAAGCGCAACCCCGAGGTCGCCGGCGAGATGGTCGTAACAGATCCGCGCATGGCGAAGTTCAGGCTCTTTGGGTCCCGGCCGGACGCGACCGCCCCCGAGACGAGCGGAGACCCCCATAAGCGTCTCCAGCACTTGAGCCACATCCGCGCCTGAGAGCGCAAAGTACCGGTGCCGGCCCTGCTTGCGAGGGGAGACCAGCCCGCCCTGCTCAAGTTTGGAGAGATGCGCGCTGGCCGTCTGCACCGTCACCCCGGCCTCCAACGCAAGCTCCGTCGCAGTGAGCGCGCCGCCCGCCATCAACGCGCTGAGCATGTTCGCGCGCGCCGGATCTCCGATCAGCGACGCGAGTTTGGCGATATCCGGACCTGCTTTCATACTTCGACAATGAACGAAGCATTGCGGCTTCTCAAGCCGCTATCGTTGTCCGCATCCAGCAGAAAGCGCGATTTACAAGGAGACCCCGATGCCCATCACTTGCTTCATTCACTATGAGATCGATCCGACACGCCGCGAGGCGTTCGAGACCTATGCCCAGAACTGGGGTCAAGCGATCCCGCGCTGCGGCGCGGATCTCATCGGGTACTACGCCCCGCATGAAGGATCCGCGACCACGGCTTACGGCGTCTACAACATCGAGAGCCTTGCAGCCTATGAGGCCTATCGCGCCCGGCTCGCGGAAGACCCGCTGGGCATGGAAAACTATCGCTTCGCCCAAAAAGAAAAGTTCATCCTGAAAGAAAACCGTATCTTTCTAAAGCGCGCCTCCGCGCCGCATGGGCACCCCACACACAAGGAATAACGCGATGATCGCGGTGATATTCGAAGTCGAGCCGAAGGACGGCGAACGGGACGCCTATCTCGACATGGCCGCCGTGATGAGAGCCCATGTCGAGAAGATCGACGGCTTCATCTCAGTCGAGCGCTTCGAAAGCCTGACGCAGCCGGGCAAGCTGCTCTCATTGTCCTTCTGGAGAGATGAGGCGGCTCTGGACGCATGGCGCAAGCTTCACGCGCATCGTCACGCTCAGACCATGGGCCGGACCAAGATGTTTTCCGATTACCGCCTTCGGGTCGCAGCCGTCATCCGCGACTACGGCATGACCGAGAGAGAGCAAGCCCCCAACGACAGCCGAGAGCTGCACGGTTAGGGCGCGAACCAAGAGGATGGTGGGCGGTCAAGGGCGGCTGCAAGCCGCTCGCGAAGCCCTTGACGGGCCAGCATCTCACGAGACTTTTAGGAGGCCGGCCCTGCCGGCCCTCCCAGTCCCCATATCGGCTCAGAGCGGGCCGCGCCCGCGCTGAGCGCAGGTCTGACGGCCGAAAGGCCGACCGCTAGATCTCATCAATCGTCGCGGTGCACCCGTTCGTCACGCTCGTGCATCTCTTGCGCTTCGATCGAGAGGGTCGCAATCGGGCGCGCATCCAGGCGACGCAGACCGATCGGCTCGCCCGTCACCTCGCAATAGCCGTAAGTGCCCTCGTCGATCCGCCGCAACGCAGCGTCGATTTTCCCGATCAACTTGCGCTGTCGATCCCGCGTGCGCAGCTCCAGACGCCGGTCGCTCTCTTCCGTCGCGCGGTCCGTGAGGTCTGGAACGTTCAGGGTTGCTTCCTGGAGCGACGCCACCGTTTCCTTGCTCTCATCCAGCAAGGATTGTTTCCATTCGAGAAGCTTCTGGCGAAAATACGCCTTCTGCATCTCGTTCATGAACTCCTCGTCATCCGAGGGCATATAGTTTTCCGGAAGGACGATCTGCTCAGCCATGCCGGCGCCTCCAAAACCTGACTCTCATCTGAGAAATTAGTTTCTTTTCCAAATTTGCGAGTTCGATACCCAAAGCCATGGTTAAAGTCATCTCAGAAAACAGAGAGATCGAAGTTATCTGCCGATCCCTTGGTCGCGCGTGTCTCACAGCGCCTCCCCGCGCCCGCCCGGTCCTCTCAATGCGCACGGCGCGCCTGGATAAAACCACGCCAATGGGCTCTCCAGTCAGCATGAAAATCGCGTTGTCGATCCAACATGCGGCGATTTTCCGATCCAAAGCGCTGGCGAAACACGATAGGGTCCGCCGTCGGGGCTTTCGGCCCCTGATCCAGATGATGTGCAATGAGCGGGCCGATGCGATTTGAGGGAACCAAAGACTACGTGGCGACGCAGGATCTGCTCGTCGCAGTGAACGCAGCAATCACATTAGAGAGGCCGCTTCTGGTCAAAGGCGAACCGGGCACAGGCAAGACCGAGCTTGCCCGCCAGATCGCCGGTTCTCTGGGTGTGCGTCTGCTTGAATGGCATGTGAAATCGACGACGAAGGCGCAGCAAGGGCTCTACGAGTACGACGCGGTCTCACGGTTGCGAGACAGTCAGCTCGGAGATCCGCGCGTTGAGGACGTCAAGAACTACATCAAGCGCGGAAAACTCTGGGAGGCGTTCACGACCGACGAACGGGTGGTTTTGCTGATCGATGAGATCGACAAAGCGGACATCGAGTTCCCCAACGATTTGCTGCAAGAGCTCGATCGCATGGAGTTCTTCGTCTATGAGACTGGCGAAACGATCCAGGCTGCCCACCGCCCGATCGTGATCATCACGTCGAACAATGAAAAAGAGCTGCCCGACGCTTTCCTGCGCCGCTGCTTCTTTCACTACATCAAGTTCCCAGACGTCGAGACGATGAAGCAAATCGTCGAAGTGCATCATCCAGACGTGAAAGCTGAACTTGTCCGCTCCGCTTTGACCCAATTCTACGAGATCCGGGAGGTCGCCGGCCTGAAGAAAAAGCCGTCGACTTCGGAGGTTCTCGACTGGATCAAACTCCTGATGGCCGACGATATCGACCTGTCGACGCTGCTCGAGAAAGACCCGCGCAAGGCGATCCCGCCACTGCACGGCGCGCTTTTGAAGAACGAGCAGGACGTCGAGCTGTTCGAACGCCTGGCGTTCATGGCGGCCTCACGGCGAGGGTAGCCCTCAGAACGGGGTTTGCCGTGAACTGCGGCAAGCGCTAGCGTCGAGCCGATCGAGGGAGAATTCACATGACCAATCTCACGGTTCGGCCTCTCGAAGTCGCGGATGAGCCCCAGTGGCGACGCCTTTGGACCGGGTATCTGGAGTTTTATGAGACTTCGGTCTCAGAGGAAGTCTACGAGGTGACGTTCGCGCGGCTCCTGTCAGAAGAGCCGAATGAATTTCATGGTTTGATCGCTCTGAACAGCGACGGCGCCCCGATCGGGCTGACGCATTACCTGTTTCACCGGCACTGCTGGAACATCGCCAACGTCGTCTATCTGCAGGACCTTTACGTGGACCCAGCGGCTCGTGGAACCGGCGCAGGCCGCGCTTTGATTGAAGCGGTCTACGCCGCCGCTGACGAGGCTGGCGCGGCGAACGTCTATTGGCTCACACAAGACTTCAACGCGACCGCCCGCCAGCTTTACGACCGCATCGGCCAGGTTTCGCCTTTCATCAAATATAATCGGCGTTAACCGCAGGCTGTTAAGTTCGAAGGTCGGAGCAAACGGCCCTCGAAAGGCGCCAGGATGAAGTGGAAGCAGTTTCTCAACGAGTTGCTGACAGGCGGCCGGAAAGTCATGCGCGGCGCTGACCCGAAGACCGGCGCTTCAAAAACCGTCAAAGCGCTCAAGGTCGATCGGCGCGGCGGCGGCGCTTTGTTGCGGGCGCGCGGCCTTCCCGAGATATGCGCGATCGCGGACCGTTTCCTCGACCCGGACGCGCCCCCCGACGCCCCGTTGCAACGTCAAAGGGGACGTCTGGCGGAGCGCCGCGCCCGTACGCTGATAAGGGCGATGGTTCTGGCCGCCAACGCAGACGGCCATGTCGACGCCAAGGAGCGCAAGCTGTTGGGCAAGAAGCTGAACGTTCTGGGCGATGAGGCGCAGGCGTTCTTCGAAACCGAACTCAAGCGGAACCGTCGGGCGGCGATGGGCGTCATTCTCGATGAAGTCGCGGGCCCGCGCGAAGCGTACGAGATCTATATCCTGAGCGCGCTCGTTTGCGCCGACGTCTCTCCGCCGGAGCGTCGCTTCTTAAAGACGTTCGCCAAGCAACTCGGCGTGGGCGCCGACATCGCCAAGGCCATTGAAGCAGAAGTTCGCCGCTACGCCGCGTGAACCGGACGCTTTCTGCGGAAATGCGCCTCTTTCGTATCCCGCGCGCCGTTCATACCTGATCCCTGAGCTCTCATCGACCGAGACATCAGGAGCCTGTGCGTCATGGCCGATCGTCCGAAATCACTGACCGGGCACTGGACCGGCGTCTACGACTACCCCAACGCCTTTGCCGAACCTGTGCCGTTCAACGCCCAGATCGACGAAAGCGCGGCGACGTTTGTTGGCGAAAGCGAAGAACCAAACACTTTCGCAGATCCTATGGTCGATACGCTTCTGGCGACGCTGGCCGGTCACCGGGAGGGCGACGCCGTCTCGTTCGTGAAGACCTACGCTCCGGTTTCCGGCGCCGGGCACAAGGTGCGCTATGAAGGCGTCGCCAATGCCGATCTGACGAAGATCGAGGGCCGTTGGCGCGTTGACGGCGCGATCACGTGGTCCGGACCTTTCGTCATGAACCGAGCCGACGCGACGGCGACCGAGGCCATGGAGGCCCGGGAAGAGGTCGAGGCGCCGCTAGAAGTCGCGCCAGACCGGTAACGCCCCACTGGCGCGCGCCGTTCTAAGCCCTTAAAGATCCTTCCGATTGGCGCGCCGCTCCTAGAAGAAAAGCGTGGCGCGTGTTCGAAAAAACAAGGGCCGCCGCATGGGTCTCGTCTCTGTCTTCATCACAGCCTTCGTCCTGACGGCGGCCTACCACCGGATCAAACAGCGAAGCTGGGGCGCCTCGTTGCAGCGGGCCTTCGCTGTCGCGGTCGTCGCCATGGTGTCTGTCTTCATTCTGGCGATTCTGCTGACGGGGTTCGGCATCGTGCCCGGGGCGCCGCCCGAAGCAGCTTCGTAACCGAGAGCGCGCAGCCGTGTTCATCAACTTCTTCTTCGCGCTGAAAGAGGCCAAGCTGCCGGTCTCCCTGAGGGAGTACCTGACCCTTATCGAAGCGCTAAAGACCGGGATCGCGCAATACGACGTCGAGGAGTTTTACTTCCTCGCCCGCTCGGCCCTGGTGAAGGACGAGCGCAATCTCGACAAGTTCGATGTTGTCTTCGCGCAGGTCTTCAACGGGTTGGAGGCCGGCAGCGGCGCCGACGGCGTGGAGAGCGTTCCCCTGCCCGAGGAATGGCTGCGCAAGCTGGCGGAGAAACACCTCAGCGACGAAGAGAAGACCCTCGTCGAGGCGCTCGGCGGCTGGGAGAAGCTCATGGAGACGTTGAAACAACGTCTCGAAGAACAGAAAGGGCGACACCAGGGCGGGTCGAAATGGATCGGAACCGCCGGCACCTCGCCCTTCGGCGCCTATGGCTACAACCCAGAGGGCGTCCGCATCGGCCAAAAAGAGAGCCGCCACCGTCGGGCCGTCAAAGTCTGGGACAAGCGCGAGTTCCGCAACCTCGACGACGGGATCGAGCTGGGCACTCGCAACATCAAGGTGGCGCTGAAAAGACTACGCCGCTGGGCGCGCGACGGCGCAACGGAGGAATTCGACCTCGATGGGACGATCCGGGCGACCGCTGAGCACGGCTATCTTGACGTGAAGATGCGCCCCGAACGCCGGAATGCCGTGAAAGTTCTGCTGTTCATGGATGTCGGCGGATCGATGGACGATCACGTTCGCATCGCCGAAGAACTGTTTTCGGCCGCACATTCCGAGTTCAAGCATTTTGAATATTTCTACTTCCACAACTGCCTCTACGAGGGCGTGTGGAAGGATAACCATCGCCGATGGGATCAGCAGACCGCGACCTGGGACGTGCTGCGCACCTATGGCCCGGACTACAAGGCGGTTTTCGTCGGCGATGCTGCGATGTCGCCCTACGAGATCATTTATCCGGGCGGCGCGAACGAGCATTGGAACGAAGAATCGGGCGAGGTTTGGTTGCGCCGAGCTTTTGAGCACTGGCGCTCCGCTGTCTGGTTGAACCCGGTGCGCGAAGAAGCCTGGCGCTATACCCAGTCGACCGCGATGATCCGCAAACTGATCGGCGACCGGATGTTCCCAATGACCCTCAAAGGTCTCGAAGCCGCAACAAAAGAGCTGAGCCGCTAGCGATGCCGTCAGCCTTTGAGATCTTGATCGTTCTGGCGCTGATCGTGGGCGCGATCGCGATGAGCGATCTGCGCGAGGCGCTCGGGCTGGAAGGCCTCAAGGAAAAATCGGATCGCGTCGGCCGCAAGGGGTTCCGACCGCTGCAACTGCTCGGCGACGACGAACCCCGCGCGGCGCGGGCCTGGATCGTTCCGGATGAGGCGCCCAACGCGTTTGTGGCGCAAGGCTCCGAAATCTTCCTGACGAGCGGACTGATCGATCTCTACAAGCAAGGCGTCCTGACCCCTGAAGAGGTCACGGCGATCCTGGCGCATGAGATCGCGCATATCGAGCTTGGACATTATGCTCAGATGAAACGTCGCTCCGATGCTGCGGCGGTCGGCGGCGTGGTCGTGTCTCGCATGGGCGGTTTGGCGAGTTGGGTTCTTGGCGAAGGGCTTAAGCTCGAGCGGCTCTCCATGGGGCGGCAAGCGGAGTTCGAGGCGGATGCGCGCGCGGTCGAGATCCTGCGCAGACGCAGACTGGATCCGGACGCGCTGGCCACGGCGCTTGAGAAGTTCGGCGCTCAAAACGCCGTTCAAAACGGGCCCTCATGGCTCGACACGCACCCGCCGATCCCAGAGCGCGTGTCGCGAATTCGCTCCTCCGTCTGAGGGTTAAGCGCGCGCGAGCATAAAACGCAGAAAAGTGAGCGCGGATCAGTGGTCAATCGGCACTGACGAACCCATGTCATCGGCATGGCGACGCTGCTGAAACTGTTACCGCTTATTGTGATCGCGTTCTTCATCTGGAGGGCGATGACGGCGAAGAGTCGAACCACCGCCTCCTTGATGCGGAACTCCAAGCCGCTCAACGACTGGCAGATCCTTGAGGCTGTGCGCATTTTTGCCGATCGCCTCGGCGTTCCTGGATTTCAGGTGCGCATCCTCGATATGGAGCAGGTCAACGGCGTGGCCCTGCCCGGAGGTGAGATCTTCATCTCGCGCGGCCTCTATGAAAAGTTTCTGGGCAATGAAGTGTCGAGGGATGAGATCGCCGCGGTGATCGCCCATGAGATCGGCCATGTCGCACTCGGCCATCACAAACGCCGGATCTGGGCGTGGCGGAAAGAGACAGCGGCCATCGTTCTGCTTGGGGTCCTGTTGTCGCGCATCATCTTCAGCTGGATCGGGCTCTTGGCCCTGTTGGGGCTGAACATCTACCGAAACCAGATGACCCAGCGCGACGAGTTCGAAGCCGACGCGTTCTCGGTGCAGTTGATGATGCGATCAGATCTGAACCTGAAGGCGGTGAGCTCGTTGCTGTCGAAGCTTGAGAACTGGGTCGGCGGTTCCGTGGACCGCAGCAATCCGATCAGTTGGCTGATCAGCCACCCACCCCTGCCAGAACGCATCGAGCGGGCGAAGGAGGTGATCGCCGCCGGAATTCCGCAAAGCGATTTTCCGAAGAACGAACACGCTTAGGCCCTCGCTTCCAGCAGCGGTCGAGCCGCTTTTGCAACGCGCGGCAGACGGCAGCGTTTGAGATGCGCCGGAAGCGCGTCGAGGGAGATGCC
>CALDSD010000097.1 GCA_937911325.1 uncultured Neomegalonema sp.
TCAGCCCAGTTAGGGTCACGTTCCTGAGCGTGACCCTAACTGGGCTGATGTTGGGTTTCTCCGCGGTGCCTATCGGCATGTACCGCAGAGAGCTTTTGGGGGAAGACTGGCGGCTAAACGAATTAATGCTTCTTGCGCTCGACGCCTATAGCGGCGCCGTGATTGCTGTTGATGCGTTCAAAGAGACGGTCACAGGACGGACTTCGATACTCGGCGACGCCACAGGCATACTGTAATCGCGCTCCAACCTGATGCTGCTCGTCGTCGATGCTGTAGAACGAAGACTCACTATTCTGCGTGATCCGCAAAGCGCAAGAACGCAAACCATCGACTTGAACTTCGAGCCAACGCTGGCGTCTCTATCGGAGGATGGCTCACGCATCGCCTTGGCCGATTGGTCAACGGGCGTTCTTGTCATCCTCGACAGCCGGGATGGCCGGGAAGTTCAGCGATTCAGTGGATTGGAGGGCGCCCACGGGCTGCTATTCAATCGCGACGGAACTGGGCTGTTCATCCCAATTGTAGATCAACCCCGGATCGCGCACGTCGATCTTCATCGGATGAACTTTTTGCCCGATCTGCGCTTGCCTGTCGCCAAAGGTGTCGACCGACTTGTGCGGACCGATGACGGCAGCACGGGGATGGCCCTTACTCCGGTGGATGGAGACGCAACCGTATTTGTCGTTGATTTCGATGGCCACCATTCGCCAATCGCATGCTCAGTTCCATCGCCAGTTGCTCGCGCCGTGGCCGATTATTCTGCGCCTCGGTTTTACGCCGCCTCGGCTTGGGAACCGGAACTGTATCTACTCGCCGATAGTGGAGAGCTGCACGCGACGTTCCACACCGGCGGCCCCTTGCTTGACGAGGTTGTCGTCGTTCCAGGAGATGGACGAGTGTTGGGGCTGAGCTTAGACCATCAGACAGCCCTAATCTTTGATCCCTCGGGGCTCTCGTCTCCAATCGCTGTCGACATACCTGGCGCGCCGATGGCGATGTACATCCATTCAGAAAGCCGAAAGGCGTTTTTCGCGCTGGCCGATGAGAATGCTATCGGGGTTCTAGATCTCGTGAAACCGTTCGGTTCGTCGAACCCACCGGAAGTCCGAAAGATTAGTCTTCGAGACGATAACGCGACTGGCTTCGCGGTCACCGATAGCAGCGGCATTTGTCATACTTGAAATAAGACGACAAAGTCGTCGGGTCTGGATCGCTCGGCCATTGATCGTTGTTGAAGCATTGCGGCTTCGTTTGGTCGCGGATGCGGAATGCGCGGCTGAGAGTCCCTCCCTGCGAAAGCCTGCGCAATGTTTCACTCTTTTTTTCCAAGCCCGCGACTGTTCGTTTTCTCGGGCGCGTTTTGGGGACTCGCCTGCATCCTGATCTGGAACCTGGGTGTTTACGACTGGGGCGATCGGCTGGGCATCGCGGCGCTCTTTGGTTGGGATCCACAGCGCGTTTGGCTCTATGAGTTCAATGCGTTGTGCTACCTCTTATTCGCTGGATTTTGGTACTGGTGGGCCCCCCACCCGTGGGCGCGCTGGTCGGTGGCTGGATCGACGCTGATCGTCTTCGCAACCTGGTTTCAGGTGCAGCTCGACGTTATGGTCAACGAATGGTTCGGCACGTTTTACAACACTATTCAAAAAGCTTTGACTGAGCCGAACTCGGTCGACGTGAGCGACTACTACCTGCAGCTGGCGACCTTTCTTCAGATTGCAACGATTTACATCCTCACCGCAGTCATCGTTGCGTTTTTTACATCGCACTATGTGTTCCGTTGGCGCACGGCGATGAACGATCACTACGTCGCGCTTTGGCCCAAGATCCGTCACATCGAGGGTGCGTCGCAGAGGGTCCAAGAAGACACCATGCTTTTCGCGAAGATCATGGAATCGCTCGGCTCTCGGCTGATCGACGCAGTGATGACGTTGATCGCGTTTCTGCCAATCCTGTGGACCTTGTCCTCACATATCAAAGTCCTGCCAATTGTCGGCGAAGTGCCGCAGGCGCTAGTCTTTGTCGCAATCCTATGGTCGGTTTTCGGCACCACTTTGCTAGCGCTCGCCGGCTACCGACTCCCCGGGCTTGAGTTCCGCAATCAGCGGGTTGAGGCAGCGTTCCGGAAGGAGTTGGTTCTTGGCGAGGATGATGCGAACCGCGCAGCTCCTCCAACGCTCACCGACCTTTTCGCCAATGTCCGAAAGAACTACTTCCGGATTTACTTGAACTATCTGTATTTCAACATCGCGCGCTACAGCTATCTCCAAGCAGGCGCGATCCTTCCATACGTTGCGCTCGGACCGACGATCGTGGCCGCCGGCTTCACCCTAGGCGTAATGCAGCAGATATTGCGAGCGTTTCAGCGGGTCGAGAACTCGTTCCAGTTTCTTGTGTTCTCCTGGACGACGATCGTCGAGCTCATCTCGATCTATAAACGTCTTTCGGCTTTTGAACGCGCGATCGCCGGAGACGAGCAGGCTGCCATCGAATTTGAAGCAGATAAGGTTAGTCCAACGTCGAGTTAGTTCAGCGCACTCGCTCGGCATGTCGCGTCAGGCAGGGGCTAAGTGGCTGACTGACCGACAGCTTTTGACCGTATAGCGAGGACGTCTATCAAGGCTGAGGCGCATGCAACGCAGTTAGGGGTTGCATCGACGATCGAGTTTGGGCTTTCGCCGCGGGGCATCGGGACGCAGTCGAGTTGCGCTCGCTTTGCCGAAATCCGACGCCAAGACTCGCCAGTCGGTCCAAGCGGCGCGGCGCGTTAAGAAGTGAGCGATCTGCTCGGAACTGGCATCGCTCCTTTTTACGAGCCGAAGCACAGCGACCGGGCATAGCTTGGATCGGCTGTTCCGGATGGCGTCGGCGACACATTCTGGCAATTGATCAAAGGCGCTCCATTGGAGATCTTTTGGATTTCGCAAACCGCGGATGCCAGGCGTAAGTCGATTATTCCCGCGAGGTGATTTCATTCGTCGTCTAACAAAGAATATCGACCTATCTTGTCGAAGATGGCCATCCCGAAGTGCTGGCGTCGGCGCATCTGGCGGTGGCGTCTTGACGATGTTTGCAAGCGCTCAGAAGGAGTTTGGCTTTCTGAGACTCTAAAGCGATATCGTTATATTATAACATGATGGCTGGATGAAGTGAGATTTTGCGGGCCGACGCGATCGTGGCCGCGGAGCTCCGGTGACGCCATGCCGAGGCCAAGATGTCTTGCAACGAGCGGCAAATCCGCTGTTCGCGGCTCTTGGTCCGTCCCTTTTATCGCCCACGTCGTCTCTTGCGTCAGCAGTCGTCAAATGAGCCGAGGCCCTCGTTCGAGACGGTCGTTGCCGAGTGACGCTCCCGGCCGAAAAATGACCGTGAAGGCCTAGTTCGCCGGCGAGCTTCGCTGGTTTTTAAAAGACTGATTTTGATCAATATACGCCGTGCGGCGTTGTGCTACCCGGCGCTTATGAGCGCGCTCATTGCAAAGAGCGTAATCAACGCAAAAAACTACGTTGATCGGCAAAAACGCATTCTGGTCATGGTTTTCTATCAGACGATCAAAGGTGTCTCGACGACATTTCTAATATGGACACCGCTCATGTTGACAAGGCCGCATTGATGTTGATTTCGACCATCGCCCGATGCGCATGACGTCTTGGCTTGAGTTTGCATCAGCATACTTGCTTTTCCTTGCGACTCACCGCGCGCCGACAATCCCATCCGTGCGGCAGGCTGTGGTGGATCACGTTGGCGAAACTTCGTTCGCAATCGCCTATTCGCTACTGTCGCTTGCGTTGTTCTCGTGGCTCATCATTGCGGCGGGTCGAGCGCCATACGTTGAGCTGTGGTCGTTTGAGCTTTGGCACGCTTGGGCTCCAATGCTCGCTATGCCTGTCGCCATCGGGCTCCTTGTTTGGTCGTTTGGGGCGCCAAACCCATTGAGTTTCGGCGGCGGCGCCTCTGATAACTTCGATCCCGAGCGTCCAGGCCCCGTCGGCTTTGCTCGGCACGGCCTGCTTTGGGCTCTGGCGATTTGGTCGGCCGCACATATTCCGCCGAACGGCGACTTGGCGCACGTCATTTTGTTCGGCGGCTTCGCGGCTTTCTCCGTAATTGGGATGTATGTGATCGACCGCCGGAAACAGAGACAACTTGGTCAAAAAAAATGGCGGCAACTTGCGGCGAACACCTCATTCTGGCCGGGGCAATCGATTATCGAGCGGCGCTGGGCGCCAAAACCTCCATTTCGGTTACTCAACCAGTTTACGCGCGCCGTCGTCGCCGCGTTAGTCTTCGCCGTATTACTCGGCGGCCATGCGGTGATAATCGGAGTCAAACCATGGCCCTGGTAGCTGTATGAAGCGGATTTTGTGGCTCTTCCTCGGACTGATTGCGCTTCTTCTCGGACTCATCGGCGCTGTGCTTCCGCTATTGCCTACAACTCCGTTCGTGCTCGTCGCTTTGTTCGCTTTTGCCCGCTCGTCGCCGAGACTACACGCGTGGTTGGTCAATCACCCGCGCTTATCCACGTCGATAAGAAACTGGAACGAAGAGGGAGCCATCAGCTGGCAGGCGAAACGCGCAGGGCTCTTCGCTATGGTTCTCGCGCTTCTGATTAGCTGGGCTCTGGGCGTCAGCGTCACGGCGCTAATCCTTCAAGCGCTGGTCTTAGCTTGCGCCGCTGCGTTTATCTTATCGCGACCTACGCCCTCATCCGGCGGCTGAAAAGCGTGTGCAACCACAACATATGAAGAACCCCACGGGCGACTTTGAGCCGCGCTGCACCAGTCGGGTTCGGGCCCATTGCAACTGGTCCGATGCGGGCGCCAAAGGTCCGCTTTGCAGTGTTGGGATGCCTCAATCGAACCGTTTACGCCATCTCTCGCAGCGTTCTGCGTCCCGCAGTTCATAAGCTTCCAGTGCGGCTGCGGGGCTTAGCTCGAATTGAGCTTCGGTTTCTTCTCCCAGGGCGGTCAATCGCATGGAGTACCAAGCCGTGACACCTCCGCGCGGCGGCGAATCGAATACCGGAAACTCAGGATCACCGCCCACATCGCTCAACCAAACGTTCGCTAGCGACGGGTGCAACACCATTGCACGGGCAAGGCTGATGGCATCAGCCGCGCCCTCCTTCAGTGCTTTTACAGCTTGACCCCTCGTCTCGAACCCACCGGTCAGCATGATCGGAATGGAGGTGACGTCTTGAGCACGCCTGGCGAATTCGATGAAGTAAGGCCCGGATGAAGATGTGCCATCGGAACTCGATTCCGCGCCGGGGAAGTAAGTACCGCCGCTGATGTCGATCAGGTCTACCGATGTACCGTCGAGCAGCCGCACGACCTCCAGGGCATCGTCCGTCGTCAGACCGCCTACCAGCTTGTCGGTCGAGTTGATCTTGATGCCAATCGGGTAAGCTGGCCCGACAGCCTGTCGAACCGCGTCGATCACCTCGCGGACGACGCGGAAACGCCCAGCGACCGCACCGCCATAGGCATCGGTCCGGTGATTGAACAGAGGTGACAGAAACTGGCTGAACAGAAACCCGTGACCGGCGTGGATCAGGACGCCGCCAAATCCTGCCTGCTGTGCCAGGGCCGCCGCTTGCGCGTAGGTTTGGGGTAGTTCATGGATTTCATCCAATGACATGCCGTCGCATTGCAGCCCTTCAACATCCAAAGGAGATGGCCCTTTGGGGTTGCTGATTGGAGCATGCGCGAGCGCCCCGGCATGGCCTAGTTGCGGCCAGATATGCGCGCCGTTCACCGACCCGCGCCCCGCCAGTTCCTGCATGGCGGGCAAATCCGCGTCAGGCACCAGCACGAGATTGCCGGGTTTTTCTGGATAGTGCGGGCTCGTCTGCACCTCTCCAATCAGGGAGACCGCCGCGCCCCCCTCCGCCCACCGTTCATAGAGACGCATCTGCGCTTCGGTCGGGTTGCCGACGCCATCACCAAGCGAGTCGGACATCGCCGACTTGATCAACCGGTTCTTCAACCGAGCACCGCACGGCAGGTCAAGTGGCTGCGCCAACAGGTTCTTCGGATCAGAGTCATTCTGGGTCACTTCATCTTTCCATCGGTATATTTCGATAATTCGCTTCGACCTGACGGGGCCTGCTGCCTCGGCATTCAACCTCTCTGGATCAGGACTTCAAAAGCTCGTCTTGGACGGCAGTAATGAACGCTTGGATGTTCTCTTCATCGCGCCGGTAAAACGTCCACTGGCCGTGGCGTTCCGCAATCACGAAACCAGCCTGCTTCAGCAGGCCCATATAGTTCGAGATTGTTGACTGAGAGAGCTTCGCCTTCTCTTGGATATACGCGACGCAGACGCCTTCTAGGTCCTCGTGACCCGGCAGCGCGGGAGGAAAGCTCGAACGGTCCTTGAGCCACTCCAGAATCCTGCGGCGGATAGGGTTGTTCAGAGCCGCTATCGACTTTTCAATGTCCATTAATCGAAATATCTCGATATACGACTTAAAGTCAAGACCCAGTCTTGAAGCCTTCAAAGCGGACCATAGGCCAAAGGCAGCAAAGCCCGCAGAGCGGACCTTGAGCTCGCAGTAATCTAGCATCTTCAGCTAACGTCCGTTTCGGTTGGCCGCAGCGCAGCATCCGAGGATCGATGTGAACGTCAGGAATGGGCCGATACCAGTCCTTGGTTCCTAGACCACTGTCGCCGTCGTCAGGTCTGCTAGTGCCCCTAAGCGGTCATCGGTGTCGACACTTTCGATGTCGGCTACCAGCTCGAGTGCTGGCGTTGTCAGCAAAAATAGCGAAGTTCTACCCATCGCCTTCGACACAACTTTCCCGGCGCGCCCAACGACACTGGTGTAACCGAAGAAGTGGATCAGAACCTTCGCAAGGTTGTTCTCCCATAAAGTCGTACGAAAAATATCTCCGGGGAACCGGCACGGCTTGGCGACTGCCGACCTTCACTAGCGGGGTGCGTGGAACTGGTTCTGTTTGGATTAAGTTGAGCGAGCGACATGCCAAATGTTCCACGTAAACACTTGGCATGTCGCTCAACACGGTTGTACGCCCCCACACCGCCACCAACGCAATAAGTTCCACCATATGTCGCGTTTATAGAGAGCGCGCGTTTTTCGCCTTGAGCGCGCAACTGAGGTTAGCATTGGTCAACTCTCGCGGGCTTTGTCCAGCGCCGGCCGCAACACAGATCGCCTCTGGCTCATTGAGCGTTTATCGTCGCGAAGTCGAGGCTCTGTTTCTTTTGCCTGCCCGAAGCACCCAAAAGAACACGAGCCAGATCGACGCTAGTCCGCTGAATTTAAGAGATAATACCGCACAGCCCTGTCTCTTGTCAGGGAGAGGTCGAGAGTTCAAATCTCTCCGGAAGCACCACAGCGCATCCGACAGGATGCGCGCGATCATCACGACATTTCATGGCGACAGCGGGTGCGAGGGCGAAACCGTGAGAGCCTTCCGCTATGGAGACGTTTATCCCACGGCAACCGCCTTCGCCGGCGCCTCCGACGAGACGGTCTAGCCGGCCGTCGCGCTGGCTGGGCGCAAACCTTGAACCTCGCGCGCGTCGTCATGCGACAACGGGTCTAGAGTTCTCCAGCCTCTTCCAGAACTTTGCGCGCGACCCGAAAGCACTCAAGAGACTGCGGCACGCCGCAATAGATGCCGACCACGTGGACGATCGCCCGGATTTCTTCCTTGGAGACGCCGTTGTTCAGCGCGCCGCGGCAATGGATTTCCCACTCGTGCATTTTCCCCAGCGCGCCGATCATGGCGAGGTTCATCATCGACCGGGTTTTCGCGTCGATCGCGTCGTCGCCCCAACCGAACCCCCAGCACCACGCAGTCATCGCCTCTTGAAACGGGCGCGTGAAGTCGTCAGCCGCGGCGAGGTTCTTCTCGACATACTCCGCGCCGAGCGTGCCCTTGCGTTGTTCAAGGCCCTTTTCGAACAGATCTTGGTCCATGTTAGTCCCTTCTCAAAGAAACGAGGCGGCCGTGGCCGCCTCGTAGATAACTGAAGAAACAGCGTGTTACTCCGCCGGCGCGGCGCCTGAGCGATAGGTCGTGGCCAGTCCGCGGCGGGACCGCATGCCGTCCTTGATCACCGCTTTGATGAGCGCGAAACCCATCAACACCATCACCGCCGAGAATGGCAGCGCGCCGATGATCATCGCCGTCTGAATCGCCTTCAGACCACCGATCATCAGCAGAGCGCCGACGACCAGAGCCAGCGCTGCGCCCCAGAACACGATATGCGGCCGCGCCTTCGGGCCCTCGTCGCCGGCTGCGTTGATCGTATTGACGATCAGCACGGCGGAGTCTGCGGAGGTGACGAGGTACGTCAGCAGCAGAACCACGACGAGCACAGAGAAGATCCACGCCAGTTGCTCGTCGAGCATCACCGCCAGCATCGCGAAGAGCTGATCAGCCTGACCTGCGCCGATGATCTCGTTGTTCGCAACGCCCGTCAGCTCGAGGTTGATGGCTGTGCCGCCGACCATGGTGAACCAGACAAAGCACATCAGAGACGGCACCATGATCGCGCCCAGCACGTACTCACGGATGGTCCGGCCTTTTGAGATGCGCGCCAGGAACACGCCGACGAACGGCGCGAAGGCGATCCACCAGGCCCAGTAGAACACTGTCCAACCGTTCTGCCAGCCGCTCAGAGCGTCGCCCTGTTCAGTGCCGTCGGCCTTCCAGACCTCGAACATCTGCTGCGGAAGGCCGACGACGTAGTCGAGGATCCCGTAGCCGAGCGCCTGAAGCGCGAAGAGCGTCGAGCCGAAGACGAGGAAGAAAGCCAGCAGTCCGAAGCTCAGCACCATGTTGATGTTCGACAGGATCCGGATGCCGTTGCCCACGCCCGACAGCGCCGACAGCGTCGAGGCGCCCATGATCACGCCGAGCGCCACGACGATCGCCATCGTCGTCGACTGACCGTCAGCTGTCAGGAGCCAGTCGCCGACGCCAATTCGGGCGAGGCCGGCGACGAACTGATCGACGCCAAAGCCAAGCGTCTGCGCCACGCCAAGAACCGTCGCGACAACGGCAACAACGTCCACAACGTGGCCCATCGTGCCGGAAAGGCTGCGACCGAAGAGCGGGGTGAGGCCTGAACGGATCGTCAGAGGCAGGTCGCGACGATAGGCGAAATACGCCAGCGACAAGCCGACAATCGCATAGCTCGCCCAAGCCGCGAAGCCCCAGTGGGTGAAGGACCACTTATATGCCGGTCGCACGTTCTCGGCAGTCGACCCCTCGGTGATGCCTCGGATCACGTCCGGGTTGTTCTGGAAGTGATAGATCGGCTCTGCGGTTGCAAACGTGAGCATGCCGATGCCGATGCCGGCGCCGAACATCATCGAGAACCAGGAGAAACTGGAGAACTCCGGCTCGTCGTCGTCGTGGCCCAGTTTCAACGATCCGAACGCGGGCCAGAGCGCGAGGCCGGCGCAGACGATGATGAAGAACGCCATCGCGTAGATGTACCAGGCGGCGAAGTTGGCCATCAGGAAGCCGTTCAAAGCCCCCAACGTCTCTCCGGCCTGTTCGGGGAATGCGACCGCCCAGACGATCAGTCCCCCGATGATGAGTTTGGATGAGAACGTGACGGTGCGGTTGAAGCCGGCGTAAAAGCCGGTGTCCGCCGTCTTGATCTCAAGATCAGTGATTGCAGGTTTCACGATTTCCTCCCGTGTAGGGCGGCCGCTTGTCTATTTTCTCAGTGCGATCGCCACGTTTTTAGTCTGCACGTAATTCCAGAGCGCTTCCCGTCCTTTCTCGCGCCCGTATCCAGATTTTCCATAGCCGCCGAAGGGCGTCTCCACGCCCCCCGCGTACCATTCATTGACGAAGATCTGCCCTGCGCGCATCTGTTGCGCGGTGCGCATGGCTCGGTCGACATCCTCGGTGAAGACGCCGCCCACCAGTCCGTAATCTGTCCCGTTGGCGATGCGGATCGCCTCCTCGTCGTCGCGGAAGGACAGCACCGAGAGCACCGGGCCGAAAACCTCTTCCTTTGCGATCGTCATGTCTGGCGAGACGCCGGAGAAGACTGTGGGCTCGAGGAACCAGCCTGGCCGGTTGAGCTTGCGTCCGCCGGCTGCGGCGACGGCGCCCTCGCGTTGGGCCTCAGCACACATGGCCTCGGCGCGGTCTCGCTGCTTTTCGGAGACCATCGCCGCCATGTTCGGGCCGAACTCGGTCCGCTCGACGCCGGGTCCGACGGAAAGCCCCTTGGCGATCTCGGCCACAGCTTCGGTCACTTCATCGCGCCGGTCCTGATGAACCAGCAGGCGCGACATCGCCGAGCAGACCTGACCCGCATTGAAGTAGATGCCCCAACGGACCGACGACAGCACCGTGTCGAGATCGGCGTCGCGGTGAACGATGGCGGCGGATTTGCCGCCGAGCTCAAGCACACACGGCACGACGTTCTTGGCGGCGGCGCTGGCGATGGCGACGCCGGTTGCAACGGACCCGGTGAACACGATCTGGTTCACGCCTGGGTGCGAGGCCAGCGCGGCTCCGGCTTCGCGCCCGTGGCCGCACAGGATGTTGACGGCTCCCTTCGGAAGACCGACGGCCTCGGCCGCTTCCGCCAGGTAAGCGTTCGTCAGCGGATCAAGCTCCGGCGTCTTCACGACGCATGCATTGCCGGTGGCCAACGCCGCGGACATCGAGCGGGCCGTCATCTCCAGCGGGTAATTCCACGGAATGATCTGCGCCGAGACGCCGAACGGTTCGTAAACGGTGAAGTCTAGATAGTTTGCCCCCAAAGGGATCGAGCGGCCCTCGACCGTCTCGGCCTGGTTGCCGTAGTACTCAAAGTATCGGGCGGCGCCTTCGACCTCGATGCGGCTCTCCCAGAGCGGCTTGCCGGCCTCTCGCGTGAGCAGAACCGCGATCTCGTCGACCCGTTCGAGGAGGTAGTCGCCCATCTTGCGCACCATGCGTCCGCGCTCGACCGGGCGCATCGCGGCGAGAACCCCGCTGTCGGCGCACGCGCGCGCTGACGCGACGGCGCGGTCAACGTCCGCGGCATCGGCGACAGCCTGTTCGGCGAAGACCTCGCCGGTGGCTGGGTCGTCGACCGCCAGGCGCCCGGCGCCGCCATCGACCCAAGCGCCGTCGATATAGTTGCGGTGGTAAAGCTCGGTCATGTCGTCTCGTCTCTCAAATCCGGCAACTGCTCACTGAATCGTCCGCTTTCGACGCGTTGTTTTGCGCCAGTTTGTTCGTTTGGGTCATCGCCATCCAGTGCGTCGAGGCGAAGACCTGAATGCGCATAGGTGAACGAGCCTGCGCTCAATAGTCCGCGCAAACGCGCCGCCATGGCGCGCTTCTTGGCGACCTGATGAGGTTGGAAGTCGTCATACTGCCGCGGCTCATGGGGCGCGCCGCGGACAAGATCGCCGGACGCGACCGCTGCTTCGAGGAGCGCCTGCCCTTGGGCGGTTCGGGAGATCGCGCCGTTGATTCCGGCGTCTTCTCCCGTCGGCGATCCGCCCGGCCAGATATCCGCCGCCGCCAGGTCCGCCGCTTCGCCGATGGCGTCAGGGCATAGCTTGCAACGGGTCTGGATCCGCCATGTCGCCTCGTCGGCCCACATCTCGCCATAGGTCTTTTCGAAGGCCCTGCCGTCAGAGGTTTCGATCCGCGTGCGGCCGGGATTTCCGTAGCCGCGATACCGAAACACGGTCAGATCGCGTTCAGCGACCCCGTATTCGTCAAGGACGCCCTGGCTCTTGCCGAGCTCGGAAGCGCCGCCGCAAACCATGACGAGAACGGCGACGCAGAAACGATCGATCCTTGGGTCCTGTTTCGCGCGCGCTCGCAAAGCGCCCGCGTCGCAGGGCTTGGCGATGAATGCGAACGGCTCCTTCCGCGCGAGCGCCGTCTCAAGCCCCGCCAGCGGGTCGGCTGGCCCATAGCGCGAGCCGCAGCGAGCGACGACCTGTCGGGGTGTTTCGCTCATGAACCAGCGGCTGCGCATCGGCGCGTCAGGATCCGCACCGACATGGAGGATGAACCTGGCGAGGCCGGAGCGCAGCAGATGGACCCCGAGCGCGGTCAGAACCCCTCCGGTCGCGGCGCGAAACCGGACATCCGGATCACCGGCCCATGCTTCCGTCATCGTGTGATAAGCGCCCCAAACAGGATCGGAGTTTGGCGCCGTCGGATCCGCGGCCGCCTGCGCCACGGCGCCGGGGCATGCGCCGAGAATATCGGCGTCAGCCGCGGGATCCTCGTCCGCGAGACGCCCCGGGCGCAACCGGCCTTCGGGCGTCATCGCCATCCGCCATCGGGATGGTCCGAGCGCCTCGCACAGACCGCAGCCGATGCACAGACCCGCCTCCACGACCTCGCGAATGGATTTCGGTGTCTGTTCGCCATTTGTCGTCGTCAGCTTCATCGTTCGCTTCTTGTCAGTAGCGCCGGGCGAGCAGCCTGAGCGCCCAAACCGAGCCGCCAGAGCAGTTGATCGAAACGATCCTGCCCGAAGAACGGTTCGCCGTCATTGACGAAGCACGGCGTGCCCCAATGGCCCGCCGCCGACAAGCGGGCGTCGTTGTCGGACAGACGGTCGGCGCGTTCCGCCTCTGTCGTCGCCGCGGCCTGCGCCAGCTGCGCCAGTTCGAGGCCGGCGCGGCGCGCGGCGGCGTCGAGGCGCTCGTCTCGATCCCAACCCGCGCCGCGACCGCCCCAGATCTCGCGCATGACCTCCCGCGCGAAGGCGAAGCCCGCGCCCTGATCGCTGGCCGCCAGCATGAGCCCGTAGAGGCGCTCAAGGCGTCGTTGGTCCGGCGTTGGCCGCCAATCCGTCTCCGAGGCGAATGCGATCACCGGAGGGTTCGCGTCCACATAGGTCAAGCCAAGGAACGCTGCCGTCCGGCGCATGTCCCGCAAGAGGTAGGGAGCCTCTTGAGCAGGGGCGTCGTCGTAGAAGCCTGGTCGCCGCAGCGCCATGGGAAGCACTGGGACGAGGTCGATCGCGATCTCGCCGGCCGCCACGAACGGCGACGCGCGTTCAATCGCAAAATAGCAATAGGCGCTCGCGAGAGAGGCGTAGAGTTCGACCTGGGGCGCGCCGTCGGCGTGCATCTAGATCCTCCCCGTCTCAACGCAGGCGCCGCCTACTCCGCCGCCTGCGCAAGATCCTGACGCGGGCGCTCGTTCGCTGCGTCCCATACCGGGCCGTCGAGCACCATCGCCTGCCGCTCCTCGCCGAGCACCATCACCTTCAGCGCAGTCCCCGGCGTTGCGGCGAGAGGATTGACATACGCCCACGCCAGATACGCGCCGACGCCGTAACCGTAGCCGCCGGAGGCGATCGAGCCAACGCAGGCTCCATCCTTCCAGACCGCTTCGGATCCGAGCGGATCCGCGTCAGTTTCGGGCGTTTCATCAAGCTGCAACAAAGCGACGACCCATTTCTCCGGCGCCGCCAGAGACAGCTCGGCGCCCTGATAGCCTCCGTCGCGGGTGAAGCGCTCGAGGCCCGCCTCAATCACCGTCACCTCGTTGGTGATCTCGTGGCCAGACTTGTAAGCCTTCTCCATCCGCATGGCGTTCAGCGTCGCCGAACCGACATGGACGAGGTCTTTGTCAGCTCCGGCTTTGACCAGAGCGTCATAGACTGCGGCCATGCCGTCCATTGGTATGTGGAGCTCCCAACCCAGCTCGCCGGTGTAGGTCACCCGCAGCGCCATAAGCGCGGCGCCGTTGATCTGAACCCACCGTGTCTGCAGCCAAGGAAAGTCGGTGTTGGCGGTCGAAACGCTCTCAAGAAGCTGATCCATCGCGCCCGCAGGCCTGTTTGTGACCGGCTCCAGAACGTCCTGCAGAATCTCTCGGGACCGCGGTCCAGCGAGCATCAGCACGCCGATTTTTTCGGACATGTTCACGAACTTCACGTCCTCGCCGCCATCTTCGGCCTGAGTCTGCATCCTATCGAGCAGGCTGGCTTCCTTGGCCGCGGCGTAGACGACGTAGTAGGCGCCTTCGCCCATCTTCGCGACCGAGATCTCGCCTTCGAGCCGGCCGTTGGGATTGACCATGTAGCTCAGGCCGATGCCGCCGATTTTCTTTGGCAGTTTGTTCGAGCCGACGCGCAATAGGAACGCCTCGGCGTCCGCGCCCATGACGACGATCTTCGAGAAGGCGGACAGGTCGGCGACGCCAGCGCCATACCGAAGGCCTTCGACCTCAGCGCGAATGACTTCATGCAGTTGCGAGCGTCTGAAGGAGTGGATGTGCTCCTGCGCGACCCCTTCTGTCGCGTACCAGTAGGGCCGCTCCCAACCATAGACGTCCTGATAGACGGCGCCTTTGGCCTTGAGCGTCTCATAGAGCGGAGACGTCTTCGAGTGCGAAGGCCGGCAGCCGGGGCGATCGAGATGCGGGAACGGGATCTCGTGACGCAGGAGGTAGTCCTCCTTCGCTTTTTCGATCCTGTACGTGTCGTCGATCTTTGCGCCGAAGCGACGGGGGTCGAAGCTCGCCATCGAGATGTCCGCGGCGCCATGCACCATCCATTGCGCGAGGTACTTGCCAGCGCCGGGGCCCCAGGCGATGCCGACCTGGCTGCCGCAGCACAGCCAGAAGTTCCGCAAACCCGACGGGCCAAGCATCATGTTGCCGTCGGGCGGATGCGTGATCGCGCCGTGGACGACGCGCTTGATGCCAAGATCCGCAAAGATCGGCATCCGCTCCATCGAGTTTTCAAGCCAGGGCATGATCCTGTCGTAATCGGGCTCGAACAGCTCGTTTTCGGCCTCCCACGGGGTTTCGTCGTCCCAGATCGTGGCGGCGTTCGCCTTCTCGTATATGCCGATCAGCCCCGATTTCTGCTCCATTCGAACATAGCCGGAGACCTCGCGGTCGTCGCGGATCACCGGCAGTTCGTGTTCGAGGTCCTGGAACTCCGGCACTGGATCGGTGATCAGGTAATGGTGAAGCAGGTTGGCGATCGGCAGATCGAGACCGACCCACTTTCCGATCTGCCGCGCATAGGTTCCGCCAGCGTTGACGACCAGCTCAGCGCGGATGTCGCCCTTCTCGGTATGGACCGTGAACTCGCCATTCTCGTGTCGAGTGACGCCGGTCGCGCGATTATGTCGGACGACCTGTCCGCCCATCTGGCGCGCGCCCGCGGCAAGAGCGAAACTGACCCCGGCCGGATCGACATGGCCGTCATGCGGCGTATGGAGCGCCGCCTTGATGCCGTCGAGATTGTAAAACGGATGCAGCTCGCGGATCCGGTCCGGGCCGACGATCTCCATTTCGTGGCCGAGCCCGCGACCCACCGACAGCGTGAAGTGCAGCCAGTCGACCTCGGCGTCCTCGTACGCGACGCGCAGGGATCCGCAGCCGTGCCAGGTGGCGCTTTGACCGGTTTCGGCTTCGAGCTGCGGATAAAGCTCCGTGCCGTAGGAGGCCATCTTCGCAAGGCCGTAATGGCTGACCGAATGGGTGATCTGACCTGCGGCGTGCCAGGTGGAGCCAGAGGTCAGCTCGGCCTTTTCTAGAAGCAGGACGTCGGTCCAGCCTTCCTTGCACAAATGATAGGCGAGCGAACAGCCCATGACGCCGCCGCCAATGATCACCACGCGTTTCTGGGATGGGAGTTCGGCCATAACGATTCCTATTGCTCGATCTGATCCGTTGCGATACCTCTCTGGTACAAATGAACCAAAGTCAATCTGATTCAATCATGCGAACCGATTTGCCGGACAGCGCCGAAAAAGTAATCGACCGTTTAACGGTCGATTTCGAGGGCTTTTCCGCGCAGTTGCAGCGGGCGGCGCGGTTCATCATCGACAACCCGCGGGAGGTCGGCGTGCAGTCGATGCGCGCGCTCGCGGGAAAAGCAGAAGTTCATCCCAACACGCTCGTTCGGCTCGCGCAGGCGATTGGCTTCGAAGGCTTCGAGTCGATGCGCGAGCGGTTTCGGGATTTCGTCGTCGCCGACGGTCTGGGAGGGTTTCGCGATCGGGCGAGCTGGCTTCGCAAACTTGCGGCGCGGGGCGGCACGAGCGAGGTCATCAGCGAGATGGCGGCGACCACGGCTGAGAATCTGGATGTGATGTGGCGTCGGCAAGCGTCGAAGGAGCTGGACTCGATTGCGGACGCCATCTTGAAGGCCCCGCGGGTCTATGTGCTGGGAATGGGCTCGGCCTACAGCCTTGCGCATTCGTTCTGGTATGTGGCGCGGATGGCGTTCGATCACATCTCGCCGATCCCGCGACACGGCAGCCAGCCGATCGACGACGTCGCCTGGATCCAGCCGGAAGATGTTCTGGTCGCGCTGACCTTTCAGCCCTACCGCACTGAAACCCTCGCCGCTGTTCGCCGCGCGCAGGAAGTCGGCGCCACGATCATCGGCGTTACGGACAGCGCGACCTCGCCGCTCGCGCGGGTGGCCGACCACACGCTGACCGCGCCGACGTCCACCCCGCAGTTCTTCGAGAGCCACGCCGCCGTGATGGCGATGCTGGAAGGGCTGGTGGCGGTGTTGGTCTCCAGAGCGGGCGACGACGCGCTTGAGCGGATTGAAAGTTTTCACCGGCAGCGCCTGAGCGCCGGTTTGTACGAGGAGCCTGCGCCCTTGGCGGGCCTGGGGTGAGTGTGTCGAGGTAAGGAGGTCGTGAGATGAATGCGCCAGTAGATTTCTCCTGCGGCGAGGCTGCGCCGGCGCTCGCGTTGCCTGCGCGCTATTACACGGATCCCGCGATCTATGCGCTGACGAGAGAGCAGCTCTTCGACAAGTCATGGCACTATGTCTGCCATGCGAGCCATCTGCCGGAGGCCGGAGACTACTACGCCTTCGAGCTGATGGATCAGGACCTTTTCGTTGCCCGTGGGCGGGACGACGTTCTGCGGTGCTTTTACAACGTCTGTCAGCATCGCGGCCATACGCTGGTGCAGGACACAGGGCGAACGCGCGTGCTGGTCTGCCCTTACCATGCCTGGACCTATGAGTTGAGCGGCAAGCTGCGCGCCGCTCCCGGTTCGCAAAAAATGCCCGGCTTCGACAAGAGTAAGATCTGCCTGACGGAGGTCCGGCTTGAAGTCTTTCTCGGGTTCGTCTTCGTGAACTTCGATGGCGACGCGAAGCCTATGGACGAGTGGTTTCCCGGCGTCAGGGAAGCTGCGATCATGCTCTGTCCGGACATCGAAGAGAAAATCTTCGCGCACGAGCATGAGGCGCAGGAGTTCTGCAATTGGATGGTCGCGGTCGAAAACTACAACGAGTGCTATCATTGCGGCCATGTCCACAAGGCCTTCGCCGACGGCGTTATCGATCCGGGCAGCTACGACATTCAGCCTTATGGCGAGGGGCGGGTGCTGCACCACAGCTCGAAGGCCGCATCCGGGGACGGCGCCTGGTACGACACCTCGGGGTCCGACTATGGTAGCTTTTACCTGTTCCCGCTCTTCAGCTTGCAGATCTATCCGGGCGGTGTCGTGAACACCTACTACTGGCGTCCGACTGCGCCGAACGACACGATCGTGCATCGCGGCTGGTTCAGCAAAGACGGAGTGGTCGACGATCAACTGCAAGCCGTGATCGACCTCGATCGCGACACGACCTTCGCCGAAGACCTCCTTTTGGTGAAGGAGGTTCAACGCGGTCTGGGGTCGCGCGGGTACCGCCCTGGTCCGCTCGTCGTCGCGGAAGGCGGGCAGGGGATCAACTCCGAGCATTCCATCGCGGCGCTGCATCGGTGGTTCCTTGACTCAGTCGGCGGAGCCGCGGACGCCGAGCGCGCGCCATGAACGTCCTCGTGCTCATGTGCGATGAGATGGCGCCAAAGGTCGCATGGGGGCCGCCGCCGTCTACGCCGCATCTGGACGCCCTCGCGGCGCGTGGGATGGTGTTTGACGCCGCCTACACGCCCTCGCCGATCTGCGTCTCGACGCGCGCCGCGATCGCAACGGGCAGGCCGTTGCACGAGATCGGGTGCTGGTCGTCGGCGGAACCCTACGACGGAGCGCTTCCCAGTTGGGGCCAAAGACTTCGCGAGGTCGGCGCGCGCATCTGCTCCATCGGAAAGCTGCACTACGCCCCTGGGGGCGAGAAAGCCGCTTTTGACGAAAGTTATGAGGTGATGAACGTCTACGGGGACGGCTGGCCGCGGGCGCTCTTGCGCAAACCTTTGAGCGACTTTAACGCGACCGCGGACTTCGCCGAAGAGATCGGGCCCGGCGATACGGACTATCTTCGGTTTGATCGGCGCGGCACGGCCAAAGCCGTCGAGTGGCTCGCCGCTCCGGAACGGGGCTCGCAGCCCTGGGCGGCGTTTGTCTCCTGGGTGAGCCCGCATTACCCGCTGATCGCGCCGCCGGAGTATTTCGAGCGGTTCAATCCGGCGGAGTATGAGAGCGACGCGGAGAAGGTTCCAGCTCATCCGATCCTTCAGGAACTTGCGGGCTTTTTCGACCACGACGCGCATTTCTCGAAAGAAAGCCGGGGCATTGGACGGGCCGGGTACTACGCGCTGTGGTCGTTCATCGACGACCAGGTCGGCGCGGTCATGACGGCCCTCGAGCAGGCTGGGCAGGCCGATGACACTCTGATCCTCTTCACCTCGGATCACGGCGAGATGCTGGGTGAAAAGGGCTTCTGGGGAAAGTCGACCATGTACGAGTCGTCGGCGCGTGTTCCCCTCATTGCGGCGGGTCCAGGCGTCGTTCCCGGACGTCGAGACGATCCCGTCAGTCTGTTGGATGTCGCACCGACAATCTGTCGGGCGATGGGCGCGTCGACCGACGGTTTCAACGGCAGATCGTTGACGGATGCGCCGGCGCCGGAACGCGCCGTCATCTCCGAGTATCATGACGGCGGCGCGTCTGTCGGCGTCACGATGCTGCGCTGGAACGAAGCGGGCGAGAAGTGGAAATACGTCCACTACGCCGAGGGCTATGCGCCGCAATTGTTCGAGCTGACTTCCGACCCGGATGAACTCAACGATCTCGCGCCGCAAGCGCCCGAGCGCGTCGCTGCGGCGCGGGATCGGCTCTTTGCGATTTTCGACCCGGAAGACGCGAATTTGCGCGCGCACGCGGACCAAGCCCGACGCGTCGAAGAACTTGGCGGCCGAGAAGCGATCCTGGCGCAGCCGGAATGGAGCTTCACGCCGACCAACAAGGAAAAAGACATGGGAGCGACGCCATGAAGCCCGAACGTTGGAAGGACCCCGCCAACAAGCTGTTTCCAAAGCAGGTCGGCTTCACGTCCCCGCCTCATGACTTTGACGCGGCCCCGACCGACTTTTTGCGCATCGCTCCCGAGACCGTCGGCGCCCATGGCCGGATGCTCCATGTGCCCGGCTACGCCCATCAGCTCAGTCAACGGGTCGACAACTTCAGTCTGCTGGAGGAATTCGTCGAGTGCATGTCGAACAATGGAGCGGACGTTTGCGGGCAGGTCGGCACCAACTGGTCGCACGCCGGAGGCAAGACGCCCAAGGACATCCGCGCCTTCTGCGACCGGATGGCCGACACTTACGAGACGCCCCTGCATATGGCCGGCATGTCGCTCGTGGACGCGCTGCGGGCGATGAACGTCGAGAAGATCGCGTTGAACTCGGTCTACTACTGGCCCGATTGGCGCGACGGCATCGCGCGCTTTTTGCGCGACGCCGGATTTGATCTTCTTTACGCAGGCAATTTCGTCGATCTGGGGCTTTACGACACGCAGGAACAGGTCAATGCGCTGACCTGGATCTTCCCCGGCGAGCATGCGGCCGAGTCCATGCGCCGCACGGCGGAACGCGCGCCGGGAGCCGAGGCGATCGTCGTCAACGGCATGCCGAACTTCCGCCGCCGGAATGACGACGGATCGGACGGGCTGCCGGAGCGGATGCTGGCGCGCACGCCTGAGGTCGAGGAGCTGACGGGATTGCCGGTCGTCTCCTCCGACACCGCCCTTTACTGGAACATCTTCTGCACCCTCGAGACCGCCCCCGCCAAGGGACACGGCCGTCTTCTCGACAGTCTGGAGCACGCATGAACAAGATCGTCATCCTCTGGGCCACGCCCCGCACGACCTCGACCGCGTTCGAATGGATGATGCGGATGCGCGGCGACATGATCTGCTTTCACGAACCCTTTGGCGAGGCCTGGTACAAAGGCGACGACGCGCTCTGGCCGCGCCTCGAGGCGGACAGCCCGCGGGTTTCCGGTTTGACGATGGACGTCGTCATAGAACGCATGTATCGCGCCGCGTCGGAGAAACCGGTCTTTTCCAAGGACATGCCGCACTACGTGCTGGGCCGGATGAGTGATGAGTTTCTTGATCGCTGCGTCCACAGCTTCCTGATCCGCGACCCGGCCAAGTCGATCCCGTCGATCCACAAGCGCGGGCCGGACTGGCATGAAGGGGAGTACGGTTTCGAGGAACACCGCGCCTTGTTCGATCAGATCGCCGAGCGAAACGGCGAAACGCCGCCTGTGATCGACAGCGACGATCTGCTCGCAGATCCTCATGGCGTCGTCGACGCATGGTGCGAAGCGGTTGGAATTCCGTTTGTTCCCGAAGCGCTTTCCTGGGAGCCCGGCGCCCGGAGCGAGGTGAGTTGGTATGACGACGGCTCGTGGCACGGCAATCTGGCTCAGTCCGACGGTCTGAAACCGCAGCCGCGCACTTACGGAACCGTCGACGACGTTCCCCCCGAGATCCGTGCGCTCTACGAGCGCGCGACGCCGCACTATTCGCATCTCTACAATCGACGTCTGCGGGCGAAGGAGAACGCATGAGCGCTCAGGAAACCATGCGGGCGGTCGTGCTGACCGGCCACGGAGATCTCGACAAGCTCGAGTATCGCGAGGATTGGCCAAAACCCGTCGCAGGGCCAGGCGAGGCGCTGATCAAAGTGGCCGCCTGTGGTCTGAACAACACCGACGTCAACACGCGGACGGCCTGGTATTCCAAGGGGGTCACCGACGCGACGACCGGCGAAGCGTTTGAAGGCGCTGCCGATGACGATGCGACCTGGGGCGGCGCGGCGATCACCTTTCCGCGGATCCAGGGGGCCGATGTCTGCGGCGTCGTCGAAGCGGTTGGCGAAGGCGCGGATCCGGGTCTCGTCGGAAAGCGCGTCCTGATTGACACCTGGCTGCGCGATTGGAGCGATCCTCTCAATCTCGACAAGACCGGATACTACGGCAGTGAAATCAATGGCGGCTATGCCGAGTACACAAAGGTCGATCAGCGCTACATCCATCCGATCGAAAGCGATTTGAGCGACGCCGAGCTGGCGACTTTCGCGACGAGCTACATCACCGCCGAGAACATGCTCAATCGTGCGCAGGTTTCCGAGGGCGACACCGTCCTGATCCCGGGCGCGTCGGGCGGGGTCGGGTCCGCGCTGATCCAGCTCGCCAACCGGCGCGGCGCCTCGACGATCGCGATGTGCGGCGCGGACAAGGCCGATCAGGTGCGTACGATCGGGCCGCGCGCCGTGCTCCCGAGGTCTCCAGAAGATCTGACGGCCGCGCTGCGCGACGCAATCGGTCAGGAGACCGTAACGGTCGTCGCCGATGTCGTCGGCGGGGCGATCTGGCCTCAGCTGATCGACGTGATCGCACGCGGCGGGCGCTACACCTGCGCCGGGGCCATCGCCGGTCCGATCGTCGAGTTTGATCTGCGAACCTTCTATCTGCGCGATCTCGTCTTCACCGGCGCGACGATCGTGCCGCCCGGCGTCTTTGCCGATCTGGTCGGCTATATCGCGCGCGGCGAGATCAAACCGCTGCTTGCCGAAACCTATCCGTTGAAGGACCTGCGCGAGGCGCAGGCGGCCTTCATCTCAAAACGCCATGTCGGCAATATCGTCGTGACGCACGACTAAAACGATGCGGATCGCGAAGGTTCAAATGGCGGAATTCAGGCGGCGCTATCGCGGCGACGGCTACGCCATGTCCTACGTGGTCCTGACGGTGCACGAGGGGCGGCTGATCCGTCTGACGACCGACGACGGCCAGAGCGGACTGGGCGAGATCGTGCGCTGGCCCAAACTCGACATCGCCGCCTGCGCCGTCGCCGAGGACGCCGCCGTTCGAGAGTTGGAGAACCTCCGCTTGGCGGAGCTGCCGGCACGGCTCGCATCTTGGAGGGCGCAAGGACCGGAACTCGCCGGATTCTGCTTTGGGGTCGAGACCGCGCTGTTGGACATGCTGGGCCGTGCGTCTGGCATGCCGCTCTGCGCATTGCTGGGCGGGCCCGACGCGGGTGATGCGCCGGGTTACGTTTCGATCGGTGGGAAAGCGCCCGAAGATGCCGCGGCTGAAGTCCGCGCCAAAGGCGCGGATGCGCCGGTGGTGCAGATCAAGCTCGGTGTCGACGACATCGAAACCGACATGAAGCGGGTGCGCGCCGCTTTGGCCGTGCTTGGGCCCGATCAACTCTTGCTGGCCGACTTCAATGGCGCCTGGACGCCCGATGTCGTGTCGCCGGTTCTCGGCGAGGTCGAAGATCCGCGACTGATGTGGGAAGACCCCTGCGTCAGCTTCGAGGAGAACCTCGCCGTCGCGAAAGCGATCAAGGCGCCGGTCATGTTCGACATGTGCTGCGACAACCTCGGGACGATCGTGCAAGCCGTCAACGCGCGTGTCGCTGCGATTGCGCTCAAACCGGTGAAGTTGGGCAGCCTGGCCGACACGCGCGCCGCGCGGGATCTTTGCGCGGCCGCAGGCGTGCGAATGCGGATTGACGGGCCTTGGTGCGGGCAGGTCGCAGCGGCCGCCGCCGTCCACCTTGCGATCGGCGCGCCGTCCGACTTGCTGATCGCGTCATGCGATCTCACCGACCCGCTTGAGACCGAACGAACGCTTTTGCGCGATCCTGCCCCTGGACGGGTGGGGCCTGTCGCCGGCGCGGGTCTCGGCCTTGACGCGAGCGCGGTTCGCGATGTCTGGGAGGCGGCCGCATGACCACTCCCCTCGAGACGCTCTATGACGCGGCGCGCGCGTTTGTCGCTGCGACGCCCGAGCTCGCGGCGTTCGCACAGATGCCGGCGGATCCGGCGTCTGGAACGCTCGCGCCGAACCCGGTTCCGGCGCTTGCGCATTTGCCGATGCATTTCCCGACGGACGCCGCGACGGCCGAAGGAAGCGCGCTTGCCGCCGCCGTGGTCGAGGCGGCCGACCAGATCGCCTGGAACCTCACATATGACGAAGACCTGGTCGGCGCCGACTTTCTGGCGCGATACGGCTGGTTCGAGTTGCTCGGCCCCAGCGGTCATTTCGTAGATGAATCGCTCGTCGCCTTCATCGGCTATTGGGGGCCTGGGTTGCGGTATCCCTGGCACAAGCATGCGTCTCGCGAGATCTACGCGGTTGTCGACGGACGCGCGCTCTTTGAACGAGAGAGCGCTGCGGCGCGCGAGATGGGTCCCGGAGGAGTTTCGCCGCACGCGGCCTGGGAAGCGCATGCCTTGCGGACCGCCGATGCGCCGGTCCTCGCGCTCGCGCTGCAGGCCGGCGAGGACTTGAACGGCGTCCCGATCATCCTCGGCGACAGGTTCGTTGCAGGAGAGCCGTCATGAAGATCTCCCGTATCGAGGTGTTTCAGGTGGATCTGCCCTTCGCTGGCGGCGTCTATACGCTGTCAGGTGGGCGGAGCTATGAAAGCTTCGATGCGACCATCGTCCGCGTCGCGACCGAATGCGGCCTGGAGGGTTGGGGCGAAAGCACGCCCTTTGGCGCGACTTATATCGCCGCGCACGGGCGCGGGGTCCGGGCAGGGATCGAGGAGATGGCGCCGACGCTGATCGGCCTCGATCCGCGCAAGACCGATCGATTGAACGACGCCATGGACGCGGCGCTGGTCGGCCATCTGCACGCCAAGACGCCGATCGACGTCGCCTGCTGGGACATCTTCGGCAAAAGCGTCGGCATGCCGGTCTGTGACCTGCTTGGCGGCCGGGTCGAGGGGCGGGTTCCGGTGATCTCCTCGATCCACGTCGAGCCGCCTGAAGCGATGCGCGAGAGTGTGGCGCGGCATCGCGCTCAGGGTTTCTTGGGCCACTCGATCAAAGTCGGCGCAGCAGAGGCGGAAGGCGGTCCGGCGCTGGACGCGGAGCGGATCGCGGCCTGTCTCGCCGATCGCGAGCCGGGCGAGTGGTACCTCGTCGACGCGAACGGCGGCCTCAGCGTCGAGCATGCGCTGCGGATGCTGGGGCAACTGCCGTCAGGGCTGGATTTTGTTCTGGAGGCCCCGTGCGCCACCTGGCGCGAGACTGTTTCGCTGCGCCGGCGATGCAAGGCGCCGATCCTCTGGGACGAGTTGGCGCAAACAGAAGCCGACATCGCTCAGCTGATCGCCGAGGACGCGGCCGACGGGATCGGCCTCAAGATCTCCAAACAAGGCGGGCTGACGCGGACCCGCCGGCAGCGCGATCTGTGCTCTGCGGCCGGGCTGGTCATGAGCGTACAGGAGACGACCGGCTCCGAGATCGCCTTCGCTGCGATTGTTCACATGGCGCAGTCGGTTCCAACGCGGCTGCTGCGCTGCGCGCTCGACACCCGGTCGGTGATCGCGAAGTCGACCGCGCGCTTTGACGCGCCGGTGGAAAAGGGCGGCGTCGTCGCGCCAGAGGGGCCAGGCCTTGGTCTTGAGATCGACCGGTCGGTTCTCGGCGCCCCCGTGGCGGTCTACGGGGAGGGCGATTGAGATGAATGCGACCGTCGCTTTTCCCGAGCTCGCCCTCGAGCGTTCGCCAGTGGTCGATCGTTTTCTGGATTGCATCGCGCTCGGCGCCCTTTCGGAGGTCGCGTCGTGAAGATCACCCGGATCAGCGTCTTCGCAGTCGAGCTGCCAACCAAAGGCGGCGCTTATCGCCGCCCATGGGGGCTGTCGCCGGCCGCCTATGACAGCACGATTGTGAAGATCGAGACGGATGCCGGCGTCTTTGGGCTCGGCGAGGTCTGCCCGATTGGAACGCACTACATGCGCGGCTGGGCGGGCGCAGTTCGATCGGGCGTTCCGCTCATCGCGAAGGCGCTGATCGGCGAGGATCCGTTCCAGGTCGAGCGCCTGAACCGGGCGTGGGACGCGCGTTTCCGCGACGACCAGTACGTGAAGGCCCCTCTCGACATGGCGTTGTGGGACATCATTGGGCGGGCATCCGACCGGCCGGTCTCAGAGATGCTGGGAGGGCGATACGCCGAGGCTGCGCCGCTGTATCGATCGGTCCACGTTTTCGACGAGAACGGCTTTTCGCCAGATGCGATCTCGGAACGATGCCGCCATTACCGCGCCGAGGGCTACCGGCATTTCCAACTGAAGGTCGGGGGCGAACCGGACGAGGACATCGCGATGATCGCGGCGGCTTGCAGCGAACTCCGCGCGGGCGAAAGGGTCATCGCCGACGCCAATTGCGGTTGGACGATGTCCAGCGCCATCCGCGTCGCTCAGGCGGTCCGCGACCTGCCGGTCGTGATTGAACAGCCCTGCCGCACCCTGGAGGAGTGTATTGCGGTCCGGCCGCATTGCGGCGGTCCCGTCAAGCTCGACGAGTCGATGGAAACCATCCAGGACGTGCTGCGTGCGTTCCATGCGGGCGCGGTGGACATCGTCTGCATTAAGGTTGGTCGCGTGGGCGGACTGACAAAGGCGCGCCGAATGCGCGACCTCTGCCTTGACCTCGGCCTCACCGTTTGCGCCGACGACGTCTGGGGCAGCGAGATCGTCTCTTCATCGCTGGCGCATTTCGCCCAAAGCACCGACCCGAAGCATCTGATCAACACCACCGATCTCACCGACTACGTGACTGTGCGGACCGCCGACGGGTTCCCCGGGCGCGACGGCGGAGAGATGACGGCGTCGACCGCTCCGGGACTTGGGCTGAATCTGAGATTGGACGCGCTCGGCGCACCGATCGCGGTTGTGGATTAGAGGCGCTCGATGAAGATCACCGGCATATCCGTCTATCGCACCCACCTCCCCTATGTCGGCGGGACGTACGGTTGGGGCGCTGGCAACGCGATCACCACGGCGATGACGTCCGTGGTCGTCATAGACACCGACGCCGGGATCTCCGGCTGTGGCGAGTTCTGCCCCTGCGGCGAGAACTACATGGAGGCGCATTCCGAAGGCGTTGAGGCGGCGGCGAGACTTCTGGCGCCCAAGCTGCTCGGTGAAGACCCGCGGCAAGTCGCTCGGATCGAACACGTGATGGACCGCGTCATCCGTGGACACGGATACGCGAAGACGCCCTTCGACATCGCCTCTTGGGACATTCTCGGCAAGGCGACCGGGCAGCCGGTTTGGATGCTGCTGGGCGGCAAGCTGATCGACGGCGCGCCGATGTACCGCGTGGTGCCGCAAAAGCCGCGCGACGACGCCATCGCGGAGATGGAGGCGCACCGCTCGGCCGGGTATCGACAATTCCAGATCAAGGTCGGCGCCGACTGGGCGACGGACATCGAACGCATCCATGCGGCCGTGCTGCTGCTCAAGCCGGGCGAAAAGGCGATGGCCGACGCCAACCAGGGCTGGCGGGTCGACGATGCGCTGCGGGTCGCGCGGGCGACCAAGGATCTCGACTACATCTTCGAACAACCTTGCCGCACCTACGAGGAGTGTCAGCAGGTCCGCCGCCGCATCGACCACCCGATGAAGCTCGACGAGTGCGTCACGGATATGCGTGTCGCGCACCGGATCGTCGAGGATCATGGCGCCGAGATCGTCTGTCTGAAGATCTCGAAGCAAGGCGGGCTCTCAAAAGCGCGGAAGATGCGGGACTATCTTGTTGAGAACCGCATTCCGGTGGTGTCGGAAGACACATGGGGCGGGGAGATCACCACGGCCGCCGTCGCGCATTTCGCCGCTTCGACGCCGGAAGAGTTCCTGGTGAACTCGACCGACCTGCACAACTACAACACGCGCTCCACCGCACAGCCGAGTCCTGAGACGCGGGACGGCAAGCTCTACGCCTCTGATGCGCCGGGCCTTGGCGTCGAGCCGGATTTCGAAAGCCTTGGCGCGCCAGTCGCCGTCTATGGAGACGCCACATGAACCGTGAACAAGCCGTCGCCACACAGATGATCGACGATGACCGGGTGCGGGTGACCCGCTTTGATTTCGCGCCAGGCGCCGAGACCGGCTGGCACCGGCACGGCTTCGATTACGTGATCACCGCCGTCACCGACTGCGAGATGTTGCTCGAAGAGCCGGGCGGGGAGACGCGCTCGGTCCATGTGCCCGCGGGGACGAGCTATCGCCGGAACGAGGGTGTCGAGCACAACGTCGTCAACGCGGGCGCGGCGCCGATGTCCTTTGTCGAGGTCGAGCTCAAATGAAGATCAACCGGATAAGCGTTTGGGCGGTCGAGCTGCCGCTGTCCAAGCCATATTGGCTCTCGGGCGGTCGGCTGAAGTTCGAGAAGCTCGATGCGACGTTCGTTCGTCTCGACACCGATGCGGGCGTATCGGGATGGGGCGAGGGAACGCCTTGGGGGAACACTTATCTGCCGGCGCACGGGCCTGGCGTGCGGGCCGGGATCGAAACGCTTGCGTCTGCGGTTCTGGGGCGCGACCCGCGCAAACTTGAACATGTCGAACGCGCGATGGACCTTGAGCTGCCGGGCCACCTCTACGCCAAGGCGCCGATCGACATGGCCTGTTGGGACATCGCCGGCAAGGCGGCGGGGCAGTCGATCGCCGACATGCTGGGCGGTCGATATGAAGACGGAACGCCGATCGCGTCGTCGATCTCGACCGGCGCGCCGTCGGATATGCTGGCTCTGGTCGACGAGTATCGCGCGCTTGGCTACCGCGCGCATTCGGTGAAGGTCGGGGCTGACACCGAGCTCGACATCGAGCGGATCCGGTTTCTTGAACAGAACCGAAAGCCCGGCGAGATCATTCTCTACGACGTCAACCGCGCCTGGACGCGGGCGCAGGCGATCACGGTCATGAACGCCGTCGCCGATCTTGGCGTCACCTTTGAACAGCCCTGCGAGACGCTCGACGACCTTGCCGCCATCCGCCCGCTCACGCGGTCTCCGATCAGCGTCGACGAACGTCTTGAAACGCTGGGCGACATGACCCGTATCGCCCGCGACGGGTTGGCCGAAGTCGTCAACATCAAGCTCAATCGCGTCGGCGGGTTGACCAAGGCTCGCCGGATCCGCGACGTCGCGCTGTCCCATGGCGTGCAGTGTTATGTGATGGCGACCGGCGGGTCGGTTCTGGCCGATACCGAAGCCGGTCATCTCGCGCAGAGCATTCCGCCTGAAATGCGGCTCGCCACGTGGTCGTGCCAGGAGATGCTCTCGGTCGATGTGGCGCCGGGCCGCGGTTCAAGAAATCACAACGGCGATCTGACGGTCGCCGACGCGCCAGGGCTTGGGGTCGAGCCGGACCTTGGCGCGCTCGGCGAACCGGTGGCAATCTACGAGGTGTGAGATGAAGGTCACCCGCATAACGCTTTGGCGTCTGCCGCTCACCAGCCACGAGACCTACTACATGGCCGACGGCAAGACCTGCGCGACCGTTGAAACCACCGTGTTGCGTCTCGATGCTGACAACGGCATGGCCGGGTGGGGCGAGGTCTGTCCGATCCCGCATTATCTGCCGGCGTATGCGCGCGGCGTCGCGCCAGCGGTGGAGGAGATGGCGCCGGAGCTTCTCGGCGGCGACCCGAGCGGGGGCGAGGCGCCGATGCGCAAGCTCGACGGGTTTCTTCAAGGCCATCGCTACGCCAAGTCGATGGTGGACATCGCGCTCTGGGACCTCTTCGGAAAAGCGGCGGGCTTGCCGGTTTACGCCATGCTTGGCGGGCGGACGCGGGCGGACATGCCGCTCTATCATTCGATCACCTGCGTCGCGCCGGAAGAGATGGCCCGGATGGCGCGCGAGGCGCAGGCCACTGGGATCACCCAGTTTCAGGCCAAGCTCGGAGCGGACGCCGACTGGGAGGCCGACGTCGCGAGGCTTCGGCTCGTGCGCGAAGCGGTGGGCCCCGGGCCGCTGGTGTACGGCGACTGGAACTGCGGCGCGACGCGTCTTCATGCGACCCGTGTCGGCCGTGCGGTCGCGGACCTCGACATCATGCTCGAGCAGCCCTGCGCCACGCTCGACGACTGCGCCGCGATCCGCGCCGCCACCGGAATGGCGATGAAGATCGACGAACTCGTCCACGACGAAACCTCGCTGCTCAAGGCGCATGCGCTCGGATGCATGGATGCGATGGCGCTCAAGCTTTCGAAATTCGGCGGGTTGAGCGCATCGCGTCGCGCGCGCGATCTCTGTGGGTATCTGGGCGCGCAGATGTGCGTCGAATGCGTATGGGGATCGGATGTCGTGACGGCGGCGTCGCTTCATCTGGCCGCAAGCACGCCGAAAGGGCAGTTGCTCAACACCTGCGATCTCTCGGGCTATGTCGGGCCGCGCCTCGATCCCAAGGCGCCGACACGGGCTAACGGCCGGATCGCCCCGCCCGAAGGCCCCGGCCTCGGCGTAACGCCTGATCCCGACGTTCTCGGCGAACCGATCGCCATTTTCGATTAACGCGCCTCACGCTGCATAGGAGCACAATCATGGAAGCAGCTCTCCAACACCCCGATCTTTCCCCGCAGGAGCAATGGGTCGAACGCGCCCGCAAAGTACTGCCCGCCGGCGGCTTTGGTAATTTCGACCCGTCGATGATCATCGCTCGCGGCGAAGGCGCGCGCGTGTGGGACGAGGACGGAAACGAATATGTCGATCTGCTGATCGGCTCGGGCCCGATGCTGGTTGGTCACGGACATCCCGAGGTTCTCGAGGCCGCCGAGGCGCAGATGCGCGAGGGCATGACCTTCTTTGCCAACAACGCCAGAGGCATCGAGCTGGCGGAAGAGATATGCGGAGCGGTCGCATGCGCGGAACAGATCCGCTATGTCTCCACCGGCGGAGAGGCGGATATGTACGCGATGCGTCTCGCCCGCGCTTTCACCGGCCGCTCGAAGATCCTCAAGTTCGAAGGCGGGTATCACGGCATGTCTGGCGAGGCTCTGATGAGCTTGATGCCTACGCGGCTCGAGAACTTCCCGATGGCCGTGCCCGACAGCGCCGGGATCCCCGACAGCGTACGCGACGCGATGCTGATCGCGCCGTTCAACGACATCGACTTTGTGCGGTCGCTGATCGCCGAACAGGGCGACGACATCGCCGCGGTGATCGTGGAGCCTTTGCAGCGGATCGTTCCGCCCGAGCCTGGTTTCCTGCAGGCGCTGCGCGAAGAGACCGAGAAAGCCGGGATCGTGCTGATCTTCGACGAGGTCGTCACCGGTTTCCGTTTCGCCTATGGCGGCGCGCAGGAATACTACGGCGTCACGCCGGACCTTTGCACCATGGGCAAGATCATCGGCGGCGGCTTTCCGCTCGCGGCGATCGCCGGCCGCGCGGATATGATGGCGCATTTCGACAAGGCGAAGTCCGGGGCGGACGGGTTCCTCTTCCAGGTCGGCACGCTCAGCGGCAACCCTGTCGCTTCCGTGGCCGGACTCAAGACCATGGAGATCCTTCGCCGCGATGGCGCTTATGACACGCTCCGCGCAACGGGTCGGCGGATCATGGGCTATATCGGCGCGAAGATGGACGCCGCGGGCATACCGCATAAGGTCGTCGGCGACGAAACGCTGTTCGAAGTGGTCTTCACCGAAGAAGAGCGGGTGCGCGATTACCGTGCTGTCCAACGCGGCGATCAGGCGCGCGCGAAGCGGTACAACCAGCTCCTGCGGGAGAAAGGCATCTTCAAGTCGGACGGGAAGACATATCCGTCGCTCGCCTTGACCGAGGCCGACGTTCAGCAGGTCTGCGACGCGATCGAACACGCCGCGCGTCACCTGGAGTAAAAGAAGCGCTCCGCGACGACAGCCGCGGAGCGCGTTTTGCAGCGGTTAGGCGAACTCGATGCCGCTTTCGGTCATCGGCAGCGTGAAGGCGCGCTTGCCGGTGGCCGCATAGATCGCATTGGCCAGAGCTGGACCAGCTGGCGGAGTGCCAGGCTCTCCGACGCCTGTCGGCGCCTCGGCCGACGGCACGATATGCACTTCAACCGGCGGCATGTCGCTCAGGCGAAGCGGCTCGTAGTCCCAGAAGTTCGTCTGGTCGACCTCGCCGTCCGTGAGCGTGATCTGGTTGCGCATCACAGAACCCAGGCCAAAGCCGGTTCCGCCTTCCAGCTGCGCCTTGATCACGTCCGGGTTGATCGCCAGTCCGCAATCTACGGCTGTGACGACCCGTTCGATCTTCACCGCGCCGTCCTCATTGGTCGACACTTCGACGACCGTGGCGACGAACGAACTGAAGCTCTCGTGCACGGCGACGCCGCGCCCGCGACCCTCCGGCAACGGTTCGTTCCAACCGGCCTTCTCCGCCGCCAGCTTCAGGACGCCGGCGTGGCGTGGATGATCTCCGAGCAACGAAAGGCGATACTCGACCGGATCGGCGTTCGCAGCCTCGGCCAGCATGTCCATGATCACTTCGGTGGAGTAGGCGGTGTGAGTGTGGCCGACCGCGCGCCACCACAGCACCTTGATCGGGGTCTCCGTATTGCGGATCGACACCTCGAGGTTCGGCACTGCGTATGGCAGGGTCGAAGCGCCTTCGACCGACGTGCCGTCGACCCCGTCTTGCACCAGCATCTCCTCAAAGAAGGTGCCGATCAGGATCGACTTGCCGGACTGACGCTGATCCCAGGCGACCGGGTGTCCATCAGCATCGACGCCGGCGCGGACGCGGTGCGCGTACGCTGGACGGTAGTAGCCGCCGCGCACGTCGTCTTCGCGCGTCCAAACCAAGTGCACGGGCCTGCCTTCGAGCGCCGAGCCCTCAAGCATCTTGAGCGCCAGCGCAGCTTCGGCGTGATAGTCCGAGGTCGGGTTTGCGCGCCGCCCGAAAGAGCCGCCGGCCCAGACCGTGTTGATCTTCACCTGCGCAGGATCGACCCCCATCACCGCCGCGACAGTCGGCTGGGCGAGGCTCGGGAACTGGCAGCCGTCCCAAATCTCGACGCCCCCGTCAGCCGTGCGCTCGATCACGCAGTTCAAAGGCTCCATCGGGGAGTGCGCGAGAAACGGGAACAGAAAATCGGCCTCGACCGTCTTCGCCGCCCCGGCGAGCGCCGCGGCGCCGTCGCCGTCTTTTCTGGCGGTTTGCCCGTCTTGCTCGAGCAGAGCGCGCGTGTCCTCGAGGATCTGCGCCGAAGACCGGGTTTCCGCAGCGCTGAGGTCCCACTCCACCTCGAGGGCTTCGCGTCCCTTCATCGCCGACCACGTGTCAGTCGCGTAGACCGCGACGCCTTCGGGCAGCACTCGCACCGCCTCGACGCCGCGCGTCGCGAGGGCGGCTTCGTCATTCACCGAAGTCGGTTTGCCGCCAAACATCGGCGCGCGCGCCACAACCACGGTGAGCATGTTCGGGCGACGGATGTCGATGGCGAAATCGGCGGCGCCCGTGGTTTTGGCGAGATTGTCTTTCCGAGCGAGAGTTTCGCGACCGATCAGCTTGAACTCCGACGGGTCTTTCAGCTTGAGCTCTTCGGCGACGGTCAACGTCGCGGCGCGCCCGGTCATCGGACCGAACCCGCTTTCCTTGCCGGACGCGTGCTTCAGAACGCTGTTCTCAATGATGATCTCTTCGGCAGGGACGCTCCATTCGGCGGCCGCTGCGCGCACGAGCAGGTCCCGCGCAGCCGCTCCGGCCTGGCGATACTGCACAAACGAGTTGGCGATCGCTGTGGAGCCGCCAGTGCCCTGAGCGCCGAAAGCGGTGTTTACGTACCGGCTGGCGTCCGCGGGCGCGAAAGCGATCTCAACGGCGTCCCAATCCGCATCCAGCTCTTCCGCGACGAGCGTGGTGAGACCGGTCGAGGTGCCCTGCCCCATCTCGAAGTGTTTGAGGATGACGGTCACGGTTCCGTCTTCGCCGATCGTGACGAACGGGTTGGGAGAGAGTTCCTGCGCCGGCGTGGCGGCGAAGGCGCCGCTTGGGGAAAGACCGATCACAAGGCCGGCGGTCGCGGCGCCTTGCAAGAACTCGCGACGGGAGGTTTGCAAAGTCATTGATTTGGTCTCCCTCAGGCCAGACGATCGGCTGCGTCGCGGACAGCGGCCCCGACCCGGCTGTATGTGGCGCAACGGCAGAGGTTGCCGTTCATCTCTTCTTGGATCTCGGCGTCGGTCGGGGACGGGTTCTCCTTCAGGAGCGACACCGCCTGCATGATCTGGCCTGACTGGCAGTATCCGCACTGGACGACGTTCAGATCGCGCCAGGCGCCTTGCACGGCTTCGGCTTCAGGGCCGGAAAGCCCTTCGATTGTGGTGACTTCCGAGCCCGTGGCGTCCTCAACCGTCGCCTGGCAGGAGCGTACGGCGACGCCGTCCAGATGCACCGTGCAAGCGCCGCAGGCCGCGACGCCGCAGCCGAATTTCGTTCCTGTCAGGTTGAGCGTATCTCGCAGCGCCCAAAGCAGCGGGGTGTCCGCGTCGACATCCATCTCGCGGGCGACCCCGTTAACAGTCAGCATAAAAGCCATTTTGCGTCTCTCGTTTGGAATTCCTCACGCCGAAAGCCGTCAATGGCTTTCACCTTTTCTTATAGGTGGCTTTCGCCTCGCGCCCGGCAAGGACCTCTTCTGTAACAGTTGCACTGACAACGGTTCAGCGGTCATGAGCGAGGATGTCGCTGCGTTTAGGGGCGCGCTTGTGCAAGGTCGCCGAACGATGGGGCTGACCCAGAACCAATACTCTGTGGCGTTGCACATGGCTTTCTCGCCGCGCAGATCGCCCACCGGCTCAGCACGATCATGGGCTGCGATCGCATCATCGTCCTGGATAAGGACCGACGGGTCGGTTTCGGCCCGTGGGACGAGTTGATGGCCGGCAACGACGCGTTCCAAAAGATTGCGCGGCTCCGAGATAACGAGCAAGAAAGACCGTATGATCCAAAACCGGCGGTCGCCTGGAGCGCTTTGGGTGTGGAAGAAGAGGATGACTGCTATCGTTGACGACATGAATGACGTTCTCGCCACTCTTGCTTTGAACATGCGGCGCGCGGCGTTGCTCGCCGCCACGCAGACCATGCGGTTCTTTCGCAAGGAGGACCTCGACGTCGCTCAGAAGGCCGACGCCTCGCCGGTGACCGAAGGAGATCTGGCGGCTCATCATGCGATCGTCGCGGAGCTGTCGGCGACGCATCCAGACGTGCCGATCATCTCTGAGGAGGGAGCTCTGGGCCCAGCCCCGGAAGCGCCGTACTTTCTTGTGGACCCTCTGGACGGAACGAAGGAATTCTCGTCCGGTCGTGGCGAGTTCACGGTCAACATCGCTTATGTCGAGATGGGCGCCCCCGTTCTCGGCGTCGTAGCGGCCCCAGCCGTCGAACGACTGTTCTGGACGCCGGAGCGCGGCCGCGCGGTTGAGGAGCACGGCGCGCGGGCGCTGGACGTTGTCGGGCGCTTGACGGAACTCCGCGCATCCCCGGCCGACCCCGATCGCTTGCGCATCGTCGCAACCAAGTCGCATATGAACGAGGCGACCAGCGCATTCCTGGCGAGGTATCCAGACGCCGAGCTCAAGAGCGCCGGATCCGCTCTGAAGTTCTGCCTGCTGGCCGCGCAGGAGGCCGACCTGTACCCGCGTTTGGGACCGACGATGGAGTGGGACACGGCGGCCGCGCAAGCGGTGCTCGAGGCGGCTGGCGGCAGCGTCGAAACTTTCGACGGCGAGCGGCTGCGCTACAGCAAGCCCGGGTGGCGCAACCCACACTTTCTGGCGCGCGCCGACGCGACGGGGGAACTCTAGACCGGGAAACTCTCGATGGCTCAAAGCGAATTCGAAGAACAGCGCCAGGCGCTCTTGGGAAAACTCACACGTCTCTGGTGGGGCGCGGTATCGGTCGCTTTGATGGCCTCCGGAGGCGCGTTCTTGTTCATCACGGCGGACGACGCGTTCAGCGTGGTTTGGGTGGTCGCGGCTTTTGGGTTGGCGGTGATCGTCCACCAAATGGTTTTCTTCATCCTCTGTGCGGTGCTGGCGCCGGGCCTCTCGACGTTCGTCGTTGAGGAGGACGTCAAAGTCGAAGGCGACAACGTGGTGCACGAAAGCCGATACGCCGAGACGGGAGACCCAGAGCTGGACGGGTTTATTCGCGCGTACACGACGGCGCGCGGGGCGACCATCGCGGTCTTGGGAACCGCAGGCGCCGCCGCGATCATGATCGCCGCTTTCGGCTGGTGAGCCATGTGCGGCCGGTTCGCATTGACGTTGCCGCAGGACGCCGTGCGGGATCTTTTTCACGCCACCCCTATGCCGGGCGTCGAAACGCTCGATCGGCCCCGATACAACATCCGACCGACTGAAAAGGTTCTGACCGTCGCGTCAGACGCCGAGCAAGGCCGCCTTTTGCGTCCAATGCGGTGGGGGTTCATTCCGCATTGGGCCAAGAGCCCGTCCGATGGGCCGTTGCTGATCAATGCGCGATCCGAGACGATCGCCGAGAAACCGGCGTTTCGCGCCGCTTGCCGAGAGCGCCGCTGCTTGATCCCGGCGGACGGGTTCTACGAATGGAAGGCGAGCGCCGGCCCAGGCAAGGCGCCGTACTGGATTGCGCCCACGTCCGACGACCTCGTTGCTTTTGCGGGCGTATGGCAAGACTGGACCTCCCCACAAGGCGACCAGCTGACGACGGTCGCCATTGTGACTTGCGCCGCGAATGAGACGTTGTCCCCGTTGCACCATCGGTTGCCGGTTGCGATCCCGCCGGACGCTTTTGGCTTGTGGCTCGGCGAGGAAGGGAAAGGCGCCGCAACGCTGATGCAGCCGCCGGCGGAAGACTTTTACGCGTTTCACGCAGTGTCCCAACGCATCAACAAGGGTGGGCGAACGGCGCCCGACGACGCCGAACTGAGAGTGCCGGTCGATGAGGATGCGCCAGAGCGTTCGGACCCGCCGCGCTTGATTTGAAGATGAACGCTCTTGATTATTGAGAGACAGTTTTTGAGGAGGTGACCGTGACCCCGGCTTACAACCATGCGCTGATCGTCGGCGCCGGCTCCGGACTGAGCGCCTCGCTTGCGAGGCTTTTTCACGAACGTGGCCTCAAGATCAGCCTCGCCGCCCGAGCGCCGGACTCCCTCTCAGATCTTGCGCTCGAGACCTCCGCCCAGGTCTTCAAGTCTGACGCCAGCTGGCGCGGCAATGTCGAGCAGTTGTTCGATGAACTCGACGTCTCGATGTTCGGCGCGCCGGACGTCGTCGTCTATAACCCGAGCGCGCGCGTGCGCGGACCCGTTACCGATCTCGACCCGGATGCGGTCGAGGCCGCGATCAGGGTCACGGCTTTCGGCGCGTTCCTCGTGGCGCAACAATCGGCGAAGCGGATGATCCCGAACGGCCATGGGGCGATCCTCTTCACGGGAGCCTCGGCCGCCTACAAAGGCTATCCGCAGTCATCGAGCTTCGCGATGGGCAAGTTTGCGCAGCGTGGGTTGGCCCAGAGCCTTGCGCGGGAGTTGCATCCGCAAGGGGTCCATGTCGGGCACGTGAACATCGACGGGGGGATCGCCAACCCCACTCGACCGGATCGGCTGTCGGACCCGAACCGCCCGGACGCGATGCTGGACCCCGATGCGATTGCACGCACGTACTGGCACTTGCTCGAGCAGGACCGAAGCGCGTGGTCGTGGGAAATCGATGTGCGACCTTGGACCGAGACGTTCTGACGGTCCAACGTTCGGCCTAGAGACCAGTTTCCCGAAACGCGCGTTTGCACCGATTGGGCGCGCGCCCGTCCGATGTGTAAGCTTCGACCCCGCATTTCGCGCAGGAGTAGCGCATCAGCGTCGCGCCATTGCGGGTTGGGTCTTTTTTCCAGCGGCACGCGCTGCGCGAGAGCGAGACCGGCCTCAGACCGAGCCCGCGCCAGTTCAGCGCCAGCACGGCCAGGAGCAGGACGATGAGATAGAGAGCTTCCATACCGGTTAGATAGGAAAGGGGAACTCTCGCGTCAGCGTTTCATCACCATCTCGAGAATATCGTCCGCCGCAGACCCGTCGCCGTCCGCGTCGAACATCGCGGTCAACGCATCCATATTCGATGCGCCGCCTGTCTGGGACTTGCCGCCGCCGAACGCGCCGAGCAAACCGCCGAGCATTCCGCCGAGACCGCCGCCCGCTTGCGCCTGCGACGTGCTTCCGCCCATCAGACCGCCGACGACTTCCGACAAGCCCGGGTCTTGGCTCTCGCGCTTTTGCATGCCGCCAAGGACCATCGAGGCGAGCATCGGAAGCATCGACTGCACCAGATCCGCGCCGACGCCGCTCTGCTGCGCGGCGCGCTCGGCGACGGCGCCTTCCACCTGCGAGCGCGATCCGCCAAACAGGTTTTCCAGAAACGCCGCGCCTTTTTGCTGCGCCAGGTCTTCATTGGCCTCTGGCGCATCGAATGCGGCTTCGACGTCGGTGTCTTTGATCATCGCCGCGATCGAAGCAAGCCCGTCCGGCTCTGCGGCTCGCCGTTTTACGCCGGAGCTCAAAGCCGGCAGGACGGACCGCGCAACGCTCTCGGCCGTGGCGGGGTCGACGCCAAACTTCCGAGCGAGCGCGTCCATTCCCTGGCCGCCCTGAGCCTGCGCTAGAATTTCAAGCATGTTCATTTTACACCCTCCTCAATCGTGTCTGCGCCCCGTCGCTTTGTCGTTTCGTCTCTTCGTCGCCTCGAAGACGCGCCAGCGAGACATATCTTGATTCGACAAGTCGATGACGGGTTGCGCGTAATCGCGCCATCGCGAATCAGGTCGCGAGTTCTTACATGCTCTGGAAGGGAGGCGTCGCTGTGGCATGATCAAATCGCTTTTCTTCCATCCGGCGGTTGTCGCCTCGTTGTGGAGCCAGTCTGTCCTGGGCGCTCGCCAACCGGCGCGGCGAGGCTTCGAGCTGGATCGCGCGACGGTTGACGGCGAAGCTCTCGAGGTGATCGAGAACCGCGCGGTCGTCTCGCCTTTCGTCGACTTGACGTGTTTCAAACGCCTCGACGGGCCGAGGAAACGAAAGATCCTCATCACCCCGCCGATGTCGGGCGCTTTTCCGTTCCTCACCCGGGATATGGTGGCGCGCTTCGCCCGTGAAGCGGACGTCTGGGTGTTGGAATGGATCAACGCCCGCGAGATTGCGATCGGGTTGGGGTCTTTTGACTTCGATGATCAAGTCGACGCGATCGCCGAAGCGATTCAAACGGTCGGTCCCGACGCGCATGTCGTTTCCTTATGCCAAAGCGGCCCGCCATCCCTGATGGCCTGCGCGGCGCTGGCGGAACGCGATCGCAGCGTCACGCCAGCCTCTCTGACGCTGCTGGGGGCGCCGATCGAACCCACGGCCAAGCCTTGCATGATCTCTCAGTCGCTTCGCTCACATGACCTGCCTTGGTACGAAGAGCGATTGACGGCGCGCCGGGTTCCTGGGTCGCGCCTCCCGCGAATGGTCTACCCGGCGGAAGCCCAACTGAGTTTGCTCTATTCGGTTTTGTCGGGTCAGGACTACGAGCGGGACGAACTTTCTCGAATGATCCTGCGAGACGAGGCGGAAGATCTCGGCGGTGTTTCATTCCTCGAGCTGACGACATCGTTGATGGATCTGCCAGCGGAGCATTTTCTGCAGAACATCGAACGCGTCTATCTCGGTGACGAGTCGTTCGTCGAGCGGCTGAGGCTGCGGGGGCGTCGGCTTGATTTTGCAGCTCTTTCGCACATGCCGATCATGACCGTGGAGGGAGAGAACGATCAGGTCGCCGCTGTGGGGCAGACCGCGGCTGCGCTTGCCGGTTGCCCGGCTGATTTGGGCGTCGCCCGGCGGGAAGCCGTGATCGAAGGCGCCGGCCATTTTGGCCTGTTCTACGGTCGCAAATGGCGAGAAGACGCCGTGCCGCAGATCACGGCGCATATGGAGCATGCGGACCGCATGCGTCACGAGCCGCCAAAAGGGGCGTCCAACAAGGACCCGTCGACGCGCGATGTCGACGAGAACGGAGACGCCGAAGAGGCCGCGACGCCCGAACCGAATGGTGATCACGACGCGAAGCCGCAGTTGCGCGCTTCTGCAGGCTAAGGCGGGTCAGCGAGAAAATACGCCGGCGATCGCAGCAAGATACAGCAGCGCTGCGGCGAGCACAGCAGCGCCTGCGCCGGCCAGAGCGATCTTCCAGACCGACCAAGGGCGCTCGCCGATCACTTCGCCGGTGCGCCCGTTCACGATCACACGATAACTCTGATCGCGATAACGATACGCAGCGACCCAGACCGGCAGAAGGATATGCTTGAAGGTCTCTTCGGAGAGCTGACTGCGTACGCTCGAGATCCGCTGCTTGTCCCCGCCAATTGCGAAACGGACGTCGCGGCGGATCTGCAGATCCATAATCGCCCGCGCCGCGGCGAACCCCTCCTGAAGGTCGACCGTGTAGGCTTCGGCGCGAAACCCCGCCAGGAAGTCGGGACGGTAGGGCTCAAGCGCGTGCAGATCCCAACTGGACAGCCGGTCGATCATCCGCTTGGGCAGCGACCTGGACGCAGGCACCAAAACGTCGTCGAAAAAGCGCTGAAGCCGCCCACGCACCGGCGTCCAGCGGACCTTTGGCACGCGAACGCGCGTCCGCACGCGTCGACCGTCGCGCATCACCCAGCGGGTTTGCTCGACATAGTAGACGTCGCCTCGCTGCCCTTCGTACCGGGTCTGCGTTTGCGCGTCGAAGGTCCAGTAGGGCATGTAGACGCCCGACATTCGGCGACCTGACCTGGCGAAAACTCGAAGACCGGAGGGCGCGAACCAACGGCTCTCCAGCCATGTCCGCAGCGCTTTTTGCGCGTCCTTCTCTGCGACGGCGAACGGCAACACGCCGCCGGGTTTGAAATGGCGATGGGACCCGGTGTCCGTAACGACCGGCGTCGCGCAGAAAGGGCACTCGGCCGCATGCACGTTCTCATCGAACTCGACAGTGGCCCCGCAATTCTCGCACGACACCGTCTGAGTGGTCTCGACATCGGCGCCGGCGATCTCGTCGGACAGAGCCTTGTGAAAGTCGATCTCGCGAAGCTCTTCCGCCGCCACGCCGGCATGTTCCGGCTCCACAAGCGTCGCGGGCTGCGAGTGACCACAGTGATCGCACAGCAGCGATTGCGCGCCTGGGTCATAGCGCAGGTCGGCGCCGCATTGGGCGCATGGAAAACGAGCCGGTTCGTTCATGCGCGTATGTTAGCTGCTGCGTGCTTAACGGATCCCTGAGGGCCTGACGCGACTTCAAAGCCCGGGTAAAGGCGGTGGGGCGACCCGGAACAGACCAGACAGAGCCGACTGAGCGCCGGCGATTTCCCAGCCGGACATGCCGGTACGCCAGACCAGCGACTTCTCGGACAGTTCTCCCGCAGTGACCTTTTTGGCCAGTTCGGCCAGGGTGAAAGGCCCCTGAGCGACACCGTCGATTGCGATGTGCCACTGCAGATCACCCGGCAGCGGCGGAGGCGTCTCCATCGCGCCAGTCGTCGTCTGCGACAGCGCGTCCGCCATTCCTCGTCCGATCGCCGTGCCGACGCCGACCCCCAGGATCGCGCCGGTATTGCCTTCGTTCTGCGCCGCCGTTCGCATCGCTTCGGCCGCTTGGAACTGGGCGTAGCGCCGCAAATCTCCTACGACGCCCATGCTCGACCGACGATCGAGCGCCTTTTCAACGTCGTCGGGCAGCGAGATGTTTTCGATCAGCAACTTTGTGATCTCGACGCCGTACTTCTCCATCTCGGGCTGGATGCGCGCGCGGGAGAACTCGCCCAGATCGTCGTAGTTCGCGGCCAGGTCGAGCGCCGGTATCCGCGCCGTCGCGATGACGTTCGCAAAGCGCGAGACGATGAGGTTGCGCAGGTGGTTTGAGATCTCGTCGGTTGTGAACTCGCCGTCTGTGCCGACGATCTCCCGCAGGAAAACATCGGGCGCGGTCACGCGAAACGCATACGATCCGAAAGCGCGCAGCCGGATCGGGCCGAACTCCGCGTCCCGCAGCATCACCGGATTGCGCGTGCCCCATTTCAGGTCGGTGAAGCGCCGGGTCGAGACGAAGTAGACCTCGGACTTGAAAGGGCTTTCAAAACCGTGGTCCCAGTGCTGAATCGTCGTCAGGATCGGCAGATTGTTGGTCGACAGCTTGTAGAGCCCCGGCGGGAAGACGTCGGCGATCTGACCCTCGTGCACAAACACGGCCGCCTGCCCTTCGCGGACCGTGAGCTTTGCGCCCATCTTGATCTCGTGGCCTTCGCGCTCAAAACGCCAGACCAGCGTGTCGGACGTATCGTCAGTCCAGGCGATGACGTCGATAAACTCGCCAAAAAGGCTGTCGATCAGACCCATGGTCTTCTCCCTCGAAGTCAGCGGGCGTCGGCCGCCCGCCTAGCCGCTGCGCGGCTTCAGATTACGCCGCGTTTCCGGGCGGATGGTGTTCACGAGCCGCTTGGCGACGATCATTGCTTCCGCGCGGGTCATTCCCGGCCGCATCTGCGGATCGTAGAGCAAGCGAATTAAGTAACTGTCATGTTCCGTCAGGGCGATAAACTCCTGATCGTCGTTGAAGATCGACGGCCGAACATCGTCATGGTCGTTCGTCAGTCCGAGCGCCTGGCTAAGTTCTTCCACGAAACAGGCGCGGCGGAACGGGTTGGTCAGCTCGTCCTTGACGAAGATCGACGCTCTGAGGATCTCTCCGCCGTCCAGCGCGACGGTCCGGAACAGCCCAAAGCAGGGAAGTTCAAGCTCGTTCACCCAGGCCTTCAGGATCGGGCTCGGCGGGCTGTCGGTCTGATCGCGCAATTGACTTTCGAGCCGTTTGCGCTCGCCTGCGTCGAGCACGTAGATCGTCAGATTTGCGGCTTCAGGCCCCTCCGCCGGGGCAATCTCGAGCGATGTGTAGCGCCGGAAGTCCGCCAGGATCCCAGCGACTGTCGAGATGTCTTCCAGGTCAGGCGAGCCATGAAACCGGAAACGGATCGGACGGGTCCACTTCGACAAGGTGCGGGTCGGCGACTTCTGCGCGCGAAAGCGGGCGTTCGCAGCTTCCGGCAAGAAGACGACCTTATCGAAGTGCTCCACCAATTCAGCGTTGGTATAGACGACGTCGCTTGGGCGGAAATCCTCTCGGAAGCGGCCTTGCGCGGCCATTTCAGTCGCGTAGCGCTGGTAGACGACGGCGGCGCGTTCACCGTCAAGGGTGCTCGCACATCCGGCGAGAACAGCCGCCGCCGCCCCCAAAACGCCAACAAACCGCAACCGAGAGACCCTTCTCATCAAGCATCGCCTCCCAGAGCGCCGCCGACATTCGCACCCGTCCCAGAGCCCGAGGCGGACGCGGCCAGCAGCTTCGCCTTGAGCTCCGTCTCCATCTTCTGCAACTCGACCTCGGCTTCCGCGCGCCGGCGTTTGCCTTCGTCGGCGATCGCCAGGCTTTCCTCGATGGTAGAGATCAGTTGACCATGCGCGTGTTTCAGCGCCTCCATATCGACCACGCCGCGTTCGAGCTGCTCGCGGATCTCCTTGTTGGCTTCGCGCAAATTGTCGGCGTTCGCCTTCAGGAGCTCGTTGGTCAGGTCGTTTGCCGATTTGATGTCTTCGCCGGCTTCCTTGGAGTGCTGGATCGCAATGGCCTGGCTCAGCTGCACCTGCCAGAGCGGAACCGTGTTCACGATCGTCGAGTTGATTTTGCCGACCAGAGCTTTGTCATTTTCCTGCACCAGCCGGATCGAGGGCAAGGATTGCATCGTCACCTGGCGGGTCAGTTTGAGATCGTGGATCCTGCGCTCCAGATCGTCGCGCGCCTGTCGAAGGTCTCGCAGCTCCTGAGCCTTGAGAACGCCTTGATCGCCGTCCGCGGCCTCGGCTTCTTTTTCCTTTGCAGGGATCGTTTCGGTATCGAGTTCGGTCAGCTTCAGCTCGCCGGCGGCGATGAAGATCGCCAACTCGTCATAGAACTCGAGAGATTTTTCGTAGAGCTTGTCGAGCGATTTGATGTCTTTGAGCAAGACGGTCTCGTGGTTGAGCAGCTCGTCCGTGATCCGGTCGATCTGACGGCGCACCGTCGTGTAGCGCTCCTGAAGGTCTGCGGCGGGGCGGAACCAGGACATCAGCCAGTCAAACAGGCCGCCCTCGTCATCGGTCTGTCCAACCTCAAACCCCCGCAACGTCATCACCATCTGACGCAGCGAGTCGCCCGCGGGTCCGACGTCCTTGTTCCGGACGCCCTCGAGCATCTGCTCGGAGATCGCGGTCAGCTCAGCCTGCGAGCCGGACCCAAATCGAATGATTGATTGCGTGCTCGTCATGTCGATCTCGGCGGCGCGCTTCTCGATCTCGGCGCGCTGCGCGGCGTCGGCTTGGTCGACGACGATGAGGTCGCCCTTCACCTCGGGCAGAAGGGCCGAGGTGACCGCTTCGGCCTCTTTCAACGTGGCCTCGGCCTGTTCGCGGGTTTGCATGCTCTTCTCCCGTTAACTTGGCGGTATTCTCGCCTGAAATTCCTTCCACCTCGTGGACGGCTCTATTCAAGATTTCAGCCGTTCCGCGAGAACTTCCATTTCCACTTCCAGATCGGTTTTGTCGTCCAAGCGCAAAATCTCAGCCTGGCGGCGGCATGTCGCCGCGACCTCCGCCACCAGATCGCGAAACTTTGTGTCCAGTTCTGGGTCATTCACCACGCCAAGCTTGGCGTACTTTTCGACGGCGGCCCGCGCGGACGGAAGGTAAACCTTGAGAAACTTTCGGCTCCGCCGCAGATCCGAGGGATCGTCGGCGAGCATGTCCAACACGTTGCGCGCCGCGCCGGTCATCTCGTTCAAGCCAAAGCGGAGCTCGGGATCCGAAAAATCGGGCGCGAGACCATCGATCGCCGTGAGTTCGGCCTCCGCCTCGGCGAGCTGCGACCTGATTTCATCCGCGCTCAGGCCGGGGATGCCCTTGATCTCGCGCTCCGTCTTCGGTGTTGCGGCAGGCCGTGTGAGCGACAGGGCCGCGCCGCCAGCAAGCGTCCCGAACAAGAGCGCCAACCACCACGGAGACCCGATCCGCATCGTGAGAAAGATAACGACCAACACAACGGCGCCGACCACAAGGCCCTTGACCCAGCCGTCTCCGCCGCCGCCCGGGGCCGGCTTGTAGCGCTCGCCTTGGCGAAATCGCGTGGCGTCGCGCCAGCGCTGCTTTGGTCCGTTTTCCCCAGAATCCGTCATTTCACCGCGCCTCCGCCCATCGCACCCTTGGCTCGCTTCAACTTATTAAGGGTTGCACGGCCGTGGCGCTAGCCGGTCTCGCTGTGTCGCGCGATAGATCTGTGGTGAAAGCCAACGCCGGTCGGCGCGTCCAACGCTCCGATGCGCGCCGCAATGGCGGAGCCCGTTGAAGCTGCGTTTCGGCGCCGTTTCGCCGCGATCATCCTTCGCCCATCCCGTCAGGCTTCATTTTGGGACAATTCTGCCGCGCTCAGCCCAACCAACTGGCGCAGCGGATTTTATTTTAGCCAAATTGCAGCACGTTTCGGCCAAACTAGCCGGGAAGGCTGTCACTATTCGGTGCACACAACCGCGAGTTCGGCGTCGCAGTTGTTTTGGGAGGGCGCGTGTCATGAGACGACCAAGCTTACAGACGAAACGACTGCGGTTCGGCGCGAGCTCGCCCAGATTGCTCTCGCTCGCGATCGCGGTGCTCGCATTGGCGCTGTCCGCGGTCGCGCCCGTTTCGGCGCAGGACCAGTCTGGCGTCCGCGACGACGGGCTGGTTCGGCTCGACCAGATCGATGGCGGCGGCCGGCTGCTCTATTTTACGGATGAGCCGGGTCTTTATGTGCCCGCGCCGCTTCTCGCGACGAAGATCGACGTATCGGTGTCAGGCCCGGTCGCGCGCACAACCGTTCAGCAGGGCTTCACCAATCCCTCGGACGTCTTTGTCGAAGGCAAGTATGTCTTCCCATTGCCGGAAGGCGCGGCGGTCGACACCCTGTGGCTGCAGATCGGCGACCGCTGGATCAAGGGGGAGATCAAGGAGCGTCAAGAGGCCCGGGAAATCTATGAAGAGGCGAAAGCCGAGGGTCGAAAGGCCTCGTTGGTCGAGCAAGAGCGCCCGAACCTCTTCACGACCTCGGTCGCGAATATCGGCCCGAATGAAACGGTGCGCGTCCTGATCGCCTATCAGGAGACGCTCGCCCCGAGAGACGGCGTGTTCGGTCTGCGCATTCCGCTGGTCGTGGCTCCGCGCTACACCCCCGAGGCGCGCATCCAGTCGGTGAAGTTTGGCCCGAACGGATGGGAGATCGACGCGTCGGATCCCGTTCCGGACCGGGAGGCGATCACGCCGCCCGTCGCCGACCCTCGGTTGGAAGATCCGGCGACCCTGCGCAACCCCGTCGAGCTGAGCGTCGATATCGACGCCGGCTTCCCGTTGGGACCGATCGAGAGCCTGTATCACGAGGTCAACGTCGCGCCGCGCGGGGCGGCCGCGGCGCGCGTGGCGTTGTCCGGACCGGCGCCGGCCGATCGCGACTTTTATCTTTCCTGGCGGCCGCAACGTCTCACCACGCCGTATATGGCCCTGTTCGGCGAGACGACCGAGGATGAAGCGCATTATGTCGTGATGCTGACGCCGCCGGCGGCCGACGAAATAGGCGACACGCGCAAGCCGCGCGAGGTTATCTTCGTCCAGGACATCTCCGGCTCGATGTTCGGCGAAAGCATTGAACAAGCCCGGAAGGGTCTCGAGATGGCGGTAAAGCGTCTCTCGCCTGAGGATACGTTCAACATCATCGTGTTCAACGACCGTTTCGGTCTGTTCGCGGATGCGCCGATCCCGGCGACGGAAGCGAACGTCGCGCGCGCAGTCGCCTCGATCCAGGCGCTTCAGGCCGATGGTGGAACCGAAATGCTGCCGGCGCTCGAAGCGGCGCTGAAAGACGGCCGCCAAGAAGAGGATCGTGTCCGCCAGGTCATCTTTCTGACGGACGGCGCGGTGGGCAACGAACGTGAGATGCTGCGGCTGATCGAGCGGGAGCTTGGCCGCGGCTCCATGACGCTGACGCACTTCTTTGTCCGGCCGCAGAACATCTTGCTGGCGTGCACAGGTGAACAGCGCGAGCGCTATCTTTTTCCGGCGGTGCGGGGCGAGCGGATGG
>CALDSD010000098.1 GCA_937911325.1 uncultured Neomegalonema sp.
GCCCGTTACGACAAAATCAAAGGCAGCGCGGTGAACCCCGTTCTGCGTGAGGGCCTTGCTGGCCTCTGCTCCGAGTTGGTCGGGTCCCAGAAGCGAAGTCAGTCAGATTTCGGTTGACCCATTTCTAGAACTTCCGTCACCGTAGCTGCGGTAGAACCGCTTTGGTGCTCTTTCATGCGCGCATTTATCAAAGATCCGATGCTGCGCCGGGAAACCGGATGTGACCTCGTCGCCGGTTGAGGGGCGCATTCCCGCCTTTGGCGCTCCTTCGGTTTTCCTCCTCTCCAAAACGGTTCCATTTCATGCAAGCTGATCGCGCTTTACGCATGGCGATCGACATCGGCGGCACGTTCACGGACACGGTGCTGATGGACGGCGCCGCGCAGATCCTGGCGACGACCAAGACCCCGACAACGCCGGAGCAACCCACGATCGGAGCGCTTGAAGGCGCGAGACGGGTACTGCGGGACGCGGGCGCCGCGTGGTCGAACGTCGTTGGTCTGATCCACGGCACGACGCTCGCGACGAACGCGCTGATCGAGCGCCGGGGCGCCGAAGTCGCGGCGATTACTCCCCAGGGGTTCCGCGACATTCTCGAGATCGGCTACGAGCGCCGCTACAGTCAGTATGCGATCAACCTCGCCAAGCCCGATCTGATCGTTCCCAGAACGCGGTCGTTCACAATCGGTGGACGGATCGACGCGCAAGGCCGCGAGCGTGAGCCGTTGGCCGAAGACGATGTGAAAGCGCTGTCGGCCAGCCTCGCAGACGCTGGCGTCGAGGCGGTCGCGATCTGTTTGCTTCACGCGTATGCGAACCCGGCGCACGAGTTGCGGTTGCGCGACCTGTTGTCGGCGGAGGCGCCGGATCTCGTCGTGTCGCTGAGCCATGAGGTCAGCCCGGAAGCGCGGGAGTTCGATCGATTGTGCACGACGATCGCCAACGCCTATGTTCAGCCGCTCATGGCCGGGTATCTGGCGGATTTTGAGCAGCGCTTCGCGGGCGAAGGGCTCCAGCGCCCGATTCTGATGATGACGGCGGGCGGGGGGATGACCACGATCGAAACGGCGTCGCGACTGCCCATTCGATTGGTCGAGTCTGGGCCCGCCGGCGGCGCGATCCTGGCGGCGCGGATCGCCCAGGAAGCCGGCGAGCGACAGGTTCTGTCCTTCGATATGGGCGGGACGACCGCGAAGCTGAGCCTGATCGAGGACTTCCGCCCGCAAACAGCGCGCAAGTTTGAGATCTCGCGAGCCGAACGGTTCATCAAAGGGTCGGGAATGCCGGTTCGGATTCCGGTCATCGAAATGATCGAGATCGGCGCTGGAGGCGGGTCGATCGCGAGCGTCGACCGACTGGGACGGGTGCGCGTCGGCCCCCACAGCGCGGGGTCGGAACCGGGACCCGTCGCATTTGGAAAGGGCGGCGATCAGCCGACCGTGACCGACGCCGACATTGCGCTGGGGTTCATCGTCCCGGACCGGTTCGCCGAAGGACGTTTGGAGATCGACGTCGATGCGGCGATGGCGGCGCTTCTTGAAAGCGTCGGCGACAGGATCGGCCTGGACGCCGTCCACGCCGGGTTCGCCGTCAGCGAAATCGTCGACGAGAACATGGCCAGCGCCGGCCGGATGCACGCGGTCGAGTCCGGAAAGGACATCGGCGAGCGGCTGATGATCGCATTCGGCGGGAACGGCCCTTTGCATGCGACCCGTGTGGCGCGCCGCGCCGGGGTGCGCCGGATCCTGATCCCTCGGGATCCCGGGGTCGGCTCCGCCGTCGGATTCCTGTTCGCGCCCGTCTCTTTCGAGATCGTCCAGTCGCGCTACGCCACCTTGGAAGACCTCGACATCGGGGCGATCAACAGGTTCTTGGCGGAAACGTGCTCCGCCGCCGAGGCGATCGTGCGGATGGGGGCGCCGTCCAGCCCGCTCAGGCAAAGGCGGGTCGGGTTTATGCGGTATCATGGCCAGGGTCACGAGATCGAGACCGAACTGCCTGCCCGGGATTTGCGGGTGTCGGACATCGACGGCCTCCGCGATGCGTTTGAGCGCGAATACGCCCGCCAATTCCGACGGGTGGTTCCGGGCATGAGGATCGAGATCCTGAATTGGGGCGTGTCCGTCTCGTCGGCAGAGCCTGAGCTCAACGCTCGTTCGAACGCCGACAGAGCCGGGTTCGCGACGGCGTCGGAAACACGTCGGATCCTGTGCGACGTCACAGGGCGCCGGCGGGACGCCGATCTGTTTGATCGTGCAGGGCTGCGGGCGGGCGACCGTGTCGCCGGCCCCGCCTTGATTGTGGAGCCGCAGACGACGACGCTGGTGAGCGCGGATTTCGAAGCCCGCATCGACGACGCCGGCTCGATTTGGCTTTCGCGTGTCGAGGAGGAGACCGCATGACGAAGACTGACACGCGATTGCAAGTCATGTGGGACCGGTTGTTGGCCGTCGTCGAAGAGCAGGGTCAGGCGCTGATCCGGGCGGCGTTCAGCCCGATCGTCCGAGAGTGCGGCGACATTTCCGCCGGGATCTTCGACGTCGAGGGCCGGATGTTGGCCCAAGCGGTCACCGGAACGCCCGGGCATATCAATACGATGGCCGAGGCGGTCAAGACGCTGAGGGCGCGTTTCCCGCTCGAGGAGATGACGTCCGGCGACATCTACATGACCAATGATCCCTGGATCGCCTCCGGTCATCTCAACGACTTTCTGCTGATGATGCCGGTGTTCTTCCAGGGCCGGCTGGTCGGTTTTACCGCCTGCACCTCGCATCTGGCGGATCTCGGCGGTCTGGGCATGGGGCCCGAAGGATCGGATATCTATGACGAAGGCCTGCTGATCCCGCCGTGCAAGCTTGTCGACGAAGGCGAGGTGAACGCGCTTCTTGTGGAGATCGTCAAGGCGAACTCCCGCGAGCCGATCGGCAATGAGGGAGACATCTACGCGCTGATCGCCTGCTGCGAAGCGGGGGCGGACCGGCTGGTCCGAATGATGGACGAGTTTGGGATCCGCGACCTCAACGCCCTGTCCGAGCATATCGTTGAAACCTCGCGGCGGGGCACGATCGATGCGATCTCGGCATTGCCCAAAGGGACGTGGCGCAACGTCTTGAAAGTCGACGGCTACGACGCGGAGATTGAACTGCACGCGGCGCTGACGATCGAGGATGACCACATTCTTCTCGACTTCGAGGGCAGCGCCGAATGCCTGTCCAAAGGCGTCAACGTGCCGTTGAATTACGCGGCCGCCTACTCGGTCTTTGCTCTGCGATGTATCATTGGGCCTGACACTCCCAACAATGCGGGGTCCTTGGAGCCCTTCCGCGTCACGGCTCCGAAGGGCTGCATTCTCAACGCCCAATCCCCGTCTCCGGTGGCGATGCGGCACGCTCTGGGACAGATGACGCCGGATCTGGTGTATGGCTGTCTGTCGCAGGTGGCGCCGGAGCTGGTTCCCGCTGAAGGGGCGTCCTGCATGTATGATCTGCCGATGCGACATGTCGCCGAAGCTGTCGAACGCGGCGATCCGCAATTCGCGTTGGAGCTCGTTTTCAATGGCGGCACGGGCGCGCGGCCACAGCTCGACGGTCTATCAGCGACGGCTTTTCCCAGCGGCGTCTGGGGGAGCCAGATCGAAACCACCGAAGCGGTCGCTCCGGTGATGTTCGACAGGCGAGAGCTCCGTCCGGACTCGGGCGGCGCAGGGAGAACGCGGGGCGGTCTGGGTCAGCGCATCGAAATGCGCGCCGTCGACGATCAGGACGTCATGGTCTTCTTGTCGGTCGAACGCATTCGCAATCCAGCCAAGGGGCGTCTAGGCGGGCTTGCGGGAGCGCCTGGGCGCATTCGGGTGACGGGGCGCGACCATGATGTTCCGGGAAAAGGCGAGCTGCGGGTCAAAGCCGGCGAGAGGTTGATCTTCGAAACGCCCGGCGGCGGCGGTTTTGGCGATCCAAAAGAGCGCGACCCGGAACGTCTCGCCCAGGATATCGAGGCCGGATTGGTCACGCCACAGGCGGCGAAACGAGACTATGGTTCGCAATCATGATCGAGGCGCTTTCCCACATTCGACAGATGTCGCCCTACGCATTGTCGAAAATGAATCCGCCGGACGGCGTGGAGCTGATTTCCCTGTCGCAGAACGAAAGTCTGCGACCCCCCAGCCCGGAGGTTCCCCACGCGGTCGCCGCGGCCGCGGCGGGCGCATCCCTATATCCGGACGCCGAATGGACCGACTTGCGCGCCGAGCTGGCCTCGACACACGGGGTCGCGTCCGACGACATCCTTTGCGCAAGCGGCTCGCTCGACTTGATCGGCTGCATTGCCCGGGTCTACGCCGGCGCGCCCGCCGCAGTGCTTGCGCCTGTTCACTCATATCCGTTTTTCCGCACCGCTTCGCAGATGGTTGGCGCGCGCTTCGACACCGCAGAGGAGATCGAGGCGACCGTGTCTGTCGATCATCTGCTGGCCGCGGTTCGACCCGACACGCGGTTGGTTTTTGTCGCCAATCCAGGAAACCCGACAGGGACGCGCGTCTCGAAAGCAGAGCTTCTAAGCCTCCGCGCCGGATTGCCGGACACTGTCCTGCTCGTCATCGACGAAGCCTATGGAGAATTCGCCGATCACTTAGGCGAAAGCTGCTTTGATATGGTCGGATCGGGCGGCGTGGTCGTGCTGCGCACGTTCTCAAAAGCCTATGGTCTCGCCGGGATGCGCGTCGGCTGGGGCGTCTTTCCAGCAGCGGTCGCGCGGGAGATGCGCAAGGTGATGAACCCCAACAGTGTTTCTGGCGTCGCCCAGGCGGCTGCGCTGGCGGCGCTGAAAGACCGAAGCTACATGCTGGAGACGTGTCGCCTGACGGACCGACTGCGCGAGACATCGGCTGAGGCTCTCGCCGCAGCTGGTTTTCAGGTTGTCCCAAGCTTCACCAACTTCATACTGATCGCGTTTTCCGACCCGACGGCGGCGGCGAACGCTGATCGGTTTCTGCGGCGCCACGGGGTTTATCTGCGGTCCCAGACCGGCGCGAGCCTGCCACACGCGCTTCGCATGACCATCGCCGACGCGCAAAAGCTGGATGTCGCGATCGATCTTCTGCGCCGCTGGAAAGAAGAGGGAGCTGTGTCGTGACGTCGATGAGCGCTTCACAAACGCGAGGCCGCGCGCGCTTTGGCGTTCTGGTGCCTTTCACCAACTCCAATCTCGAACCCGACATGGCGATGATGCGCCCCGACGGCGTGTCGCTGCACTTCGCGCGGATGGGCGGGTATGACGAGAACAAGATCCCGGACGCGGAGCAGATGCGCGGCCTCGGCGACGCGGATCTTGAAGAGCCTTTGCGTTTGCTGATGGGCGTCAAGCCGGATGTTGTCCTTTATGGCTGCACCTCCGCGACGTTGGCGCATGGCCCCGCCTTTGATCGCGCGCTGGCGGCGCGCATCCGGGATCAGAGCGGCGCGCACACAGTGACCGCGGCCGGAGCTTTGGCGCACGCGCTCCGGGCATTGGGGGTCAGCCGGATCGGCTTCGCGTCGCCCTATGTCTCCGCCATCAATGATCTGGCTGTCGCCTTCCTGGCGGATGAAGGCTTTGAAACGGTCAGACGATCTGAAGTCCTCGAAGAGCTCGGCAACGACGGGCAAGGCGCGCTGACGCCGGACGACGTCTTCGAGCATGGACTGAAGTCGGACACGGACGCGGCGGAAGCGCTTGTTCTCTCGTGCACGGACATGCGGAGCCTCGAGACGTTGTCGAAGTTGGAGGCGGCGGTGGGCAAACCCGTGATCAGCTCGAACCAGGCGATGGTGTTTCAGGCGCTGGATTTCCTTCAGATTGATCAAGAATTCCCCGGATTTGGGAGCCTGTTGGCGAGGGGCGCCTGCAGGGAGACGACGACCATGAGGGAGGCTTCGAATGGCTGAAGCAGCGCGCGTCCTGATCCACAACGCGACCACTGCCGAAATGGCGTCTCGCCTGCGCGAAACACTTCCTCAGGTCGAGGTGTTGGAGTGCGATACCTACGAAGGCCTGCCCGCGATGTTGAGCCAGCATCGTCCGAATGTCGTTTACTCGGTGCGGTTCGACGGTGGCGCGCCGTTTCCCAAAGACGCCCTGCTGGGACCGGATGGTCCGCAATGGATCGCGAATGGCGGAGCGGGGACGGACCACTTCGGCCATTGGGATACGGCGCGCGTCACGATGACCAACGCCGCCGGCGTCGCCGCCGATATGATCGCTGAATATGTGATGGGCGGCTTTCTGCACTTCACGCTCGATGCGCCGGGCCTGCTCGCCGACAAAGCGCAACGTGTTTGGGCCGGGCGCATCGTGCGTCCGCTGAAAGGTCAGACGCTGATGGTCGTCGGTCTTGGCAGCACCGGTCGGGCGGTGGCGGCCCGGGCGAAGGCCTTCGGCATGCATGTGATCGGGACACGTCGGCGACCGCAACAGATGGAGAATGTGGATGAAGTCGGCGGCGCGGAGGATTTCCATGCAATGCTGCCACGGGCCGATTTCATCGCCGTCTCAACGCCTCTGACCACGGAGACCCGCGGCCTTCTGGGTGAACGAGAGTTCGAGTTGATGAAGCCTGGCGTGATCCTGGCGGATGTTTCGCGCGGTTGCGTTATCGACGGGACGGCGCTGCTCGACGCGCTCCGGTCGGGAAAGGTCGCCGCGGCGGCGCTCGACGTTTTTGAAACCGAGCCGCTTCCCGCCGACAGTCCCTTTTGGACGCAAGCGAACGTTTTGGTTTCGCCTCATTGCTCGGCGGTCACCGAGGAGTGGGAACGGGCGTCGTTCGAGATCTTCCTGAGAAACCTTGGCCACTGGCTGAGGGGCGAGCCGCTCTTCAACGTTGTCGACCCGGATCTTGGGTACAGAGCAATACCTAAAGGCGTCACACCTGCACGAAGATCCGACCGCCCTCGACCTTCACCGGGTACGTTTTCAGATCGGTGTTCACCGGCGCGGACAGCGCCTTGCCAGTGCAAATGTCGAAACGCCCGCCATGCAGAGGGCATTCGATGACACACCCGATCACAAGGCCTTCTTCGAGGCTTTGTTCCTCATGGGTGCACATCAGATCGGTCGCGAAGAAGCCCTTCTCGGTGTTGTAGATCGCGTAAGCGTGACCGCCGTGATCCCATCGGATCAGGTCCTCCTCGTCGACGTCATCGGGCGCGCAGGCGTCGATCCACTCGCTCATCGGCTCAGCCTCTTCTTTTCAATTGCGTCCATCTCACTGATGCGTCGACGTCCACTTATCCAGCGCTTCAAGGAACTTCTCCTTCTCGCCGGCATGCATGCTGATGTTCGTCTGCGGATAGGGGAAGTTCTGCGCTGCGACCTCGGCATGGAACTTCCCCAAGGCCGCGACGCGCTCTTCATGGATCTGCTTGTGCAGTCGCCCGACCGCGCCAAACGCATAGGCGTGCTTGGGCGGTTTCTCTTCCTCGCTGGCTTCGCCGCAGATGTCGGCGACGAAGGAGAAGACCGCATCGCCCCCCATTCCTGATCCAAGCGAGAACGTGACGATCGAGGTCTTTTCGTTGACGGCCTCTAGGATCTCCTCGGCGAGACACTCCACCTCGACGGCGAAGACGCCGGCCTCCTCCATGCGTTTAAGCGTCGACCAGACTTTCATCGCTTCGTCCGCCTTGCGGCCCCAGGCTCGCAGGCCTCCGCAATAGTGGCTGAAGGTTGGGATCAAGCCGATATGGCTCTGGACCGGAATGCCGTCCTTCGCCATCCGCTCCATCACGTCGAACGAGCGGAGCGTGTAATACATGTCGGCGCCGTTGCGCATCGTGTCGTAGGCGTGGGCGACGATTTCGTCGTCCGAGCCGAACTGCGCCCAGGTCGACCCGGCCCCCGTAAAATGGGTCGGCGCGATCTCGCGGACGTCGGCCATCTGGTCCGCGCCGACGACGAACAGGTCGATCCCCGCTTCGACACACGCGCGCAGCTGGTCGCGGTCAGCGGGGTTCGCCATCGACAGTGTTTTCCCTGATCCTTTTAGCGCTCGGAGATCGGCGACGGTGTAGTTGCGCACGGCCGGGTTCCGGCTGAAGTCGTAGATCCGTTTCATGTCGCTCTCTCCCCTGAAGCTCTGGTCACATCGTGCGCTGCGCCACCCGCTCGATCGGTCCGCCTTCGGTGATCATATGCGGCGCCTGCCGGATGCTCGGCGCCTTGGTCGAGAGGCCGAGGCTCCGGCGCGTGACGACCTGGAGCACTTCCCAGTTGGTCTTGAAGAAACCCGGATCCGGTTCGGGCACCTGATCTTTCACCGCTGTGGCGAGATCGGGAAGGGCGAAGAACGGCACCTGCGGATACAGGTGATGCTCTACGTGGTTGTTCATGTTCATGTAGAGAAAAGAGGCGATCGGCCCTGTGGCGAAGCTGCGGGTGCTTTCCAGGATCGACGGCGAGTTCTCCTGCAACTCGACATGCTGGATCAGCGTGAACAGCAGCATCACGGGCGCGCCCAGCAGGCGCGGGATCACCAGGAGCCAGACGGGCCACCAGACGCCGAAGAACGGGGCGGCGGCGATGGCGGCGTAGATCGCCAGCATGATCCGCGCGTTTCGGGTCATCTTGTCGAACTCGCCTTCGGGCGTGACCATCCGCATCGTGTCGGTGTATCGGCGCGTCGCGAGCTGGACGAAAACCAGCATGTGGAACCGCGCCAGCCCGAGCCCCGAGACTTCCGTGAACCATCCGCCAAGTCCCATGGGCGTGTCGAACGGCATCTGACTGTCTTTGCCCGCGTGCCACGTGAACGTGTGGTGGTTGGTGTGCGTGTAACGCCGGTGCAGCGGCTCCTCCATGTAGATCAGCGAACTGACCCATAGAACGGCCTCGTTCAGCCAGCGGGTGCGAAACGCCGTCCCATGCGCGGTCTCGTGGCTGACCGAGTAGGCCGGCACGCATAGCAGAACGCCGTGCAGCAACATCGCTGGCCACATCCAGATCGAGCCGATCACACTCATCACCAGAACACCCGACAGGATCAGCAGCGTGATCCACTTCGCCAGGTAGATCAGTCCCGGTCTGTCCGACCTCTGGGCTATTGTCTTGAGGGTTTTCTTGTCGAGCTTGACGCCGGAGGATGCGGCGTTGGTCGGGCGGTAGTCCGGCATCTGCTCACTTCCAATGTTCTGCTTCGGGCTGTCGCGCGGCATTGGTCTTGTGTCCAGACCAAACGCTAGGTCACGTCAATGACGCGGTACAAGCGTGAGAACGACGGGCGGCGGTCGGAATTGGACAAACTCCGCCGAAAACTGCGGGTTTCCGAAAGCGCGATTGAAAACCTGTTCTAGTCCTACAATCTTCAAAGAAGGCGCGGGTCGCCATGACGCGCGCGACCGATTGACGATCGTCGACCGAGGAGAGAATGAGTAAAGCTGAACTTGAGCAACTTGAAGTCTTTTCCGCTGCTTCGCCCAGTGATCTCAAGTTTGCGGCGAGCGAAGCTTTGGCCGCCTTCGACCCGGAGATCTTTTCGGAGCATTGCGGCGGCCCCCTCGACTATCGGCCGGCCGTCAAGTCGGTTGAGCGGCTTGATCAGGAGAATGCGATCGTCTCCTTCTACCCTCGGTACCGGTTCTGGGGCGAGCGGGTTGCGCCGTTTACGATGCCCATCGCGCATGTGGCGATGAAGCTTGAGGCGATCTCTTTGGCGCGCTCGGCGATCTCCCGATAAAGCTCGACGTTACAGGCAGTTACACCGCCGCCTTGGGTCTAGACGCAGCCGTCGCTCGGGACGGATGCAGCGTTTCCGGCGACGGTAGACGGAGCCGTTTTGATCATAAAAAACGATCAAAACGGCGTTTTTAATATATTTTACTTTCAAATCTGGCGCCCGCATATCTCTCTCGACAGGTTGCAGAGAGGAGCGGTTATGGAGTTCGTCAGCGAGATTGCGGCCACGATTGTCGCACAGTTTCAAAAGCCGACACTCGCGTTCCTGATCGGCGGGATGATGCTGGCGGCTCTTGGCAGCAAGCTCGAGGTGCCGCCGCCGGTCTACAAGTTCATCGTCCTTTTGCTGCTTCTGAAGATTGGCCTTGGGGCCGGCATTTCCGTGCGTGAAGCGGACTTTCAAGCGCTTGCGGGGCCGGCGGTCGCGGCGGTGCTTCTCGGGGTGCTGATTGTGGTGGTCGGCGGGTACACGCTCGCGCGCTGGCCCGGCGTGTCCCGCGTCGACGGCATGGCGACAGCGGGACTCTTCGGAGCCGTCTCGGCCTCGACGCTGGCTGCAAGCATGGCGGTGCTCGATGGCGAAGGGATCGCCTATGAAGGGTTCATCGGCGCGCTCTATCCGTTCATGGATGTCGCCGCGCTGGTGACCGCGATTGTTCTGGCGCGAATGAGTTCGACGGAGCGCGTCGAAACCGTGGTCGCCGCGAGCGGAGCCGCGACGCTGATCTCCGGCGGAGGCGGTGGGCGTCTGCGCAGCGGCGTTGATATGGATATGCTCCGCGGGATCCTTGTCGATACAGCTCGGAGCCCGGCGATCTCGGCGCTGCTGCTTGGCATTGTGATCGGCGTCTTCGCGCGTCCGGAGGCGATCTACGAGAGCTTCTATGAGCCCCTGTTCCGCGGGCTGCTGTCGATCCTGATGCTGATCATGGGCATGGAGGCCTGGGCGCGGCTGGCCGAACTGCGGAAAGTGGCGCACGCCTATCTGCTTTACGGGCTCGCCGCGCCGATCCTGCACGGTTTGATGGGGTTCGGCGTCGGCCTTGCGCTGCATCACCTGACGGGTTTCTCAGGCGGCGGCGTGGTGCTGCTGTCGGTGATGGCCGCTTCGAGCTCAGATATCTCGGGGCCGCCGACGATGCGGGGCGCGCTGCCGGAGGCGAACCCCTCCGCTTACATCGGCGCCTCGACCGGTCTCGGTACGCCGGTGGCGATCCTGAGCATCCCGCTGTTCATGGCGTTGGCGGACGCCTTCATCGGGCTCTGAGGCGCATGTCGCGGATGGTCGCCAACGGCGAAACAGTTCGTTGCGACAAGAAATGGGATGGGCGCACTCGCGGAACCGAGGAAGCGCGCCCATCTCCGACCAAACGGCGAGACGCCGCAACTCGAACTGGGAAAGCTGAAGATGCGTAATGATCTTGAACGTCGCGCATTCCTGCGTGGGATGATCGCCCTGGGCGCGCTGTCGGTCGCCTCGCCGGCGTTGGCTCACGGACATGCCGACGTGCTGTCGAAGGCGACACGCGCGAGGCTCTTGTCAGGGGATCTTGCGATCTATTTCCGTCATGCTGCGACCACCTGGTCGGGAGTTGATCGGATCGAATGGCCGAGAGAGCAGCAACGCCTTCTCTCCGATGACGGGATCTCGCAATCCCGCCAGATCGGAGAGTCGATCAAGGGCTTGGGCGCGCCCATCGGAGATGTCATCGCCAGTCCCTTCGCCCGTTGCCGCGACATGGCGGAGATCGCCTTTGGTCGGGTTGAAGAGCGCTTTGAGTTGCTGGGTCTCCTCAGCGACGCTGAAGGCCGCCCCGAGCGCGTGGCGTTCCTAAGGCAACAGCTGTCCACGCCGACGGCGGGCGCCGGGAACCGCGTGATCGTCTCACATCGCTCGAACATTGCAGAGGTCGCGGGGGTTTCGCTTGGCGAAGGCGACGCGGTGCTCGCGCTGCCGCTGGGCGAGGGGCGCTTTGAAACGCTTGAGACGCTAAAGCCCGCTGACTGGGTCGGCCTGGTGGCAAAGGTCGGCGACGGTTGATGCGGCGCGACGCGGCGCGGCAGGAGGCTGCGCTCACCCATACCGATCGACCAGAAAGTCCGTGAACAAGCGGACCTTCGCCGACAGGTGACGCGAGGGCGGGTAGATTACCTGCAGAACGCGTTCCGGCAATCGGTAGCCTTCCAGAACGGCGCGGAGTGTCCCGTCTTTGAGATCGTCGCGGATGGCGAAGCCCGGCAACACCGCGATCCCGAGCCCTGCGAGCGCGGCGTCCCTGAGCGGGTCGAGATTGTTCGAACACAAAAGCGGTTTGACCGGCACGGTGACGCCGCCATCGGGGCCGGTGAACTCCCAAACACGGCTTTCGCCCGTCCGGCGGTGTTGCAACAGCGCGTGGTTTCGCAAATCGCTGGGATGTTGCGGGTCGCCCGCAGTCTCGATGTAGCTAGGCGCGGCGCAGGCGATATAGGGAAAAGATGCAATTCGGTGGTCAACCAGCATCGTCTCTTCGTCGGGCTGCGACACGCGGACGACGACGTCATATCCTTCGGCGACAGGGTCGATCATCCTTGTTTCGAGATTGAGCTCGATCTCCAGACGCGGATGCGCTCCCAGGAAGTCGGTGACGTCTTTCGAGATGTTCAATCCGCCGAACGTCAACGGCGCGCTGATGCGCATCTGCCCGACGGCGGCGTCGTGGGATGTGGTGACGGCGGCCTCAGCTTCCTCGAGATCGTCCAGGATCCGACGCGCGCGCTCATAGAACGCTTCGCCTTCGCTGGTGATCGAGACGCGCCGCGTCGACCGGTTCAAGAGCTGGACCTGCAAACGCTCCTCAAGCGAAATCACAAGCCGGTTTGTCGTCGAGCGCGACTGGTTGAGTTCGCGCGCGCCGGCGGAGAACCCGCCATGTTCGACCACCGCTGCAAACGCCTGGAGCTCTGCGAATTTGTCCATGCGCCCTCTGTCTCATTTCTGGGACAGTCTGTCTATTCGCAGGCCAATTGTCGCAATCAGAAACTTTTACATCTTACGCGTCGTAATTCGTTGCGGAGAGGCGAGCATGACAGTGATGGTCCGCCGCGCCAGCGAGCGCGGGAAACGAACGCTCGACTGGTTCGAAAGCAAGTTCACGTTCTCTTTCGACGACTACTACGACCCGCGTTATCTCGGTTTCGGCGCGCTCCGGGCGCTGAACGAAACCACAGTCGCCGCCAAGGGCGTGTTCGACCCGGTGACGCGCTCTGATCTCGAACTCGTGACGTATGTCTGCGAAGGCGAACTGCTGCATAAGGACTCGCTTGGCAACGACGTCGTCCTCGGCGCAGGCGACGTTCAATGCATCAGCGCCGGTTCCGGCATTGAACACAGCTCCGGCAACGCGTCCGGCGACGCGGCGTTGCGATACGTTCAGATTTGGATCCTGCCAGAGCATGACGGGGGTCCTCCCCGGTATCAGAATGTGCGGTTTCCGGCCGGAGCGGACAGCCGCGGCATGCGTCTTCTAGGCTCCCGCGACGGCCGGAACGGCTCGTTGAAAGTGGGTCGTGACGTCGATCTTCATCTGGGCGCGCTCCAGGCGGGCGACAGCGTCGCGCATCCCCTCGGACCAGATCGAGAGGCGTGGCTTCAGGTGTTGAGTGGTCGCATAACCGTTAACAGCGAACTGCTCGACGCGGGCGACGGCGCCGGTTTCGTCGGCGACGCGGTTCTTCGCGTCGATCCGATTGGCTCCGCTGACATCTTGTTGTTCGACATGTCGCGCGACTGAGCGCGCCGGCCTCCTAAGACACGGCGCGTCGAAGACTTCCAGGGGTTATGCCGAGCTTCGACTTAAAGGCGTCGTTCATGTGGCTTTGAGAGGAAAAGCCGTTCCGGTACGCGATCTCGGCCAGTGAGAGAGGCGATGTCTCGATCATGCATTTCGCGTTTGCGAGCCGTCGACCAAGGATATGTTGATAGGGCGTCCGTCCCGTCGTTTCCTTGAAGGCGCGCTGAAACAGGGCCGAAGGCATCCCGGCGACATTGGCGAGGGCCGGGGCGTCGATCTTGCTGACGCTGTTGTCGTCAATGAACCGGTCGATCTTTCGTAAGACTGACGAGCATAGCCGGTCCGCCCCCCCATTCAGTTGATCAAAGCTGTTCCCAGACAAACGCCACAGCTCCATCACCGCCATGTTCAGAAGGGAGTCGGTGTAGAGCTTTCCAATCGGGCACTTTTCGGAAGAGGCCTTGTGCAAGCTTGCGATCACGCTGCTTAAAAGGTCGGACCGGAACGGATATCTCTGCAAGCCGCCAAAAGCGGTCTCCATATCGCTCGCAGCGTCTCCGAGGGCCTCGGTGAACTTTGACGGCGCGATTGCGACCGAACGAATGATCGCTTCTTCATCCGTTGCGCGCGACATGTCGACGCCAGGACAAACCAAGCGCCGATCACCGGTGTGATAGACGCGGCGCGGATGTCTTCGGCCAGCGATGGTGACTTCGCTGACGACCGGAGCAAGATAGCCCCAAAGCGTTGGCGCCGGTGAAGCAGGGAAGACGACTTCGCCTTCCAGCAGGTGATCCGTGACCAGGAAACCAGGGCTGCTGAGTACCGACAGGCTTTGACCGCCGCCTCCGGTGGAAGCTGCAATAGTTTCCATTTAAAACGTCCCAAATTCCAGCACGTTGACTGCAAGATGGGCGGCGTTCGAATAATTTCCAATGACGACACAATGCAATCGCGTTGCGGATGGCGAGCAACGATGCTTGAACAACGATTTTCTCGAAAAACTCAGAACGAAATCCAGAATAACAGGGCTGCGAGCACCCCCATTTCCCGCTGAGCCGACGACGCATTGTTTGAACGCCGCGACGTTCCGACGACACGCGCAGGGTCGGTCGACACCTAGAAGAGGGAGGCGGTCGCGCTCCCTGCTCAGTGGAACGGCGCGACCAACGCGCATGGGAGGCGAACATGTCCGAGAAACTTCAAGTGCTCACCCCGCAGAACAGTCAGCTGATCTTCATCGACCAGCAGCCGCAGATGGGTTTTGGCGTGCAGTCGATCGACCGCCAGACGTTGAAGAACAACGTCGTCGGTCTGGCGAAGGCGGCGAAGACCTTTGATATTCCGACGATCATCACCACGGTCGAAACCGAGGGGTTCTCGGGGCACACGTTCCCCGAGTTGCTGGAGGTCTTCCCTCAGCACCCTCTGCTTGAGCGGACCTCGATGAACTCGTGGGACGACCAGAAGGTGCGCGACGCGTTGGCGAAGAACGGTCGCAAGAAGGTGGTTGTGTCGGGCCTGTGGACAGAGGTCTGCAACACGACCTTCGCGCTCTCGGCGATGCTGGAAGGCGGCTATGAGATCTACATGGTCGCCGACGCGTCGGGCGGCACCTCGGTGGACGCTCACAACTACGCCATGGACCGCATGGTGCAGGCGGGCGTCGTTCCGATGACCTGGCTGCAGGTTCTGCTCGAATGGCAGCGCGACTGGGCCCGCAAGGAGACCTATGACGCGACGACCGGCATCGCGAAAGAGCACGGCGGCGCTTACGGCATGGGCATCGACTACGCTGTCACCCATGTCCACAAAGGCCCCGAGCGCGTGAGCCACGGCCCGCGTCTGGAGCCGATTGCGGCCCCGAAAGCCTTCGCGGCCGAGTAACTCCTGGCCAACTGGCGGTTGGGCGCGTCCCGACCGCCTTTCCTGATCAAACGTCATCGCCGGCTCTCCCGCGGGCGGTGGAACGATCCGCGGCGAGGCGGTGTCCTTGGGTCGCCCGCCCCCTTTGCTTGCCGCTGTCGAGACCGCGCTTCGATCCGGACGCGTTTTTGACGCGATGTCGTTTGAGCGCGGATCGGGGCCGCAAAGGACACGGAAACGGAGAAGCACGACTATGGCCGACCGCATACTGTTTAATGGCGCTCTCGCGACGATGGATCCGGAGCGGCCGGCGGCGAGCGCGATCGCCGTTCAGGGCGACCGCATTCTCGAGGTCGGATCGGACGCCGACGTGCTTCGTCACAAGACGGCGGCGACCGAGACGATCGATCTCGGCGGCGCATGTGTGATCCCCGGTCTGATCGACAGTCACACGCACATCATCCGTCAGGGGAACAACTTCGCCATGGAGCTGCGTTGGGACCACGTGCCCTCGCTTGCGGACGGTCTCGCCATGCTCAAGCGCCAGGCGGAGCGCACGCCGGCGGGTCAGTGGATCCGTGTCGTCGGCGGGTGGTCCGTCGACCAGTTCGCCGAAAAGCGTCTGCCGACGCTTGATGAGATCAACGCCGTGGCGCCCGAAGTCCCCGTTTACGTGCTCCATCTCTACGATCGCGCCTGGCTCAATCAGGCCGCGCTGCGCGCGCTTGGCGTCGACGAACACTTCTACGAGCCCTTCGTCGCCGGCCGATTGGAACGCGACGACAATGGCCGCCCCACCGGCCTCGCGATGGCGCGCCCGAACGCGCAGCCGCTCTATGCGCTTCTGGACATGGCGCCGAAGCTCGACTTCGAGCAGCAGATCACCTCGACCAAGCACTACTTCAGGGCGCTGAACGGTCTGGGATTGACCTCGGCGCTCGACTGCGCCGGCGGTTTCCTCAACTACCCTGACGACTACGGCGTCATCCAGGAGTTGAACCGGCGCGGCGAGCAGACGGTCCGGATCGGCTACCAGCTCTTCGCGCAGCGTCCGCTGTTCGAGCTCGACGACTTCAAGCGCTGGAACGACGTCGTCAAACCAGACCAGGGCGACGACTTCCTCAAATGCGTCGGCGCCGGCGAGATGCTGGTCGCCTCCGCCTATGACTTCGAGGACTTCTCGTATCCGCGCCCAGAGCTGCCAAAGCGGATGGAAAGCGATCTAGAGCCGGTGCTGGAGTTCCTGCTCGCCAACCGGTGGCCGATCCGCTTTCACTGCACCTACGAGGAGAGCGCGCATCGCATCCTCGACGTGCTCGAGCGGGTTGGCGGCGACAAAGGCCTTGAAGAGTTGAACTGGATCTTCGACCACGGCGAGACGGCGTCTCCATCGACGATGGAGCGGGTCGCGCGGCTGGGCGGCGGCATCAGCTATCAGAACCGCATCGCCTTTCAGACGACGGCCTATCGGGAGCGTTATGGCGAGGCCGCGCTCAATGCGGCGATGCCGGTGCGCGAGATGATGGCCTCCGGCGTTCCGCTGGCCGCCGGCACGGACGCGACCCGCGTTTCGAGCTATAATCCCTGGCTCTGCATTCACTGGCTGGTCTCTGGTCGGGGACGCGGCGGCGACGTGATGTGGTCGGCGCAGAACCGGCTCTCGCGTGAGGAGGCGCTGCGTCACTGGACGGCGTCGGGCGCGTGGTTCAGCCGGGAAAGCGGCAAGAAGGGTCAGCTTAAGGCGGGTCAACTCGCCGACTTCGCCGTTCTCGATCGCGACTACTTTGCCGTGCCGGAACACGAAATCGCCGACATCGAAGCGGATCTGACGCTTGTCGGCGGCAAGATTGCGCACGCCAAGGGCGCGTTCGCAGCGCATGCGCCGGCGCCGCTTCCCGGTCTGCCAGACTGGTCGCCTGTGCCGGTCTTCGGCGCGCCGGGCGCCGCCCCGCTTCAATAGGAGACAAAGATGGCCGAAATCACAATCACGCTAGAGGAAAGCGAAACGAAGGGCCGCTATGTGGCGCAGGTCGCGGGGTTCGACGAGCCTGCGGAGCTCACCTTTTCGCGCGCTGGCCAGACGATGATCATCGTCGATCACACCGGCGTGCCCGACAGCTTGCGAGGGCAGGGCGTCGGTGCGGCTTTGGCGGCGAAAGTCGTCGCGGATGCGCGGGACAAGGGACTGCGGATCATGCCGCTCTGTCCCTTCTTCAAGGCTCAGGCGCAGCGGCATCCCGAATGGTCGGATGTGGTGCAGGGATAGACGCCTATGCAAAGCGCAGTGAAATTCGCGGCGATCGTCGGCCTGCTTTTCAGCGGTTGGCTCGCCGCTCCAACCGCTGAGGCGCAGACATTCGAGTTCAACGGCGTGATTGAACCGCGAGAGAGCGTGACCATTGCGCCAAGGGTCGACGGCGTGATCGCCGAGGTTCTCTTTGAAGGTGGGGAAAGCGTGGCGCAGGGGGCGATCCTGGCGCGCATGGACCCAGCGAGCTACGAGATCGCCGTGCAGGTCGCCCGCGCCGCGGTCGCCCAGGCGGATGCGGAGTATCAGTTGGCGACCGACGAAGCCGAGCGCCAGGCGGAGCTGCTCGACCGTGGCGCAGGCGCCGCGGCGCGGGCAAGCGACGCCGTTCTGGAGGCGATGCGCGCCGAAGCGCGTCTCGGCGCCGCGCAGGCCGAACTCGCGGCGGCTAAGCTGTCGCTGGCGCGGACGACCCTTCGTGCGCCGATCGCTGGGGTGATGGGCCGCCCATTGGTCGCTCGTGGCGCGTTCGTCGAAGCAGAAGCCGGCGCGGCGATCGGCGAAGTCGCGGTGCTCGATCCGGTCATAATCGCCTATCGGGTGCCGCACGCGACCCGGTTGCAGGCGCTCAAGAGCACTGAGGCCGGGTCGGCCGACGCGTTGTTCGAGAGGCTCCGGCTCGCCTTGGTTCTCCCGGATGGGACCCCTTATCCGCTGAGTGGCCGCGCCTTGTTTGAAAGCGTTGTGGTCGACCCCGAGAGCGGCGACCTCATCACCTTTGCCGAGTTCCCCAATCCCGAGCGGCTGCTGGCGCCGGGCTTGTCGGTCACGGTTGTCTCGGAGATCCAGCTGAGGGACACGCAATGACGACGGCGATGACAAACCCTGCGCCTGAGGCGTCCGCCTGGTCGCCATTTGGAAAGACTGCGTTCCTCGTGTTGTGGACGGCGACCGTCGTCTCCAACGTCGGCACCTGGATGCACGACGTCGGAGCCGGCTGGCTGATGACGGAACTGTCGCCGTCGCCGTTTGTCGTGGCGATGGTGCAGGCGGCGACAACCGCGCCTGTGTTTCTGTTTGCGCTCCTTGCCGGCGCGCTCGCTGATCTTGTCGATCGGCGTCTCCTGTTGCTGGTTGTGAACGTCGCGATGGGCGCCACGGCGGCCGTGCTGGCCTTCCTGGTCAGTCTCGACCTGATGACGCCAGGCTTGCTGATCCTGTTCACGTTTCTGCTCGGCACAGGCGCAGCGTTCGCGGCGCCGGCCTGGCAGGCGATCGTGCCGAAACTTGTCGAACGGCGCGAGCTTTCGGCGGCGATCGCGCTCAACTCGATGGGCATCAATGTCAGCCGCGCCATCGGCCCGGCGCTGGCCGGATTTCTGATCGTGGCGGTTGGTCTCTATGCGCCATTCGCTTTGAACGCGCTCAGTTTCATCGGCATCATCGCCGCGCTGTTGTGGTGGCGCGCGCCCGCAGCGGCGGAAAGCAGGATGCCGCCTGAGAAGGTTGGCCAAGCGATCCGCGCCGGCCTTTCGTACGCTTTCAACAGCGGTCCCTTGCAGGCGACACTGATCCGCGCGGCCGGGTTCTTCATCTTCGCGAGCTGCTATTGGGCGATGCTGCCCCTGATCGCGCGCGAAACCCTTGACGGAGGGCCGACGCTCTACGGCGTCTTGCTCGCGGCTGTCGGTGCTGGCGCGGTCAGCGGCGCGCTCGTTCTTCCGGTGATCAAGAAGCGCTTGGGCGCGGACGGCGCGGTCGCTGCGGGCGCCCTTGGAACCGCGATTGTCTTGGCGCTGTTCGCTTTGGTTCCGACGCCAGCCATCGCAGTCCTGGCGTCCGCCCTTGGCGGCGTCTGCTGGATCGCCGTTCTCTCGAGCCTGCATGTGTCGGCGCAGACGGCGCTTCCCGATTGGGTGCGCGCCCGCGGCTTGTCGATCTTTCTGACCGTGTTCTTCGGCGCAATGTCGGGGGGCAGCCTTTTTTGGGGGCAGATCGCCAGCATCGGAGGGATCTCGACGGCGTTGCTGATCGCCTCCGCCGGCGCGGCTTTGATGGTGCCGCTGACCTGGAGGGCGAAACTGAACCAGGGGATGGGGCTGGACCTGGCCCCGTCGATGCACTGGCCTGAGCCGGTCGTCACCGGGGACGCGCCAAGCGACCACGGCCCTGTGATGATCCAGGTGAGTTACCAGATCGCCGCAGCGGATCAGCCTGCGTTCCACCAGCTGATGCGCGAGCTTGCGCGCTCGCGGCGGCGGGGCGGCGGCTATGGCTGGACCCTGCTGCGCGACGCCGAGCAACCGGATCGCTTTGTCGAAAGCTGGTACGAGGCGTCCTGGGCGCAGCACTTGCGGCATCATGAACGCGTCAGCGGGGCTGATCGCCAGTTGCAGGATCAGATCAGAGGCCTGCATCAGGGGGAGACCCCGCCGGTCGTCTCGCATCTGCTGGATCCAGCGATCTCCGCAGGCGCGTCATGAACCTGACCGTTGATCGGAAAACCGTCCTGGGCCTTCTGTTGGCGTTTGGCATTGGGGTCCTATGCCGTGCGGTCTCGATCCCGTCGCCGGCGCCGCCGGTCCTCATTGGCGCGCTGTTGGTCGTCGCGATGACGCTTGGGTTCATCGGGTCCGACGCGGTGTTGCAAAACCTCGGCTGAACCTCGCCGACAGTTGTGGCCCAACGCGTCTTGCCAGAGATTTCTGGCCAACCGGGTCGTTTTTGAGCGAGAGCCGATCGGATGGTTTGGCGCTTTTGGCGCGCGACTGTGCGTTAGTTCCTCAAAGTTCGCCAATCATCCCAGGAGATGGCCATGTTGATCCCCAACCAAACGATGGGAGAAGTCTGGCCGGCGGTGCAGCCGGGGCGCAGCGACGCCGAGTATGGCGGCGTGGTCCTCGATCGGGGGGAGGCTTGCGAGGTTTGGAGCCTTCAAACCTTCACCCTGACCTACACGGTCGGCAAGTTCGGGCTCGACGATACGGGCGGCGTTCGGGTCTATCACCGGTGGCTCTACGACGGGGGCAAGCTCCAGACGACAGAGCCCGCCGGGCTGAATTACATCACGGCGAGATCGAGCACCGGCGTTTCGCTTGGGCTTTACGTCGAGCCTTTTGGCATGCGGCCGTGGAGCGTTGTTCTGAGGGTCGTGGTCGAGAACGGTTTCCTTCGCGAAGGGGACACGATCACCATCGTTTACGGCGATACGAGCGGCGGCTCGCCGGGGTTTCGGATGCAATCCTACTGCGAGTCCGCGTTTGAGTTTCGGGTGGCTGTCGACGCCTGCGCGACGGATCAGTTCCGACCGTTGCCGCAGCGTCCGTTCGTTCCGGTGACGCCGGGCCCGGTCGCCAGATGGCGCGTCATCGCCCCCTCGATGCGTGGGCCGAACGAGCCATTCGCCATCGGGATCAAGGCCGAGGATGCTTGGGGCAATCCGACCGATCAGGTTGAGGGCAAGTTTCGCCTGGCGGCAGACGGTCCGATCATCGGGCTGCCGGAGGCTATCACGTGGCGGGACGGCGCGCGGGCGCAGCGCCTCGAAGATCTGACCATCGAGACGCCGGGAGCTTATCGCGTCACGTTGCTCGACGCGGAAGGCGCGCCGCTGGCCACGTCGAACCCGATCGTGATCCAAGCCGCGCCGCTGGGGTCCTTCTGGGGGGATCTGCACGGCCAGAGCGGCGAGAGCGTCGGCGTCAATCCAATCGACGCGTATTTTGAGTTCGCCAGGGATCTCGGCTTCTTGGACGTCACCGGCCACCAAGCCAATGATTTCCAGGTGAAAGAAGCGTTTTGGGAACAGATCAACGAGGCCACCGCACGGTTCGATCAAGACGGCGCGTTTGTCGTGTTTCCGGGCTATGAATGGTCCGCGAACACCGCCGTGGGCGGAGATCACAACGTCTTCTTCCGACACGAGGGACGCAAGATGCGGCGATCGTCTCACGCCATGCTGGAAGATCGTACGGATCTCGCGCTCGACGCCAACAACAGCGCGGAGTTGTTCGAGGCGTTGGCGGAAGAAGACTGCGTTCTCTATGCGCATGTGGGGGGGCGCCCAGCGGATGTCGCCTATGCGCATGACCCCGAGCTTCGAACGGCGGTCGAGGTCCACTCCGACTGGGGCACATTTGAATGGATCCTGACCGACAGTCTCGCGCTCGGGCACCGGGTCGGCTTGGTGTGCAACAGCGACGGGCACAAAGGTCGGCCTGGCGCCAGCTATCCCGGCGCATCGAGTTTTGGCGCTTATGGCGGGTTGACCTGCTTTCGCGCTGAGTACCTGACCCGTGACGGCATCTTTGAAGCGATGCGCCGCAGGCGCCACTATGGGACCACGGGGTCCCGTCTGCATCTCGACGTACTCGCGCGCTTCGAAGATGATGCTCGGCTTTTCTTGCGGGACCCGCGCTATGTCGACGTCGCGCCGATACCGACGCGCGAGGCGATGATGGGCGACATCGTCGAAACGGATCAGGATCAGGTCGAGATCGAGCTGACCATCGTTGCGCAGGCGGCCATCGAGCGCGTCGACGTGCTCAACGGCGCGGACGTCGTCCAGACGCTGCGCCCGTATAGCGCGTCGGACTTGGGGGACCGCGTGCGGCTCTATTGGGAAGGGGCGGAGCATCGCGGGCGCGGCCGGCAGACATACTGGCGCGGTGAAGCGCATGTCGGGGGCGCGCAGATCAAGGCGATGACGAAGATCAACGCTTGGAATCCAGCGCGCCAGATCAAGCTGACGGGGGACGCCATGGTGCGGTTCGATGCGATCACAACGGGCAATTTCGGTGGCGTCGACTTGCAGCTTGATGCGATCGCCAACGCGACGATCGACATTCAGACAGAGCATGTTTCAGGCTCGGCCGATCTTGGCGAGCTGGGCATAGAAGACCATTGCTTCGAAGCCGGCGGGCTCGGCCGACGCCTGCGGCTGCGGCGCCTGCCAGACGAACTGGTCCAGTCGGACCTCGCGCAGACCGTTGCGGTCACTCTGAAAGAGCGCGGCGATACGCCGATCTGGGTGCGGGTGATCACGACCGACGGTCATGTCGCCTGGTCCAGCCCGATCTACCTGTCCAAGGACGCAGCGAAGACAACCTGATCGCTTGGCGCCTCAGGCGGCGAGCGTCTTTGTCAGCACGTTCCCGATCGCCGCGTCCAGCCGGTCGACAATCAGGCCGGCATGCGCTTCCTCAAGAATGAACGGCGGGGCCAGCAGAATGTGCGCTCCGCGGCGTCCATCAATCGTGCCGCCCATGGGATAGCACATCAGCCCCTCGGCCATCGCCGCCTTCTTGATCGCCGCAGGAATGCCCAGCGCGGGGTCGAACGGCTCCTTGGTTTCGCGATTGGCCACGAGTTCGAGGCCGAGGAAGTGACCGCGGCCGCGAACGTCGCCCACATGGGGATGCTGGCCAAAGCGCTCCTGCAGAGCCTCCATCAGTTTGGCGCCCATCATCCTGACATTGCTGAGCAGGTCGCGTTCATCGATCTCGCGCAGCACGGCTGCGCCGGCGGCGCAAGCGACCGGATGGCCGAGATAGGTGTGGCCGTGCTGGAAGAAGCCAGAGCCCTGTTCGATCGCGTCGTAAATCGCGGCCGAGCACAACATGGCGCCGATCGGCTGGATGCCGGCGCCCAGCCCTTTGGCGATCGCGACGATGTCGGGACGTACGCCGTCCTGCTCGCAGGCGAACAGGCTGCCGGTTCGACCCATGCCGCACATGACCTCGTCGAGGATCAACAGGACGCCGTACTGGTCGCAGATCTCTTGAATGCGTTTGAAGTAGCCAGGCGACGGCGGCACGGCTCCCATGGTCGCGCCGACGACCGGCTCTGCAATGAAGGCGGCGACGCTATCCGAGCCCAGTTCGAGGATCTTGGCCTCCAGCGTGTTGGCGGTCCGCAGGCCGTATTCCTCTTCGGTTTCTCCGGCTTCGCCCCAGCGCCAGTAATGGCAGGGGTCGACATGGTGGAACGCCCCAGCGAGCATCGGTTGAAACTGCGCACGCCGCCATTCGTTGCCGCCGGCCGCGAGCGCGCCGAGCGTATTCCCGTGATAGCTTTGTCGTCTTGCGATGACGTGCTGCCGCTCGGGCTGTCCGATCTCCAGAAAGTACTGCCGCGCCAGCTTGATGCCGGCTTCCACCGCCTCCGACCCGCCGGAGACGAAATAGACGCGATCGATCCCCTCGGGCGCGCGCTCGATCAGCATCTCGGCAAGCTCTTCAGCGGGTTCCGACGTGAAAAAACTCGTATGCGCATAGGCGAGCGTATCGAGCTGCGCCTTCGCCGCCTCCAGCGCCGGAGTGGCCGAATGCCCCAGACATGACACCGCCGCGCCGCCACACGCGTCGAAGTAGCGTTTCCCGTTCTGATCGATGAGAAAGCACCCATCGCCAGCGACGGCGGTTGGTAAAACGGCCTTGGTGTGTCGCGGAAAGACCTTTGACATTAAGACGTTCCTTCGTCGCTCGGGTCAGTCCCGAAGCACCAGCACAGATTGTTTCGCATGACGCGCGACGCGCGCGGCGTTGGGGCCCAGCAGATAGTCTTTGAGTTGCGGGCGGTGGGCGCCGACGATGATCATGTCCACCGCAAGGCTGTCGGCGGCGGCGAGGAGTTCCTCATAGACGACGCCATGCGCGACATGAAGCTCAGGGCGCGCCAACCCAGTCAGATCGGCGGCGGCGGCCATCTCCGCGAGCCGGGCCTTCGCAGTCTCGAGCGCCTTCGCCTCGTAGTCCTCGGGAAAGAAGGAACCGACGATCGACATCTCGAACGGCGGCAAGACGTAGAGCACGTGCAGGGCGACTTGATCGCTTTGAAAAAGTCGCCGCGCCATGTCGAGCGGTTTCGCCAACGACGCTGGATCTTCAACGTCAACGGCGAGCAAAACGGACGCGACCATAACGGACCTCCCTTGGGCTGGAGTTTACCTTGCGCTGGAGCTTAGAACGCGGGCACCGTTTGCCGGCGGCGCTGCAGCAGGATCACGAGACCCAACAGCAGGAAGGCCGGAATGTAGAAAACCTCTTTTGGCAAGCGTTCATTCGGAACCGAGACGGCGCTGATCTGCACAGGCGCATCGCCGTAGAAGTCGAACTCGCGTCCAAGACGCTCAAACGGCGTTCCGAAGAGCGGCTCGTCGAGTTTGGCGACGCCGTCCTCAACCAGAACGGAAAGCCCCTGAGACGCCAGCAGCGCTGCGCCGTCGCCCGCGCCGTCGGCCGGCAGTTCGATCATCGTTTCGCGCGTGCTGTCCGGGTCGTTGAAATCCGGGCCGGAGACTTGAACGCGCAGCAGCGACCCGTCGGCGGCCGATCCAAGGATCTCCTCGACCTCGGTTCCCGCACGCTCGATAAACGGCGGCGAGATCTGATCGAGCCAGAACCCCGGCCGGAACAGAGTGAAGGCGACGATCAGCAGCATGATCGTCTCGTAAAAGCGACTGCGGGTGAAGAAGTACCCTTGCGTCGCGGCGGCGAAAACCAGCATCGCCACCACGGCCACAAGAAACACGATGATCGCCTCCACAAAGGTCACGTCGATCAGCAACAGCTCTGTGTTGAAGATGAACATGAAGGGCAGCAGCGCCGTCCGGATATCGTAGGTGAAGCCCTGAATGCCCGTCTTGATCGGATCGCCTCGACTGATCGCCGCCGCGGCGAAGGCCGCGAGCCCGACGGGCGGCGTGTCGTCGGCCAGGATGCCGAAGTAGAAGACGAACAGGTGCACGGCGATCAACGGCACCACCAGACCGTTCGCCGCGCCGAGCGAGACGATGACCGGCGCCATCAGCGAGCTGACCACGATGTAGTTCGCGGTCGTGGGCAAGCCCATGCCGAGGATCAGGCTCATGACGGCGACCAGGATCAGCATCGCCATCAGACTGCCGCCCGACAGCCACTCGACGAACTCGCCGATCACCTGGTGCGCGCCGGTGAGCGAGATCGTCCCGATGATGATGCCGGCGGCGCCGGTCGCGACGGCGATGCCGATCATGTTCCGCGCGCCGGCGATCATGCCGTCGATCCATTCGCTCACGCCCCGTTTGAAGGCGCCGGCAAAGTCGGTCTGTCCGCGCATCATCGCCTTCAGCGGATGTTGGGTGAGCGCGACGATGATCATTGCGATGGTCGCCCAGAACGCTGACAAGGCCGGCGACAACCGTTCGATGATGATGCACCAGATCAGCAGAACGATCGGCAGGATGTAGTAATATCCCGCGCGCGCTGTTTCGCCGACGGGCGGCAGTTCGGTGATCGGCGCGTCCGGATCATCGACCTCAAGATCGGGGATGCCTGCGGCATACCAGAGCAGCAGCAGGTACCCGGCCGCCATCACCAGCACGGCCGCCGTGAAGCCAAAGCCGGGCAGCGCCGTCTTGATCCAGCCAAACCCGAAATAGATGATCGCCGAAAGCAACGCCAAGCCGCCGAAGCCGATCAGGAAGCCTGTGAGTTTCTGCAGCAGCGTACGGGCCGTAGTGCGCTTCGGCAGGCCCTGCAACCCGAGCTTCAGGGCCTCCAGGTGCACGATGTAGACCAGCGCGATGTAGCTCACCAGCGCGGGCACAAGCGCGTGTTTGAGAATGTCGGTGTAACTGACGCCAGTGAACTCGGCGATCAGGAAGGCCGCCGCGCCCATCACCGGCGGCGTAAGCTGTCCGTCCGTCGAGGAGGCGACCTCGACCGCGCCGGCGTTCTCGGCGCTGAAGCCCGTGCGCTTCATCAACGGGTTCGTGAAGGTTCCGGTCGTCACGGTGTTGGCGATCGAGGACCCGGAATAGAGCCCGCTCATCGCCGAAGCCACGACCGAGGCTTTCGCCGGCCCGCCGCGCAGATGGCCAAGCAGGGCGAAGGCGATCTTGATGAAATAGTTGCCTGCGCCGGCTTTCTCGAGGATCGAGCCGAACAGCACGAACAGGAAGATCAAGGAGGCCGAGACGCCGAGCGCGACGCCGAACACGCCCTCGTTCTGCATCCAGAAGTGCCACATGGCCTTGCCATATGAGGCGCCTTTCCACTGGATCGCATCCGGCAGCCATTGGGCGTCGCCGCCAAAAACGTAGAGCATGAAGACGCTGGCGACGATCAACAGAGGCAGGCCCAGCGCCCGGAACACCGCAATGGCGAGCACGATCATCCCGACTGTCGAGATGATCAGATCATTGGTGGTGGGGAGGCCTGCGCGAATCGCGATCTCGTTGCGCAGCACGACCGTGTACATGCAGACGACGATGCCGAGACCGGCGAGCAGCCAGTCATACCAGGGGATGCTCCGCCTCGGACTGCTGCGCAGCAATGGGAAGGCCAGCGCCGCCAAACAGAGCGCAAAGGCCAGGTGGATCAGCCGCGCGTCCGAGTTGGTGACGATCAGCCGAAGACCGGTGACCTCGGTCAGCCAAAAGGGCAGGTTCGATGCGATGTAGAGCTGGAAACAGGCCCAGATGAACGCGATTGTCGGGATCAGGTTTCGCAGCGCGCCTTCGGGATTGCGGGCGCCGGTGTCCACCGCGGCGACCATGTCATCCACATTCCCAGCGCTCATTTCTTTGTCCGCCGGACGCGTATCGGTCATGGTCAGCCCCTTTGCCCACACCTTAAGTCGAGAAACCGTCACACATCGATTTCAGGATTTCGAGCGGTTTTTCAGATTTACGCCTGCAGCACCGTCTCCAGCGCGTTTCCGTAAGCGAAGACCGCCGGCGATCCGCCGGTGTGCAGGAACAACACCCGTTTGCCAGGCCCCAATTCGCGCGCCAACTTCAACGCGCCGGCCATGCATTTGCCGGAGTAGACCGGGTCGAGGATCAGGGCCTCAGAGCGCGCGCCTGCGCGAATCGCCGCCTCGGTTGCTGGATTGAGTTGGCCGTAACCAGGCGCGAGGAACTGATCGTCGATCACGACATCCTCCGGCGGCACAGGGTTGGCGACGCCCAGCAGCTGCGCGATCTCCTGACAGCGCTTTTCAAGGCGCGGTTTTTGCTGATCAGCGCCACGGCGCACGCAGAAGCCTGTGACCGGGGTCGCGCACCCCAAAGCGCGCAAGCCAAACAAGAACCCGCCATGGGTCGCGCCGCTGCCCGACGGAACGGCGAAGTGGTCAATCTCCAGACTGGCCGCCTTCAACTGCTCCAGCAATTCACGGGCGCATTCGACATACCCAAGCGCCCCTAGCGGCGGATGCCCGGGCGCGAGATGGATCACGTATGGCGTGCGGCCCGCGCTGCGCAGATCGTCTGCGATCGCCTCGAGATTGGCGTCCGCGCCCGCTTCGTCTTCGCCGGTGGGGTAGGAATGCAGTTTGGCGCCCAGCAGACGTTCCACAAGCACGTTGCCGGAGGCGCGATAAAGCGGGCCCTCCCTGGCGACCCGTTCCTCTTGCCGTCTATTGCACGCCATGCCGAGCTTGGCGGCGAATGCCGCGGCGAGCCGACAGAAGTTCGATTGCACGGCTCCAGTGATGAGGATTGTGTCCGCGCCCTCGGCTTGCGCGGCGCCGACATAGTACTCGAGTTGGCGGACCTTGTTGCCGCCGAAGGCCAGCGGGTGCGCGTCGTCACGCTTGGCCCAGATCTCCGCGCCGGCGGTCGCGCGTGTCAGGTTCCCGAGCGGCTCCAGCAGGGTTGGGGCAGGCGAAAGCTCCGCCCTCGGCATCTGATCGAAACGTCCAAGCGGACCCATGGCCTCACTCCTTCAAGGTTCCTCTATGCGGCGAAAACGGATCGCATCGCGTCGATGATCAGGCTGACGGCGGTCGCCAGCAAGACGACCATCACCAAGCGCCGGAAAAACAGCTCGGAGACATGTTTCACCGCGAACTGCCCGGCAAAGGCGCCGATCAAGGTGGCTGGAGCGTAGATCAACGTCCCCCAGAGTGGATCGGCGCTGAACTCCGTGGCCAGGGATTGCCCCACGAACACCAGCGGATACCCGACGACGAAGAAGGCCAGAACCGTCGCCCGGTTGCGGCTCTTCTCGATCCGGCGCGCCGCCATCCGCAGCGAGATCGGGGGTCCCAGCATCGACAATGCGCCCCCCAGCGCGCCTGCCAGTCCGCCCGCCATCCAGTCGCCGCGCGCGTCGGTCTTGATCGTTCCGCCTCGAGCGCCGCGGATCATCGCGATTGTCAGTCCGCCCACGACGACGCCGGCCACCAGCTTCAGAATGCTTGGGCTCGCCAGCGCGAACAGCGCGAGTCCGAATGGAAGGGCGATCAACGCTGCTGCGCCGAAACGTTTGAGCAGCGTCATGTCGGCGCGCCCCGCGACGCTCGGCGCCAGCACGAGCGCGATCAGCAGGTTGAGCAGCGCTGTGATCTGCAGCGCGGACGCGTCGTTGAGCGCCATCAACAGCACCGGCCCGGCGACAAGCGCGAACCCGATGCCGGTCACGCCTTGCAGGAAAGCCGCGGCGGCCACCAGCAGCTGCACGAGGATTTCGATAAAGGTCATGCCGCTTGCGCGCCCGGAAATGAAAAAGCGGGACGCCGAAGCGCCCCGCCGGAAAGTTCAACGGCTCGGATCTTACATCCAACCGCGTTCTTTGTAGTACTTCTCGGCGCCCGGGTGCAGCGGCGCGGACAGCGAGTCAGAGATCATCTCTTCTTCCGTCAGGTTCGCAAAAGCCGGGTGCAGAGCCTTGAACTGATCGAAGTTGTCAAAGACCGCCTTCACGACCGTGTAGACGACTTCGTCCGGCACCTTCGCCGAGGTGACGAAAGTCGCGCCGACGCCAAACGTCGTGATGTCGGGGTTGTCGCCATACATGCCGGCCGGAATGGTCGCGGTCCGGTAGAACGAGTTGTCCGCAACCAGCTTCTCGATCTCTGCGCCTGTCGCATTGACCAGAACCGCGTCACAGGTCGCGAGCGATTCCTGCGTCAGCGCGGATGGGTGGCCCACCAGCCAGAAATAGGCGTCGATCTTGTCGTCACAAACCGCCTGACCGGTTTCAGCCGATTTCATTTCGGCGGCCAGTTTGAGGTCTGAGCGATCCCAACCCAGCGCCGCCTCCATCACTTCCCAGGTGCCGCGCGTGCCCGAACCCGGGTTGCCGATGTTGACCCGCTTGCCTTTCAGGTCGGTGACGTTCGAGATCCCGGCGTCCGCACGGGCGATGATCGTGACCGGCTCCGGGTGTACCGAGAACACGGCGCGCAGATCTTCGAACTTGCCGGCGTCTTCGAATTTCGAAGTGCCGTTGAACGCGTGATACTGCCAGTCCGACTGCGCGACGCCGAACTCCAGGTCGCCTTCGCGGATCGTATTGATGTTGTAGATCGAACCGCCGGTCGACTCAGCCGAGCAGCGCAGGCCGTGTTCCTTGCGGTCCTTGTTCACCAGACGGCAGATTGCTCCGCCGGTCGGGTAGTACACGCCGGTCACGCCGCCGGTGCCGATCGAGAAGAACTGTTGTTCCGCTGAAACCGCGGTCGCGCCGAACATCAGGCCGGACGCCGCGGCCAGACCGATGGCCGAGCGCATCGTTAGTGATCGAGTCATTCGTGTCGTCTCCCACAAATATTTTCAGAAGGGCTTCGCGCCCCTCCTGCGAACATCCAATGACACACGGTAAGCCTTTGTCTAGAGGGACTTCGAACTAAAGCGAGCGCTTGCGCTCGGCTTCGTCTTCAAGAGGGAGCTTGAAACCTTCATGACTCGCCGAAAAGCCGAGGCGTTCGTAGAAACGGTGGGCGTCTTTACGGGATTTATCCGACGTCAACTGAACAATTGAGCACCCGCGTTCGCGACAGCGCGCGATCGCCCATTGAAAAAGCGTCTCGCCAAGCCCGGCGCCTCTCTGGTCAGCCCGAATTCGAACGGCCTCGATCTGTCCCCGAAGCGCTCCGCGGCGCGAGAGGCCGGCCACAACCGTCACCTGGCAAGTCGCGACGATCTCGTTGTCCAACTCGCCGACAGCCAACAGTTGGTTCGGGTCGGAGGCGATCGCTGTGAACGCCGCGACATAGCTCTCGTCCAGAGGCTCGGCGGTGTTTTCGCGGTTCTGGCCGAGAACGTCCTCCGCCAGCAGCGCCACAATCGCGGCGAGATCCTCTCGCCTGGCGCGACGAAACCTGCATTCGCTCACCACCGCCATTGACCTCTCTGACCTTGCGCCACCCTATGCGCCGACAAAACCGACAGTGGTCGCGCCTCGTCTGTTCGCTTAACCGCCTTGAGCGCTTGCGCCCACCGTCAGACACGTTACGCATACGCCTGAACAGGTTGGAGCGGACGTTTTCCAAGAGGGTGGGCGATGGAAGGGTTTTTGGCCATAGGGTTTCTGGTCGGCATGAGCCACGCGCTTGAGGCGGACCACGTCGCCGCGGTTGGGGCCATGGCGGCGGATCCGAAAGCTGGTCGCGGGCGGCGCAATCTGGTTCTGCGCGGCGCGGTGTGGGGGCTCGGGCACACGATCACGCTTTTTGCGCTTTGCACGCTCGTAATCCTGTTTGGCGTCGCGCTGACAGACGCGACGTCGGCAGCGCTAGAGTTCGGCGTCGGCGTCATGCTGGTGCTGCTTGGAATTGACGTCCTGCGCCGCATGCGCCGGGCGCGCGTGCACTTCCACATGCACGACCATGGCGATGGCAAACCGCATATTCACGCGCACAGCCATCACGGCGCGACGCAACCCCATTCATCCGATCAGCATGACCACGAACATCTCAGCGGGTTTCCAGTTCGTGCGCTGCTCGTGGGCCTCGTGCACGGCGCCGCAGGCTCGGCCGGCTTGCTCGCGCTCGCGGTCGCGGCCACCCAAGATCCCCTTGTCGCAGTCGGCTACGTCGGGGTTTTTGGCGTTGGCTCGATCGCCGGCATGGCGGCGCTGAGCTTCGTCGCCGCTTGGCCGCTCGGATGGGCGGAACGCGGCGCGAAATGGCTGCATGGCGCCTTGACCGTCGCCGTCGCCGCGCTTGCGATCACGATCGGAGTCGGCGTGATGCTCGAGACTGGCGCTCTTGCGAGCGACCTGCTTCCTCAGCTGCCATGGATTGCAGACTGAGGATTGGCGCCATCCGATACCTGTTTGGCGCCATCCGATATCTTTGAAGAACCGAGCGCACCGAGGACACTTTGCGTCCGGTTGCTTTCTTATTGCCCGTTCACCAAGCCGCCACAGTTCCATTCGGTGTCGTCTAGCAAGCAGAACGACGCCTCTGTGAAAGTGATCGTAAAGTCTTTACTGCAGTTGGGGACATTGTCGAGGCCGCTGTCATCTAATGGACCATCGGAGGCGACGAATTCCCCGTAAAACTTGTTATACCTGTTGCCCATGTAGAGGTATTTGCCCTTTTTGCCCGTCGTCGGGTGCCTCACATAGACAATTGGGAAAGTCTTTCCCCAGTCATACTGATATGTGTACGAGGTCCCGGCGTCGACCCAAGCTTTTTTACACGCCTTCAAGATGCCTTCTTCGATGCCAAGGCAGCCGGTGGCTTCGTATATCAGCCAGAGGTGCGTCGTCGTGTTGTTATGGAAGGTGACCTTGTAACAGGCGGCCGCCGACGTGACGGTCGCCGCCGTCAAGGCCAGCGCGGCGGTCGTCGTCCTGAGAAATTTAGCAACCATTTGGCACGTCTCCGCAATAGTCGTCTCGATGGTAGTAAAGCGTGTAGACGCCGCCGCATCCTGCTGGATTTGTCTGAGCGACGCGGTGGCCTTCTTCGCTGAATTGGAAGCCCTCGTTCGCCACGTAGATATACTCGGCGATGACCTCTTCATTCGGCGTCAGGATTGCGATGATGGGTGCGAGAATGCCCCATTTGTATCCATAGGATGAGAGCTCGAGGCTCTCGAAGTCGTCATCCCAACCGCACACGTTTGGTATGTCGAAATGGATCCGACCGCAGCCGAAGCCGCGCCAGAGAACCTTCAACGGCGTGTGCGAATAATTGACGAGGCGCACTTCGTAACAGGCGGCCGCGGGAGAGGCGATCGCCGTCGCCATGATGAAGGCGATCATTGCGGTTTTAAGCGGCTTTATCGTCAAAACGCCTGTCTCTCTTTCTGGAAGGGATCTCATTCGTAGTCGGCGTCGCCGCATCCACGCTGGATCGCCTCTTGAGGGAATTGAGCTGGTGACGCGCCCATTCAGCGCGGCGGATGTGTCCCGCTCACTCCAGGAACGGCGCGAGGTTGGCGTGGCTTACGATGTACCAGCGGTCGTCTAGCTCCCGAAAAACGGTCAGACGCGGAGCGGTCTTTGCGACTGGAACGCCATCGACCTCCTCTTCGACGGTCAGCATGTAGCTGACGACCCGGACGCCGTCGTATTCGACCGCGTGGACCTCGGTCATGACGAGCTCGGACTTGATCGTCGCCTGTCCTTCGGCCAGGTATTCAGCCTTTGTGTGCATGTCGCCATTGGCGCGCACCACCTGAAATTCAGGCGATAGAATGCTCGCGACGATATCGACGTCGCCGGACTGAAGAGCAGCGGCCCAAGTCTCCATATGGGTCATGGGCGAGGCGTCCGGCATGCCTGGCGTTCTCTCACCCGCAGCGACTGGGGCCGTTAGCCCAATTGCGACGGCTGCTGTCATCAAAAGTCTCATTCGGCGCAAGCCTCTCAACGTGGGTCGGGATTTATACGTTAAATGGATCTTCTGGAACGTAAAGACCCATTTCTCCGACGCAGGTTGGAAAGCCGCACGCCCCAACAGGCGCGAGGCTGGTGAACGCGCCTGTTGGGGCGTGTGAACGGCGTGGGGATGTGCGCGGGGATGCGCCCGTTAAGCGGCCAAGCGTCCGCCCGCCGTCGCGACGCCGTGACAGGACGGCTCTACGCCTTTGTGCGAAGACAGTCCTTACTCAGGCCTTCGTCATCGCAAGACGTCGCCCCGCGGTCCAAGGCAGCGTCCTGTGGCTCACTTTCCGGTCCAGGTCGGTTTGCGCTTTCCCAGAAACGCCTCCATGCCCTCTTTGAAGTCGGCGCTCATATAGGCTCCGACAATGAGATCGGAGCCATCCGCGCCAGGGCCCTCGACCCGAAGGCGGCGGAGGCCTTCTTTGGTCGCGCGCAGCGTCAAAGGCGCATGATCCGCCACAAGCGCGGCCAGTTCGTCCGCGCGCCGACGGAGGTCGGCCGCATCGGTGAGCACCTCGGAGACAAGGCCGATTTGCTGCGCTTCCTCCGCCTCGATCAATCGGGCTGTGAAGAGGATCTCCCGCATGCGGCCGGGCCCGAGCAGGACAGACAGTCGGTTGAGGTTGTTGATGGAGAGGCAATTGCCCAGCGTGCGCGCGATTGGAAAGCCGAACTTCAGTCGCGCATCGCTGATCCGCAGGTCGCAGGCGGCCGCGATCGCCGCGCCGCCGCCGGTGCAGGCGCCGGTGATCGCTGCGATCGTGGGAATGGGGCAGCGCTCGACCGCCTCGAGGACGCGGTCCATCTTCGCTTCGTAGTCGAGGGCGTCCTGCGGTTCGGCAAAGGCGCGGAATTGGGTCATGTCGGTGCCCGCGGCGAAGGCGCGATCGCCGGCGCCCGAGACGATGATCGCCTTGACCGAGCCGTCGGTCGGCGCGTTCGCGCAGATCTCCGCCAACCCCTCATACATGCTGTAGGTCAGCGCATTGCGTTGATCCGGCCGGTTGAACGTGATGCGCCCGACGCCGTCGGTGATCTCGTAGAGAAGCTCGTTGGTCATACGGTGCTCGCTGATGTTGAGGGTTGGAACGGGCTGGGCTGCGGCGGGTTCGGATCGGCGCGGTGCGATGGTGCTTGCGAACGGTATCGAGAACAACCGTCGTCAGCCGCCGGTATCTGCGACGAAGCCGGCTTGCTCGATCGCGTGAACCGCGCAGATCTCGTCGTTGTCGCCAGTGTCGCCAGTGACCCCGACGGCGCCGATCATCTCGTCGTCGGCCTTGATCAGCACGCCTCCGGGGACGGGCACCAGAGACCCGTGCGACAGCGTGTTCAGCGCCTGGATGAAATAGGCGTCGATCTTTGCGCGCTCGTAAAGCAACCGCGATCCCGCCCCCATTGAGATCGCGCCGCGGGCCTTTCCCTGGGCGATTTCCGGGCGCAGGTTGCTCGCCCCGTCTTCTCGGGCCAACGTCACCAGATGCCCGCCGCTGTCGAGAACCGCGACGGTGAGAGGCTGTAGATCAAGCTCGCGTCCGCGTGCGAGAACATCCGCTGCGATCGATTGGGCGGTGATTAGCGGCAGCCTCATTTGCGCTCCTGGTCGGCTAAGGTCTCCGTGGGACGTCTCAAGACGCCCTGATTGTCTGCACTTAGCGGCGTCTGCGACGCCCTTCAAACATCGTTTGCCGATGTCTAGTCTTGTCGGATGTCCCGCGCCGTCGCCGTGGAACGCGGCGGACGGGCGGCTGATTTGTCGCTCGGTGAAATTTTCGATTGATTTTTTCACGCAGGCTCTTCAGCGTTCACACAGATAATCTGGGTCCAGAAATGCCTTTAGAGCCAAACGTCGCACGAACAGACACGGGCTTCTCCGACGCTGATTTGAAGTCAGGCGGCCGAGAAAACCTGGGCGCCGATTTGCGTGCGCTGCGGCGGGCGCGCGGCGTGTCGCTCGCCGAGCTGGCCGAAGGAGTGGGACGGTCGATCGGATTTGTGAGCCAGGTCGAGCGCGGCCTCTCTGATCCATCCATGGACGACTTGCGGCAGATCGCGGCGTTTTACGGCGTGCCGGTGGGGTTGTTTTTCGGGGCCGCGGCCAGCGAGCCGCGCGAGCAAGGCAAGATCGTTCGAGCGGCGGCCAGACGCAAACTGGGTCGCGCCGAAAGCGGGCTGATCGAAGAACTTCTGACGCCCGAGCTTGGCGGCGCGTTCGAGATCACGCGAAGCGAGTTTTCACCAGGCGCGCAGTCGCGGTTGACCCGGCGAGACACCGAGGAAGCCGGATATGTCGTATCGGGTCGGTTCGACATCGCGATCGATGGCGAGTGGTTCGAGCTTCGAGCGGGCGACAGTTTTCGCGTCGATCATCAGAAATTTCAGTGGCGCAATCCCAGCGCGACCGCGCCTGCGGTCGTGATCTGGGTGATCGCGCCGCCGATCTATTGAGGGCCGGCTGATGGTTGAGACGCTCTTTTCGTTCGAAGCAGCCACTCTGATCGCCTTCATGGGCGCTTGTCTCGTGCTGTACCTGACGCCCGGCGCCGACATGATGTTTACGATCGCGTCGGGCGCCGCAGGCGGGCCTGCCGTCGGTGTGGCGGCGGCGATGGGCATCAGCCTTGGGGTCTTGGTCCATGTCAGCCTCGCCGCAGCGGGGCTGAGCGCTTTGATCCTCGCCTACCCGGCGGCCTACGACGTCGTCCGATATGTCGGGGCGGCGTACCTGTTGTACCTGGCGGTTCAGATGTGGCGGTCGGGCCCCGTCGAACAGGCGGTTGGCGGCGCGCGCCGCATGCGCCGAGCGTTTGCCCGAGGGTTCCTCACCAACATTCTGAACCCGAAAGTCGCGCTGTTCGTTCTGGCGTTTCTTCCGCAGTTTGCGGATCCGGCCCTGGGACCCGTCTGGAAGCAGATCATCGTCCTTGGGCTTCTTCTGACACTGGGCGGGATCGTCACGGACGGAACGATCGGCGCGCTCGCCGGCGCGCTGTCCGAGCGGATCCGGAAAAGCGCGACGGTCATGAACAAGGCCGCATCGGTCATCTTAGGCGGGCTGGCGGCCCGCTTGGCAATCGATTGAAACTTTAAAGAGTGGGAGGACAGTCATGGCGGATCTGCCAACGACAGCGCGGGTTGTGATCATCGGGGGCGGCTCGGTCGGCGCCTCGTGCCTCTATCATCTTGCCCTGAAAGGATGGACGGATTGCGTCCTGATCGAGAAGAACGAGCTGACCTCGGGCTCGACCTGGCACGCGGCCGGCAACGTGCCGACCTTCTCGGCTTCGTGGTCGGTCATGAACATGCAGCGCTATTCGACCGAACTCTATCGCAAGCTAGGCGAAGCGGTCGACTACCCGATGAACTACCACGTGACTGGTTCGATCCGGCTGGGCCACTCGAAGAACCGGATGATGGAGTTCGAGCGCGTCGTCAGCATGGGCAAGCATCAGGGCCTGTCGATGGAAATGTGTTCGACGCAGGATCTGAAAGACCGTTATCCGTTTCTGGAGACGCATGACCTGGCGGGTGGTCTTTACGACCCGTCCGACGGCGATATCGACCCCGCGCAGCTGACCCAGGCGCTGGCGAAAGGCGCACGCGACTTGGGCGCCAAGATCACTCGGTTCTGCAGCGTCACCGGCGCGCGCCGGGAAAACGGCGAGTGGGTTCTCGGACTTGAAGCCAACGACGGAACGACCGGTGAGATCCGCTGCGAGTACGTCGTGAACGCGGCGGGGTATCGGGCCCAGGAGGTCGGCGCGATGTTCGGCCGATTTGTGCCGATGGTGACGATGTCTCACCAATACATGCTGACCGATCCGGTGCCGGAGCTGGAGGCCTGGAGCGCCGAGCATGGCGGCAAGCTGCCGCTGCTGCGCGACGTCGACAGCTCATACTACCTGCGTCAGGAGAAGACCGGCTTCAACCTCGGCCCCTATGAGCGGAACTGCCGCGCGCATTGGACGACGCCGCAAGACCCGATGCCGGCGGATTTCTCGTTCCAGCTTTACGAGGACGATCTCGAGCGGCTGGAATGGTACATCGAAGACGCGATGGCGCGCGTGCCGCTGCTCGGTTCGGTGGGTGTGAACAAGGTCATCAACGGTCCCATCCCCTACATGCCGGACGGCAACCCGAATGTCGGCCCGATGCCCGGCGTGCCGAACGCGTTCGAGGCCTGCGTCTTCACCTTCGGCATCGCCCAGGCCGGCGGCGCCGGCAAGGTGCTGGCGGAATGGGTCGTCGAGGGCGGCACCGAATGGGACATGTGGTCCTGCGATCCCAGACGCTTCACCGGATACGCCGACCAGGCCTACGCCAACGCGAAAGGCATGGAGATCTACGGCCACGAATACGCGATGCACTATCCGTTCTACGAGTGGCCCGACGGCCGTCCGGCGCGGAAGTCGCCCGTGCATGACCGCGTCGCCGAACTCGGCGCGCAGTTTGGCGAGTTTGGCGGTTGGGAGCGCGCCGTCTGGTTCGCGGAGCCAGGCGACGACGTCGCGCTCGAATCCCGCGAGACCTGGTCGCGCAACGGCCCTTGGGAGCCGCGCGTGAAAGCCGAATGCGAGGCGGTCCGCGACGGGGTCGGCGTCCTCGATCTCCCGGGCTTCGCTCGGTTCAAGGTTGCAGGAGCCGGCGCTGATGAATGGCTGCGCGGCCTTGCGACCGGCGCGCTTCCGAAAATCGGGCGCGTGGGTCTGGTCTACTTCGCCGACCAGCGTGGACGGATCGTCACCGAGATGTCGGTGACCCGCGAGGCGGAGGACCAATTCATCCTGGTCACCGCCGCCGCTGCGGAATGGCACGACCTCGACTGGTTGAAGCGGCATGTGCCCGGCGGTTCGGCGATCACGATCGAGAACTGGACCGAACGGATGTCGACCCTGATCGTCGCGGGGCCGAAATCGCGTGATCTGCTGTCGGGGATCTCGACCGGCGATCTCTCGTTGCCATGGCTCAGCTTTCAGGAGGCCGAAGTGGCCGGACGCTGGGCCGCTCTCTTGCGCGTGTCCTTCGCTGGCGAACTGGGGTGGGAGATCCATGCCGAGAACGCGGACATCCCTGCGATCTACGAGGCCGTCGTCGCCGCCGGCGCCAAACCGTTCGGGATGTACGCGCTCAACTCGTTGCGGATCGAGAAGACGTACCGCGCCTGGAAGGGCGATCTTTCGACCGACTACACGCTGTTCCAGGGCGGGCTCGACCGGTTCGTGAAGCTCGACAAGGCGCAGGACTTCCCGGGCAAACAAGCGCTGATGAGCGAGAAGCAACAAGGGGTCACAAAGCGTTTCGCGCCGATGATCGTTCAGGCGAACGGATGCGACGCGCCGTACATGTCGATCGTCTGGAAAGGCGACGAGATCGTCGGCGAGACCACGTCCGGCGCCTGGGGGTATCGGGTGAACGCCTCGGTCGCTCTCGCGATGTTGCGCGCCGACTGCGCCGAGCCGGGCACGGAGCTCGAAGTCGAGATCTTCGGCGAACGCATGAAGGCGGTCGTGCAAAAGGACGAACCGCTTTGGGATCCGCAGAACGAAAGACTGCGGTCATGAGCCAGGTTGTCCTCCTTGACGGCGGAATGGGCCAGGAGTTGATCCGCCGCGGAGGGCAGCCGGCGACGCCGCTATGGGCGACGCAATTGCTGATAGACAGTCCCGGGCTCGTCGCGCAGGTCCACGAAGCGTACGCCGACGCCGGGGCGACGGTTGCGACCACCAACACCTACGCGATCCATCGAGATCGATTGCGCGGCTCCGACAGCAACCACTACGCTGCTGACGGGGTCGACATGGCAAACATCGAGGATCAGTTCGAGCAGCTTCTGCTCGCCGCTGTCGCCGAGGCCGATCCAGTGCGAGATCGAAGCCAGGTCGCAGGTTCAATCGGACCGCTCGGCGCAAGTTACCGCCCCGATCTGCATCCTGACCAGAAGAGGGCGGTCGATCTTTTCTCTGAGATTGCGGGCATCCTGGCTCCGACGGTCGATATCCTGCTCTTCGAGACCATTCCATCGATCGAAGCCGCTCGGCACTCGCTGGCGGCGGGGCGGCGCACCGATCGCCCGGTCTGGCTTTCATTCACTGCGAATGACGAGGATGGAAGCCGTTTGCGCTCTGGCGAGCCCGTCGCTGAAGCGGCTCGGATCGCAGCCGAAGCGGACGCAGCTTTGATCAACTGCTCGCGACCTGAAGCGATTCCAGCGGCGCTAGAGGCCATCTCGGGCGCTGGCGTGCCCTTCGGCGCCTATGGCAACGGCTTCACAAAGATCGCGCAGGAGTTCATCGACGGCGGTTCGACGGCCACCTCGCTGGAGGCGCGCGAAGACCTCGGCCCCGACGCCTACGCCGACCATGCGCTGGCCTGGGTCGAGCAGGGCGCGTCAATCGTCGGCGGGTGCTGTGAGGTTGGCCCCGAGCACATCTCCCGGCTTCGCGACCGGTTGGTCGAGGCCGGCCATGAGATCACCAGGAGGCTAGGGTGAGCGTCGAGGCGTATCTGTTGTATCTGGCGGTGCTCGCCGCGTTTTTCGCGACCCCGCCTGACACCAGTCAGCTTTTGATCATCTCAAACAGCTTGCGGCACGGTGTTCGACGGAGCCTTGCCACAGTCGCCGGAGACCTGACGGCGAACAGCTTGCAGATGACCGCGGCGGCCTTCGGTTTGACCGCTGTCATCGCAACCTCGGCCGATGCTTTGACGGTCGTGAAGTGGCTGGGCGTGGGCTACTTGGTCTGGATCGGGATCAGGTTGATGCGCTCGACCGGTCAAAGGGACCCCGTCGCCTCCGCAGCTGAGGCTCGACCCATAGTGCTGTTTCGTCAGGGTTTCCTCACGTCCGCCGCAAATCCATATGCTGTGATCTTTTTCGGCGCGCTGTTCCCGCAGTTTCTCGATCCCGCTCTGCCGATCTGGCCGCAATTGCTGATCCTCGGCGTCACTTACCTGGTCGTTGACGGCGTTTTGCTGGTGCTGTGGGGCTGGGCGGCTGTGAAAGCGGTTGGCCGTCTGCGCAGCTTTGGCGGCGTTTGGGTCAATCGGCTTTCAGGCGCTCTCATGATCGGCGCCGCCGCGCTGCTGGCCAGCAAAGATCTCGCCGATGTGAAAGCCGCGCCGGAATGAGACATCCGCAACAAACCAACCGGCTCAGCCCGGCGCTCTCCCATCCGTCGCAACGTCCGCACGAGGTTTCGTCATGACGCTTCCAACCAAAGCCCGCGCCGTCATTGTCGGAGGCGGGGTCTCCGGCTGTTCTGTCGCCTACCATCTGGCGAAACTCGGTTGGACCGACATCGTGCTGCTTGAGCGCAAGCAGCTGACCTGCGGGACGACCTGGCACGCCGCGGGGCTGATCGGACAGCTGCGCGCAAGTCAGAACATGACGCGCCTCGCCAAGTACTCGGCCGACCTCTACGTCAAGCTCGAGGAAGAAACCGGCGTCGCCACCGGCATGAAGCAAAACGGGTCGCTGACCGTGGCGCTGACCGAGGCGCGCAAGGAGGAAATCTATCGTCAGGCGGCGATGGCGCGGGCGTTTGACGTCGATGCGCGCGAGATCTCGCCCGAAGAGGCGAAAGAGTTCTATCCGCATCTCAACATCGAAGGCGTCGTCGGTGCGGTCCATCTGCCGCTCGACGGCCAGTCCGATCCGGCGAACATCGCGCTCGCGCTCGCCAAGGGCGCCCGTCAGCGCGGAGCTCAGATCGTCGAGGGCGTCAAGGTGACGGGGGTGCGTCAGGCGAACGGCCGCGTGACCGGCGTCGCGTGGGAGAAAGACGGAGAGCAGGGCCAGATCGACGCAGACGTCGTCGTCAATTGCGCGGGCATGTGGGCGCGCGACTTTGGCGCGATGTCCGGGGTGAACGTCCCGCTGCACGCCTGCGAGCATTTCTACATCGTCTCCGAGCCAATCAAGGATCTGACCCAGCTCCCAGTGCTGCGCGTGCCGGACGAGTGCGCCTATTACAAGGAAGACGCGGGCAAGATGATGCTCGGCGCCTTTGAGCCAAAGTCGAAGCCCTGGCCGGCGCTCGGCGACAAGCGCGGCATCCCGGAGGACTTCTGCTTCGATCAGCTGCCCGAGGACTTTGACCACTTCGAACCGATCCTCGAGATGGCGGTGAACCGGATGCCGATGTTGGCCGAAGCCGGCATCCACACCTTCTTCAACGGCCCCGAAAGCTTCACGCCGGACGACCGCTACTATCTCGGCGAGGCGCCGGAGCTGAAGGGCTATTACGTCGCCTGCGGGTACAACTCGATCGGGATCGTCAGCTCCGGCGGCGCCGGCATGGCGCTCGCGCAGTGGATCGAGGATGGCGAGCCGCCCTTCGATCTGTGGGAGGTCGACATTCGTCGGGCTCAACCTTTCCAGAGCAACCGAACCTATCTGCGGGAGCGTGTCTCCGAAACGCTCGGGCTGCTTTACGCGGATCACTATCCGTATCGCCAACCCGAGACGGCGCGCGGCGTGCGGCGCTCGGCCCTGCATGAACATCTCAAGGCCCGCGGCGCGTGCTTTGGGGAAACCGCCGGGTGGGAGCGCGCGAACTGGTACGCCAAGCCGGGCCAGAACGCCGAGTACGAGTACAGCTGGGGACGGCAGAACTGGTTTGAGAACTCCGCCGAAGAGCATCGCGCGGTGCGCGAGGCGGTGGGCATGTACGACATGTCCTCCTTCGGCAAGATCCGTGCGGAAGGCCCGGATGCGGAGACGCTGCTCAACCGGATTTGCGGGGCGCAGATGGCCGTGCCGGTCGGCAAGATCGCCTACACTCAGTTCCTCAACGAAAAGGGCGGGATCGAGTCGGACGTGACCGTGACGCGCCTGGCGGAAGACGTCTATGTGATCGTCACGCCTGCGGCGACGGTGGTGCGCGACATGGCGTGGCTCAAGCGCCAGGTCGGGGACGCCCGCGTCGTCTTCACGGACGTCACGTCCGGCGAGGGCGTGCTTGCGGTGATGGGACCGAACAGCAGGGCGCTGTTGTCGACCGTCAGCCCGAACGACTTCTCAAATGACGCTCACCCCTTCGGCTGGGCGCGTCCGATCGAGATCGGCATGGGCCTCGCCCGGGCGCATCGGGTCACTTACGTGGGCGAGCTCGGTTGGGAGATTTACGCGCCAACCGATCAGATCGCTCACGTGTTTGAGACGCTGGAGCAGGCGGGCGCCGACCATGGTCTGAAGCTCTGCGGCATGCATATGATGGACAGCTGCCGGATCGAGAAAGCCTTCCGGCATTTCGGCCATGACATCACCGACGAGGACCATGTGCTCGAAGCCGGGCTTGGATTCGCAGTGAAAACGGACAAGCCCGACTTCATCGGCCGTGACGCCGTCCTGAGAAAGAAAGAGGCTGGGGTGTCGCGGCGGATGCTGCAATTCCGGCTGACCGAACCCGAGCCGCTGCTCTATCACAACGAGCCGGTGCTCCGGGACGGCGAGATTGTCGGATATCTCTCCTCCGGCAACTATGGGCATACCTTGGGGGCGGCGATCGGGATGGGCTATGTGCCGTGCGCTCAGCCGGGCGAAAGCGCGGAGAGCTTGCTTGGATCGACTTACGAGATCGACATCGCCGGAACGAGGGTCCGCGCCGAGGCGTCGCTCAAACCGATGTATGACCCGAAGTCGGAACGCGTGAAGGCGTAAAACCGTCCGTTTGCGTTCGGTGCGCGTGGCTGCGCGCCGCGCCTTCGTCCGCGCCGCCGGGACGTCAAGAAGGGCTTCGGCGCGCCAACTGTCTGAAAAACGACGCTTATGCCGCAAACGGACCATTCTGCCCGCCCGAATTGCGTTTCGGTATGGGAGTGAATGACGACGAGCCGCCAATGTTCGACGACGATCCTCTGATTGAACTGGTCTCGCGCGCCATCGGCGCGGGGCGCGGTCGTGCGGCCCGAGGCTCTCCCTCCCTGGCTTCGATATGGTCGAATGCAGCCTCGGGAGGAGTGAAAGATGTCGGAAACCCAAGAAGTTAAGAAAAGCCGTCGCGCGGGCGGTCGGGAAGCGCGCAAAGCATTGAGAGCGGCGCCGTTGGCGGAGGATGTGCGGCCGGTCCGGCCCGGTCTTTCGGGCGGACAGTACAAACCCCTGACGGACGCGGACATTCGCGAGATCCACGGCGCGGCGCTTCAAGCGCTTGAAGAGATCGGCCTCGCCGACGCGCCCGATAGCGGCGTCGATGCGATGGTCGCGGCTGGCGCGACCTACGCGGACGACAAGCGCGTGCGCTTCCCGGCGAGGCTTGTCGAGGAGATGATCGCTGTTGCGCCGAAAGAGCTGACGCTCTGCGGCCGAGATCCGGCCTATGACATGACAATCGCCGGCGACCGGGTGCATTACGGCACCGCCGGGGCCGCGGTTCATATCGTTGATGTCGAAGCGCGGGAGTATCGGGAGTCCACGGTTCAGGATCTTTACGACGCGGCCCGCATCGTCGAGCAGATGGACAACATTCATTTTTTCCAGCGACCGATGGTCTGCCGCGATATCGAGAACAACGCCGAGATGGATCTCAACACGGTCTATGCGGCCGTGGCGGGCACGAAGAAGTATGTCGCGACGAGCTTCATGGAGCCGGAGCACGTGGCCCCGTCGCTGGAAATGCTGCATATGATCGCCGGCTCGGAAGAGGCTTTCCGTGCAAGGCCCTTTGTCGGCTTGTCCTGCACCTTCGTCGTGCCGCCGATGAAGTATGCGACTGAAAGCTGCCTCGTCATGGAGGAGTGCATCCGCGGCGGGATGCCGATCCTCCTTCTCTCCGCCGGCCAGGCGGGCGCCACGTCGCCGGCGGCGATCGCTGGATCGGTGGTGCAGGCGGTCGCGGAATGCCTGTCGGGCCTCGTCTACGTGAACAGCGTGAAGAAGGGGCACCCGGCGATCTTCGGCCCGTGGCCGTTTGTTTCGGACCTACGCTCAGGCGCCATGTCGGGCGGCTCCGGCGAGCAAGCGATCCTGTCGGCCGCGGTGGGGCAGATGGGCAAGTTCTACGGTCTGCCGACCGGCTCCGCCGCTGGAATGGCGGATGCGAAGATGCCGGACGCGCAATCGGGCTACGAGAAGGGGATCACGAACGTGATGGCCGGCCTCGCGGGGATCAACCTCGTCTACGAGAGCGTCGGCATGCATGCCTCGTTGCTGGGCTTTTGCATGGAGAGCTTGATCATCGACAATGACATGCTCGGCCAGTGTCTGCGGTGCGTGCGCGGGGTTGAAGTCAACGAAAGCACGTTGTCGCTTGAGACGATGCGGCAGGTCTGCCTCGAAGGACCGGGGCATTACCTGGGATCGCAACAAACGCTCGGGTTGATGCAGTCCGAGTACATCTACCCCAAGATCGGCGACCGCACCTCGCCGAAAGAGTGGGCGGAAGTCGGCAAGCCGATCCTCGTCGAAACCGCGACCAAGGAGAAAGAGCGCATCCTCTCCTCGTTCTTCCCCGAGAACATCTCGAAGGACGTCGACGCGCGGATCCGAGAGCGGTTCAAGATCCATCTGCCGGCGGCGCGCATGCGACCGAGCGCATAACGCACGCTAATCGAACAGGTCTTCGAGCTCGTCGAAGACGTCGTCGAGAAACCGGCTCATCCCGCGTTTCCAATGCCTCAGGCTGCGGGACAGCGGGATCGCCGGATCGTCGCGATGCGACCGCCGTTTCCGCTTTTGCGGTCGCGGGGCCCGTTTCGGGCGGGGCGGTGTTGGATCAAGCCTGAGCGCCTTGAGCGTCGAGAGAGGGGCGCCGCAGTTACGGCAGGCCAGCTCATGCTGGGTCACCCCGGCCAAGTGCAGCGTCGCGCGCGTCCCGCAATAGCAGCAGGTCGCGATCTTTGTGATCGGTGGCGATCGCCGGGAACTGCGTTTGCGGGACATCGGGCGCTCCGTTGAAAGCGCGCCCGGTATCGCCGCGACCGTCGGCGCAGGTCAACCGCTACTCGAACTCCATGGTCTCGAAAACGCGCCCGGCGTTGCGCGCGGCCAGCTCCCAATACGTGTGCCAGTGCTTGTATTGGCTCTGGTCGATCTCATAGGCGTCTTGCAGCGTGCCGTCCGCATCGAGGATCTTCTGCACCTCGGCGCGCAAGAACTCGACATAGACGCGCGTGCCGGCGTCGACCGTCGCAAAGTCGGTGGGACCGCCATGTCCGGGGATGATGATCCGGTCTTCGGCTTCCTCGCGGAACAGCTCCCAGCTCTCCAGCCAGCCGGCGGTGTCCGTATCCTCGAAGATCGGCGGCATGCGCACATGGAACGCCATGTCGCCGGCGATGATCACGTTGCGCTCTGGCACGATGACCGACATGTCGCCGGGCGAGTGCGCCGGACCGAACATCACGAGTTGCGCCGTCACGCCGCCAAGATCCAGGACAAGCTCCTCGTCAAAGGTCTGATCGGGCTCGGCGACCTCGGTTCCGTCGCCGACCTCCTTGTTGACGGTCTTCATCCGGTCGAGGATCTCGTAAGCGTCTTCGGCGAACACGTCGGCGCCGTCGGTTTGAGCGATCACCGGCACGCCCTGCGATTTCCAGTAGCTCATTCCGAGCATCGCGTGGCCCTGGCCGTTCTCTGCCGCCGCATACAGCACCGGCTTGTCCGTGACCGCCCGGATCTCATCGTGGAGCGCTTCGGCAAGCGCGGCGTTCGAGCCGCCATTGACCACCAGCACGCCGTTGTCGCCGATGACGAAGGACAGGTTGTTGTTGTGTCCGCCGTTCTCGTAAGTCGCCGGCTGTGTGGCTCCGATCGCAGACCAGACGCCGGGCGCGACTTCGATCGGCTTTGAATAGAGCGCGGAGCCCGGATACATGTCCAACGGCCCGTAAAGCCCCTCTGCGACTGGGTTTTCAGGCCGCCCGTCCTGCGCGAGCGCTCCCCCAAAACACGACGCGATCGCGGCGCAGGCCGCCAAGATGCTGCGGGCCATTCGGTGTCCTCCCTTTGCGCGCCGCTTCGTTGAGTGACGCATTCATGTTTTTGAATAAGTAATTTGACGAGACGCGTCAATCGCGCGTGCGCCGGCTTTACGACGATGAAGCGGCGGGGCCGTCTCGCGCGAAAACCCGCCACGTGGCCGAGGCGTGGACGAGGCGGAGCCCTTCGGCGCTGATGGCGCGCCTGTTCTCTGACGGGCGATAACCTCTCAGATAGGCGCGGCGCAGCAAGTCTGGTCAGGGCGGCGCGGCACCCTTAGCTGCGTTGAGAGAGGAAATGCAGATGACCAAGAACGCATCGCAGACAAGACCTTCCACCCGGACGCATGTCTACATCGTCGACGGAACGCTCAGCTCGCTGACCGAGGGGCGAGAAACCAACGCAGGACGCCTCTACAGGTTGCTGTCGGAGCTCGGACCGAGCGTCGCTCAAACGCTCGCTTACGACCCTGGCGTACAGGGCCGGGGTTGGCGGCGGTATCTCTGCGCCGCCAGCGGCATGGGGATCAACGAGTCGATCCTTCAGGGCTATCGGATCATCGCGAGCCGCTATCGACCAGGCGACCGGATCTTGCTGTTTGGCTACAGTCGCGGCGCCTACGCGGTCCGAAGCCTTGCGGGCCTGATCGACCGCATTGGTCTGCTTGCGCCCGAGAAGGCGACGGAGCGTCGCGTGCTGCGCGCGTTTCGATACTACGAGCTGGACGAGGTGACGCCCGGCGCGCGTGAGTTTCGCCGGCGCCATTGTCATGTGGATGTGGACATCGAGATGATCGGCGCCTGGGACACGGTGAAGGCGCTCGGCTTGCCCTGGCCTGTGCTGTCCTGGATCGCCCCGCCGTTCGCCACCGAGTTTCACGACCACGGTCTCGGGCCGCATATCAAGGCAGGATATCACGCACTGGCTCTCGATGAGGACCGACAAAGCTTCGACCCGATCCTTTGGGAGCGCGTCGAAGGCTGGCGCGGCCGGCTTGAACAGGTTTGGTTTCCCGGCGGGCACGGGGATGTCGGCGGCGAGCTCGGCGGATATGAGGCTGCGCGACCTCTGGCCAACCTGTCGCTGGTCTGGATGCTTGAAAAAGCGCTGAGCCACGGTCTGACCCTGCCGGAGAACTGGCGGAGCCGGCTAAAACTGAACCCGTGCGCGCCTATGATCGGAGCCCGACGCGGTCTTGGGCGCGCGTTTGTGCTTCGGGCGCCTCGCGTCGCGGCCTCCGCAGACGGGCATCAGCTTCACTCAAGCGTGCGGCAGCGGGAAGGGTTGTGCCCGTTTCCGCAAGCCTACACGCCGCGCGCCGCCCTCGCTTGAGGCCGGTGGTTTGGCGCGTCGCCATCGTCGCGTTGTCGGGGCAAGCCAAACCGCCGAGGGGCTATGAGACGCCCAGCTTCTCGCGCACCAGCTTGTTGACGGCTTGCGGATTGGCTTTGCCGCCGGTTTTCTTCATCACCTGACCGACGAACCACCCAGCGAGATTGGGCTTCTCCTTGGCCTGTTCCGCTTTGTCCGGGTTCTCGGCGATCACCTCGTCGACCGCGGCTTCGATCGCGCCGGTGTCGGTCACCTGCTTCATGCCGCGTTTCTCGACGATCTCCGCCGGGTCGCCGCCTTCGGTCCACAGGATCTCAAAGAGGTCCTTTGCGATTTTTCCCGAGATGTCGCCTTTGCCGATCAGGTCGATCATGCCGCCCAGTTGAGCGGCTGAGACCGGACTGTCGACGATGCCTTTCTCTTCCTTGTTCAGGCGCCCGAACAGTTCGTTGATCACCCAGTTCGCCGCCTGTTTGCCGTCGCGGCCCTTGGCGACTTCTTCGAAGAATGCGGCGTTCTCGGGCTCAGCGGTCAGCACCGAGGCGTCGTACTCCGTCACGCCGAAATCGCCGACCAATCGCGCTTTCTTGGCGTCGGGCAGCTCCGGCAACGAGGCGGCGATCTCATCGACCCAGGCTTGATCGATCTCCAACGGCAGCAGGTCCGGATCCGGGAAGTAGCGATAGTCATGCGCTTCTTCCTTCGAGCGCATGGTCCGGGTCTCACCCTTCTTGGTGTCGAACAAACGCGTTTCCTGGTCGACCTGGCCGCCGTCCTCCAAGATCGCGATCTGGCGCCGCGCCTCGAACTCGATCGCTTGCTGAATGAAGCGCATCGAGTTCATGTTCTTGATCTCGCAGCGCGTGCCCAGATGCGCGAAGTCCTCGGTTTCGCGGTACTTCTCGTAGTCGCCGGGCTTGCAGACCGAGACGTTCACGTCCGCCCGCATCGAGCCTTCCTGCATGTTCCCGTCGCAGGTTCCCAAGTAGCGGACGATGGTCCGCAGCTTGCGCAGGTACTCGGCGGCTTCCTCGGCCGAGCGGATGTCCGGGCGGGAGACGATCTCCATCAACGCCACACCTGTGCGGTTCAGATCGACGAACGACTTCTCCGGATCCATGTCGTGGATCGATTTGCCCGCGTCCTGCTCAAGATGGATCCGCTCGATCCGGACCTTGCGGGCGACGCCCGGCTCCAGATCGACCAGCACCTCGCCCTCGCCGACGATCGGGTGCTTGAACTGACTGATCTGATATCCTTGCGGCAGATCCGGGTAGAAATAGTTCTTCCGGTCGAAGATCGACCGCAGGTTGATCTCGGCTTTGATGCCGAGCCCTGTTCGCACCGCCTGCGCGACGCAGAACTCATTGATCACCGGCAACATTCCAGGCATCGCCGCATCGACCAGCGCGACGTTGGAGTTCGGTTCCGCCCCAAACTGAGTGGAGGCTCCGGAAAACAGTTTCGCATTGGAGAGCACCTGGGCGTGCACCTCCATTCCGATCACGATCTCCCAGTCGCCTTTCACGCCGGCGATGGTCTTGGCCTTGGGTTCAGTATAGGCGAGCTCAGTCATGTCAGTTCCTACGTGGCCGTGTCAGCGCTTGCGCGGCAAGGTCGCGCCGGCGCGCGGTCCGCTGTTCAATCAGGACTGATAGGAGCCCGAAACGGCGCTCGCAAGCACCGTCTTGTCAGGTTGTCGCGCGCTCGTCGCCGAGGCCCCGCGCCAGCCACACGCCGACGAGCAGGATCCCAAAGGAAACGCCGGCCAGCGCGGCCCAGCCAAAAGCGTCGTAGATCGCTCCGAGCGCAAACGCGCCGACGAGCCCGCCCAGATAATAACTCGAGAGATAAAGTCCGTTCGCCGCCGCATGCGCATGCGTCGCTGTGCGTCCGACAAACCCGGACACCGCCGCTTGGGCGAAGAACAATCCGACGCCGATGAAAGCGAGACCCGTCAACACCAGCCACAATGCGCCTGACAGCGTTGCGCCAATTCCGGCGGCGGTGATCAGCGCTCCGATGCAAAAACTCCAACCGACGCCCCATCGCCGCGCCAGTCTGCCCGCGCTTGGCGTGGTCAGCAGCGCCGGAAGAAACACAAAGTAGACGGCGCCCAGCATTGCCGGATCGAGCCCAAGCCGGGGGCTCACCAACTCGAAGTTCACATAGGTGTAGAGGCCAACGAACAAGAACAGGATGATGAATCCGATCATAAAGCTCGCGCGCAGCTTTGGATGACCAAGATGCGCCTTCCAGGCGTCAAGCGGCCTTTCTTCAGAGCGAACGCGCGGGCCCGAGGTCGATCCAATGAACATGTAAGCGAAGAGCGCTCCGAGAAGATTGAGCGCCGCAAAGGCGAAGAAACTGCCGGCCAGTCCGATCTCTTCGGCGAGCGAGCCCGCCATCAATCGACCAAACAGGTTTGAGGCGACGTTTCCGGTGATGTAGGCGGCCATGGCGCCGGACGCAGCCGTAATATCGCACTGTTCCGAGAGGTAGGTCATCGTCAAGGTGAAGGCCGCGGCCATGAACACGCCTTGCGCGATGCGCAGCAGCGCAAACAGGGTCACGTCGGACACCAGGCCAAGTAAGAGCGTCGGGATGGCGAGCAAAGCAAGGCTCATCCAGATGCCGCGTTTGCGGTCAATCCGATCGGCGAACCACGCGACCGTGAGACCCGACACCGCCATGCCAAAGGTCGAGGCGTTCACCGCCACGCCCATGGTCGCGGGATCTACGCCGTAGGCCTCGACCAGCCTGGGCAGCAGGGCTTGCGAGCCGAAGAGGTCGATCAGCGTCAAGAAGCTGATGATCGCGATGATGGTTCCGCGGCGAAGAAAGTCGCGCGGCCGCTCGCCCTTCAGCGCATCCTGGACGGTGAATGACATGGAGCCCTCGGTTGCTTGCGGCCCGGGATGCGAGCGCGGTCACCGCTTTCTACGCGCTCTTCTTCCCCGAGCTTGGCGCGCCCCCTTTCGAGGGTGCGGCCTTGCGCTTGCGCGGCTTTCCGCTCGGCACGTGGGTTGGGAACAATGAGCCGACGTCCAGCGAGGAACGCGTCCCGATGCAGTCGTAGTGCTTGTCGAGCCACTGCTCCGCCGCGTCGCGGCCAATGTCGAACAGGTGGCGCAGGAACTTCCATTCCGTGTTCAGTTTGGAGGAGGCGCCCAGGGGTCGCATGCGTTTGCGCGCTTCGATCAAATGCAGCCGCATCTCGCGATGGTCCGCGCGGTTCAGATCTCCCGATTGGACAAGCTTGGTGATGTGGTCGATCGCGCGCAGTTCGTGCATCAACGCGCTGTTGAATGTGATCTCGTTGACCCGATCGAGAATATCGCGCGCGCGCTTGGGCACGCCTTCGCGGAAAATCGGATTGATCTGGATGATGGCGATATCGTCAGCGTGGCTGCCTTGAAAGAACGGGACGATCGGCGGGTTCCCCATGTAGCCGCCGTCCCAGTAGTAGTCCCCGTCGATCTCGACCGCTTGGTAGAGAAACGGCAGGCATGCCGAAGCCATCACGACGTCGATCGAGATCTCGTCGCGGTGGAACACCCGGGCCAACCCCGTCTCGACATTCGTCGCTGAGATGAAGATCCCCAGATCATGGGCGCCGCGCACCTTTTTGAAGTTCACATGCTTCTCGACCAGATCGCGCAGCGGATTGAGGTCGAAAGGATTGACGTCATACGGCGATGCGATGCGCTGCATGATGTCGAAGAACAGATAGCCGGGCGAGCGGTCGAGGCTCCAGTTGCCGGTGAGAACGTCGAGCGGACCGCGCTGGATCGGGCTTGACTGGCCGGCTTTGCTGACGGCTCTCCAGAACTCGTGAAGCGCGTGTCGGGCCCCTTCGTCTTGCGCCTGATACATGCCCTGCGTCTTGATGAGTGCTGTGATTGCTCGCGCCGTCGTGCGCGAGATCGCGTCTATCCAAAGGCGGTAATCTTCGAACAGACTGGCCACCACGCCCCACGTGAATGCCCCGTGCGCGCCGCCGCCTTGTAAGGCGAGATTGATTCGTTTTTCGTGGTGCGCTCGCATGGCCCGACCTCCGGTTGCACGGTCTCAGAAAGACGCGTTTCCCGCTCTGCAGCAAGTTTCATGTTGCAGCGCGTCAAATGGAAATCACAAAATATCTCTAGTCGGTGTTCTGTGAACACGCCGTGAACTTCCAAAGTCTCGCGCCGATCGTCCGGACACGGGCCTTGCGCAGTTGGGCGTATCAGTCTAGCGGCTAGATCACGAAACAGCCTGGAGTTCGCAATGTCCGTCGACGTCGCCACCGTCAAGAAGGTCGCGCATCTCGCGCGCATCGCCGTGACCGAAGAGGAAGCGGCGCCGCTAACCGACGAACTCAACAATATCCTTGGGTGGGTTGAGCAGCTTGGCGAGGTGGATGTGGAGGGCGTTGATCCAATGACCTCGGTCACGCCGATGCGCTTGAAGCGCCGCGAGGACGTTGTGACGGCTGGCGACGACGCCGCCTCGGCCTTGGCGAATGCGCCAGAGGCTCGGGAAGGGTTTTTCGTCGTTCCAAAAGTTGTTGAATAACAACAGACTACAACGCCCGATTGCGAAGCCTTGAGCGTTCTTCGCTGTGGCGAAATTGATTGTAAACGAGAAACAAACAACCTTGTGACTGCTCTGGGGTGGTTTTCCCCGGACGACTTCCCCACCTTTTGATCTTGAGGAGCGGCCGGTTGGTCGAACTCAAGGGGAGAAGCACAATGACCTTTTTGCGTACCGCGACCGTTTTGGCGATTCTGGCTGTTTCAGCGGCCCCCGCGCTGGCCAATAGCGACGGGTTTTCAGGGTTCGGTCCTGATGCGCCTCCAGGGGTGACGACGCCGGATCTCGCGGTGGATCCAGATCTGCGCGATCGCGAGTCGATTCGGGTTTACGGCGATGAAGTCCGCCTGCAGGGCGATCAGCCGTTTACGCCGATCAACGAATTCGCTGGACAGACTTACAAGACCGACCCGGGCATCATCGGCGGCGCGTTGGGCCGTTTCAAGAACTCGATTTTCGGCGGCGAGTAAGGGGAACGGCGGTTTCACCCGCCAAGGAACAGCACAGGTCGATCAACACAGGCATTGAAGAGATGGAAGCGTCTCGGATAGAGGAGCGGGATTGTCGCCGCGCCTCGCCGCCGAGGCGCTTCGTGCTTTTTGATGATGGGGTTTTCGCCCGTGACCGATACGCCCGCCGATCTTCCGAAACTCACCATCGCCGAGGCCCGAGATGGTCTGCGCGCCGGCGCCTTCAGCTCCCGCGAGGTGACGCAAGCCTGCCTTGACGCGATCGACGCCGCCGATCGCCTGAACGCTGTCGTGCACAAGACGCCCGAAAAGGCTCTGGCGATGGCGGCGGCGGCGGATGAGCGCCTGAAGGCGGAGGGCGCGGCCGCTCCGGCCCTGTGTGGGATCCCGCTCGGGATCAAAGATCTGTTCTGCACCGAAGGCGTCGCCAGCCAGGCGGGCTCAAACATCCTTGGCGGGTTCAAACCGCCCTACGAGTCGACGGTCACGCGTCAGCTGTGGGAGCGGGGCGCGGTGATGCTGGGCAAGCTGAACATGGACGAGTTCGCCATGGGCAGCTCCAACGAAACGTCCTGCTATGGCCCCGTCGCCAATCCATGGCGCGTCGACGGCGGCAACAGCGACCTCACGCCCGGCGGGTCGTCCGGCGGCTCGGCCGCAGCGGTTGCGGCGGATCTGTGCCTCGGCGCGACCGGAAACGCTACGGGCGGCTCTATCCGTCAGCCGGCGGCGTTCACCGGGATTGTCGGCATCAAGCCAACCTATGGGCGGTGCTCGCGGTGGGGGATCGTCGCGTTTGCGTCTTCGCTGGATCAGGCCGGCCCGATGACAAAGACGGTCCGCGACGCCGCGATCATGCGTGAGGCGATGTGTGGCGAGGACCCACAGGATTCGACATCCGCAGACATGCCCGTTCCGAACTTCGTGGCGGCTCTGACCGGAGACATCAAGGGCAAGAAGATCGGCGTGCCGAAGGAGTATCGTCTGGACGGCATGCCCGCTTCGATCGAGAAGCTCTGGGAGCAAGGCGTCGCCTGGGTGAAGGACGCCGGCGCGGAGATCGTCGACATCTCGCTGCCGCACACCAAATACGCGTTGCCGGTCTATTACATCATCGCCCCGGCGGAGGCCTCCTCGAACCTCGCCCGTTACGATGGGGTGAAGTATGGCCATCGCGCCGATGCGGCGCCGGGCGACGGCGTCATTGAAATGTACGAGAAGACCCGTGCCGAGGGGTTTGGATCCGAGGTCAAGAGACGTGTGTTGATCGGCACCTATGTGCTGTCGGCGGGCTATTACGACGCCTACTACTTGCGCGCGCAGAAAGTCCGCACTCTGATCAAGCAGGACTTTGAAAAGGTCTACGCCGACGGCGTCGATGCGATCCTGACGCCGGCGACGCCGTCGGCCGCCTTTGCTCTGGGCGATCCGACCTACGCCGAAGACCCGGTCAAAATGTATCTCAACGACGTCTTCACAGTGACCGTCAACTTGGCGGGACTTCCTGGCGTCTCGATCCCAGCGGGCTTCGATGAAGAAGGCTTGCCGCTGGGACTTCAGTTGATCGGCCAGCCGTGGGGCGAGGCCGACCTTTTGAACACGGCCTATGCGCTCGAACAGGCTGCCGGTTTCAGCGCCAAGCCAAAGAGGTGGTGGTGAGCGACATCCGGCTGCGCCCCGCCGCCCCGGCGGACCGGATTTCGGTCTTGAACATGACGGACCAGCTGGCGAGCTTTGAGCCGCCGGCGTGGCGCAGCCGCGAGATGATCGCGCACGGCGACAAACCGGGCATCAGGGCGCATTTCGAGCAGCGACCGGGACGCAGCGAAGCCGATCTTACGGTGGCGACAGCGGGAAACGGGGCGCTGCTCGGGTTCGTCTGGACCATCGCAAAGACGGATTTCTTCACCGGCGAGCGCACCGCGCATCTCGAGGTGCTGGTCGTCGACGCGGGCGCGAGGGGGCGCGGGCTTGGGCGATTGTTGCTCGCCCGCTCGGAGGAATGGGCGCGAGAGATCGGCGCCGGACTGCTGACGCTCAACTCTTTCCCCAGCAATGGGGCCGCACGCGGTCTTTATGAGGCGAACGGCTTTGAGGTCGAGCTGCTGCGATACGCCAAACCGCTGGACTGATGCCCCGATCGCCGCGTTTTGTAACCTTCGACCCCGAACAGCTGAGACTGGCGTTGGGCGACATGGCGGACCCTCTCGGCGAACAACCGATCATCCGGCGTGCGCTCAAGGGGCGCCCGCTAGACCGGGCGCAGCAAGCCTGGTTGAAAAAGAAGCTTCTGCGCGCCTGGCTTCCGGACGAGGTCGACCATCGCTCCGGCGCGTACGCCAAGGCAAAGCGCGAGATCCGTTTGCTGTTGCACAGGGCCTCCCGCCCAACCGCTTGATGCGCGCCTGGTTTTGATCGGGTAGTCTATCGGCTCGCAACGCAGGCTCGGAGTTTCAGACATGACCACTTGGAAAATCACTTGGCTCGGCCATTCGGGCTTTCGCATCGAGACGAGCGGGCAGGTTCTGCTGATCGATCCGTGGCTTCGCGGCAATCCGAGTTTTGACGAGAGCCGGTTCGATGAGGCGGTCGCGGGCGCGACTCACATCCTTCTGAGCCATGGGCACGACGACCACGCCTCCTCCGCGAAGGAGATCGCCGAGAAGACCGGCGCGACGGTCATCGGCATCTACGACATGATCAGCTTTCTCGGCATTGACGGCGCTGTGGGCATGAACAAGGGGGGCACGGTCGATCTTGGCGCTGACGGGGGCGCGGTGGCGGCGACCCTGGTCCATGCGGTGCACAGCTCTTCGACGATGGTCGACGGAAAGCCGGTCTACCTTGGCGGCGAAGGCGGCTGGATGATCGAGTCGGGTGGGGAGACGCTCTATTTCATGGGCGACACGGATGTTTTCGCCGACATGGAGATCCTTGAGGATCTGCACCACCCGGTCATCGGGATCGTCACGATCGGCGGGCATTTCACAATGGGCGCGCGACGGGCGGCCTATGCATGCAAGAAGTTCTTCGACTTCGCAGCCGTCATCCCATGTCACTACGGCACGTTCCCGCTTCTCGCGCAGTCCGCGGACGACTTCGCCGCCGAGATGAGCGGCGTGCGCGTCGAGGCGCCGGCTGTGATGGAGACGATAGAGCTTTGACCATGAAGATCGTGCGGAATGCGTTGGTTTTTGTAGTTCTGACGATTCCTGCTTCTGGCGTCGCGGCGCAGAGTTGCGACTCCCCGAGCGACGACTGCGGCCGCCTGATTTCTGCTTCTTGCCTCAAGCGCGCCGGAGCGGGCGTTCTCGAGGCCGGCGCGGCGCCTGGAGAGACGAGTGTCGCAGCTGTCGGTGACAGTTGCGCCAAGCAATTCGACGACTACCGCGCTTGTCTCACAGAAGTAACCAAGCGCTGCGGCGCCGCTCCGGCGGCGCGAGCGGGAGCAAGCGACTGCACTCCGTTTCAGGAGCAGGCGTTGTTTCAAGCGGCGCAGTCTGATCCTGCGCGCATAGCGTCGTTTGAAACCGCTTGTCCTAACAGCCCTTTGTTGGCGCTGTTAGATGACCGCGTCACAACCACCGTCGGGGTGAGCGAAGCGCTTCTGAGGATCGATGTGGATGCAGGCTATTCGGTCACTGACAGCTGTACGATCTCAGTTCCGCTGACGGATGGCCGCGTGGATTTTTCAGATGGGGTCACCTGTGGCGACTCGGTGATCCAGCTGACGTTGAAGGCGACGCCCGATGGGGATCTAGAGGATGGTCGCGTCGTGTTTGAAACCCAAGGCGGGTGGCCCCTGATTGTTAGTCTGTCCGGAAGCGATTGGAGCTTCTCAGGGCGCCGCAGAGCCAATCAGGCGTTAGTTGTCCGAGTCGACTGACCCCCCTGCGAAGAGCGTCGATGATCCGAGCTGGACAAGGGCCTCGGTCGGCGTTTGCCGCTTACCATTAAGCCGCCGCCGCTTGCCGTGTCGAGACCACGTGAACGTCGAGGCCACGTCAACGTCGTCGCTCAAAAAAGTCGCGCAGAAGCTGCGCGCTTTCCTCTCCCGCAATGCCGCCATAGACCTCGGGCGCATGGTGGCAGGTTGGGTGTGAAAAGACGCGCGGCCCATGCTCGACACCGCCGCTTTTGGGGTCTTCGGCGCCGTAGTAGACCCGCCTCAGGCGCGCCGCGGAGATGGCTCCGGCGCACATCGGACAGGGTTCCAGCGTGACATAGAGATCAAGACCCGTCAGGCGCTCGGCGCCGCGCGTCGCGCAGGCGTCTCGAATGGCGAGGATCTCTGCATGCGCCGTAGGATCGTTGAGCTCTCGGGGCCGATTGCCGGCGCGGGCGACGATCTCGCCCAGCGTTGGGTCGACGATCACTGCGCCCACCGGCGTTTCGCCGCGCTCGCCAGAGGCGCGGGCCTCTTCCAGCGCCGCGTCCATGAAACTCGTGAAGCTGCTCATATCTCTCGACGATAAACCACATGTCGCAACTCCGCCCAGAGCGCGTCGCGTTCATACACGAAACCAAGCTTCTCCATCACACGGATCGACGCCGCGTTGCCGGGAAGGGTCCAGCTCGCGACCGAGGGCGCCAGGCCGGGAGCGTCTTGCGTAAGGACTTTTCGCATCGCCTCTGTCGCATAGCCTTTGCCTTGATAGGCTGGCAAGATCGCCCAAAGCGCTTCTATTTCATCGAAGCCGTGAAACCGAGAGCGTCGCAGTCCCGCGTAGCCGATCTCCCTTGGACCGGTCGCCCTCAACACGTATGGGCCGAAGCCGTCCGCCGCCCAGGACTCGGCGAGACGGTTCGCGATGCCCTGCGAGCGGGCCTCTGACGCCGGGATCTGCCCGGGGCCTTCGGGCCCGCGCAACCACGGGCCTGAGGCTGGATCCGTCTGCAGCGCGTGGATAAGGGGCCAGTCCGCGCGCGTGAACGGCCGGCCGGTCAGCCGGTCAGTCTTGAGCACGGGCGCCGCCATGGCGCCGCTGTCGCCGATCGTCTCGTCCATAACCGGATCATGCGCGTGAGAGCGTTTGCGCTTCAAGCGCTGCAGAGGATAGAGAAGCGCATGACGGACGTTTCCAATCCAAATCAGCCGCAACGCATCGCCAAAGTTCTTGCGCGCGCCGGCGTCGCCTCCCGCCGGGACGCCGAGCGCATGATTGCGGCCGGGCGGGTCTCGGTGAATGGGGAGACGCTCAGCAGTCCCGCTCGCAACGTCACCGCGTCGGACGTCATTCTCGTCGACGACAAGCCCATCGCCGCAACTGAGCCCTCGCGTCTTTGGCGCTACCACAAGCCCAGCGGACTGGTGACGACGGCGCGAGACGAGAAGGGGCGGGAGACGATTTTTGATCATCTGCCGGATGGTCTGCCGCGAGTGATGCCGGTCGGACGCCTCGATCTGACGTCGGAAGGGTTGTTGCTGCTGACCAATGCCGGCGAGTTGAAGCGCCGGCTTGAACTGCCGTCGACCGGCTGGGTCCGCAAGTACCGGGTGCGCGTTCACGGCGAACCGACGGCGGACAAGCTGAAGCCTCTGATCGAGGGCATGACGGTGGACGGCGTGCGGTATCTGCCGATGCTGGTGACCGTTGATCGACAGCAGGGAGCCAACGCTTGGCTGACCGTGGGGTTGCGTGAAGGCAAGAACCGAGAGATCCGCCGCGCCATGGACGCCGTGGGATTGCCGGTGACGCGATTGATCCGGACGGCTTACGGGCCGTTCCGTCTTGGAGAGCTGGGCAAGGGCGGCGTGGAGGAAGTGCGCGCGCGGGCGATGAAGCAGCATCTCGGCCTTGATCTGGAGACCCCGCATCAGCGTGAGCAGAGCGCCCGCGAAAAGACGGGTTCGCAGCGCCGCAGCTCGGCTAAACCTCCCGCCAGCGCCGTCTCGCCACGCGGCCGTCGGCGTTCGTCCTGACAGGATTGAACCGAGACGCCGGCGCGTAACCCGCGCGCAGGGCGTCGACGATGCTCTGCGGCGTAATCACCTGCGCGGGCCCGGTCATGCGGGGCACGGCGGCGACGTAGCCGCCATAGCTCCATTGCAAAAGACAATCGTCTCGCACCATCCATGGCGAGCCCTGAAACAGCACCAGCGCGCCGTTTGGCAATGTTTCGAGCGGCGCAAGGTGGAGCCGTTTGCGTCGGGCCTCCAAGCGCTCTGGATGGAGCGCCGCGTCCATCTCGTCGGCTTTGGGCGGGGCGTCGAGAGACTTGGCTTTCGCCCACGCCGCCGCGAACGCATTCGCATCCGTGCGCCGGCATTCGAAACAGGGGCGATGTCCCGCCGCCAGCGCGGTCGGCTCGTCCATGAAAAACAGCTCTGTGTAGCCGGCGCCCATCACGTTTCGCCGGCGATCGCGAAACGTCAGGCGGCAGGCGATCCATCGGCGCGAGGCCCATTGTCGCCGAAGGGTTTGCGCATCGTCGTGCAGTCGTCCTCCGCGATTGCCCATCAAGGCGCCGCGCTCGGCCGTCGCGACGATCCGCCCAAGCGGGTCGACCCGGTTCTGAAGCGGTGAACGTCTTGAAGCAGAGGCGCCAATCGTCCTGCGTTCGACGGGCTCGTCTTGGGGAGTGTCCGGCATGCTGAGTTTCGATGCGATCCGCGTGATGCGCAAAGACTAGGCGACCACGACGCCCGCGTCCGCCTAAAGCTTGCGAAAAGCTTCGGTTTTTTGCATCAGCGACGCATGTCCCAGCCGACGCCCTTCGCCGCCGATGCTTTCGCCGCGCCAGACGTCACGCTCGCGCCGTCGCCCAATCGGGAAGCGCGGTTGGGCGGGCGCGCGCCTGATCTGGTGGTCTTACACTACACGGGCATGCGGACTGCGCAGGAGGCTCTCGCCCGCTTGCGCGACGCGTCCGCCAAGGTCAGTTCCCATTACGTGATTGCGCAGACGGGCGAAGTGTTTGGGCTGGTCCCTGAGGCTGAGCGCGCCTGGCACGCCGGCGTGTCCTCGTGGGAGGGGCAGGAAGATGTGAACAGCCGCGCGATCGGCGTAGAGCTCGTCAATCCGGGGCATCCCTGGGACGGTTCACCGGAAGGATATGCGCCATTTCCGGATCGTCAGATGACTGCGCTGGAGCGCGTTTTAACGCGAGTACTTGAGCAGTGGCGTCTTCCTCCTTCCGCCGTCGTGGCGCATTCCGACGTGGCGCCCGGCCGGAAGATAGACCCTGGGGAAAAGTTTGACTGGCTTCGGCTCGCTCGATCAGGGCTGGGGCTCGGCCCACCCCATGCCATCGCGAGGTCCGGAGAATGCTCCTGGGCGTCGTTTCGGCGCGCGGCGACGGAGTTCGGGTATGGCGATTGGGCGGATGAGGCGGTTTTAGACGCGTTTCGACGTCGGTTTCGTCCGACGGCTTTGGCGCGTGCCTTTGAAGCCGACGACATCGATGTGATGCGCGCCGTCGTACGAGTGAAATCGCAGTCAAAACACATCTGAATCGCCTCGGGACGATCCGTCTAGATGCGATGTCGGTAACATTGTCACACGCACCACGGAATGCATACTAATCAAACATATTGTGGCTCCTGCGTGGCTATTGACGTGATATTGTCCCACCGCTAGTGCGTTGTGCGAGGTTTTATCCGGCTCGAGATAAGGGGTGGCCGATGGCTGTGGAGACAGGCGGCGGGATGTCGGTTGAGGCGCGCCGCAACATGGTGGATTGCCAGATCCGGCCGTCGGATGTGACGCGCTTGGACTTGATCGAAGCCATGCTCTGGGCTCCGCGCGAGTTCTTGTTGCCAAAGTCCCGCCGGGCGACAGCCTATGTCGGCGAACATATTGAAATTGCTTCGGGACGGTATGAACTCGACCCGCGCGTGCTGGCGAAGATGATCGACGCGACCAAAGTGAGTTCGGATGATCTCGTGCTTGTGGTCGGGGGCGGATACGGCTACGCCGCGGCGATTTTTTCCCGGCTCGCAGCTGCGGTGATCTCGCTTGAAGAAGACGCTGGGATGTCGCAAGCCGCTCAAACCGTTCTGGCGGAGCTGAGCGCCGACAACGTGATCTCGGCGCAGGGAGCGCTGTCGCACGGCTGCGCTGATCATGCGCCCTATGACGTGATCCTGGTCAACGGCGCGGTCTCTGAAACGCCTGGCGTTTTGATTGACCAACTCGCGGACGGAGGGCGGCTGACGCAGATCCGGATGTCCGGGGCGGTGGGCCAGTGCGAAACCATCGTGAAATCGGAAGCGACCCAAGGCGCGCGTCGCGACTTTGACGCCACCGCGCCGTTGTTGCCTGGCTTTCAGAAGGGCGAAGTCTTTGAACTCTAATGCGCGTTTCATCGCAGCAATTCAGGGGTGTATGTTGACGATCTGGCTTAGAAAACCAATGCCGCGACTGACGACAGGCGGGTTTCGCCTATCGGTCGCCTGCCTGGCGATTGTGGCGACGGCGACCGCGACCAGCGCACCTCGATCCGAGACGCTGGCGGATGCGCTGGTGACGGCGCTTGAAACCAGTCCAGACCTCGCGGCGAACCGGGCGGCGCTGCGCCAGCTCGATGAAAACGTGGCGCAGGCGCGCTCTGGGAAGCGGCCCACTGTCGACGGGTCGCTGAGCGCTGGCGTGGATCTGACCAACACCAAGACCAACCGAAACGGCGTCTTCGCGCCGGAGAACGACCGGGATATCGATACGGACGTCACCCTTGGCGTCACGGGGTCTCAGAACCTCTTCGATTTTGGCGAAACCGAGAACGCCGTGAAAAGCGCGCTTTCGGATCGCGACGGCGGTCGGTTCGATTTGCTTGAGGTCGAACAGCAGGTGCTTCGCTCGGCGGTGAACGCCTATGTGAACGTCCTGAATTCGCAAGAACGTGTCGCGATCTCCCAGAACAACGTGCGTGTGATCGAGCGCGAACTCGTCGCGTCGCAGGATCGATTTGACGTTGGCGAGGTGACGCGGACAGACGTGGCGCAAGCGCGCTCGCGGCTGGCGCAGGCCCAGTCGGATCTGGTTTCGAACAAAGGCCTTCTGGGGCAGGCGCGCAAAGCGTATGTCCGCGCGATCGGCGTCGCGCCCGAGGCGTTGGCCCCGGTCCCGCCGCTACCGGATCTGCCGCAGTCCCTGGCCGAAGCGGAAGCGATCGCCGAACGCTCGCATCCACGGATCGAGTCGGTGCGGCAAGACATCAAGTCGGCGGAGTTCGGCATTGAAGAAGCGAAGGCCGCGACGCTTCCGTCGATTGATCTTGGCAGCGATCTGGCGGCGCAGGCCAATCGGGGGTCCGGGCGGTCGGATGTGTTCTCGGCGGGCGCTGACATCACCGCCACCATGCCGTTTTACCGAGGCGGTGTGCTGCGCAGCCAGGTGCGCGCCCGGCAAGCGCTCGAGGCTCAACGGCGCGCGGAACTGTTCGACGTCACCCGAGACGTGCTCGAAGAAGTGGGCATCGCGTGGGAGGAGCTGACGACGGCGCGCGCGGTGATCATCGCCAGCCGCGCGCAAATCGAAGCCGCGGAGATCGCTTTCGAAGGGGTCAAGGAAGAGGCGAATGTCGGGTCCCGGACGACGCTTGACGTGCTGGACGCAGAGCAAGAGTTGCTCGACGCGCGTCTGTCGCTGGTGGATGCGCGCAGCGACGAGTACATCGCGGGGTATCGACTGTTGGCGGCGGTCGGTGTGTTGACGGCGACGCATCTGGGGCTGGCGATCGAGCCTTACGACCCGGACGAAGATTATAGAGCGGCCCAGGAGATCTATCTGGGCTGGCCAGAAGACGACGAAAAAGACTAGTCACTTAAGTCAAGGTCGGCTTTTCTAGGCGACGTTGTGATGCTGGCGGCTGCTCGAGCGGACATACGATGGCGTTCGGGCGGCGATAAACAGTCTGCGCCGGCTGCGAGTGGAGGCGAAGATAGCAGGGCGCAAGAGTCAGGCGCACCGCCAGGATCCGAGCATGTCGGACATCTTGGCGTCGATCCGTCGAACACTAGAGGCGGACGATGAGGCGCTGGCGGATCACATTTATCGTCGCGAGCGCGCCCGCAAGGCGGAGATCGCCGCGTCAGAGGAACTTCTGCAGGAGAGCGGAGACGCTGCGGCGCGAGAGGTCGACCGGGCGGTTCGCCGCTTGGAAGCTTTTCATGAAGCTTCCGTTGAACGCCATAACGCGTCTTCCTTACACATGCAGCACGGCGAGACCGATGCGCCGAACGAACCCGCACTTCGGGCCGCGAAAGATGAAAGCACCGGCGCTGTCGCTGCGGACGCCGAGGAAGACCGGATCTGGGCGGATCTTGATCGTCTGCTTTCGACGGCGCAGGGAGCATTCTCAAAAGAAACGGCGCATCCAAAGCGGACGCCCCGCGTAAAACCTGTCGAGCGTCACGCAGTCGAGACTCCTGTCGCAGCGGTTGAGCCGAATGCGGCTGCGATCGGGCGAGACCCAAATCCGCAACCGCAGACAGGAGACGCGGCTCAAGGCGCGGTGGAGCCGCCGCCGGCGGCGTCCCCTGCAAAGTTGGCGGCGGCAAAGGCGCCCGAGCGACCGATTGCAAAGCCGGCTCCGGCCAAGTCTGTTGAGAAGGCCAAGGAGCCGATCGCGTTACCGGATAGCGGACGGCGGAAGACCGTCTTGTCACGCGTCGCCGCCGCGGTGAAGAAAGAGACGGTCAAGCGGTTGTCGGAGACGCCGCCGCAGAAAGGCGCGCCGTCAGCGGAGATCCAGGCGTTGTTGAGCGGGCAGGCCCCGCATCGGCAGCCGCCGGCTCGTTTGCGAAGGCCCATCGAGCCCAAAGGCGAAACGCCGTCTGCTCCCGAGGATGCGGACGCGCTGGATCAGGCGGAAGCGCAGCGGCTCGAGATGTTGGATCTGACGTCGGATGCGGCGCTCCCGGCGACGGATACGGTGCTCCAACTGACGACCCCGATCGAGGGCGAACCGGTTCATCCGGCGCAGGATGGCGTTGGAAAGCGCCTGCTCAACCGCGCCAGCGAAGAAGCGGCAGCCAAGGCGTTCGAAGCGTTGGCGGACCCCGACGGGCCGGCGGCGAAGGCGATCCTTCAAAGGATCCAGCGAAGCGATGACGCTCAAAGCCCTGGGCGCTTGGACATGATCGCAGCGGACACGCTCAAACCGATGTTGTCCGATTGGCTCGATGAGAACCTCCCGAACCTGATCACACGCTTGGTGCGAGAAGAGCTGTCCAAGGCGAGAAAACCCTAGGCGCTCGGCACGCGGACCGCCGCGTACGCTCGGCGCCAGATTTCTGCGCCGGGCGTGCGTTCAGCCCCGCTAGGTCAACGGTTGCGGGCCCATAAGCGTCGTTGGCAGCCATGTCGAGATGATCGGGACGTAGGTCACCAGGATCAGGAACGCGACAAGGATCATCACCCACGGCAACGCGGCTTTCACCACATTCGCCACCGACATCCGGGCGACGCCCGCGGTCACGAACAGGTTCAGCCCCACTGGCGGCGTGATCATGCCGATCTCCATATTCACGACCATGATGATGCCGAGATGGATCGGGTCGATGCCGAGCTCGACAGCGATCGGGAAGACCAACGGGGCGACGATGATGATCAGCCCTGACGGCTCCATGAACTGACCGCCGATCAACAGCAGGATGTTGACGACGATCAGGAACATGATCGGACCAAAGCCCGCGGCCAGCATCGCCTCGGTGATCATTTGAGGGATCCGCTCTTCCGTCAGGACATGCTTCAGGATCAACGCATTCGCGATGATGAACATCAGCATGATCGTCAGCTTGCCGGCCTCAAACAGCGTCTTCTTCGTGTCCGGGTGAAACCAGACAGTGAAAAGCGACGCCGGTTTCTGGAAAAACGAGATACTCGCTCCGTCTCCTCCGCTGAGGGGGCCCATGTCCCGATAAATGAAGTTTGACACCAGGAACGCGTAAACCGCGGCCACCGCTGCGGCTTCGGTGGGTGTGAACACGCCGCCGTAGATCCCGCCAAGGATGATGACGATCAGGAACAGGCCCCAGCCGGCCTCGCCCATGCTCGCGGCCCATTCGCCCCAGCTCGCGCGCGGCTGCGCCGGCAGGTTGCGGATCTTGGCGGTCACATAGATCGCGATCATCAACATCAGTCCGGCGATTATCCCGGGAAAGACGCCGGCCAGGAACATGCGGCCGACCGACACGTCCGTCGCAGCCGCGTAGACGACCATCACGATCGACGGCGGGATCAGGATGCCGAGCGTGCCTGCGTTACAGATCACGCCCGCTGCGAACTCTTTGGTGTAGCCAACCTGGCGCATGCCGGCGATGACGATCGAACCGATGGCGACGACGGTGGCTGGCGACGACCCTGAGAGCGCGGCGAACAGCATGCAGGCGAACACGCCCGCGATCGCCAGACCGCCCTGATAGTGCCCAACCGACGCGATGGCGAAACGAATGATCCTCTGTGCCACGCCTCCCGTCGACATGAAGGCGGAGGCGAGAATGAAGAACGGGATCGCCAAAAGCGTGTAGTGCCCGGCGAACGCATCGAACAGGGTCTGCGCGATCGAGCGGAGCGAGGCGTCCTCCGCGTACATGAAAAGGAAGGTGATGCTTGCAAGGCCCAGAGACACTGCGATCGGCACGCCGATCAGCAGCAGCAAAATCACCATGCCGAAGAGAATTGCGACTTCCATGGATCAGCGCGTCCCTTCGTTGGCGTTGTTCTGAGCGGCTTCTTCCGCTTCGGCCTTGCGGGAGGCCTCTTCGACCATGTCCTCGGCCTCGTGGCTTGCGATCAGCATCAGTTGCGAGCCGTTCACGATCCGCCAACCGGCCTGGAGGAACCGCAAGCTCAGCAGAGCGGTGCTCAGCGGCATGATGAAGTACGGGATGAAGCGTGGGATCTTCTCGTAGCGTTCGCCCTCGTTGAAGATGTCGGAGAGGAACTGCAGGAAGGCGGGCATCGGAACGTCGTCCGTCTCGTACCAAGCCTGGGTGGTGACGAACGGATACCAGTAGTGCCAGGATCCGATGAAAAGCAGAACGGCGAAGGTGATGCAGCACAGCGCTGCAAAGATCGTGACCGCGCGGCGCATCCCGGCGGGCATGACGTTCAAAAGCGCATCAACGCCGAGATGCGCATTGATCTTGACGCAATAGCTCGCCCCCAAAAGCACCATCCAGGCGAACAGGAAAACCGTCGTCTCCAGCGCCCATAGAATATTGCCGTTGAAGCCGTAACGCACCACGACGTTGGCGAAGGTGACTACGGTCATCAGACCTAGAAGGATCGCGATCAGGCTCTCTTCGATCTCGTTGATCAAACGCCCGATCGCCGATTTCGGCGCAGCGGTCATCGTCGTCCCTCCGAGGCTTCCTCGTATTGGTGTTTTGTTTTTGAGACCCCGCCGTCGCGACGGCGGGGTCCGTGTTCGGGAAGTAGGAAGCGGCGGTTTAGCCGCCGGCGTTGGCCGCCTGTGCGGCGTCGACCAGCTCAGCCGGCACGTCGGCTTCGAACTTTTTCCAAACCGGCTTCATCGCGTCGACCCAAGCCTGACGCTGATCCGCGTTCAGCTGGCGGACTGTGCCGCCCTGATCGAGGATCAGCTGCTTGTTCTGCTCGTTGACCTCGAAGGCGGCGGTGTTCCGCGCTTCGGTGACTTCGTCGAGAATGGTCTTCAGCTGCGTGCGGACGTCGTCCGGCAGGCCGTCCCACCACTCGACCGAGGTCACGACCAGATAGTCGATGATGCCGTGGTTGGTTTCCGTGACGCCGTCCTGAACTTCGAAGAACTTCTGGCCGTAGATGTTGGACCAGGTGTTCTCCTGACCATCGATCGTGCCGGTCTGCAGCGCGCCGTAGACCTCTTTGAACGACGTCTTCTGCGGGTTCGCGCCAAGCTGCTCGAACTGCGCCACGAGCACGTCCGACGCCTGCACGCGGAACTTCAGTCCCGAAGCGTCGCTTGGATCGATGAGCGGCTTGGTGGCCGACATCTGCTTCATGCCGTTGTGCCAGAACGCGAGCCCTTGCAGACCGCGCCGGCGCATCGAGTCTTTCATCGCCTGGCCGGTTTCCGAAGCCTGGAAGCGATCAACGGCGTCGATGTCGGTGAACATGAACGGAAGGTCGAACAGACGGAACTGTTTTGTGAACTTCTCGAACTTCGACAGCGACGGCGCGGCGAACTGAACGTCGCCAGCCAGCATCGCCTCCAGGACTTTATTGTCGTCGTAGAGCGTCGAGTTCGGGAAGACTTCCATGCAAGCCTTGCCGTTCATCTCGTCGTTCACACGCTGTTCAAGCAGCGAGGCGGCGATGCCTTTCGGGTGCTTGTCAGTGTTGGTGACGTGAGCGAACTTGATCACGATCTCGCCGTCGTCACAGGCTGCGAAAGCCGGGCCGGCGACGAGGGCCATCGCGGCGGCGGCCGCGAAAATCTTCATTTTGGTTTTCATTGGGTTTCTCCCTAGTCAGCGTTGCTGACGTTCAAGCCAAGCGTTTCAGCACGACAAGAACGTAAGCTTCGTCTGGACCAGCCGTGGCCGCGGCGACAAGGTCGCTCGCCGCAAAAAGAGACGAAAATTCTGTCGGCGCGGCCGCAATGGGCGGACACGGGGACAAACCGGGGCGATGAATGGGTGGATCGCCACCCATCCGGAGGACAGGCGCGGCTAGATCCCGTCCGCGTCGCGTTCTTCGCTGAAATCTGATCGGCTCAGACCGTATTTCTGCATTTTCTCGTAGAGCGACTTCCGCGACAGTCCGAGCGCCTCGTAGGTTTCCTTGAGCCGGCCGTTTTGCGCCGTGAGCTCCGCGCTGATGGCGTTTCGCTCGAATTCCGAAACCCGTTCGGCCAACGACGATTGTTTGGCCTCAGCGTGAGGATCGGCGTCGCTTGAGAGCTCGAGATCGAGGCCGAGAACAAAGCGTTCTGCGGCGTTGCGCAACTCCCGGACATTCCCCGGCCAGTCGCGGGCGGCGACTTGGGCGAGCACGGCCGATGGAACCTCCAACGTCTCGCGTTTGTATCGGATCGCCGCTTCCGTAACGAGGTGGCTGAACAGTCTTGGAACATCCTCCGCGCGTTGGGCGACGCTGGGGATCCGAAGAGTGACGACGTTGAGGCGGTAAAGAAGATCGCTGCGGAAACGCCCCTCGGCCGCTTCATGCTCCAGGTCGGCCTTACTGGCGGCGATAAAGCGAACATCGAGGTCAATCGGGTCGTTCGAGCCGAGCCGGATGATGCTGCGGTCCTGAATGACGCGCAGGAGTTTGACCTGCAGTTCGACCGGCATGCTCTCGATCTCGTCAAGAAACACGGCGCCGCCCCGCGCATGCTCGAACTTGCCAAACCGCGCCCGCAGCGCGCCTGGAAAAGCGCCGACCTCATGACCGAACAGCTCGCTTTCGATCAGCTCGGCGGGAAGGCCGCCGCAGTTGATTGCGACGAAGGGTTTTTCGCGGCGGTCGCTGACCGCGTGCAGCGCGCGGGCCGCGACCTCTTTGCCGGTGCCGGTTTCGCCAATGATCAGAACGTCGGTGTCTGTCGCGGCGACTGCGCGGATCTGCCGGCGCAGATCCACCATCGCTGCTGCGCGTCCGATCAGCCGCGCCTCCAGCCGATCCCGTCCAGCCGCCGCCGAGCGCAACGCCCGGTTCTCGAGCGTCAGCCGTCTCTTGTCGATCGCCCGCCGCGCCACTTCGATCAGGTGGTTCGAGGCAAAGGGTTTTTCCACGAAGTCATAGGCGCCCAACCGCATCGCCTCGACCGCAAGTTGCACGTCGCCGTGTCCGGTCACCAACACGACCGGAAACTCCGGGTCGATCTCAAGGACGCGGCGCATCAGCTCCATGCCGTCCAGGCCGGGCATGCGGATGTCGGTGATCAAAACGCCGTCGAAGTTCCGGCTCGGCAAAGACAGCACCTGCTCGGCGTCGGCAAAACACTCCGCGTCGAGCTCAGCCAGGTCCAACGCCTGCTGGGCCGCGAGCCGAAGATGCTCCTCATCGTCTACGAACAGGACCTTGCTCATGGCGTCCGTCTCCTCACTCGGCCGCTGTCTGCGCCGAGACGTCGCTGGACAGCTCCGAGGGGCGTTCCGCCGCGAGAAGATCGATCACGAAGTCGGCGCCGCCGTCGGGATGGTTGCGCGCGCTCAAATGGCCGCCGAAGTCCTGAATGATGTTGTAAGAGATCGAGAGACCGAGCCCCAGGCCTTGGCCAATCTCCTTTGTGGTGAAGAACGGATCAAACACATGGGCGACGACGTCTTCGGACAATCCTGGCCCGTAGTCGCGAACATGGATCTCGACCCGGTCTCCGACTTCGATCGCGCTGACCCGGATCTGAGGCGCGGTGCTGTCAGCCATTGCGTCGAGACCGTTGCTGATCAGATTGACAAGCACTTGCTGCAGCCGGATCTGGCCGCCCTGCACCCACAGGTCGCGGCCAGAGACGTCGACCGTCACCCGAGCCGAGCGGCCTTTGAGTTTCCCGGACAGGATCTGCACGGCGTCGTTGATGGCCGCAGCGACGGGAACGGGGCCGCTTTGCTCCTGCGGTTTCCGCGCGAAATTGCGAAGATGCTGGCTGATCGCCGCCATGCGGTCGGCCATTTCGGAGATCCGGGCGACATTCTCATGCGCTTCCTTGGCGCGCCCTCGATCCAGATAAGCGGACGCGTTGTCGGCGTAGGACTTCACGGCCGCGAGGGGTTGATTAAACTCGTGCGACAGCGAGGCTGACATCTGCCCCAAGGCGGCGAGCTTGCCGGCTTGCACCAGGTCCGCCTGCGTCTTGCGCAACTGCGCTTCGGTCGTAATGCGTTCCTCAACTTCCTGCAGAAGTTGAGCGTTGGCGTCGTTGAGGTCCGCGGTACGCTCCGTGACGCGTCGTTCGAGCTCCGCCTGCGCCTGCCGTTGCGCCTCGATCCGTTCGAACAGCCGCGCGCGGCGCAAGTGCAAGTAGGCCAAGATCAGCGCGGCGAGCAGCAGCCCCAGGAACGTGACGGCGAATGTCGCCAGCGTTTGCTGGCGGGCGGCGTCGGCTGGACTGAGAACCATGATCGACCAGCCCGGATCAGGCAGCGACAGGGCTTTCGAGACATAGGTGTCGTCAAAGCTGGAACTGGCGGCGTCGTCGCCAGCGTCGATCTGAACCAGTCTGGCGCCGTCGACGCCAAAGCTCTCGGCGGAGAACCCAAGCGACCTCATTCGGTCAATCGGGTATTGCCGCGTCTCCTGGATTTCCGCCAGTGCGGCCGGCGTCAGAGCCCAGAGTGATTTCAGACGCCAGTCGGCTCGGCTCGACATGGCGACGACGCCGCTTTGGTCGACCACCAAGATCTCGCTGTCGCCGCCGCTCCAGGAGGTTTCGAACGCGTCCACGGTGATTTTAACGGTGACGACGCCGAGGACGCGATCGCCCAAAGTCACCGGCGCCGAAAAGAAGTAGCCTCGCTTCAGCGAGGTTGTGCCGAGGGCGAAAAACCGCCCGTCGGCGCCGCCCATCGCGTCCTGAAAGTATGGTCGAAAGGCGAAGTTCTTCCCAAGAAACGAAGTGTCGCTGTCGAAGTTGCTGGACGCCAGCGTCAATCCGTCGGCGTCGATGACGTAGATGTCTGACGCCTCGACCTTCTCAGCGGTTTCTTTCAGGTCGAGATTGATCCGCTCCACCAGAAGTGGATCGTTCGGATCTGACAGGAGCAGCCGGATCTCGGGGCGATTGGCGATGAGCGTCGGCAGCGGTTCATACCGTCGTAATGCGCCGCTGAGGCCTGCGGCCGCCAGGCGCAGAACGCTCTGGTTCTGCTCGGCGACTTTCCCGAGAAAATACCGTTCAACCGGCCCAAACGCCGCGGCGGCGGCGATCAACGCGAGGCATAAGGCGGTAAAGCTAAGCGCCCAAAGGCTCCGTCGTTGGGGCGCCCGAGCGCTGTTCGGTGCGTTTTCCATGCTGTGGTCTACGCGTTTCACTGTCGTCTCAGCCTATGTGTCCGCCAAGGTCGGCGCGCAGGAAATAGGCCATCTCTAAACGACGTAAGAGTTTTCGTCGATCGCAACGACTCGCCAGCGGTTCTTCGAGCAGTCTTGGCGTCAGCGCCATGACGATCTAGCATACTGAGAACAAAAGGGTTCTTCATGGCGCTTGGTCGTTCCTTCGCGAAAGAACCTGACCAAGGGGAAAAGGCGAAAATGGGCGAACAGCTGGAGTCGATTACAATCGTGGGCGGCGGCACGGCCGGTTGGATGGCCGCTGCGATGCTTGACACGTTCTTGAACCGGATGGGCGGTGGCGACCGGGTTCACATCCGTCTGATTGAATCTCCGGACACTCCGACGATCGGCGTCGGAGAAGCAACGGTTCCAGCGATGCCCCGATTGCTCCAGCAACTCGGGATCGATCAAGAGGCCTTCTTCCGGCGCTGCAACGCTTCGTTCAAGCTTGCTGTGAAGTTTGATCGCTGGAACGTCGACGACGCGGGCGATCCCTACGCGTTCTTGAACCCTTTCAACCATCCGCCGCTGATCAAGGGAGTGGACGCTGGGCTTTACTATCAGCGTTTTGGCCAGAACGGCCCTGCCTTCGAAAAGTACACCGGGATGGGCGCTGACCTGATCGAGAAATGCAAGGGTCCCGGCCAGCTTGGCGGGGCTTTCAAGAACAACCGCGTGACGACCGCATACCACCTCGACGCCGGTCAGTTCGCCAAGTTGCTGCAGGAGACGGCGACGGCGCGCGGCGTCGAGCACGTTCTGGATCATCTTGAAGACGTCGAGCTCGACGAAAACGGGTATGTGGCCGCGCTCCAGCTCCGCTCTGGCGGGCGGACGCCGGTTCAATTGGTCGTCGATTGCACAGGGTTTCGCGGTCTGATCATCAACAAGGCGCTGGGCGAGCCGTTCGACGACTATTCCGACTGGATGCTCAACGACAGCGCCCTGGCGGTGCAGATCCCGCACAAGCCGGGCGCAAAGCTTGAGCCCTGCACGCGCTCGACCGCGCTGGGCGCGGGCTGGGCCTGGCGCGTTCCGCTCTATCACCGCATCGGAACCGGTTATGTCTATTCGTCGAAGTTTCGAACCGAGGAGGAAGCTCGGGCGGAGTTCCTCGATCATCTCGGGATGACCGAAGACGAAGCGCAGCCCCGCGCACTCAAGATGCGCGTCGGCCGCACCCGTCGAAGCTGGGTCAAGAACTGTGTCGCGGTGGGATTGTCCGGGGGGTTCGTCGAGCCGCTTGAGTCGACGGCGATTTACATGATCGAGATGTCGATCCGCTGGCTCTCGACGTATCTTCCGGATCGCGATTATCCGCAGCCGCTCGCAGACCGTTTCAACAAGAACATGCGTGATCTTTACGAGGAGGTTCGCGACTTCATCGCGATCCACTATCACCTGTCAAACCGCGACGACACGCCGTACTGGGTCGCCGCACGCGGCGCTGAACGCGTGCCAGAGCGGTTGCGCGAAAACCTCGAGGTCTGGCGATACGCGCTGCCCGAAGCGACAGATCTGAACAGCGCGCATCTCTTTGATCATCACACCTACGCCGCGGTTCTGTTCGGAAAAGGCTTCTACAAAGGCAAACGCATCAACCGCGCGGCACAGCTGGACAAAAGGGTTTGGCGCGCCTTCTCGGACGCGTTCAGGCAAGCCAAGGCCGACAATCTCAAACGGATGCCCGACCACCGGGATCTGTTGACAAAACTGCGGGGCGAGGCGGGCCAATCACAAAAAGCCGCGGCTGCCGCCATGGAGGAAGCCGCGCTTCTCTAGTCTGGATCACGAACACCACTTGGCGAAGCTGTCTTCGTCGGCTTCGCGAACCCTGGTTTCATCCGTCTTGTGCTGAAGAATCCGAAACTCGTCGCCAACCGACAGCTCACAGCCGTTTGGATCCGTATAGACGTCGAGCGAGTTTGAAAGCACCTTGCCGTCTAGCCCGTAGTAGTCAAACTCCGTCACGCCGCTGCGTTTGATCTCGAACCCCTGGTTTTTGTAGCGAGGGTGCTCTCGCTGCGCGAACTCGGCCATGTGGCAGTCCATGGGGTCCGTGTATGTCGTTATTTTACCTTCGGTTTTTTCGAGCGTGCACTCGACCGTCACCGAGGTCACACGCGCGCGCGTCTCTTCATAGTTCATCGCCTTATCGGCTTCGTCCACGACATAGGCGATCGCAAAAACGCCGGCCGCGCCGCCGATAATAAGCAAGTTCTGCTTCGAAAACATTCGTGCTCCACTGGGTTAAAGATTGCGCCGGTAGTATGGGATAAGTCCCCTTAAAGGTTGTTTGAGAGATGCGGTTAACGTCGCAAGAACATCGAAATTGCGGAGGATCGCCCGCCTGGGTTTTCCTTGGCGCGCGGCTCGGTTACATACCCGCCATTGTTTTCTCCGCGTTCGGCGGGGACGTTCCAGGACCTGACGATCCATGACCATGCAGAAGACATTCGACGCGGCCGAAGCCGAGGCCCGCATCGCCGCCCTTTGGGAAGAGCAAGCCTGCTTTCGCGCCGGCGCCAACGCCAAGCCGGGCGGAGAGAGCTTTTGCATTGTCATTCCGCCGCCCAACGTCACCGGCTCGCTCCATATTGGGCATGCGCTGAACAACACGCTTCAGGACATCCTGATCCGATGGCGCCGCATGAAGGGCGACGATGTCCTCTGGCAGCCGGGCCAGGACCATGCTGGCATCGCCACGCAGATGGTGGTCGAGCGCAAACTCGCCGAAGACGGGAATGAAAGCCGCCGCGAGATGGGGCGCGAGAAGTTCCTCGAAAAGGTCTGGGCCTGGAAGGAAGAGTCCGGCGGTACGATCATCGGGCAGCTCAAGCGGCTTGGCGCGTCCTGCGACTGGTCGCGCAACCGCTTCACCATGGATGATGGGCTCTCGAGAGCGGTGCTGCGGGTGTTCGTTCAGCTCTACAAGGAAGGACTGATCTACCGCGACAAACGGCTGGTGAACTGGGATCCGCAGTTTGAGACCGCGATCTCTGATCTGGAAGTCGAGCAGGTCGAGGTGCGCCCGTCCAAGACCGGCGGCAAGCTCTGGAGCTTCCGTTATCCGCTGGAAGGCGGCGTCGCCTATCAGCACCCGATCACCCGCGAGACGGTCGAGGTGAAAGGCGAAGATGGGCCCGAAACGGTCGAGCGCGTTCGCGATTGGAGAGAGGAGGACGGCGATCCGACCGAGTTCGAGACCCGCGACTACCTCGTGGTGGCGACGACGCGGCCGGAGACGATGCTGGGCGACACCGGCGTCGCCGTGAACCCGAGGGATCCGCGTTTCAAGGACCTGATCGGTCGGAACGTGATGTTGCCGCTCGTGAACCGCGCCATCCCGATCGTCGCGGACGACTACGCCGATCCGGAGAAAGGTTCGGGCGCGGTGAAGATCACTCCGGCGCATGATTTCAACGACTTCCAGGTCGGCAAGCGCACGGGGCTTCGCGTGATCAACATCATGGGCCCGCGCGCAGAGATCCGCTTGGAGGGCAACGCCGAGTTCCTTCAGGACGCGGACCCCAACCCTGACGCGATGGCGCTCGAAGGGCTCGACCGCTACGATGCGCGGCTGAAGATCATCTCGCTGTTCGAGGAGAAGGGCCTGCTGCACGGCATCGCCGACGAACCGCATCAGGTGCCGCACGGCGACCGCTCCAAGGTGGCGATCGAGCCGTATCTTACGGACCAGTGGTTCGTGGACGCTGCGGTTCTGGCCAAACCAGCGCTAGAGGCCGTGAAGGACGGCCGCACGACGTTCGCCCCGAAGAACTGGGAGAAGACGTACTTCCAATGGCTCGAGAACATCGAGCCGTGGTGCATCTCGCGCCAGCTGTGGTGGGGTCATCAGATCCCGGTCTGGTACGACGAGGACGGCAACGCCTATTGTGAGGAGACGGAGGAAGAAGCCGTCAAGGCCGCCGGCGGCAAACAGCTTGTGCGCGACGAAGACGTGCTCGACACCTGGTTCTCTTCCGCCCTCTGGCCGTTCTCGACGCTGGGCTGGCCGGACGCGACCGACGAGCTCAAGCGCTATTACAAGACGGATGTGCTGATCACCGGCAACGACATCATCTTCTTCTGGGTCGCCCGAATGATGATGGCGGGCATGCATTTCATGCGCGATGAAACCGGCGCGCCGGAGGTTCCCTTCCACACGGTCTACATCAACTCGATCGTGCGGGACGAAAAAGGGAAGAAGATGTCGAAGTCGGTCGGCAACGTCATCGACCCGCTCGAGCTGATCGACGACTATGGCGCGGACGCCGTGCGGTTCACGCTCGCCGCGCTCGAGGCGCAGCAACGCCGCGACATCAAGCTGTCGAAGAACGCCGTCGAGGGCTATCGCAACTTCGGCACCAAGCTGTGGAACGCGACCCGCCTGCTGGAGATGCGCGGATGCGCGCGCGTGGCGGACTTCGATCCGAAGTCGCCACAGCAGACTGTGAACAAATGGATCGTCGGCGAAACCGCGCGATTGCGCGAAACGCTCGATGACGCGCTGACGGGATACCGCTTCAACGATTATGCTCTCGCGCTTTATGCCCATGTCTGGAACGTGTTCTGCGACTGGTATCTCGAGTTCGCCAAGCCGTTGCTCGAAGGCGACGACGCGGCTGCGAAAACTGAAACGCAGGCGACCGCGGCCTGGGCGCTCGACCAGATCCTGCTGATGATTCACCCGGTGACCCCGTTCATCACCGAAGAGCTGTGGGCGTTGACCGCCGGAGACGGCGGCCGGTCCAAACTGCTGGTTCATGGTGACTGGCCCGAGTACACGGCGGCGGAACTGGCTGACGTCGACGCGGACGCGGAGATGGGCTGGATCGTGAAGCTGATCGAAGCCATTCGCTCCGTCCGCTCGGAGATGAACGTGCCGCCGTCGGCCCAGATCCAGCTCGCGCTGACCGGAGCAAGCGAGACAGCGCTCGCGCGGATGAGCCGTAACGAAGCCCTCGTGCTGAGGCTTGCGCGCCTTGAAAGCTGGAACGCCGCCGAGGAGGCGCCGGCGGGCTCGATCACGCTTGCGGTCGAAGAGGCGACGGTGAACCTGCCGCTCGCGGACATCATCGACGTGTCCGCCGAGAAAGCGCGGCTGGAGAAGTCGCTGGCGAAGATCGAGAAGGAGGTCAAAGGCGTCGAGGCCAAGCTCGGCAACGCCAACTTCACCTCGAAAGCGCCGGCGGAAGTCATCGAGGAACAGAAAGAGCGCCTTGAAACCGCGAAGGCCGAGGCTGATCGCCTCAAGGCCGCCTTGGCGCGCGTCGCCGAGATGGGGTGACCGGGACATGCTCACACGTCGCCAGGCTTCAGTCGGTCTCGCGGCGACGGCGGCGAGTATGGCGGTGACGCCGATACGCTCCGCCGACAGGCCGTCGGCCCGATCGGAAGGTTTTGTGGTTCCGGATGAAGCGGCTCCGCACGAGCTGACCTTCATGCAATGGCCGGTGGATCTCGCGGCCTATGAAGACCGCTCGCACCGCGACGCCATGCGGGACGTGATCGCCGAGATCGCGAACACGGTCGCCGAATTCGAACCCGTGGTCATGCTGATGGGGGCGGATCACATCGCCGACGCGCGTCGGCGGTTGTCTCGCAACGTCGAGATCTGGGACGTCCCGACCGATGATCTTTGGTGCCGCGACAGCGGACCGATTTTCACCGTGAACGACAAAGGCGCGCGGGCGGTCACCCTGCTCAACTTCAACGGGTGGGGTGGGCGTGGAACCTACGGCCGTGACGGGAAAGTGGCGCGTCGGGTTGCGCAACGGCTCGGTTTGCCGCTGTTCGACAACGACGTGGTCGGCGAGGGCGGTGGTCTGGAGACCGACGGCGCCGGCACGTTGCTCGCCCATGAGAGCTCGTGGGTGAACCGCAATCGCAACAAGGGCTCCCGCGCGGAGATCGAAGACGCTCTGCTGAAGGCCTATGGCGCTCAGAAGATGATCTGGGCGCCGGGGCTCAAGGGACAGGACATCACCGACTACCATATCGATAGCCTGGCGCGGTTCGTGCGGCCGGGCGTGATCGCGATTCAGCTTGGGCCGCCAGAGCCCGGCGACGTGTGGTCCGACGCGGACTATGCGACCTACGACATCCTCACAAACGCGACCGACGCGCAGGGACGAACGTTCGAGATCTCGATCTTGCCGCGTCCGCCGCAATGGGACTGGGTCTCGTCACACGCGAATTACTATGTGTGCAATGGCGGGGTGCTGGCTTCGCAGTCTCCGGACGCGGCGACGGACGCCGAAGTCGCCCGCATCCTGAGCGATCTCTATCCCGGTCGCGAGGTCGTCTTTCTCGACACGGACCTGTTGGGCGAAAGCGGAGGCGGCATCCACTGCGCGACGCAGCAGATGCCGGCGGTGTAGGCCGCCCCGGCGATGATCCAGAGCGGCCCGATCGCATTTCCTAGCGCATGCTCGCCCAGTCGGCGGTCGTCCAGCGCAGCTCGCCGCGATCCTTGACGATGCGGCCCAGGCCAGGGAAGGCGATGTGGGTGGCCGCGATCAGCGCGCCTTCTTCGGCCGCCCGGGGGAAGAAGGCCTCGCGCATCGCTCGCGCCGCCGCCGGGTCGGCTTCGAAGGCGATGGTCACATCCTCGGCCGCCGGGTGCAGGGCCGGATGGAACAGCATGTCGCCGACCAGAAGCAGGCTTTGGCCGTCATCCTCGATCCGCACGCCGATATGACCCGGCGTATGGCCGGAGAGATCGACTGTCGAGACGCCGCGCACGATCTGCTCCGCGCCCTCGATCTGCTGCAGCTTAGGATAGAGCCGCGCCAACTCCTTCGCCGCGGCGAAGGAGCTCTTTAGAAGGTCCGGCGCGGCCGCCGCCTTTGCGGGATCCGTGAAATGCTTCACGTCCCGGCGGTCGGCATAGACCTCGGCGTTGGCGAAGACCTTTTCGCCCCCGCGCACCAGTCCGGTGATATGATCAAAGTGCAGATGCGTGGCGATCACCGCGTCGATGTCCGCCGGGCCGAGGCCGATCGCGGCGAGCCCTTTGGGAAGGGCGCCGGTCTCGCCGAAGCCGCCGCCAGTGCCGGCGTCGACCAGGATCTTCCGCTCGCCGTCGTCGATCAGGTATTGGTTGAACGAGATGCGCACGGTTTGCTCCGCTCGGACCTCGAACTGGCGATCCACCATCGCGGTCAGCTCTTCGACCGGACGTCCCTGGAAGGCGCCGATCGGCACGTCGTTGTAACCGTCATTCAGAAAGGTGACCGTGAAACGCCCCAGGCGGATCTGCGCGTGAGGCTGCACGTCGGCCGCCGTCTTGGTCGCGGCGTGCACCAGCGTTCCGGTCGCCAGACCGGCGGCGACTGGGGCGGAGAAAAGCGCGGAGGTGAAGGCGCGTCTGGAAAGCTTGTTCATTGGAAGACACTCCGAGATAAGCGCGACCCTGGCCTTTAGTCGCCGGGCGGCGCGGTGAACACGGGTGTCGGGGCGATGCATCGTCGTCGACGCGATCAACCTAGGTGGAACCGTTGATGATGATAATCACCTCAGTTCGAAAGAGATTATTCCGATTTTTGAAATGACGTCACTTCAGGCGCGGCAGCGCCAGCTCCTGCAAGCGAGACAGCGACAGGTCCGGCGACAACTTGTTCAAGCTGACCCATTCGCGGTGCTCGGACGAAACCTGCTCCTGAACCAGCGCGACAAAGGCGAGGACGCCTTCCCGATCGCCGACCGAGGCGGCGGCGCGCGCATCCGTCAATGGTCGACTGGCGAGGTCCTCCAGATTGCTGAACGTCGCGGCGTACCGCGTGGCGTTGCGCTCGTCCTGTCCGAGCAGCAGACGAGCGGCCAGCAAGCCTTGCAAGGCGGCTCCGATCGTGCCGAGGCCCAGGAAGATCCGGTTCTCTCGGTCGGCGGACATTTCAAAAGCGCTGAACAGCCCGCCGACGACAGGTATGTCGTTCCAGCCGATGCCCGTCAGCGTGAAGACGAGCGGTATCGAGGCCAGGACGACCAAGACCATTGCGAACAAGCGCAGCCGGCTCGCCGTTCGCACGACGGTCGCGTGGTCGCGGCTGCGCTTGCCGTAATACGCGCGTTGGACGTCAAGTTGATACCGGCGGAAGTACTCGAGCTGAAGCGGAAGCAAGGGCGCTTCGCCGGCCTGGGGCGCTTCATCGGAAGAGGTCACCTCGGTGAAAAGCCGCATGCGGCGCACTTCGGCTTCTGCGCGCGCAAGCATCCAGCGCTCGAAGGGTTTCGCCCAGGTCGTCACCAACGAGAGCGCGAAGGATAGAAGGACCGAAACCCCCGTGACGATGGCGAAGACACGGCTCCATTCATTCATCGGAAAGAAGTCGACGCCTTCCAGAATGACGGCGATCGAGGCTGTGAGAACTGAGATGAACGAGAAGCGCGCGGACCAAAGCGAGGGGCCCTTGTACAGTTTCTGCGCGCGGCCAGCCTGTTCGTCGAAACGGATATGCTCGTCGATGATCTCTTTGGTCCCTGGGCGTTCGAGGATCCGCTTCAGCGCTCCGGCCTCGGGCTTCATCTGCTCGACATGCGCTTTGGGGCGGAGCAGCCAGTCTTGCGGCAGACCATCGCCGATCGCTTCGATCGCCCGCTTTGCTTCCTCGTGCATGCCTGCCCCCGCTAAACCAGTGTCGTCGAGGGCCAGCTTAGTTCGTCGGAAGGCCGCCGTCGATCAGGCGGCGGGGCTGGCGGTCGCGTTTGATCGAAGGCGGCCGATTTCCGCCAACGCCGCGTCGCGCGACTCAAAGAGGTTGGGGTCGAATGCGTCCGATTCGGCGCGGGTTGCGATTTCTTTCGAGGTCAAATCACACGCCGCATACCGGACTGATCCAAGTGAGTGGGCGAGGTTCAGCTTTTTTCCTCTTTGGGCGAAGGCGATCCAGGCTTCGGGATAGACTTTGCAGTTGGCGTAATTCACCGCGAAGTACCAGCGCGGGCGACCACTTGCGGCGATCCGTTTTTCGATCACGTCGTAGAACCCGTTGACAATCCGACTGTCGACGAAACTGAAGTCGCTAAAATCGGCGTCCATGACCTGCAGCTCGGGGTCAAAGCTGATGCGGGCGTCGAAATCGGCTTCAAGCGCGTCCTCGAGAGGTCGCGGCTCTGGATGTCGCGCTTCGTGCTCGGCCCGCATCGCGCGCAATTTCTCCACCGCCGCGTCCCGATTGGCGATCAGATTCGCTTCAAACGCTTCGGCGTCGGCCCGGCGAGAGATCTCGCCCCCGATTTCCTCGGCGGTGTTGAAACGCACGGACCCCAGCGAGAACAACTTGTTGAACCGCTTGCCGCGGTTGGCGAAGGAGATCCAGGCTTCCGGGTGGATCTGACAGCGCAGGTAGTTGACCAGGAAGAACCAGCGTCGGCGGCTCGCGGCCGCCCGCCGTTCAAGCAAGTTGTACAGCGCCGCGACGTCCTCGCCGTTGCGAAGGACCATATCGGTCAAGTCGACTTCCAGGATGCGCTCATCTTCATGCAGATGAATACGCGTATCGAGCGGGCGCTCTGCGACCGGCTGAGACATGCCGATACCCCTTTGTTGCGCGCCGACCTTTTTCAGGTTGCGGCAATCGGACCTTTACGGCCTCGTTCTGCAACTGGATGTCAAAAATCCGATCGGGTTTCAACGCCTCTGTCGCCGATCTGTGCGCGACTGTGACGAAGTGGCGCTGTAAAATGCAGGAAAATTCTATCATTCAGCAGTCGAGTGATAGTAAAACAGACTTCTGGAAATCGGGATTTAGCAAGCGAGAGCTTTGTGTGTGCAGGTCGCGTCTCCGAGCGGATCTGAGTATTCTATCCCGCGACCTGCACGAGCAATTCGTTACTGTGCGCTCACTTCGATGAGCACCTCATTGCGCCGCCATGGGCCAAGGGTCCAGGGCGGGTTGTAAAACGCCCATTCGGCCTGACCGACAGGCTCAAGGCCCTGCGACGTGATACAGGTGCGGAGATCCGCCTCTTTATCGGCAAGGTCGTCATCTCCGGCCCAACCGGAATAGCGAATGGCCGCCACGCGTCGAGCCGGCGTCTCTTGCAGTTTGACCCGCGCGTCTTCGGGCGTTGGAAGCGTCTGCATATCGAACCGCTCAGGCATGACGAACTGCATGTAGGTTTCTTCGGACCCCTGAGGCGCCATCAGCACCGGCGCGGTCATCTCGATTTCGCCCTCGGGGCGATCTTCCTCGAAGATGTAGCCGGCGAGGCGGCGAAAGGCGGTATTCGAGACGTCGCGCCGGTCGCCGGCCTCGGTCGTCTCGGCGACGATCAGTGTGGGGTAATCACGGATCTCGAAGTCTCCGTCCTCGCGGACGAGCGTGTAGTTCGGCTCTTCAACGGCCGCCTGCGTGGGGTGCGCGACGCCTGCGACGACGATCGCTAAGGCGGGCAGCACCATCAACCAATTGGACATTTGCGCCTCCTTTCAGGCTGTAACTGGTATTCGTTCAGAGTCGCCAGTCGGATCATCAAGAGGCGCCATGACTGCGGCGGATGCCCTTGAACGCGAGACGGCGACAGGCGCTTTGCTTTGGTCTTCACATTTCAGGCGACGCATTTCTGGTCGCTGAGCCCGCTCGTTGGCGTCTGGGCCTTTGTCTTTGCAATCAATCACCTAGGGATTTCGTCGGATGTTCTGGCACGTCAGATGGTCGTTGCGATCGCATCTCGACCCCGAAATGGACGCAATTGCGCATAAACCGCTCGGTCGGACAGGCAGAGGATCACGGCTGCGACGATGGCGGGTTTGCTAAGAGGTGTTTTGGGACTGGCTGGCGCGCTCTTGCTGCTGGGCGCGGGTTTCGGCTTGTTCGTGGGGCTGTTCGGCGCCCAGGCGCCTGAAGCGGACACATTCGCCCATTTTCGACTGCACTTTGCGTTGGCGGCTGTCGGCGCCGCGGTCCTTGGCGTTCTGTCGTCAAGCTGGCGCCTGGCCTTGACAGGGTTGGCTGCGGCAGGCGGCGGCGTTGCTTTGCTCGGACCCGCTTTGCTCGAAGCCCAAAGACCCGTGGACCCTGCAGCATGCGGCGCGCGCGTGCTCACAGTCGCGACGGCCAACGTGCTCTACGTGAACGATTTCAACGCCGAAGCCGCGGCGGCGCTTGATCGCGTCGACGTCGACATCCTCGTAACCCAGGAGACGTCCGAAGCTTTCTGGAACGAGGCGAGCGGACTGCAGCAAAGGTTTCCGCACCGCGTTGCGCGGCTCCGGACCCTTACGCCGACTTACAATGTGGTGCTGTGGTCGAAGTTTCCGCTGAGAGACGGCGTCGAGAACAATTTGTCCCCCGACGCGCCGATGCGCGCGCAAGCGATCGTCGATCTGGGCGGCGGACTTGAGCTGGGCGTTGTCGGGCTTCATTTCAGTCTGCCGGCGCCGATCCAACAGAACCAACGCTCGCAGGGCCTTGCATTGGGCGCCTTGATGAACGGACTGCCGGACCAGCGCATTCTGCTTGGCGATTTCAACGCGTCTCCGAGGAGCGCGCAAATGCGGATTGTTCAGGAGCAAAGCGGCTCGGAGATCATTGGCGGTCTGCGTCGAACGTGGCGGGGCGGCTATCCAAACCCGTCTGGGCCCGAGCCCATCCCCTCGGCGCTCGGGAATCAGATCGATCATATCTTGGTGAGCGAAGGGATCGGCGTTATCGCCGTCGACACATTCGACATCCCCGGATCAGATCACTTGGGAGTACGTGCGACGATTGAGGTCCCAGAACCCTGCTGAGAGCCTGTAATCGCTCTGGAATCGCCGCGTCGGCCTCGATAATGTCCGCGTCAAACAGCCGAATAAGACGCAAGGAACAGCCGCGATGGCCGATGGGAACGCCACCTCCAAATTCGACAAGTCTAAGCTTGTCAGCCGCCATGTGACCGAAGGCCCGGCGCGGGCGCCGCACCGGTCTTACTTTTACGCCATGGGCCTAACCGAGGAGGAGATCCATCGTCCATTCGTCGGCGTGGCGACTTGCTGGAACGAGGCCGCGCCCTGCAATATTGCGCTCAATCGGCAGGCGCAGGCGGTGAAGCTCGGCGTCAAGGAGGGCAAAGGCACCCCACGCGAGTTCACGACGATCACGGTCACCGACGGCATCGCCATGGGCCATGAGGGCATGCGCTCTTCGCTCGCGTCGCGCGATGCGATCGCCGACACGGTCGAGCTGACGATGCGCGGGCACGCCTACGACGCGGTCGTTGGGTTGGCTGGCTGCGACAAGTCGCTGCCGGGCATGATGATGGCGATGGTGCGCCTCAACGTGCCGAGCGTGTTCGTCTATGGCGGATCGATCCTGCCAGGGCGCGCGCCGAAAGGGGCGGACGTTCCGGACGAGTTCGCGGATCGCGATCTCACGGTCCAGGACATGTTCGAGGCGGTGGGCAAGCACCAGAGCGGCAACCTCTCTGACGCGGCGCTGGAGGTTCTTGAGCGCGTGGCGTGTCCTTCTGCGGGCGCCTGTGGCGGACAATTCACCGCCAACACGATGGCGTGCGTCTCCGAGGCGATCGGCTTGGCGCTGCCGAACTCATCCGGAGCGCCCGCGCCCTATGAGAGCCGCGATCAGTATTGCGAGGCCTCGGGTCGCGCCGTGATGAACCTGATCGCCAGCGGCGTGCGCGCCCGCGACGTGGTCACGCGCGAGAGCCTGGAAAACGCCGCACGCGTCGTCGCCTGCACTGGCGGGTCGACCAACGCCGGACTGCACCTTCCGGCGATCGCGCATGAGGCCGTCATCAAGTTCGACCTCGAAGACGTCTGCGCGAGCTTCAAGTCGACGCCGTACTTCGTCGATCTAAAGCCGGGCGGCAAATACGTGGCGAAGGATCTCTACGAGGCCGGCGGCGTGCCGATGGTGATGAAGCAGCTGATGAAGGCTGGGTTGCTCCACGGCGACTGCATGACCTCGACCGGTAAAACCGTCGCCGAAAACCTCGCCGAAGTGTCGGGCGACGTCGACGGCGCGGTCATCTATCCAATCGACACGCCGATCTCCGCGACGGGCGGGGTCGTCGGCCTTAAGGGCAACCTGGCTCCGGAGGGCGCGATTGTGAAGGTCGCCGGGCTCGAGGGCGAGCAGATGAAGTTCCGCGGTCCGGCGCGCGTCTTCGAGTGTGAAGAGGATGCGTTCGAGGCGGTCAAAGCGCGCGCTTACAAGGAAGGCGAGGTGCTCGTCATCCGCAATGAAGGGCCCAAAGGCGGTCCGGGCATGCGCGAGATGCTGGCGACCACCGCTGCGATCTCCGGCCAGGGCATGGGCAAGAAGGTGGCGCTGATCACCGATGGGCGGTTCTCGGGGGCGCCCCGCGGTTTCTGTATCGGCCATGTCGGTCCGGAGGCGGCGGTGGGCGGGCCCATCGGTCTGTTGAAGGACGGAGACGTGATCGAGATCGATGCGGTCGAGGGCACGATTTCGGTGGACCTGCCCGATGCGGAGCTGGCCGAGCGCAGGGCTCAATGGACAGGCCCGAAGCCGACGATCTACGGCGCTGGCGCCGTGTGGAAATACGCGCAGCTCGCCGGCCCCGCCAAAGACGGGGCGGTGCCGCATCCGGGCGGCGGCGAAGAAGGTCACTGCTACGCGGACCTTTGACAGCTCCGACTGTGCGTAGGTGAGCATGTGACGCGCATTGACGCGCGTTGCATGGGACCGTGGGTTCTGTACTCACGACCCTACGAGCCGCCGCCGCGTCGCCGCGCGATACCTAGGGGAACACGATGTCGTCCACGCAAATGCTCTTCCTGAGACTCTCGGCCGGCCTCTGGGTCGTCTGGGGACTTGTGCATATGCTGGGTGGCGTATTGACCATGGCGCAGCCTGCGCCGGACGCCTTTGCAGGCATCGCGGCAGCCGTCGACCCCGCAGCTCTGCAGGCCGACTATCATCCGGCGGTGAGCGCGATACTGAATCAGCACGGTTGGAACCTGCTCTGGGCCGGAGCCGCCACCTGTATCGGGGCGATCTTCATCTGGAGAGCCAACATGACCGCGATCTGGGTGACGGCGATGATCGGGGGGCTGTTCGACATCGGCTATTTCGTCTTTGTCGATCTCGGCGGCTTTGGAACTTTCTTTCCGGGAACCTTGATGACGATCGTTTCAGCGACCGCCATCGCCCTGAGTGGTTGGGTTTGGGTGGTTCACCGCGACGCGCAGTCCTGAAATGCGCTAGATCTGGGCAATTCTGTGGATTTTCACATTACTGTTTCGCATTCAGCCAAAATCTAGTATGTCTTCTCGTTGAGGAGACTACATAGAGAGGGCTGTTGATGAGGTTTGCTCGCCTCTACTCAGCAATCGCCTGCGCGCCAATCGTGATGGCCGCAGCGCTTGCTGGTGCCGCATCTGCGCAATCAGTGCAATCCGTCGCGCCCGGCTTCTGCGAATTGCGCGAGCCGGATGTAAAGCTGCCGCCAGCCGTTATTGGCGACAACGCGGTGTTGCGGTTCGTCTCCTGCGCTGAACTGGCGGAGTGGCGGACCGGAGACCGGACGAGCTTTGACACCTTTGGCGCGGTCTCGATCGACGCCGAGGCCTTGTCGCTTGGCGAAACGCTTGGGCAGGCCCTGGGGCCGGACGCGGCAGCGGGAATGGCCCGAACCAATCTTTCGGCCGCGGATATTGATCGACAGCTCGACATCATTGCCGCGGCGTTGATTGAGGGCGAGCGTGCTTATCTCGGCGCGCTGGATCATGGCGAGTCGATCCGAATGACCGCCGAATTCGTGCGCTTCGAAGGCGCCGCTCACGTGCACATGCTGATGACGGCGACGCTCGACAGCCAGGGGCGCAAGATCCGACGCGTGCTTGTCCTGCCGTACTCGGACGGGGACACGTTGCGGTACATGCTGGCGTCTCTGCGCGCGAGCGCAGCGGCTGACCAGATTGCGATGCTCTCAACGAACTGATCTAGGCGGGCTCAGAGCGCAAGTTCGCACCAGACAGGCGTGTGATCGGACGGTTTCTCGCCGCCGCGCACGTCCTTCTCGATACCCGAGCCAACCAGCCGATCGGCGGCCTGGGGCGTCAGCAGGATGTGGTCGATGCCGATCCCGTCGTTCTTGCGCCAGGCGCCGGCCTGATAGTCCCAGAAGGTGTAGGTTTCGGCGCCCGGGTGCAGCGTCCGATAGGCGTCGGTGAACCCGAGATACAGGATCCGCTGAAACGCGTCGCGCGTCTGCGGCAGGAACAGCGCGTCGTCGCGCCAGTCGTTCGGTCTGGCCACATCCTCCGCCTGCGGCATGACGTTGTAGTCGCCCGCCATCAGCGCGATCTCTTCGTTGGCGAGAAGCTCCTGCGCGCGCGCGTGCAGCCGTTCCATCCAGGCGAGCTTGTAGTCGTACTTTGGGCCGGGGGCTGGATTGCCGTTCGGCAGATACAGCCCGCAGACCCGCACGGCTGCGGCGTCCCCGCTGATCACCGCTTCGATCCAGCGCGCCTGATCATCCTCATCGTCGCCCGGCAGCCCTCGCGAGACGTCCTCGATCGGGCGTTTCGACAGGATGGCGACGCCGTTGAAACTCTTCTGGCCATGCGTCTCGACATTGTAGCCGAGCTCTTCGAACGGCTCTCTGGGGAAGGTTTCGTCCTGGCTCTTGATCTCTTGCAGGAGGGCGACGTCCGGCGCGCTGGACTTGAGCCAGTCGAGCACGGCCGGAAGGCGCGCCTTGACGCCGTTGATGTTGAAAGTCGCGATTTTCATCGTTGTAGGATTAGACGCGACGACGACGGAGCCCAAGCCTTTATCGACGGATCAAGAAAAACACTCGGACTTGCTGGAATCCGCAACAGCGGGGTGGTTGTCATTGTTGTCCCGCAAGCCGATGTGCGTGCTCGCCGAACACATCCTGTGAAAAGGGAAGCCCAATGACCACCGCCTTCAACAAGACTGCTCTTGCGCTCTGCGCCCTCGTCGGAACCGCGGCCTGCGCGCAAACCGACGCCACGCCGACGCCGCCCGACGCCACGGCGTCCTGCCCTGTGATCGACAGCCGCGATTGGCGCGCCTGGGTGGACGCGGAGGCCGGCGGCTCAAGGGTTCTGAGGGTCTCCGGCGAGGTGGACTTGCCAACGCCGGGCTACAGCGCCGCGTGGCGTCTGGGTCCCGCTGACCGGCGGGCGCCGCCGGCTCAATTCCTTGATCTCGCCTTCGCGGCGCCGGACGGGATCGTCGCTCAAGTCGTCACCTCGACGCAGGTGTCGTATCAGGGCGACGCCGTTTACCCCGCCTATCGCGCCATCCGCATCCGATGCGGCGACCGGGTTCTGGCGGAGATCACCGAGATCCCCGAAGCGCTGTAAGCGATCAGTTCACCTGCAGTCGCTGTCCGTCGGGCCAGGCGATGTCATAGCCGAACTCGATCACTCTTTCAGCGCCCGGCTTGAGCGAGAAAGTCCACGCAAGCGCGCCGCGCCGACCGTCGACGTCTCGCTCTGTTGGTTGGGCGCTGGTCACCAGATCGATGTCGATCTCGTCGGTTTCGGTGTAGGGCAGGGCGTCGAAGAGGGTGACCGTTTGCACGTCGGCGCCCAGGTTCCTCGCGGTCAGGACGAAGCGAGAGCGTTCCTTGTTGGAGGTGGTGAACACCCCCTCTTCGCCGGACAGCTTCTGTTTGACGGAGCGCTTCACGACCACGCTTTCCATTGGTCCGAACGGCAGCGCGGACTTCTCGCCCGGCGCGACATAGTCGAGCGTATGCTGACCGAGATAGGCGCCGTCCCGGTAAAGCGAGGCCCGGCCCGGCAGCAGCGGCGCCGCGTCGTTTTGATAGACCGCGTAGAGATAGGCGGACTCGTCCACCACCGGTGTTGCGCGGATCATCGTGTTGGTGTCGATGGCTGTTTCGCCGATCAACGCCTGACGGACTTCGCCGTCGCCGGGCAGGGACAACGCCGTCTCGATTTCAAAGACGATTGTCGCCCCTTCATAGCGCGTGAGCGCGCTCGGTTGCACCGCGGGTTCCGGCGCCGCCGGCGCCTCTGTCAGGGCCTCTTGCGCTGGCAAGATGTTCCGCGCGTATTCGCCTGCGCCCTGAGCCTTGCTGCGCACCGCGTCGCTGAGAACCAGCCCGCCGGCGCCGTCATACTCCTCCCGGTCTGGCGCGATCGCGGCCTCGGCGAGCGGCGGTTCTTGCGCGGCGAGCCGACCAGATGGGCGCGCGGTCGACAGCGACAACTTGATGTCGGACCAGTCTTCGCCGGTCGACTGTCGGACCTCGGCGCGCCGGATGACGGTCAAACGCTTTTGGTCGGCTTCCTGATCCAGGCGCAGATCGTAGAGCGGCGACCAGTTCGCCTGGCGCGTGAGATATGTGATCTCCAAGCCGCCAGTGACAGGGCCCGTGGTCTCGATCGAAACCGTCAAGACGCTGCGGGGCGGGCCGGGGCGGTCTGTGTCCGCCAGTCTGTCGAGCAACTCTCCGAGCTGCTCGTCGAGTTCCTCAATTCGACGCTCCGCGGCTGCGAGATCATCCTGCGCGCCGACGGCTTCGCGCGTGATCATGCCCCAGGCTTCGGGCCAGTTCTCGATATTGTCTAGAAAGCGCGGCGTCGCTGGCGCGCCGTCCGCGAACGGCGACGACGGGCCGGTTTGAAGCGTCGCCTTGCGGAACGCCTCCATATAGCGAATCCGGTCCGAGGCTGCGGTGGCCAGATCCTTCTGGCTGCGACGTTCCCACTCCAGGGCGCGGATCTCGGCCTCCAGCGCCTCACGCTCGGCGACGGGCAACGGCTCGGGCAGTCGGGTCTTGCGCCGGTAGGAGATGCCGGTGATCGCAAAGCTGGCGGTGCCTGCGCCCTCCACCCGAAGGCTGTCGGGTTCGATGCGGAGCGGTAGATCCTCGAGCACGATCTCGTGCGATCCCGCGGGCGCCACGAACCGGGCTTCTCGAGTGACGGCGGCGGCGCCTGGATAAACGGTGGCGCGCGCGACATCGGAGCTGGCGTCGATCGTGTCGGCCATCGCCGGCAGAGCGACGGACGTCATGAGCGCCGCGGCGAGGGTCCGTGGCGAAATGAGACGAAGAGCAGTCATTTTCGGCGTCCTTCCCCTTTTTTGAGACAGGCGCACACAAAACCGTGATTGCGGACAAACCGCGGCGACAAAACGCTGCTTCAGGGACGACAAGCATCCACCTTCGAGAGGTCGTAGGCCTTAGTCGTCCACGATCTCGAGGGTCGGCGCGATCCAGCGGCCAATGTCCGGGCTCTCAAACGTCGCCCCCTGCCGATCCTGAGCTTTTGGCGATGCGACGCCAAAGTGGAAGGCGGCGCCGATCATAAAGCGGTTCTCTTCATACTCTGCGGGGACAAACCTGCGATCCGCCTCGATCGACAGACGATCATATGCTGCGAACAGGGTGAAAGGCGTCTCGCTGAACGCGTGATCCGCGCGCAGCCCGGCGCTCCAGCCGTCGAACTCCGCGTCATTGAAGTTGTCGTCTTCTTCGCCGCTGAACAGGGCGGCCTGGGCCTGCAGGCGTGTTCGGTCCTGCGGGAACCAACGCGCCGCGCCTCGACCGAAGACCGCGTCGGTCATCACGTCGTACTCGTCGCCGTCATCCGCAACGAAGTAGCCGAGCTGACCATAAATGGTGACGTCTTCGAAGTAGTATTGCGCCTGTGCGCCGCCGGCGAGAAAGGTCGCGTTCGTGGCCTCGCCGCCATTCGCCGAGCCGACTTGCGCGAACACCCCTGCGGCGCCGATCGTTGGGTCGCGCCAGGCGAGATGGGCTGCGGTCGAGAAGGCGGTCTGCAGATTGTCTTCGCCGTTCTCACCGCGATCGGTGAACGTGTTCCACCCGGTTACGTCGAGTTGCACCGCAAACGACTGGCTGAGCGGAAGGCTGACGCGCCCGGCCCCGGCGACTTCCGGGTAGCTCTCATCGTCCAGCTCGTCGAAACAGTCGTCGCATCGGCCAAAGGTCAGCGCTGCGCCGATCTCCACCAAGCCCGCATAGACCAGACCGGCGTCGACCTTTCGAACCGAACCCGTTTCGATCTGCGCGCGGGCCCTGTCCGGCGTCGCGGCCGAAGTGACTAGGACGCCTTTTTTGGCCAGTTCCGCCTCAATCGCCGCGAGTTCGCGCTCCAGTTCGGCCCTTCGCTCCAACAGCGCTTTGGTTTGTTCGCTATCGGCGGACGCAACCGCGCCAGGGAAAATCACCGCCGCCAGGACGGCGACGCGCGACGCGGCCTTTAGAAAACCCTGCATCGTGGCCCACTCACTCTCTCGTTAACCACATACATACGCAGGGAGTCGCGTGTGGTTCGCAAGAGGTTTGGGCCATTCGCTTCACGAGGGAAACGAGTCCGGCGCGCTTGTTGCGCGTCGATGACAGGGCTTGCCGGGCGGGGAACCTGACTAGGCAGCCGCGCTGACGACGTCGAGAACCATCCGCCCAAAGCGTTTCAGCTTGGCTTCGCCAACGCCGTGCACCAAGGCCAGGGCGGCTTCATCCCGCGGTCGGACAACGGCGATCTCGGTCAACGTGCGGTCGGTGAAGATGACGTAGGCCGGCACGTTGTTTTCCTTCGCGAGCTCCATGCGCTTGTGCTTGAGCGCGCGCAGCAACTCGTTATCGGCTTCATCCGCGAGTTCGGGGGCGGGGGCTCCGCGGCTCGATCGCCCGCCGGACTTTGGCATCGCGTCTTTGCGCAGTTCGACGCGGCGCTCGCCGCGCAGCACCTTCCAGCCTTCCTCGGTCGCTGTCCATTGTCCGTAGTCGCCGACGCTGACATCGGCGAGGCCGAGCGCGTAGAGCTGACGGTAAATCGTGCGCCACTCGTTCTTGGTGTGCTCGGCTCCGCAGCCGAATGTCGGCAACGTCTGGTGACCGAATTTCATAACTTGATCCGTGGCGTCGCCCATCAGGACGGCGGTCAGATACTCGACGCCAAAGCGTTGCCCCGTCCGCAGGATCGCTGACAGCGCCTTCTGAGCGGCGACGGTTCCGTCGAACCGTTCTGGCGGGGTTTCACAAAGATCGCAGTTTCCACACGGCTCGGCGGCTTCGCCGAAGTAAGAGAGGAGCGTTTGTCGTCGGCAGCTGGGCGCCTCGGCCAGAGCCAGCAGCGCGCCGAGACGGGCGCGATCGCCGCGCTTGCGCGCCTCCGACCCTTCCGACTCGTCAATCTGTCGTCGCCGCAGCTTCATGTCCTCAAACCCATAGAGCGTCAGCGTGTCGGCCGGCGCGCCATCGCGGCCAGCGCGTCCGATCTCCTGGTAGTAGCTTTCGACGGTCTTCGGCAGATCGGCGTGGATGACGAAACGCACGTCAGGTTTGTCGACGCCCATGCCGAACGCGATCGTCGCCGCCATGACGACGCCGTCTTCGCGCACAAACCGTTCCTGATTGCGTTGCCGGACCTCCGGTTCGAGCCCGGCATGATAGGGCAGGGCGTCGATGCCCGCCTCGCACAGATAGCCGGCTATTCTCTCGACGCCGCGGCGGGAAGCGGCGTACACGATGCCGGCTTGGCCCTTGCGCGCGGTGACGAAGTCAAGGATCTGCTTGCGCGCAGAGCGCTTCGGCTCGAAGGCGAGCCGCAGATTGGGCCGGTCAAAGCCGCGCATGAAGACGATCGGGTCTTCCGGGAACAGCTTCTCGACGATTTCTGCGCGCGTCGCTTCATCCGCCGTCGCCGTGAACGCCGCGACCTGGATCTTCTGTCCGTTCCGCTCCAGCGCGTGGCGGAAGGCGCCGATGCCCAAATAGTCGGGCCGAAAATCGTGCCCCCATTGCGCCACGCAGTGCGCCTCGTCGACGGCGAGCAGGCTCACGCCGACGCGCTCCAGCATCGAGACGGTGTCGCCGACAGCGAGGCGTTCGGGCGAGACGTAGAGGATCTCGAGCGACCCGTCCCAAATCTTCCCACGGATCTCGGCGTTCTCCTCCGGGGCGTTGGCGGAGGTGAGGGCTCCCGCCTCCACGCCGAACGCGCGAAGGGCGGCGACCTGATCTTGCATCAACGCGATCAGGGGCGACACGACGACCGTCAGCCCAGGCCGGATGAGGGCCGGCAGCTGATAGCACAAAGACTTGCCGCCGCCGGTCGGCATGATCGCCAAGGCGTCGCGCCCGGCCAGGATCGCCTCGACGATTTCATCCTGTCCTGGGCGAAAGTCAGGATAGCCCCAGACGCGCTTCAAGACCTTCCGCGCCGCCGCCAGATCCGGCTGCGCGCCTGGTTTTGGCTGCGCGTCGAGATCCCAACCGCTGGTCGCGTCAAGCGCCAACTGCATGACCTGCCCCAATTCGCTCTAGTGTTTCTGCTCGTTCTTTCATGTAAAAATACTGGGGCGAGCGCCGCTACGTCTAGCTGAACAAAACAAGATCAACACAATATGTTGTCCACAGCCCCGTCAACGGGCGGGCGCTGCTTGCTCTCTCCGAGCCCGGCGGCTAAGCCCGATTTGTTCAGCTAGGAGTATGGCGCGTGACGAAAACGGCGGCGGATCTGGGTCTTCTGGACGGGATCGTTTTAGGCCCGAGCATGGCGCCCGACACGCGGGTCGAGGCGATTGCCGTCGATAGCCGGACAGCGGCCCCCGGAACGCTGTTCGCGGCGGTGAAGGGCGTGAACGCGGACGGGATCCGCTTTGCGAAGTCTGCGATCGAGGGCGGCGCGATCGGCGTGCTGACCAGCCTCGACAGCGCCTTGCGGGCGCGGGAGGAGCTCGGGGAATGGCCGGTTCCTTTCTTCATCGACCCCGAACCGCGGCGACGTCTCGCGCATCTCGCCGCCGCTTTTTTTGACGCGCAGCCAGAGGTCATGGTCGGCGTCACCGGGACGAACGGCAAAACGTCGGTCGCCAGCTTTGTCGGACAGATCTGGCGCGCGCTGGGGCGGCGCGGCGCGAGTTTCGGCACGTCTGGCGTCGAAGGGTACGAGGGCGCCGTCGCGCACACGACGCCGGAGCCGATCGCGCTGCATGCGTTGCTGTCGGAACTGGCGAACGCCGGCGTGACGCATTGCGCGATGGAGGCGTCGAGCCATGGTCTGGCTCAGCACCGCGTGGACGGCGTGCGCTTCAAGGCGACGGCCTTCACCAACCTCTCGCGCGACCATCTCGATTATCATCCTGATGCAGCCGACTACGCGGCCGCGAAGTTGCGGCTCTTCTCGGAAGTGGCGCCGGCGGATTGCGCGGCGGTGATCAATGCCGATGACGAGACCGCAAGGATCGCCGGGTCGATCGCGCACGCCCGCGGGCGACGCGTGATCGAGTTTGGCTCAGGCGCGAACGCCGACGGCGTGCGGCTCGTCGCTCAGGATGCGGATCTCTCCGGGCAGTCCCTGCGCATTGAATGGCGTGGGCAGAGCCGTCTGGTTCGTCTTTCGCTCGTCGGGCGGTTCCAGGGGGCGAACGCGCTCGCGGCCGCTGGGCTCGTCATCGCCTCGGGGGAAGACGCTCCGTCCGTATTTGAGGCTTTGGAGAGTTTGCGGAGCGTTCGGGGCCGCATGGAGTTGGTGGCGCGGCGGGCCAACGGCGCCGGCGTTTTCGTCGACTACTCGCACACGCCCGAGTCGCTCGCGGTCGCGCTGGCGGCGTTGCGGCCGCACACGCCGGGTCGGCTGCATGTGGTTTTCGGCGCCGGCGGCGACCGGGATCCTGGCAAACGTTCGATGATGGGGGCGGCGGCGGCTCAGGGGGCCGACAGGGCCGTCGTCACCGATGACAATCCTCGGACAGAGGATCCTGCGGCCATCCGACGAGCGGTGCTGTCCGGCGCGCCGGACGCGGAGGAAGTTGGCGATCGCGCGGAAGCAATCCTGAACGGCGTCGACGCGCTTGCGCCTGGAGACTGCCTTTTGATCGCCGGAAAAGGGCATGAAACCGGACAGGAAGTCATGGGTGTGAACCATCCCTTCGACGATGCGGAGCAAGCCCGCGCCGCGGTGTTGGCGCTTGACGGCGAGACAGGAGAGATTTTTGGGGTTTAGTCGCTCGACAGCGTTCTGCGCCACGTCTAAGCGAGAGCGAAAAAGGGCGCGGGCATGAGCGAGACACTTTGGACGGCGGCGCAGGCCGCGGCTGCGATCGACGGCGAGGCGCAGGGCGACTGGGCGGTCGGCGGCGCATCCTTCGACACGCGCGAGCTCCGAAACGGGGATCTCTTTATCGCCCTCAAAGGCGAAAGCCGCGACGGCCATGATTTCGTCGCGCAGGCGCTAGAGGCCGGCGCCGGCGCTGCTCTGGTTGAACGCACGCCACCTGGTTTAGGGGCGGAGGCGCCTTTGCTGTTCTCGCCTGTCGACACGCTGAAAGCGCTTGAACGTCTCGGCGCCGCGGGTCGGGCGCGGGCGCGGGACATGACGGCGATTGCGGTCACCGGCTCTGTCGGCAAGACGTCGACGAAAGACATGCTTGGCGCGATGCTCGCCGAGCAAGGCGCGACCCATGCCGCGGTCAAATCGTTCAACAACCACCTGGGCGTGCCGCTGACGCTGACCCGAACGCCGCCGACGACCCGCTTTGGCGTCTATGAGATCGGCATGAACGCGCCGGGCGAGATCGCGCCCTTGTCGCGCATGGTCCGGCCGCATGTCGCGATGATCACCATCGTAGGACTCGTGCATATTGAAGCTTTCGAGGCGGGTATTGAAGGCGTCGCCGACGAGAAAGCCTCGATCTTCGAAGGTCTGGAGGAGGACGGCGTCGCCGTGCTCAACCGAGACGACCCGCAGTTCGAACGCTTGGCGGCCCGCGCGCATGAGTGCGGCGCGTCGCGTGTGCTTGAGTTTGGCGAACGCGGGCGACACGCAAGGCTCATTTCGGTGACCCTCTCCGCCGCGGCCACCGAGGTCGAGGCTGAGCTGAACGGCGCGCCGCTGCAATTCTCGATCGGCGCTCCGGGGAGACATTTCGCGATGAATGCGCTCGGGGCCTTGCTGTCGATCGAGGCGGTTGGCGGCGACCCGGCGGCTGCAGCTCGTCGTCTGGCGAGCTGGGGCGCTGTGGAAGGGCGAGGGAGCCGGATGGCGCTTGATGTGTCTGGCGGCGAGATCCTGTTGGTTGACGAAAGCTACAACGCCAATCCGTCATCGTTGCGAGCGGCGATCGAAACCTTCGCAGAGACGGCGCCGCCCGCCGTCGATGGACGGCGCATCGCGTTCCTGACGGACATGCTGGAGCTGGGTCCGCAGGCGGAGCGTTTTCATGCGGACATCGCTCAGATCGCTGCGACGCGCAAACTCGATCTCGTTCACACCGCCGGCCCGTTGATGGCGGCGTTGCACGACGCCTTGCCCGATCAGGTCCGCGGAACGCATGTCGAGACGGCCGAAGCGCTTGCAGAACTGGCGCTTGGCGTGGTTCAAGCGGGCGACGCAGTGATGGTTAAGGGCTCGCTCGGGTCGAAAGCGCGGCTGATCGCGGAGGCATTGAAAGCGCCAAGAGACGTTTAGGCGCGCAGCGGGAGAAGAAGACGCCGGTGTTCCGGGGCGCGGCGGCGCCGCCACGGGCGTATGAGGGGAAGTCATGCTGTACTATTTTTTCGTCGGGCCCGAGTGCGGCGCTCCCTGGCTCGCGGACATCAATATCTTTCGCTACATCACATTCCGCACGGGCGGAGCGATCATGACCGCGCTGATCCTGTGCTTCATGATGGGCAGCCGGGTGATCGACTTTCTGCGCGTCAAGCAGGGGCGGGGTCAGCCGATCCGCGATGATGGTCCCGAGGCGCATTTGGCCAAACGCGGTACGCCGACCATGGGCGGCGTGATGATCCTGGGGGCGTTGCTGATTTCAACGATCCTGTGGGGGAACCCGTACAATCCGTTCGTATGGGCGGTCTTGTTCGTCACCGCGGGCTTCGGGTTGATCGGCTTCACCGACGATCTGGCGAAGGTCCGGAAGTACTCGACGGACGGCGTTTCGCAGCGCGCGCGCTTGATCGCCGGTTTCATCGTCGCCGGTGTCGCCGCCTGGTGGATGAACCAGTTTATGCCCTTGGGGCCCGACAACCCGAACGAGATCCTGGCCACAGCCGCTGCGGCGGTGGGTCAGGACAATCTGCAGAACCAGCTCGCCGTGCCGGTCTTCAAGGATTTCCTGCTGGATCTGGGCTACCTCTTCATTCCCTTCGCGATGTTCGTGATCGTGGGGGCCGCGAACTCGGTGAACTTCACCGATGGGTTGGATGGGCTGGCGATCGTTCCGGTGATGATCGCAGCAGGATGCTTCGGAATGATCGCCTACCTTGTGGGGCGGGCCGATTTCTCGACCTATCTGCAACTCCACTATGTGCCCGGCACCGGCGAGATCGCCGTGTTCTGCGGAGCGCTGATGGGCGCGGGCCTTGGTTTCCTCTGGTACAACGCCCCGCCGGCGATGGTGTTCATGGGAGACACCGGGTCTCTGGCGCTCGGCGGCGCGCTGGGATCGATCGCCGTGGCCACCAAGCACGAGATCGTGCTGGCGATCATCGGTGGGCTGTTCGTGGTCGAGACGCTATCGGTGATTATCCAGATCTACTACTTCAAGCTCACGGGGAAGCGCGTATTCCTGATGGCGCCGATCCATCACCACTTTGAGAAGAAAGGTTGGCGGGAGCCGACGATCGTGATCCGTTTCTGGATCGTCTCGGTGATCCTGGCGCTGATCGGCCTCGCGACGTTGAAACTGCGATGATCGCTCTCGACAGATACAACGGACAACGGGTCGGCGTCTTTGGCATGGGGCGCTCCGGGTTGACCTGTGCGCGGGCGCTGCGCGCGGGCGGCGCGACGCCGGTGTGTTGGGACGATTCTGAAGCCGGACGGGAACGGGCCCGCGCTGAAGGTTTCGAAGTCGCTGATCTGACCGTCGCCGACAGCTACGGCGCCGGCGAGGAGAGGATGCGCGTCGTCGCCCTCTCGCCAGGCGCGCCGCATCTCTACCCGCAACCGCATCCCGTCGCGCAAACCGCGTGGGAGCTCGACTGTCTGGTCGACAACGATGTCGGCCTGTTCTTTAGCCAGATCAGCGCCGCGCGCCGAGAAAGCGCTCCGAGCGATGTTCCGAAAGTTGTCGCGATTACCGGCTCGAACGGCAAGTCGACGACCTCGGCGCTCATACACCACATGCTCAAGGCGGCTGGACGCCCAGCTCAGCTCGGTGGCAATATCGGTCGCGGCGTGCTGGATCTCGATCCGCCCGGTCCCGGCGAGATCTATGTGCTGGAGCTGTCTTCGTACCAGACGGACCTTGCGCGGCGAATGACGCCGGATGTGGCGGTGCTGCTCAACCTCCATCCCGACCACCTCGATCGGCATGGCGGTCTGGGGGGGTACTTCGCGGCGAAAGCGCGACTGTTTCAACGCGGCCCGGATCATCGCTCCGGCGCGTATCTGCCCGGCCCGCCGCCGCATCAGATCATTGGGGTCGACGAGGCCGAAGGCCGCTACCTGGCCAATCATCAGCGGTCTGGCGACGCGGACGAGCCTGTCGTCGAGATCTCGGCCGGGCGCGATCTTTCCGACAAGACGCGGGCCGTGTTCGGACAGGGCGGCGTTCTGCGCGTCATCGAAGCGGGGGCGGAGCAAACTCCGATGCCAATCGATGGCGCGCCGTGGCTCAAAGGAGCCCACAATGTTCAAAACGCGGCGGCGGCGGTCGCTGCGTGCCGCGCGCTCGGCCTGAGCCACGAAGAGACGCTATCGGGGCTCGCCTCCTTTCCGGGGCTGCCGCATCGGTTGCAGCGCGTCGCCGAGCAAGACGGCGTCACCTATGTCAACGACAGCAAAGCGACCAATGCGGATGCGGCCGAGAAAGCGCTGCTCGCCTATGAGAATGTCCGCTGGATCGTGGGCGGACGCCAGAAGGAAGGCGGGATCGAGCCTCTCAGGCCGCTCTTCGGGCGGATCCGGAAGGCCTATCTCGTTGGGGAAGCCTCAGAACAGTTCGCGGCGACGCTTCGGGTCTACCCCGAAGAGGTGCCCTATGAGAAATGCGGCACCATCGATGCGGCGGTCGCTCAGGCGCATGCGGACGCGGAGGCCGGCGACACGGTCCTGTTGGCGCCGGCATGCGCGAGCTTTGATCAGTTTCCCGACTTCGAGAAGAGGGGCGAGGCGTTTATCGCCTCGGTGGAAACGGCGCTGGCATCACAAAAATGAGTTCGGAGCGCGCGTTTTTTGATCGGCTGGGCCATGGCGGCGGCGCGTCGATCGTGTAGGGCTGTAGATCGAAGGATCCGGGGAGACGGTGATGAGCGTTTTGTCGAAACTGTTGTCCAAAGCCGTTCGCAAAGGACGGCTCCAGGTCACCTTTCCCGACGGCTCGATCGAGACCTTCGGCTCGGAACCCGGACCCGAAGTCGCTATCCGCATCAAGGATCCCAGCTTTGCGCGTCGGATCGCGTTGAACCCCGAACTTGTCGCGGCTGAAGCCTTCATGGACGAGGCGTTGGTGGTGGAGAACCCAAAGAGCGGGACCGGCGCGTGGGAGTTGCTCGAGATCTTCTTTCTGAACAAGCGCCATTTCGACCTGACGCCGAGCCAGATCTTTTGGCGCGGAGTGGCGCGCGGCGCCAAGCGCTTCATGCAGCACAATCCGGTGTCGCGGGCGCGCCAGAACGCCAAGCACCACTATGATCTCGGCAACGACCTCTACCGGCTCTTTCTCGACCGCGGGATGCAGTACTCCTGCGCATATTATCCGGATGGCGATGAGACGCTGGAGGAAGCGCAGCAGAAGAAGATGCGCCACATCGCGGCGAAGCTTTGCCTGAAGCCGGGACAGCGAGTGCTCGACATCGGTTGCGGTTGGGGCGGGCTCGGGCTTTATCTGGCCAGCGTCGAAGACGTCGAGGTCGTCGGGGTCACCCTGGCCGACGAACAGCTGATAGTCGCTCAAGCCAGGGTCGAAGCGATGGGGCTGTCTGATCGGGTGCGCTT
>CALDSD010000099.1 GCA_937911325.1 uncultured Neomegalonema sp.
AGGCTGAGCTATACTCCGATCCGAGACGGTCAGTTAGCGAAACTGACACTCCAGCGCAAGGTGTTTGCCAGCAGCGCCTTTCGCGAAAAGGAAGCGTGGAAAGCTTGAAACCCTCGTCGACGGGCGATAAGTCATCGCGACGCATTGGGGCGTAGCCAAGCGGTAAGGCAGCGGTTTTTGGTACCGCCATGCGCAGGTTCGAATCCTGCCGCCCCAGCCAACTTCAACCAAGATCCTTTCAAATGGGGCGGCTTTTGCGACCGCAGGCGCAGCCGCGTCGGAAACTTCTTGGCGAGCTGACCATGCGAATGCCATAACCGGGTCCGATTTCGCGGAGATGTCGAGCGTTGGTCGTTGCGCTTCCACGGCGCAAACACGCAATCTGACATAGGATGATGAGCCCAGATGCGCCGTAGCGAACTGATCGGTTTCGCCAGCATTGCGTTCCTGTGCTTGGCAGCCCTGGTTTTTGGCCGCTACATCGCAGGAGCCTTGGAGACCAGGGTGACAGCTCGGGCGACCGAGACGCTGCAGGCGATCGGACATTCCGGCGTCCAGATTGACGCCGACGGCCTTGTTCTGGAGCTCTCTGGGCAGGTGCGCTCGGAGAGCGATCGCGGCGTCGTTCTCACCAGCATCAATGGCATGGACGGGGTCTCTGCAGTCGTCGACAACCTCGACATCGTCACCCCCCTCATCGGTGAAAAACCCGCCACCCTTCAGGTTCAGAAGGACACTGAAGCGCTGACCTTGAGCGGCGAAGCGCCAAACGAGGAAGCGCGCGACCTCTTGAGCGCGCGGGCTCAACTCGCCAGCGCTGGCTACGACTTCTACAATCTTATGAAGATGCAGGAGCGCGCAGCCGACGCGGGGTGGATCGCTGCGGCCGAGGCGTCGATCGACGCCGTTGCAGCCCTGCGCGTCGGGCAAGCGCAAGTCGACCGCAGTCTGGTTCGGATCGTCGGCGCCGCGCACGACGCCCAGGCGCGCGACAGCATCTATGACGCGTTGCGGCGGCGTCTGGGCGACAGCTTCGAGCTGGAGTTTGAAGTCGCTGCACCACCGCCGTTGATCTCGCCGTATGAATTCGTCGCGCGAAAAACCGCTGACGGGCTGACCATCGAACGATGCATGGCGCCCGACGCGCGCATGCGGTCCGTGGCGTTGGGCGCGTGGAAATCCGCCGGCGGGGCGAGCCCGGCCGGCGCGCGAGACGGCGGATGCATGGTCGCCAACGGCGCGCCGAACGACCAGTGGACCGACTCAGTGCAACGGGCGATCGCCGTTCTGGCCTCGATGGAAGAAGGCGATATTCGGATCATCGATGATCAGGTTCGCCTAGACGGATTTGTGCCAAAGGGCGCCGACATCGAAGCCGCGCGCGACGCCGCCGAGGACGACTGGCCAGCGCCCTACAAACTGGAAATCGATATCCAGGAAATCCTGCCGATTTTCACGCCTTACGTTCTGACGATTGTCAAACAGCCCGGCGAGACCCGGCTGACTGGTTATGCTCCGAACAAGTACGCCGCGGCGCGTTGGACGGAAGCGTTGGAGGCCAGCGGAGCGACTGCAAATCTAAGCCTCGCGCGGGGCGCGCCATCGGAATGGGAGGCCGCAGCGGAAATCGTGATCGACGCTCTGAACCAACTCAAGATCGGCAGCGTCAAGATGATCGACGAGTCGATATTGCTGTCGGCGCCAGGTGAAACCTCGACCCGAGCCCGGCTGGAAACGCGTCTTTCTGCGCGGCTTCCGGCAAACTATCGTCTCGATGTCGTCGAAGCGCGCGAACCCAGTTTCCTGACAGGCGACGGCTCGCCGGCGGAAGCGCCTGAAGACCCGACGGCGTATTTCTTCGTCGCACGCAGTCAACAGAATGCGCCATTGTCGATCAGCGGAGTGGTGGAGAACGACGCCACGCGAGCGGTTATCGCGACGTACGCGCGCGCGAAATTCGGCGGACAGATCGAGTCCGACAAACTGAAGGTCGGCGCCGCGGAGGCTCCGGACGGGTGGCAGCCGGCGCTGATGGCGGGTCTCGAAGCGTTGGCGAAACTGGGCGAAGGCGAGTTAATGGCGGAAGGGGGCGCGGTGTATCTGCGCGGGCGCGCCACATCCGGAGAAGAAGCGCGCGCCGCCCTTGGCGTCTTGGCTTTGAACACGCCGTCAGAGTTCACCCGCTTTTCACGGATCGCGGTTCGTGAACCGGCGCCGCCGCGGCGGCGCGTGACCAAGGAGTTCGACACTGCGTTTGGCGATGAGTGCGTCTCGCGCCTGAACACGCTGGTTTCGCAGGAGCCGATCTCCTTCCAAAGCGGCGCGGCGACGATCGATCCCAAAAGCTATCCAATGCTGGACCTGCTCGGGCGGGCCCTGGCGGCATGCCAGGAAGTCTCTGTCGAGATCGCAGGCCACACCGATTCCGAGGGTCCGGAAGAGATCAACTTGGCGCTGAGCCAACAGCGCGCCGCGGCGATACGGTTTGCATTCATCGCCCGTTCGATCGCGCCTGACATATTGATCGCAAAAGGATATGGCGAAGCTGAGCCGATCGCGGACAACTCTTCGGCCGCCGGTCGTGCGCAGAACCGACGGATCGAGTTTCGGTCGGTGCAATAGTTTTTCAAGGCGAGTCTGGCGCGCAAACAGCGCTTGCGCTTAAAGACATGTCGAGACGTGATGCTCAGCGCCGAGGTTTGGGGTCGGCGATCGGGTACAGTTTGGGATAGGGGCGATGATGGACGCAATCTTGGACCCTTGGATCTGGTTTACCGTGGCGTTCGTGCTCGGCGCGACAATGGTGTGGTTGTTCAAGCGCTGCCAAACCGCTGAAGCAGATGCGCGGCGCATGGCTGACGGCGAGACGCTGACCTTGCCAGGCGACGCAGATCCTCCTGCTCCTTTGGCCGTTTCGGCGCCGCTGCCTGCCGACACGTCCGCTTTGGAAAAGCAGATCACCGACCTGGAGACCCAGAATCAAAACCTCCAGGCGCTTCTGGAACAGGCGGAATCGGAGGCGTTGGACCTCGCCACAGCAGCGGCTGAGGCGGCCGCCGACGCACCGCCGCCGAGCGCCTTCGCGGCAGAGGTTGATTTTTCGGAGGTTGGCGAAAGCGGATTGCGCTATCGGTCCTGGCTCCTGGGACGACGGCTTGAAACCGTCGTAGCCGCCGGACGATCAGGCGGCGCAGTGGATTGGGACCTCGCTGAGACAGATCTCGCAAAGGCGCTCGCGGTCCCGATCGTCATTCAGGAAAAGGAAGAAACAGAAGCGCCGTCCGCTCTTCCCGAAGACCGGACGGATGCGCTCAAGGCCGAGGTTGACGACCTCCAGCGAGAACTTTCGCGGATCCGATTTCAGAGCTGGAAAGACGCAGGCTCGAAGGACGACAAAGAGGACTCTGACGCGCTCGCGCTGACAACTGCACAAGCCCAAGCGGCAACGCTTCGGTCTCGTGTGGCGACCCTGGAGACAAGCCTCGGAGACCTTCGCGCAGGAGATGGCGCGACTGGGGCGATTGTAGCGCCGGAGCACGCGTCGATCGACACCGCCGCCGCGATTGACGATGCGAATGCTCTGCGCGCGAAACTAGCGCAGAGCGAAGCAGCGCTGCGCGCCTTCAGAGCGGGGGGCCAAGACGCCGCCCCCGTTGACGTTGCCGCCGTGGCCGCCCCGGTCGCTGGGGCCGCAGCTCTGCTGGCTGCGGTTCAGGACGACGCGGCCTCCTTGCGCCACCGACTGGCGCAAGCGGAAACCGCGCTGCGCCAGCAACGTACAGAGACGCCCGCGACAGTCGAAACCGTCGTGACTCCACCAGTCGCGGACGGGGCTGGGCTCCAAACGCTCAGAACCGAGAACGCCTCGCTTCGGTCGCGGCTCTGGACGTCGGAATGGCGGATCAATGAGCTGCGTCAGGCGCGCGAAGCCGCAGGCGACGGCGCCCAAACCGACGCGACGACCGAGGAGCTCGACAAGGCGAAGGCGGAAACGGCGACGCTCAAGTCTCGTCTCTGGACGGCGGAAGCTCAGGTGCGCGAACTGACCGAAGCCGCGCTAGGGTTCAGCGGAGCGCTCGTCGAGGCCGAGGGAGACCCACGCGCCGCCGCACAGATCGAAACCCTCCGTCAACGGCTCGCCGAGTTCGAGGCGCTTCAGTCGGCGCAAACCGAGGGCGACACGGGTCAGCTTCGACAGGAACGCGACGCTTTGAGAGCGCGTCTTTCGCTTGCGGAATCAGAGGTTGAACGCCTGCGCGCGGGAGGCGCGAGCCGAGCGCAGTCGTTCGCTGGCGTCGCCGATAGCCTGACTGTCGACGACGGTTCAATCGTCCCTTCCACCGCCGCCACGCCCGATGTGCGGCGGGTCGCGGACGCGGACATGTCGGGCGGACCGGTTTCCGGCGCGGAGGCCGCTGCGCTGGAACTCATCCAAAGCGACGCCTTCAGCGCCAACGAGGACAACCGGCCGCTCAGCCTGCTGGCTGAACCAAACGCCGGCGAGCCTGACGATCTCAAGCTGATCCAAGGCGTAGGGCCCCGTTTGGAAGTGCTCCTGAACGAGTTGGGCGTCTTCTACTTCAGTCAGATCGCCGCCTTTTCTCCCGCTGATTTCGCATGGATCGACCGCCGCTTATCCTTCGATGGCCGCGTCATTCGCGACCGCTGGCTTCCGCAAACACAGACTCTGGCTCAGCAGAAGCTCGACGGCGGCCTTCGTCTCGGACCGGACGGCGCGTGGACCGACCCGAGCGGCGCCAGCGATGATGGGGTTGATGATCCATCAACCGAGCCGACGCCCGCCGCAGCGCCCGAAGCGCTTGACGGATCGCCCGGCGCGATCGCGATCACGGCGCCGCTTTCCGGGGCCGAAGCGGCCGCACTTGAGATGAGCGAGGCCGGCGCGCCGAACCAAATCGTCGGAGCGCGACCGGCGACTTTGCTGCACGCTCCGGCGCGGGGCGACGCCGATGACTTGACGCTTCTGACCGGGGTCGGCGCGAGATTGGCGTCTCGGATGAATGCGCTAGGCGTCTTTTACTTTGATCAGATCGCAGGGTTCGGGCCCGGCGGGTTGGCGTGGCTCGACTCGTCCCTTGGATTGAAGGGCGAAGGTGTCCGAGCACGCTGGGCCCCTCAGGCGTTGCAACTCGCAGACAGCGCTCCCCGCGCGGCGGAGCCCATCGCCTACTCGCCGGTCGCGCCGGCTCAGCCCCCTGTGGCGCCTGCGCCGCTCGCGCCTGCGTTCACTCCGGCGCCGGCGCAACCCATCCGCGACGAGGGCGACAGGAACGTTCTGAACCCGATCGAGGACGAGGCGCTGCGGCTGCTGGAGGCCGGATTCAGCATCGAGAGCGCGCCGCGGCCAAGCTCGCTGCTAGAAGCGGCGACGCAGGGACCCGCGGATGATCTCAAGAAGATCAAGGGGGTGGGCCCAAAACTCGCAGCGCTGCTCAATGATCTGGGGCTTTTCTATTACAAGCAGATCGCAGAATTCAGCGCGGCCGACGTCGCCTGGCTCGATACCAAGCTTCGGTTCAACGGGCGGATTGTGCGCGACAGATGGGTCGCTCAGGCGACGCTGCTCTCGCAAAACGGCGCCAACGGCTAGGTTCGTCCCCATCGCTCCGCGGCCGCCTCGTCGCTTTCACGCGCGTCCACCCACGACGCGTCGCCATCGGGCGACGCCTCTTTCTTCCAGAACGCAGCGCGCGTTTTCAGGTAGTCCATCAGGAACGCGGCGGCTTCGAAAGCGGCTTGGCGATGACGGCTCGCGGCGATGACGAGCACGATCTGATCGGCCGGCGCGAGCGGACCGACGCGATGAATAATCGTGACGCCCTGCAGAGGCCACCGCGCGCGCGCCTCCGCTTCGATCTCCGTCAGGGCCGCTTCGGTCATCCCTGGATAGTGCTCGAGCGTCATTTCCGACACGGAGCCTTCGGCGTCGCGAACAAGACCTGTGAACGTCACGACGGCGCCGATGTCAGCGCGCCCATTCGTCAACGCGGCTATTTCAGCGTTTATGTCGAAGTCGTCGGTTTGAACACGAACGCTCATCCGCCCGTCACCGGCGGAAAGAAGGCGACTTCGCGCGCGCCGGCAAGCGAGGTCGTCATGTCGGCCTGTTTCTGATCGATCGCGACCTTCACCGCAGAAACGTCCTGGAACGCCGCGACGTAACGCTCCTCGCGGGATTTCAGCCAATCAATCAGCGCTGCCGGCGTCGCGACATCCGCAGGGGGATCAACCGTCTCAGATCCCTTGCCGATCCGTTCGCGCAACCAGGCGAAATAAAGCACCTGCATCAGGGTTCCTTTCTTCTCAGGATCCAGCGCCGGTCGACCTGTTCATCAACAGCACGAACGCCTTTGCGAAGTAATCCCACCCAGTCACTATCGTAAGTCCCGCCGCGATCCACAATACGCACAGACCGAAGAGTTCCAGACCTGCGGAGGACAAAGCAACGGACGCGATCAGCGCGCCCAAAGCCGTAAACTGCATGATCGTCTTCCACTTCGCCAAGTTCGTGACCGAAAGGCGTGTCGGCGCGTTTGACCAACGCAAGTATGCGCGCAGGGCTGCGACGCTCACTTCGCGCAAAGCGATTGTGGCCGCAGCCGCGAGAAACACCCAGTCGCCCCCTAGCGGCGTCGAGGCGAGAGCCAGCAACACCGAGATCGTCAGGGTTTTATCAGCGATCGGATCGAGGATCCGGCCGATCGCTGTGATCTGCCCAAAGCGCCGCGCCGTCCATCCATCCAGAAAATCCGTCATCGCGGCGAAGACGAACACGACGAACGGACCAGGACTGCGTGGGTCGATGAAAAACCAGAGCAGGATCACCGGGCCCGCCACGATGCGTAGGCAGGTCAAGACGTTAGGCAAGTTGAGTGAAGATGGCGGGGCGTCCGGCGAAGGCTTGGTCAATCCATCACTCTCCCGTCGGCGCCGTCGCCGCGACCGCCACTTCGCCGCCGTGAAAGAAATCATAGATCTTCTTCGCGAGGGCCTTTGAGACCCCATCCACCGCCTCGAGGTCGGCCAAACCGGCGCGCGTCACCGCTTTAGCGGATCCGAAATGCGCCAACAGCGCACGTTTTCGCGCGGCCCCAACGCCGGGAACTTCGTCGAGCGGCGTCGCACCTGTCGCCTTGGCGCGCTTTTGCCGATGCGCGCCAATCGCGAAGCGGTGCGCCTCGTCGCGCAGCCTTTGCAGAAAGTAAAGCGTCGGGTCGCGAAACGGCAGAGCGAAAGGACGCTTACCCGGCATGTGAAAGACCTCGCGACCTGCGTCTCGTTCCTCGCCCTTCGCGACCGAGACGACAGCCACGTCTTCCACGCCAAGCGCGTCAAGCGTCTCGACCGCGGCCGTCAACTGACCCGCGCCGCCATCGATCAAAACGACGTCGGGCCAGAGGGACACGCCCCCGGCCTCTCCCTCGCGGTCGGGGTCTTCCTTCAGCAACCTTGAAAACCGCCGGGTCAAGACTTCGCGCATCATGCCAAAGTCGTCTCCCGGGCTAAGCGAGGCGTCCTTTATGTTGAACTTGCGGTACTGGCCTTTGACAAAGCCTTCGGGGCCCGCGACGACCATTCCGCCAACGGCGTTGGCGCCCTGGATATGCGAGTTGTCATAGACCTCGATCCTCTCTGGAGGGTCGGAAAGATCGAAGGCGTCGGCGACGCCCGCAAGCAGTTTCGCATGCGTCGCGCTTTCAGCGACCTTGCGCGCCAGAGATTCCCGCGCATTCGACAACGCATGCTCGACAAGTCCCCGTTTCTCACCCTTCTTGGGTATGAGGATTTCGACTCTGCGACCCGCAACCGTCGAGAGGGCTTCAGCGATCAGGTCTCCATTCGTCGGCTCGTGCGAGAGAAGCAACTGCCGGGGCGGCGATTTCTGTCCGTAGAACTGTCCGAGAAACGCCTCGAGGATCTCTGCGTCTTCACAGTCTCGCATGGCCCGAGGGAAATACGCCCTATTCCCCCAATTCTGACCCGAACGGAAGAAGAAGACCTGAATGCAGCACTGGCCCTTATCGGTATGGAGGGCGACGACGTCCGCCTCCGACACTCCTTGCGGATTCACGCCTTGATGCGCCTGGATCTGGGTGAGGGCTCGGATGCGATCGCGCAAGGCGGCGGCGCGTTCGAACTCTAGGTTGGTAGATGCTTCAGCCATTCGCTCGGCGAGATCGGTCTGCACCTTGGTCGAGCGCCCTGTGAGGAAGGACTTCGCGTCATCAACGAGCCGCTCATAGTCCGCCTCGGACACCAGCCCGACGCAAGGACCTGCGCAGCGTTTGATCTGATACTGCAGGCACGGGCGCGTTCGGTTTTCGAACATGCTGTCCGAGCAGTTCCGAAGCAGAAACGCCTTCTGAAGCTGGTTCAGCGTCCGATTGACCGCGCCGGCCGAGGCAAACGGCCCGAAGGAGACGCCGTTGTCCGTCTTCGCCCCCCGGTGCTTGGTGATTTGCGGTTTCTGCCCCGCTTTGATGAGGATATGGTGGAAGCTCTTGTCGTCGCGGAGAAGCACGTTGTAGTGCGGCTTTAGCTGCTTGATGAGGTTTGCTTCGAGCAGCAGCGCCTCGGTTTCTGTCTCGGTCCTGACGAAAACCATGGACGCCGTCGACAAGATCATCCGCAGGATACGGTTCGTGTGGCCAGTGAGATTGGCGTAGTTCGCGACCCGCTTTCTCAGACTGCGAGCCTTTCCAACGTAGAGAACGCGACCTTTCGTATCGAGCATCCGGTAGACCCCCGGCGCGTCCGGCAGCGTTTTCACATATCCCGCCGTCGCCATAGCCGACTCCTGCACCTACTAGCCCCAGCCAGTCCTGCTCGGCTCCAGATTCTGACAGACTGTCTTTTGGTTTCGCCATTCATCACACATAGCGCGCCGGCCCCGAGATCTGCAGACCCAAACAGGTTTTCTTTATCCAGAAACCGCGCATGTATCCGAACCGCATTCGCAGACCTCTCGTGAGAGGGTGTGCGATTTCTTGAGCCCAAAGACGTGATTTCGCCCAAGGCTCCCGCGTCGAAACGGTGGCCGCCGCTGTCCGGTCAAATGCGCTCAAAACCTACCGAATTTCTGTGGATAAAGCTGAGGAGAACGCTCTCTTTCGAGGAGAACCCCGAATACACTGATAAGTTAAACTTACACCGATCGAGATAAGCCTTATGCCCAGATCCGATTTGGCGGGAAAAAATTCTCTATTCTGCTAATTTTTGCCCAGCAGGTAGAACTTTTTTCCGAGTCTCTCTGCGGCCGTTTGTCGTGTCTACTGGTGTTGACAACTCAGGAAGTTCACCTGTCAACGACAGCGAGTCAGAGCGACTCCAGCGGCCCGCGCATCAGTGATCGCTTCCGGTTTTTCAACGATAACAGTGACTTCCATGATGCGATCGTCTTCAAGGCAATGCGTGGCGATCTGCTCGCACATCGTCTCGACGTAATCGATGTGTCCGCTCTGCGCGAGCCGCCGCACCATATTCGTCAGGCTTTCATAGCAGACGACATCACGCGCCAGCTCGTCGCCGTCCCGAGGAGGGGGCATGAAGACCAGCTGGAAGTCTTTGTCCGCCGGGCGGACCGAGAGATCCAAGCTCACGATGATCGGTTGGAGTTTCTCAAGCTCGTGAGGATGAACGCCGATCGACGCGTCCAAGGTATAGTCACGAACAAAAACACGACGAAGGTCAGCGGCGTTCTGACCGCTAGAGAGTTCCGGGCTGTCTCGCATTTGCTAACCGCTACTCAGACAGGCCGATGATGTCGGGCGTCTGCCAGATAAGATGTTGACCACCGTCCACAGAGATCATTTGCCCCGTGACCGACCTTGCGTCGATGAAATACCGAAGCGCGGCGCAGATATCTGACGCATCTGCGCCGCGTTGTAAAATGGTTGCGGCACGTTGGCGAAGAAAATGATCGTCCGTCTGTCGATCGTTGGCCATCGTCGGGCCCGGGCCAATGCCGTTCACCCTGATACGCGGCCCCAAAGCCTGCGCGGCCGTTCGGGTGAAAGCCCACAGCCCCATCTTCGCGATCGTGTAGCTCATGAACATGGGCGTCAGCTTGTGCACGCGTTGATCCAGCATGTTGACGACAAGACCACTTGCGAGAGGTTCGCCATCGACAACGCGCATGTCCGGACATTGCTCAGCGAATCTCTGCGTCAGCACAAACGGAGCGCGCAGATTCGATTCGACGTGCCGGTCCCAACTCTCGCGCGACGCGGTCTCGATGCTGTCATTCTCGAAGATCGACGCGTTGTTGACCAACAGGGTCAGCGGTTGACCCAGCGCTTCGGCCGCCCGATCCACCAGGGGCGAGCTTTGCGTCTCGTCCAACAGGTCCGCCTGCAAGGACACAGCCGCAGGCGCGCCGAGGCTCAACGCCTCTTCAACGGTCGCGTAGGCGTCAGCAGCCGATCCGTTAAAGTGAATTCCGACCGCCCATCCCTGCTTGGCGAGATCGAGCGCCATGGCGCGCCCGAGGCGTTTCGCGGCTCCAGTTACGAGCGCTGCTCCAACATTCATATGCGGACCTCATTCTCCGCAGTTAGATTGGCGTCGGAGTGGGCTGCAAGACAAGCGCGATGTACACGACATAGGCTGCGACGAACACGCCGCCGGCGATGCGGCCGACATTGCGGCGCATAAAGATGAAGGGCGCAAGCGCGGCCGACGCGGCGACCATCACCCAGAGGTTCAGGTTGAGGAACTCCGCCGGCAGCGTGATCTCGCCGAGCGACGCCGCAACGCCGAGGATGGCGAGAAGATTGAAGAGGTTGGATCCGATAACGTTGCCAATCGCGACGTCAGCGCGGCCGCGCACAGCAGCCATGACAGTGGTGGCGAGTTCGGGGAGCGAGGTGCCCAGAGCGATTATCGTCAGCCCAACCGCTTCGTCGGACAATCCATAGGAAAGCGCGATATCCCGCGCGCCTTCGATGGCGAAACCCGCGCCAACCGGCAAACCGATGATGCCGATGCCAATCAGCGAGGCGATTTTCCACGGCGGCATCTGCGGGTCGGCGTCTTCCAACTCGTCCGGGACTTCGACGTCCTCGCCCCGCGCACGGCTGGCCATCGCCGACCGGTACGTGTCGAAGAGGAACATCGCCAGCATCGTGAGAAGCAAACCGCCCTGCCACCAGGTCAACGGGCCCGCCAGACAAAGCGCGACGGCCACCATGGTGACGAACATCATGATGATGTAGTTGCGCCGCGTTTCGTTGGAATGATCTCCCATCGGCGCCAGCAAGGCCGGCAACCCCAGAACAAGCAGGACGTTGGCGATGTTGCTGCCGATGACGTTGCCGACGGCGAGGCCCGGAACGCCTTCCATCACGGACTCGATGGTGACGAACAACTCGGGGGCCGAGGTGCCGAACGCAACAATCGTCAAGCCGACGATCACTGCCGGTATCCCGGCGCGCAGACCCAAGGAAACGGCGCCTCGAACGAGCAGATCGCCGGCGATCAACAATAGCATCAGGCCGACGGCCACGTAGACAAAGCTCATTCCGCTCAGACTCCTCTGGGGCCGCCGCCTCTAGGGGCGCTCGATCCTGCCCGTCCCGCCTTGTTTGGTGTTTTTGTACACGTCGTTGAGGGGCTATGTAGGAGGATCCCCCCACATCACAATCGGCCGCGCCATGAATTGTCTGTGCAAATTTCGGCGGCGGCCTTTCAGCAACACTGATTAATGCGCTCTAAATATCTATTTTTGCGAGGCTTTTATTCTTCGGCACAATCGCAGATCCGCAGCGTTGAGCGGTAAGCGCCGCATTTCGGGCAGGGAATCAAGTCCTCAGCCGACGTAACCCTGGACTTTCGACCAACGCGCGAGCGGCCCAGGAAACGGAGTGCGAAAAGCACTCCGGCGACAATGCCCATCGTCAGTAGAATCTTGGTTACCACCTGAGCACTCCGAACCGGTTACAAGCCAAAGCGCGCCCACAGCGCTCGCGTTTCAAGCTTCTCCAAGGCGCCGTCGATCAAATCCTCCGCCAGGCCGTCACGGCGCAACCCGCCGCCAAAACGCTCCCAGAAACTGCGACGCGGCTCAATCACGTTGAAGCGGACCCGTTCGCCGTAGCGCTCTCGCAAGAAGGGTCGAAGTCTGGCGATCCCATCCGCAAGCCCCGTTTGAACAGCGTCTTCGCCCACCCAAACTTCGCCCGAGAACAGGTCGGCGCCGGGTGGATTCCCCAGCCGAGCGCCTCGCGACTGCCGAACAAATTCAATGAAGTTTGCGTGTAGTTTCTCCTGAAGGCCCTGCAACCATGCCCGATCTTCCGACTTCTCCGGAAGAAAGGGGTCCAGACGCGACTTCCGGTCGCCCGCTGTTTGCAGACGGCGCGTCACGCCCACGCGCTCGATCGCCTGGTCGAACCCGAAAGACGCGGAGATCACGCCAATCGATCCCACGATCGAGTTTTCATCGAGATAAATTTCATCGGCAGCACAGGCCAGCATATAGCCGCCGGACGCCGCGACATCTTCGCAAAACGCCAGCACCGGAACGTCTTTCTCGGACGCAAGATCGCGGATCCGGCGGGCGATCAGGGACGACTGGGCGGGCGAACCGCCGGGCGAGTTGATCGCCAAGGCGACGGCCTTGAGGCGCTTTGCCTCGAAAGCGCGCTCGATCTGTTCTGCGAGCCGGGCGTCGTCCAGTCCTCGCGACAGGCGGCCTCCCCCGCCAATCGCGCCAGATAGCCTCAGCACGCTGACGCATGGTTCCGGGCGCAGCATTCTGCCAACTCGTCTTCCGATCCAACTCATTCTGAAGTCATCCTTCTTCGACGGCGATTGACAGCAGCGCGCGCCAATCGGGCTCGGACGCGACGGTGTCGACCCCACTCAACTTGAGACAGGAGATAAGATTTTCTGCGGCCGCATCGACACCCGCGCGGCCATCCGTCTCGGCCCATTGCGCGATGGTCTGCTGCTGGAGCTTTTCGCCAGCCAGCTCAAGCCGCTTCACCTGCTCTCTAAACGGCGCCGCATCGACATCGGCGACGCCCGTCTTTAGATCGATGCGAAGATCGCGCAAAGGTTGGACGGCGCGAACGCGCCATTCCCTGCTGAAGCGGACGACCTTTTCCGCAGACGTGGCTTTCAAGCGCCCAGACTCCAAACCCGTCCAAAGCGCAAACAGCACCACATTGACGTCGCACCCGTGCGCGTCCTGGAGCTTGAGGCACAACCCGGCGGCTCCCTCGCGGGCGTAAAGCCGCAACGAGAACCGCCAAAACGCATCATTCGTTTCATTTCCGGACGAAGACATCGCAATCCATTCGCACAATGTTGTTGATTGTTGTATATGTTTGGCTTCGGTGCTGCGTGCGGGGGCGGGCGCGGCTCGTCGATACAGCATCAAACCTGATCCACGGATAAGGTGATGACATGGTAGTAATGAGTCCGGAAGAAACCTTGCGGATGAAACTTGAGGCATTGCTCAATGAGCATAAGCGCTTGAACGACGCGGTCGACGCAGCGTCAAACGGCGGCGGCTTCGTAAGCCTCGAAGTGCAGCGAATGAAGAAGCGTAAGCTCGTCCTGAAAGACGAAATCACCAAGCTGCGGGACAAGTTGACGCCAGACATCATCGCCTAGAAACACGCGAGTTTCTGTTGCGTTTTGGGCCGCGGTCGCACAGAACCGCGGCCTTATTGCTTTTGGATGGTTGAGAAGTGGGAGGCTCGATGGCGGCGCCCTTGGATCCTGAAAACGCGCTGGTCGGCATTGTGATGGGCAGTCAATCGGACTGGCCGACGATGCAGCTCGCCTCCGAGACCCTGACGGCGCTTGGCGTCGCGCACGAATGTAAGATCGTATCCGCCCATCGTACGCCTGACCGGATGTTCGACTACGCGGCGACGGCGCGGGCGCGGGGCCTGAAGGCGATCATCGCAGGCGCCGGCGGGGCCGCGCATCTGCCGGGCATGCTCGCCGCCAAAACATCTCTTCCCGTTTTTGGCGTCCCTATTCAGTCGAAGACCCTCTCGGGCCTGGATAGCCTGCTTTCGATCGTTCAGATGCCAAAGGGGATCCCGGTGGGCACGCTCGCCATCGGAGAGGCCGGCGCGATCAACGCCGCCCTTTTGGCCGCCAGCGGGCTGAGCGCCTTTGCCCCGGGCCTCGCCGCCCGGCTCGACGCCTGGCGGCAGGCGCAGTCCGACGCGGTCGCAATCGAGCCTACTGACGGATGAGCCCAATGGTGGAACCGGGTTGCAGCGTCGGGATCCTCGGCGGCGGGCAGTTAGGTCGAATGCTGGCGATGGCCGCGGCTCGGCTGGGTCTGAGACCGCATATCTACGCGCCAGCGGGCGACAATCCCGCCTTCCAGGTCTGCGATAAGGCGACGGAGGGCGCCTATGACGACGTCGAAGCGCTGAAGCGGTTCGCCCAATCCTGCGATGTCGTCACGCTGGAGTTTGAGAACGTCCCCGCCGACGCTTTGACCGCGATCGCGGCGGAAGCGCCTGTGTATCCAGACGCCAATGCGTTGAGAGTCAGTCAGGATCGCCTGACCGAAAAGACCTTCTTGCAAGAGGCCGTGATCGCGACGACGCGCTTCGCCAAGATCGACGAGATCGCCGAGCTTCGCGACGCGCTCGAGGAGTTTGGCGGCCAGGGCGTTCTGAAGACCCGACGCCTCGGCTATGACGGGAAGGGCCAGGTTCGGTTGCGCTTCGGCGACCAGGCCGAGAGCGCGCTTGCCCAGATCGGTCATGCGCCCGCGATTCTGGAGGCGATCTCGCCCTTCGAGCGCGAGCTCTCTGTTATCGTCGCGCGGGGCCGCGCCGGCGAGATCCGCTCCTTCGATCCGGCTGAAAACGTCCATCGCGACGGGATCTTGCACACCAGCGCCGTCCCGGGCGCGATCCCCGCGGAGCAAGCGCGCGTCGCCATCGAGACAGCCACGCGCCTTGCAGACGCGCTCGGCTACGTTGGGGTCATGGGTGTCGAGTTCTTTGCGTTGCCCGACGGCAAGCTGCAGGTCAACGAGTTCGCGCCACGGGTCCACAACTCGGGGCATTGGACGATCGAAGCCTGCGCGGTCAGCCAATTCGAGCAACATATCCGCGCTGTCTGCGGGTGGCCGCTAGGCGATCCGAAACGGCATTCAGACGCGCAGATGACGAACCTCATCGGCGACGAGATCCATGCCGAGGCGCTGCGCGAGGGCGCGCCGCACACCGGCTTCCACCACTACGGCAAGGCTGAAGCGCGGCCCGGCCGGAAAATGGGTCATGTCACCCGATTAACAGGCCCGGCGGCGCGTTAACCCGGCAGATCGACAGGCGTGCCGGTCTCCACCGGGCCGCCCGGTTTGCGAACACGGCTGGCCAACCACTCGGGCCCTCGCATCAGCATTCTGCCCAACGGGTTCTCCTTGACCTGGGCTTTGAATTTCTCAAAGCGCATCACGCCGTCGATCCGACGGTCGAGAAAGCCCCAGGTATCTTCGAAACCCTCGCTGTTGTCGCCGAGCCAATAAAGGACGGTCGAACTGTACACGCCCGACAAGATTGCGCGTTTCGAATACCAGTTCAGATCCTCCGACGGGTCGCCCAGCGCGGTCCAGATGTGATCCGCCGTCTCCCATATCAGGCGAGCGCCCTCCGCAGTGTTCGTTGGCAGCGCGTATAACGCCGCCCCCTTGCGCACAGCTTCGCGATGGCGTGCGGCGATCTCGATCCTTGTCCGGACCGCGAAGGTGACCCTCTCGCGGATGCGCATCGCACCGAGATCCGCATTCTTCAAACGCTGGACCATCTCCTCGTCGCCCAAACGGTGAAACGCGCTCGCAAGGTCCAAACCGCCGCGCGGATAGGCGAGTTTCGCAAGATTGCGGTCGACGCCCGCGTCCTCAATCGCAAGCTTGAGGCAGGCGTCCGACCATCCGTCGAACGGCACGTTTGGCAAAGCCGCCGTCAGGATGCGCGCTCGCGCTTCCAGGACCGGATCGGCATCCCCCGAGGCATTTTGCGCATCTTTACTCATTTTAACCACCTAAGCCGTTAGATTCGTGGACATTGCCCATACTTAGCGTTATATGGGCGGTCTTCCCGTCACCTTTAAGGAAAGGATGAGCTGACTGTGCAGGTAATGGTTCGTGAGAACAACGTCGATCAAGCGCTAAAGGCGCTCAAGAAGAAGATGCAGCGCGAAGGCATTTTTCGCGAGATGAAGCTGCGTCAACACTACGAAAAGCCGTCCGTCAAGCGCGCTCGCGAAAAAGCAGAAGCGATCCGCCGCGCCCGGAAACTGGCTCGTAAAAAGGCTCAGCGCGAAGGCCTGCTCTAAGCGCCAGCTGAACCTGCCCGTGAAATTCAGCGGATGACCCAAGGCAAAACGCGTCTGCGTAGCCTGCACGTCAACTCAAACCGTCATTCCGCACAAAAAGGACCGCCAGGAGAAAACTCCGGCGGTCCTTTTGCGTTTCTGTGCTCGCGCACCGTTATCAGGACATTTGTTGGAGCAGCTTATCCAGGCTGTCCTTGGCGTCGCCGTACAGCATCCGCGTGTTGTCCTTGAAGAACAGCGGGTTCTCGATGCCCGAATAACCCGTCCCGCGGCCCCGTTTGGAGACAATGACGTTCTTCGCCTTCCAAACCTCAAGAACCGGCATGCCGGCGATCGGCGAGCCCGGATCGTCCTGCGCCGCCGGGTTCACGATGTCGTTCGCGCCGATGATGATCGCCACATCCGTCTGCGGGAAGTCGTCGTTGATCTCATCCATCTCCAGAACGATGTCGTAAGGCACCTTCGCTTCGGCGAGCAGCACGTTCATGTGGCCCGGCAAACGGCCTGCGACCGGATGAATGGCGAAGCGGACAGTCTTGCCCTTGGCGCGCAACCGCCTGGTGAGCTCGGAAACCGACGACTGCGCCTGCGCAACCGCCAAACCGTAGCCCGGCACGATGATGACCTCGTCCGCGTCCTCAAGCTGTTGAGCGACAGTGTCGCTGTCGGTTGCGATCATCTCGCCCTCGACCGCCTGGCCGCTCGACTGCGCCTCGCCGCCAAACCCGCCCAGGATCACGCTGACGAAATGACGGTTCATCGCGCGGCACATGATGTAGCTGAGGATCGCGCCCGAAGAGCCGACCAGAGCGCCGGTGACGATCAGCAGATCGTTGCCAAGCGTGAAGCCGATCGCCGCGGCAGCCCAACCCGAATACGAGTTGAGCATCGACACGACCACGGGCATGTCCGCGCCGCCGATCGCCATGATCAGATGCGCGCCGATGACGCCAGCGATGATGGCCATGAGCACCATCGTCCAGACGCCGCCGCCAGACATGTAGATGAACAGCAGGATCAAACATGCGGCCGCCATGCCGATGTTCAACAGATGCCGCGCCGGCAGGATCAGCGGTTTGCCGTCGAGTTTTCCGGCGAGCTTGCCGTACGCGATGACCGACCCCGTGAAAGTGATTGCGCCGATGAAGACGCCCAGGAAGATTTCGACCTGCATGATCGAGATTTCGACCGCCGACTTTTTCGCGAGGGTCGCGGCGAAACCTGTCAGCCCGGCTTTTTCGGCTTCGGTCATCATCTCGACCGCGCGATATTCAAAGTCGGCGTTCAGACCGATGAAAACCGCGGCCAGCCCGACGAGACTGTGAAAACCGGCGACCAGCTCGGGCATCTGGGTCATCTCGACCTTGTTGGCCACATACCAACCGGCGACGCCGCCCAACGCCACCATCGCGATCAGGATGCCGATATTGCTGTCGACTTCTGGACCGATAATCGTCGCCAGAACGGCGATCGCCATGCCGACGATCCCGTACCAGATGCCGCGTTTGGCGCTCTCCTGGTTCGACAACCCGCCGAGGGAGAGGATGAAGAGAACGCTCGCGACCACATAGGCCGCCTGAACAACTCCGATGCTCATGTCCTATATTCCCTCAGCTTTTCTGGAACATCGCCAGCATGCGCCGGGTGACCAGAAAGCCCCCGAAGATATTGACGCTGGCCATTAGCACGGACAGCGCCGCAAGGATCACCACCAGCCCGGTCGAACCGCCAATCTGCAAAAGCGCGCCGAGGATAATGATTGAAGAGATCGCGTTGGTGACCGCCATCAGCGGCGTGTGCAACGCATGCGAGACGTTCCAGATCACCTGGAAGCCGACGAACACGGCCAGCACGAACACGATGAAGTGCTGCATGAAGCTCGCTGGGGCCACGGACCCGACCAGCAGCATCAGCACCGCGCCCACGCCCAGCATCTGCATCTGGAACACGCCCGACTTGCGGGCGGCCTCCTCGTCGAGGCGCGCCCGTTCTTCGGGGGAGATTTCCGGCTTCTTCGCCGCCGGCTTCGCCGGAGCGGACACCGACACCGGCGGCGGCGGGAAGGTGATCTCGCCATGCTCGATCACGGTCGAGCCGCGGATGACCACGTCCTCCATGTTCACGTTCGGCTGGCCGTCTTTCTCCGGCGTCAGATCGTCGAGCATGTGCCGCAAATTGGTGCCGTAGAGCTGGCTCGACTGCGTCGCCATACGGCTCGGAAAGTCTGTGTAGCCGACGACCGTCACGCCGTTGTCGGTGACGATCTTCTGATCCGGGACGGTCAGATCGCAGTTGCCGCCCCGCTCGGCGGCGAGATCGACGATCACCGAGCCTGGCTTCATCGCCTTGACCATGTCCTCGAGCCACAGTTTCGGCGCAGGACGGCCTGGGATGAGCGCCGTGGTGATCACGATATCGACGTCGGGAGCCTGCTCGCGGAAGAGTTCCAGCTGCTTCTCGCGGAACTCCGGCGAGGAGGGCTTGGCGTACCCGCCTTCGGTCCCCGCCGCTTCCTCGAAATCGAGCATCAGGAATTCCGCGCCCATGGATTCGATCTGCTCGGCCACCTCAGGGCGGACGTCAAAAGATCGAACGATGGCGCCCAGACCGCGTGCGGCGCCAATGGCGGCGAGGCCGGCCACGCCAGCGCCGATGACCAGCACCTTGGCTGGAGGCACCTTGCCCGCCGCAGTCACCTGACCGGTGAAAAACCGGCCGAAGTTGTTCGACGCCTCGATCACAGCGCGATACCCGGCGATGTTGGCCATGGAACTCAGCGCATCGAGCTTCTGCGCGCGCGAGATCCGCGGCACCATGTCCATCGCCAGAACGGCTGAGGGTTTCCGCGCCGCCAACTGCGACATCAGCTCTTCGTTTTGGGCAGGCCAGATGAAACTGATGAGTTTGCCGCCCTCCTTGAGCAGCTCTGTCTCGTGCACGCCCTCGCTCGGATGCATCTCCGGCTCGCGCACCTTCATGACGATGTCAGAGCCCTCCCAGAGCGCCCGTGCGCCGTCGACGACTTCGACGCCGGCCGCGCGATAGTCTTCATCCGAGAAATTCGCTGCTGCGCCAGCGCCGGCCTCGACCCTCAGCGAATAACCCAGCTTCTGAATGCGTGTTGCGGTTTCGGGCGTTAACGCGACGCGCGCCTCGCCCTCGCGCACCTCCTTAGGTACGCCGACTATCTGACCCATCGACCGAGCTCCCTCGTGCAATTCTTTTAGCGCCGGCGGCCAGTACGGCGGCCAGCGGTCCCCTTTGAGTTATAGCGCAAATTCTTGTGCGTCGATTCGAACAATGAATGAATACCGGAACTTATGTCTGGTATACCAAAAAAGTGGCTGTGCCGCCTGTTTCGCAAATGCGCTTAGGGAGGCGCTTTCTCAGCAGCCTCCCATTGAATTGCGCCAGCGCTCTAAGCGCTGAGAACGGGTCGTGCGGTGTTTCGCTCCGCTAGCGTCGGCCCGGATCACCTTGATCTCTGGCGGCCCTTGTGCGCCCGTCGTTGACCCCATCAATGGCGGGTTAAGGTTGATGGAAGGTTAACGAAATCAGGCGAGTTTTAGGTTCCGACCACCGCAAGGATCAGAAGAACGATACCGACGATAACGAGCGTCCGAATGATCCATTTCCAGAAACCGTCATAGGTCGCCTCTTGCTCGGCGATGTCCATGTCACCCGGCTTGTAGTCAGCCATGCCATACCCTCCGCATTGGTTTTTGGCGTTTATACGCGAACGTGACGAACGCTCAATGGGCTCCTACGTCGCGGAGGGCTTTAGAGCACCGGCGCGCGCCAACCAACCATGCCGTTCGCCGCCTCAACCGCCGGGGCGGAGTTCGGAACGAAGAAGTCCAACTGTAGCTTCGCGCCCGGCGTCACCGAGTACTTCTCGAAACTCGTGACGCCAGCGTCAGCGAGGACAAGATCGTCGAGGCAGAACCAGCCCGAGAACTCGACGGTCCGCGTCAGGATCTCGACGGCGGCGTCGCCCATGATCTCGGGCGTGCGCGAGACGCTGGCCATGGCTTCTCCGCCCAAAAGATTCCGAACCGCGGCGGTGTCGATGGTGGTGCGCGGCCAGAGGCAGTTCACCCCGATCTTGCCCGCGAACTCGGCCGACCATCCGAGCGACAAGACGCTCATGCCGTACTTGGCCAAACTGTAGGCCGCGTGGTTCTGGAACCATTGCGGCGCAAAATCGAGCGGCGGCGAAAGCGTCAGTACGCGCGCATGATCCGACTTAAGCAACCAAGGCAGGCAGGCCTGGGTCACGGTGAAGGCGCCGCGCGCGTTGATCGACATCATCAGATCGAAACGCTTCAACTCGGTCGCCGGCGTGTTCGTCAGCTGGATCGCCGAGGCGTTGTTCACGACGATGTCGATCCCACCAAAGGTCTCCGCCGTTTTTTCCGCAGCGGCTTTCACAGCGTCCCCATCCCGAATGTCGAGCACAAGCGGCAACGCCTTGGCGCCGTGCGCCGATCCGGCGGCCTCGATCTCTTCAGCGGCGGTGAAAACCGTGCCTGGCAGTTTCGGATGCGGCTCGGCCGTCTTGGCGCCGATCGCGACATTGGCCCCTTCCGCCGCACAAGCTTGCGCGATCGCCAGACCGATCCCGCGGCTTCCCCCGGACATAAAGACCGTGCGTCCCTTCAGTCGCCCCATACGCGCCTCCCATGACGTTGTTTGTTGCTTTGACCATCCCAGAGTGACGTGCACGTAAACCTGAGGCAAGCGCGACGTCGCGTCAGGCGGCGGCTCGCGAACGCTACGTCATTCCGACTTCGCCTCTGCGTGAACGTGCGGTTCGTCGCTTTCGAGCGCCCGGGACAGGTCGAACCCGATGCGACGCACCTCCTCTTGCTGTTTTGGGGCGGCTTTGAGGGTGACGTTGAGTTGCGTCACATGCTGGACCAGTTGGGTTTTCATCCCCTGCTCGTCGAGCCCATAGAACGTGACCAGGTCGGGCGCGAAATAGCCCATGCCGGTCACCCGCATGACGCCGGCGCCGCCAGAGACGAGCCCGATCCCGACCTCATGATGGTCATCAAGGTGCTTCTCGAAGTTCTGAATGTAGAGGATCAGCCTCTCATAGGCCCATTGAGCCGGCGTTTTTTGCTCAGGCGAACTGTTGGCGATGACGTCGGGAAGCGGCTGCGACTCGGCCGTGCTGCTCGGTCCGGGCGTGCAATCAACGCAGCCTTTCAACGGACCTTGGACTTTCCCCGTCACCTCGGTCGGGCGCCACATCGGGACTTCAAACATCGGCAACCTCACTCATGTGCACGTGACCACTGATACACCCCATCCGCTCTTTCGCGCCGAACGACACGCCCCTGACGCCAAAGATGGTTGAGATGCGCAAGGGTTTCGACTGTCGCAAGGCCCTCGAGCGCCGGTGTGATCTCCCGCCGAAACAATGCCGGAAAACACTCCACCACACTCCGCGGCTGCGCGATGTGATCCACAAGCCGGTCGAGCGATCGCACGTGCTTGTCGAGCACCGTGCGCAGACGGCGGCCGGCGCCGCGAAACGGGTCGCCGTGCCCCGGAACGATCAACAAGCGATCGTCCAGGCGCTCAGCCAGCCGCGCGCAGCTCGCCATCCAGTCGCCGAGAGGATCCGCATCAGGTTCTGTCGCGTAGACGCCGATGTTGGGGGTGATTCGAGGCAGCACCTGATCGCCGGCGATCACGATCTGCTCGGCGTCGCACACGAAGACGGCGTGATCCGGCGCGTGCCCGTGACCGAACAGAACCCGCCATCGGCGGCCGCCGAACTCGATCTCCGAGCCTTCCTCGATCGCCCGAAACCCGAGCGGGATCGGCTCAACGGTCACCGAGAAGTTCTGCTTCGCACGCTCTCGCCAGCGCGCCATCATTTCTGGGTCGTACCCGGCGCGATGATGAAACGCAGCCGCCTCCGCCGGCGGCTCTGTCCAAGCGTCGAGCTGCAGCATCCGCGCAAAGAGCCACGAGGTGCGCGGCATCCAGAGCTCGGCGCCGAACTCTGATTGGAACCAGCCAGCGAGGCCGATGTGGTCAGGGTGGTGGTGCGTGCCGATGACGCGGCGCACCGGCTTTGCTGCGAAATTGGTCTCCAGCAGTCGGCGCCAAAGCGCTTTCGTCTGATCGAGCCGGAGCCCGGTGTCGACAATCGTCCAACCATCGCCGTCGTCGAGCACGACAGAACAAACCGCGCCAGGCGGAAACGGCACAGGGAGCGGCACGACAAACAGACCCGGGGCGATCTCTCGAGGTTCAGACGTCTCCAAGGCTCCAAACGGATAGTCGAGTTCGCTCGAGCCGACCGCATCCTTCATCTCAGGCCGCCAGATCGTCGGGAGACAACGCGTAAAGACCGCTCGCGCCTTGTACGGCCGCTTGCCCCATCGCGTGAGCCTGGGGCAACAACACGTCCGCGAAGAACCGCGCGAGCTCGATCCGCACGGGATCGCCGGTCGCCATTGCGCCGCGGCCCAGATAGGACGCGCCGCCCAGCAGCGCCAGCAGTCGGAGATAGGCGACAGCGCCCGCGTTGCGATCGTTCTGATCGGCGTCAAGCATCCACTGCGTAACGCCTTTCGCCTTGGACGCCGCCGAGGCGATCGCCTTGCCGACTGCTTGCAGCGCCGGGTTCTCTGACCCGCTCAGCGCCTCGGCGATCTCGGCCCGGCTCGCGACATAGGCGAACGCCGTCTGACCTGCGTCCATCGACAGTTTCCGGCCGACCAGATCCATCGCCTGGATCCCATTGGTGCCTTCGTAGATCGCCGTGACGCGCACGTCGCGTGAATACTGCGCCGCCCCGGTTTCCTCGATAAAGCCCATCCCGCCGTGCACCTGCACGCCCAGATGCGCGACCTCATTGCCGGTGTCCGTGCCGAAGGCTTTGGCGATCGGCGTCAGGAAGGCGCTCATCGCCTCGGCCGAACGACGCTCTTCCTCCGTTTCCGCCGCATGCGCGAGGTCGAGATGCAGCGCGCAATCATAGGCGATGGCGCGCGCAGCCTGGGTCTGCGCCTTCATCAGGATCAGCATCCGCCGCACGTCCGCATGATCCACAATCGCGCCGGAGCCGCCCTCAAACGGCGGCGTTTTGCCTTGCTTGCGGTCCGTCGCGAACGCAAGCGCCTTCTGATATGCGGCCTCCGCAACCCCGATGCCCTGCAGGCCGACGCCCAGCCGCGCGTTGTTCATCATCGTGAACATGCAGGCGAGGCCGTGGTTTTCCTCGCCCACCAGCCACCCGGTCGCGCCCTCATACGCCATGACGCATGTCGGAGATCCGTGAAGGCCAAGTTTGTGATCGAGAGACACGACCTGCAGCCCATTGCGCACGCCCGGTTCGCCGTTCGCGTCCGGAATGAACTTCGGCACCAAAAACAGTGAAATGCCCCGCACGCCCGGCGGCGCGCCGGCAAGACGCGCCAGCACCAGATGCGAAACATTCGCCGCGACGTCATGATCGCCCCAGGAGATCCAGATCTTGCCGCCGGTGATCGCGTAGGTGCCGTCGCCATTGGGAACGGCCTTCGTGTTCAGCGCGCCGACGTCCGAACCGGCTTGCGGCTCGGTGAGGTTCATCGTGCCCGTCCATTCGCCCGACAGCAGCTTGGGCAGATAGATCGCCTGCAGCTCCGGTGAGGCGTGCGCCTCCAGCGCCTCGATCTGTCCTTGCGTCATCAGCGGGTTGAGGCTGATCGACAGGCAGGAAGACGCCATCATTTCGTTGACGGCCGACTGATATGTGAGCGGCAGGCCCATGCCCCCGTGCTCTTCGCTCGCGGCCATCGCGATCCAACCGCCCTGCGCAATCTCTTCGTAGGCCTCGGGAAACCCATCGGGCGTTCGCACGACGCCGTTTTCGAGGCGCGCGCCCTGGATGTCGCCAGGATGGTTCAACGGCGCCAATACGCCTTCGCAGAGTTTGCCCGCTTCAGTGATGACCGCATCGCGCGTTTCGGCGCTGGCCTCTGCGAATTTCTGCGTCTGAACGAGTTTTCCGGAATCGACCATATGGTCGAGGGTGAAACGGATGTCCTTTAGCGGTGCTACGTACATCTCCCGGCCTCCCAGCCCGTGCGCATGCGCGCATCTTTCGTTTCCTTCTAACTATCAAAGTAGCGAGAGAACAGGGGAGGCGGCAACCGCGTAGCGCGTGAACGGACGCAACGTCACGCAAGTCTGATCGAGCGCGTCAGTCGCGACTCCGAAGACCCGCGCACAGCAAATCGAGGGTCACCGCTAGATCTTCCTCAACGCGATCGAGACCATGACGCGCAATTGCGAAAGGCACGTGGAAAAACTTCGTGCCCATCTGGACCGCCCGTGCCGCCGCCTCGGTGTCGACGACATGAAACTCGCCGGCCGCCACGCCGTCAGCGATGATCATCTGGAGCGCCGACAGCCGCTTCATCACATGGGTCTGGATCATCTCGACGCCCTCGTCGCAGTCGCAGATCATCTCTGCCAGCTCGACGATCTTGGGCGACTGTCGCAAGTGCTCGACGGTGTGCATCACGCCTTCGGTAATGACGGCTCGCAAGCGCGCTTCGGCCTCCTTCGAGGCTTCCACAAGCGCCGCCGAGGTTCTCATCTCCTCTTCGCGCATAAAGTTGTCGACGACCGCGACGCCGATCGCCTGTTTGTTCTTGAAATACCGATAAAGATTGCCGGGCGACATGGCGCATTCCTGAGCGATGTCGCCAATATTCGTTTTCGAGTACCCGTAATGCGTGAAAAGTTCGCGCGACTTCAAGACGATCGCGGCGTGCGGATCTTCGCGAGAAGTCGGTTCGGCGATATCTGGACTTAGCGGGATGGTCATCATCTCCATTGGCGGTTCCAGGTGTTCAGTCTAATCGAGTTCAGTCTAATCGTGTTCAGGTCTGAGCGACAACCGAACAGCGTCGTCTTTCGCGGCGCTCACCAAAAGTAGGAAAGCGTCAAACGCAGATAGCTGTCGTCCTGGACGCTGGCTTCGAGATCGTCGTCATCGGTGTTCAGGAACGCATTGCCTTCGATCTCGGCTTTCCACCCATCGGCGATGCGGCGCTCCGCTTCCAGCCGCAACGCAGACGACCCTGTCGCAACATCTGTCGACCCGAGCAGCAGGATCGCCGTGTCCTCGACGTCGTTGAACGTCAGACGCGCGCCCGCGACCACGTCGCGGTTGAACGTCGTCAGCGCGTCCTGGCCACGGCTGTCATAGGCGCCTTCCACGATCAGACCGAGATCCATCGCGGTTTCGCTGACGCCATAAAGCGTATGCTCCAGTCCGCCCGTGACGGCGAAGTAATCCCTATTCTCAAGGTCTCGGTCGAGCTGATTGAACCGCCCGAGCGTCTCCAGCTTCCAGAGCGTATCGCCGCTTGTGTACTGACCGTCGAACCCGACTTGCGTGATGTCGTCGTAGACCGGCCGCAGACGGGCGCCGAAATCTATCGGCTCCAGCGCTGGATCGCGGCTCACGCCGTGAAACGCCGACAGGCCCAAGTCGAAATCACCAATCGCGTCTGCCCACCGCACGGCGAACGAGGGCGCCGTTTCTTCTCCGTCGACCTGATAGCGGGCGTTCTTGATGACCGGCAAAGGCGCCCGAAGACGCCCACCGTCGCCGGCGAATGTCTGCTCCCGGAAGAATGGAAGGTAGAACACCGAGAAGGCCCCGACATCGGTCAAACGCGTCACGCGAATCATGGGCTGACCCAGCTTGTCCTCGCCGTCGATGTTCTCCACCGCGTCATCGGTATTGATTATGTCCACGAGGTGCAGAGCTTCGGTCTTCCCCCAGAACACAAAGTCGACGCCGACGGTTCCTTCCCAATCGCCGCGTCGCCAGTCCAGCTTGGCTTCGCGCAAGTCGAAATGGGTGCGTCGATCATCTGCGCTGTCGACCCGATAGAACGGGGTCAGTGTGAACGCCAGATCGCCACCGGCCCATTCCGCCAGAAAGGTCGGCTCGATCGCGAATGATCCACTGTTCCGCTTCTGACCTGGAAAAGCGGGCTCTTCAGCGAAGAGCGTGCCTTCAAGCGAGGCCTCTCCGTAGAACTCGACCGCTTCGGGCGCGAGGCTGAAGCCAGCCTCCTCAGCCCCAGCCGGCGCCGAGGCCAAGGAAGCGGCGACACACCCGACGACGGAGCTAGCGAGCCATGCGCGGCAGCACTTGAGCATCGAAATCCCCTTGGCCAAGACCGGTCTTGAAGCTGTAGTTCGACCAGAGCAGGTCGGTTTCCTTACCAGTCTGCTTGTTGAGCATCGTGAGCTTGTCGGCGCGCCAATACGCGCCGAGGTATTCTTGATACCCGTCGAAAGTGAGCACTTTCTCAAGATCGCCGCGACGATTGTAGAACTCGACCTGCATCAGGCGGTATTCTTGCTGATCGATCCAGGACGTGCGCTTCGAGTAGCCCGAGCGCTGGTTCTTTGGATAGCTCTCGGACACGTAGCATGTCAGAGCCGCATCGTTCGGGCACGGCTCGTCGCGCAACCATTTGTAGGTGTAGTCCTCGACCTCCTGTGCTGCGAGATCCTCGTAGGAAAACTCCGAACTCACGAACTTTCCCGTGCGGTTGGACGAGGAGATCCGCTTCACGCGTTTGATCGCCGGAAGATAGAGCCATTGGTCGTCGTCGTTCGGCTCCTCCTTGGCGTGGGTCAGCAGACCCGTTCCGCGAATGTCGCGCGGGTTCGTGAAGATGATAATGCTCTGATCACCCAGTCCGGCCGCATTGTCCTCAAGCGTCAGACTGTCGAATTCGCGGCTGCTCTCTTTGCCTGAAGCATCGCGCAGAATCATCACGCCGTCGGCGGTTTGGTCGTTCCAGCCGAGATCGCGCTTGTCGGCCTCGATCGCGATCGCAAGCCCTTTTTCTTCTGGCGTTTCCGCTTTCGAAGCCGTCGGCCAAGCGAGAGCGGCGGCGCCGGCGCCCAGGGCGAGCACGATAATGGCGGCGGTCGAATGAGTCACAGTCTGCATCGGAGCGGGTCCTTTTCGTTTCTCCAACAGATTGTCGAGCCAGATCAGCAGTGAAGGCAGAAGGAAGAAGTCGGCGGCCAAGGCCACTGCGATCGTGATCGTGGTGAGTTTCGCAAGATCGCCGTTTACGGCGAAGCCAGACTGCGCCAGCACCGCAAAGCCAGCGACGAGAGCGACAGTCGTGATCATCAGCGCAGAGCCCACTTTCCGGAACACATAACGCACCGAATCCTCAGGCGACCGGCCGGCCCGCCGAGCTTTCACGTATTTCGACAGGAAATGGACCGTGTCGTCGACGACGATCCCCAGCGTCGCCGCGATCACAACGGCGATCGCCAAGGTGACAGCGCCGACGGAATAGCCCCAGATCCCAAAGGCGAGCAGCGCAGGAACCAGGTTTGGGATCAACGAGATGAGCCCGATCTTCACGTCCCGGAGCACCAGCAACAGCACGCCCGAGATCAGAACCAGGGCCAGAACCGTGCCTGACAACATCGCGCGCACATCACGATACGAAATCAGGTTGAAGACATGGACGATGCCCGTCGGCGCCGTGTCTAACTCCGGCGCGTTTTCACGCAGCCAGGTCCGCGCCCGCTCGGTGAAATCGCGCATGTCGGCCGTCGTCACCTCCGCCATGCTGTTCGAGACGCGGATGATCTGCCGGTCGATATCGATCTGATCGGTGAGGTCCATGCCGTAGTTCATGGAGAGCTCGTAGAGAAACAGGTATTGCGAGGCTTCTTCGCGGTTCTCCGGCAACCGGAAAAAGTCGGGATTGTCCTCATTCATGTTCATGTTCAGGCGCTGCACCGTGTCGGTGACGGACCGCACGTTGGTGACTTCGGGCTGCGCCCGCATCCACTCCACGAACGCATCGACCTTGGCCAGATACTCGGGGTCGTTGATCCCCTGGCTTTCACCGCTGTCCAGCGGCCATTCGAGCAGGTTCACCCCGGTCAGGTTCGCCTCGATGAAGTCGGTGTCCTGCCGGAACTCGTACCGTTCATCGAAATAACGGACGAAGTCGTCTTCCAGCGCCAAACGAGGAACGCCGGCCGCCATGATCACGACAAAGACAAGAGAGGTCGGCAACAACAACCGCCGATTGGTGACGACGAACTCGCCCAAACGCTCCATCAAGAGATTTGTCGAAGCGCGCGCCGTTCGGCGCTTGATCGGCAGCATCGTCACCATCGCCGGCGCAAGCGTCAGGGTCAGAAACAGGGACACCAGAACGCCCCCGGCGACGATGTTGCCGAGCTGACGAAACGGTGGAGAAATGGAAAAGTTGAGCGACAGAAAGCCGATCGCGGTGGTTACGCACGCGACCGTAATGGCGGTCATGTGATCGCGGAGCGCGCGCCGCGCCCATTCATGCCGGTCCGGCGTCTCGACCATCGTCTGACGGACGCTTGACAGCATGTGCACTGCGGATGCGACGGCAAGGGTCATGATGTAGAGGGGCGCCAAAACCGTCACGGAGTTCATTGGAACCCCCGACCATCCCAATCCGCCCAGGCCCGCCATAGCAGAGATGATGATGATCGTGAGGGTGATGACCACGCCAAAGACACTACGCAACGCCAGGCCGACCACGGCCAGGATCACGAGGAACATAGCAGGCGTCAGAGTTGACGAATCCTCCTGACCAGACACCGCGAACTGGTTGTTGATCATGATGCCGCCTGAGAGCTTCACCGAGACGTCGGGATGCGCGGTTTCGATTTGATCGGCCAGGGCGACGGCCTCGGCGGCGATCATGGGAACTTCGTTGGCTGGATCAAGCGCCGGCAGCTTGAATAGCGCCTGAACCTGCGCGACCGACCCCTCGGTGTTCACAAACGAATTCACCAGCTCGACGCGGGTCGTCGCAGTTTCGCGGGCGAAAGCCGCCGTCTCGGCCGACACCGACGCCGGGTCGACGTTTAAGTCACATGTGTTGTCCGCGCGCGCTTCTCCAAACGGCAGATCCGGCACAAGATCCTGAACGAGCAGTCCTTCGGCGTCGGCCGTGGTGTTCTGAAAGTTAGTCACCGAGTTGACGCGCCGAACGAGCGGCAAGCGCCACATGCACTCCGTAATGCGCCCCTGCAGCGCAAGCATCTTCGGCGTGAAGACGTCGCCTGCGTCCGGCGCCAGGACGACCATGAGGTTGTCGTCTTTGGCGAACGTGGTCTCGAAGCGGTCAAGGGCGATCCGATCCGGATTCAACGGATCGAAGAAAATCCGCGCGCTTGGATCAAAGGCCAATCGGCCCGCGCCCATGAAAGAGACGACCAACAGCACGATCGACACGCCGAGCCACAGCCAACGTAATCGGAGTATTGCATCCGCGATACGCGCCGTCAGGTCGGAGTCGCTCTCGATATGATTGGCGTCAGGGTCTGACATCGACGGTGATTTCCTTGGGCTTTTAACTCGCAACCAGGGCCGGCGAGTCGGAAAAATGAATTTTGCGATTTTTTTTCAATTTTTTCGAAGCAGGTCAAGCGTGTTTACAATCGCACACCAAACCGATGGGGCGAGCCTGTGGCCGATCGGCCCGACTGAATGCGGCGGAGCTGCGTCTTTCCCTCACGGCGACAAGGCGTTAGACCGTCCTTAAGAGACCTGTTTAGGGACAGACATGCTGGATCTCCAACGCGGCCTTCCCGGTTTGACCGACCGCATCAAAAACCGCGACGCTCTGGAAGCGCTTGTCGATTCCGCGCCTTTTCAGCAAGTCATCATGGCCCTGATCGTCGTCAATGCGGCGATCCTCGGCCTGATGACGTCCGAGACCGTTCGCGGCTCGATCGGCGGATTGCTCTCGTTCGTCGATGATCTGATCCTGATCGTCTTCGTTCTCGAGATCGCATTGCGAATTGCAGCCAAGCGCGGGCGGTTTTTCCAGTCGGGATGGTCTTGGTTCGATTTGCTGGTCGTCGCCGTCTCTATCATGCCGGCGACCGGCAACCTGTCCGTCCTGCGGTCTCTTCGCGTGTTGCGGTTGCTGAGACTGGTGTCCGTCAGCAAGCGAATGCGCCGGGTCGTGGAAGGGTTCTTCGCCGCAATTCCCGGGATGGCCACAGTTCTCGGCGTGTTGGGCATCGTGTACTACACATCAGCCGTGATCGCGACGAACACCTTCGGCGCCAGCGCCGACCCCGGCATGCAGGAGATGTTCGGCACGCTCGGCCGTTCATTCTTCACGTTGTTTCAGCTTATGACGCTCGAAGACTGGGCGGATGGGATCGTCAAGCCGACGGTCGATCTGTTTCCCTGGGCTTTGCTGTTTTTCATTCCCTACATCTTCGTCACCTCTTTCGCGGTGCTGAACCTCTTCATCGGTATCATCGTCGACGCCATGCAAGAGGACCGCGAAGAAGCGATGGAACAGTACCACGAAGCGGAAGAAACGGCGCAGCAGGACCGTTTCGACCAGATGATGTCAGAGATCCGAGCGCTCCGGTCCAAAGTGACTGAGTTGAACGAAAGCCTCGACCGACGCTTAAGGTAGCGTCTCGCGCCACGGAACGCCGTATCGCAGCGCTTTGTCGCGAAGTGGCGTGACGGGGTGGCGTGACGGGGTCGCTTGGCGGCGCGCTTCCGCAGTTGACGCATCTGTGTCCGGCTTTGAGCTTTCAAACCACTAAAACCACGCCTAGACCGATCGATAGAGTTAGGCACCCCTATTGGAGATCGCGTCATGAGCGAGCTGATACTGCACCACTATCCCCCATCTCCCGTCTCGGAAAAGATCCGCAAAGTCATGGGATTGAAGGGGCTCGCCTGGAGGTCCGTAACCCAGAACAGACTTCCCGATCGTCCTGAACTGTTCGCGATGACAGGCGGCTATCGACGCATTCCGGTTCTCCAGATCGGAGCCGACATCTACTGCGACACGCAACTGATCTTCAGAGCGATCGAGGCGCATGCGCCCGAACCGACGCTGTTCCCAGGCGGCGGCGGCGGCATGCCGTTCGCGGTGTCGCGTTGGACGGACAGCGAATTCTTCACATCGGCCATGAAGCTGGCCTTCGCCCCGATGATGGACAAGCTGCCGCCCGAACTGATCGCGGACCGCACGCGCCTCTACCTCGGACCCGACGGCGATATGGCGAAGGAGAAAGCGGATCTGCCGCACATCCTGGCGCAGCTGCGCGCGCAGTTTGGCTGGATCGAGGAGCGTCTGTCGTCCGGCCGCCCGTTCCTCCTCGGAGACGCGCCGGGCATGCCGGACATCCTCGTCTGGCATCTCTACTGGTTCGTCAGCGAGCGGTATGCCGAACAAGCCGCGTTCTTTGCCGAGTTCCCGAGTATCGTGGCTTGGGCCGAACGCGTGCGCGGGTTGGGGCACGGGCAAGCGACGGAAATGACCCCAGCCGAAGCGCTTGCGGTCGCCAAGGACGCGGCCCCGGCGACGGCGCAGCGCGCGGATCCGCGAGATCCGCAAGGCCTCGCTCCAGGTCAGCAAGTCGCCGTCGCCCCTCTGACCGACAGCGGAGAAAGCGCCGTTGAGGGCGTTCTGCACACGGTCTCGCGCGATCAGGTCGGCCTGCTGCGCGAAGATCCTGCGTGCGGGCGCGTCTGCGTGCACTTTCCGCGCGTCGGCTATCGCGTGACAAAGCTCGGCTAACGCAGCCGCGCAAGCGCCGGCGGCGTGGGAGATCTCCCGCTCCGCCGGCATATTCCTATTGACTATGCGGCCGGTTTAATCCCGATCCTTTCTGTGTATTTTGCATGAAAGGCGGGCGCCGAAGATGGTCGCGTACGAAGAGTACATAAAACTTACGGTTGCCCTGATCGCAATCATCGACGTTCCTGGGACCATTCCCCTTTTTCTGCAGCAGACCGCGAAGATGTCCGCCGCCGGCCGCTTTCTCTGCGCGTTGAGCGCGGCGATCGCCACGTTCGTGGTGCTCGCGGTCTTCATGTTCTTTGGCGAGCAGGTGCTCAGCGCGTTCGGGATCACCATAGCCGCGTTCAAGATTGTGGGCGGTCTCGTCGTCCTGCTGATCGCGCTGGAGCTGTTGGGACTGACTGTACTCCCCGCCTTGGCGGAGGAAGGCGGCGCCAAGACCATAAGCCCGATCACGGTCGGCGTTTTCCCGATCGCGGTGCCGATGTCCGCTGGTCCCGGCGCAATCGTCGCTGTGATGGTCTATGCGCATGAAGACAGTCACGCCGGCGAAAGCGTGATCGGTCATGACGCCATCGTTTTGGCGGTGATCGCCACAGCTGCGGTGTTTGTCTTCGCGGGCTTAGGCCTTGCGGCCTTTGCTGGACACTTCATCGGGCCAACCGCCCAGAGCGTGATGAAGCGTTTACTCGGGATGGTCGTCGGCGCACTCGGGATGGAGTTCATCCTCGAGGGCCTGGCCGAGTTCTTCCCCGCCCTTGGGGCCGGCTAGGGTTTAGAGATACCCCAGAAACCTCTGTTCGAGCGCATCCCGCGTGTTCGGTCCGACCAATGTGTCGATGCGCCGGCCTCGTTCATCGAACACGAGCAGCGTCACATGACCGACGCCATGCGCAGTGGCGAGGCGACGACCCTCGCCCGTCTGCAAGTTGGCCACCAGAAACTGGATCTTGTCCTCACCGACCTCGCATGCGGCGCTGCGAGCCTCTCGCTGAAGGGCGAGGCATGACATGCAGTTGGGGTCGTGGATCTGGACGATCGTCGGCAGCCCGTTGCCGATGCGGCTCAGGTCGTGCTCTGCAATCGCGGCCTGCACGCTGCGGACCGTATACCAGCCGACGCCGCTCACCGCGGCGATCGCGACGCCCCAGTTACGGCCGAACCGCAGAAAATCTCGACGCGAGAACGACTTGGCTTTCGTCGAAGGCGCTGATGGCTGAACCGTCTTCTTCGCGGCGGGTTTGGCTTTGCGTTTCTGGCGCTTCATCTCGGTTCCGAAGGTCGCTGTTTTCCCGCTCCGATCAAACCTCAATTCGCGCTCACGCGCCCCTCACGAGTTCGTTAGCACGGCCCGTAAGGTGCCGCCATAGCGCCGACAGAGCGCGGGGAGGGCGGGTGGGCGCGCTCTGTCGGCGCGCTCCCATCTAGCGCCACCTAGCTCATCGTCGGAATGACGAACTCTGCGCCTTCCTTCACGCCCGAAGGCCAGCGCGACGTGACGGTCTTCGTCCGTGTGTAGAACTTGAACGCGTCCGTACCGTGCTGGTTCAGATCGCCAAAGCCCGAAGCTTTCCATCCGCCAAAGGTGTGGTACGCCAGCGGCACGGGGATCGGCACATTCACGCCGACCATGCCGATATTGATCCGGCTCTGGAAATCGCGCGCCGTGTCGCCATCGCGGGTGAAGATTGAAACGCCATTGCCGTATTCGTGGTTCATCGGCATCGCGAGCGCCTCTTCGTAGTCGGCCGCCCGAGCGACCGATAGAACCGGGCCGAAGATCTCGGTCTTGTAGATGTCCATGTCGGTGGTGACGTCGTCGAACAGACACGCCCCCACGAAAAAGCCTTCATCGTAGCCCTGCATCTTGAAGCCGCGACCGTCGACGACGAGCTTTGCGCCCTCCTCAACACCGCGATCCACAAGGCCGAGCACGCGGCTCTGCGCTTCTTTCGTGACCAGCGGTCCAAAATCGACGTCGTTTCCGTCGGTGTAGGGTCCGATCTTCAGGCCTTCGACGCGCGGCACGAGTTTCTCGATCAGCTTGTCACCGGTCTCCTTGCCCACAGGCACCGCGACCGAGATCGCCATGCAGCGTTCGCCCGCCGCGCCATAACCCGCGCCGATCAAAGCATCGGCCGCCTGATCAAGATCCGCGTCGGGCATGATCAGCATGTGGTTCTTGGCGCCGCCAAAGCACTGCACGCGCTTCCCGTGGCTACAGCCCTTGCCATAGATGTAAGCGGCGATCGGGGTCGAACCGACAAAGCCCACGGCTCCGATATCCGGATCCTCGAGGATCGCGTCGACGGCCTCCTTGTCGCCGTTGACGACGTTGAGAACCCCGGCCGGCAAACCCGCCTCCATCATCAGCTCCGCCAGCATCAGCGGCACGGACGGATCGCGCTCCGATGGTTTGAGGATGAACGCGTTGCCGCACACAATCGCGGGGCAAAACTTCCACATCGGGATCATCGCGGGAAAATTGAACGGGGTGATGCCGGCGGCCACCCCAACCGGCTGCCGCATCGAGTACATGTCGATGCCTGGCCCAGCGCTCTCGGTGAACTCGCCCTTCAACAGATGTGGCGCGCCGACGCAGAACTCAGCGACCTCGAGGCCGCGGATCACATCGCCCTTGGCGTCAGGGATGGTCTTGCCGTGCTCACGCGACAGGGCTTCGGCGAGCTTGTCCATGTCTCTATGCAACAGCTCGACAAACTTCATCATCACCCGCGCGCGCTTTTGCGGGTTTTGCGCCGCCCAACCGGGCTGGGCGGCCTTGGCGTTTTCGACCGCTGCGCGCAGCTCCGCTGCGCTGGCCAGGGGAACTTTCTTTTCTGCTTCGCCCGTGGCGGGGTTGAAGACGTCCGCGAACCGGCCAGACGTCCCTTTCACATGTTGACCGCCGATAAAGTGCGTCAGTTCCGTCGCCATCACCCGAGTCTCCCAGCGTTTTGAATGAAGTGCTTACCGCCGCGATACAAACGCCGGCGACTGCGCGCAAGAGCCCGTTTCGAAACTGTGGCGAGGATTTGACGCCGTCATGCGTCACACACAAGGCTATTGTGCGCTGCACAACTTACCGAGCCGGGCAGAATTCGCTATCTTAACAGAGGGAGACACCGGGCAAGGCGCATCGCTGAAGGAACTTCGAGGAGTCGAGGCATGCGCAGTTGGATCGTGGCCGGAGGAGCGTATCGCGCGCTCTGGCCGTCTGAGAGAGATGACTACGCAGACCATCTGAAACGGCTGAGCCCAGCATGTCGACGTCTGCGCTTTCACCGAGCTGTATCGGATGACGGTCTGGACGCGCACGCCGAGCACGTGTTCGCAAAGAACCTGCACGTCATCGGCTGGTTCTATCGCGGGGTCTTGCGCGGCGCGGTCGAAGTGGCTGTGTTCGACGGTCCCGACGGAACGGAAGCTGAAGCCGCATTTGCGGTCGAGGCGCGCAACCGTGGCCGCGGCGTTGGCGCCGAGCTCATGCATCGCGCTGCGTTATATGCCCGGAACCGCGACGCCGAGACGCTGCACATCGCCACGGAGCGCGACAACATCCCAATGATCCGCCTCGCGGTGTCGAGCGGCGCGCAGTTTCGCATCCACGCGACCGAAGCCGACGGCGTGTTGCATCAGGACGCGCGCAGCGTCTTCTCCTTGTTGCTGGAAACAGCCGAGGAGGAGGTTGGCGTCCTCCATTGGGCGTGGGATCGCGCAATGCGCTGGGCGCGCCGGAAGTGGCGGTTCTTCAGCAGACGAAAAGCCAGACAGGCCGCTTAATCGGGAAGCGGCCGGCTCGGGATCCAGACGTAGCCTTCCGGGTCGACGATCACCGCTTCCCGCAGCCCGTGCGGCTTGTCTTCCGGCGTGGCCAGGACAACGGCGTCGATCGCCTCGGCCCGCGAGACGGAGGCGTCGGGGTCAACACCGTAAAGACGCAGTTCGACGCCGGCGCCGCGCACGCCGCCGACCTCGTCGGATCCCAGGACGACGCCCAGAAGCGCGTTGCCGCGATATGTGCGGTCATGGTGAAGCATGAACTCGGCGCCGTCCGGCGTGCGCGCCAGAGCGAAATCATCATCGAAGTAGAGAAACTCGATCTCGAAAACGTCGGCCAGGAACGCCGCCTGAGCCGGCACGTCTCGCGTCAGGACATTCACCCCCAAGCCGGTGCGCAAACCGCGCCCGTAGTCTGCGCCGCTCGGGCGCCCCACGCCTTTTTGAGGAAGCTTCGCCATGAGCCGATGCTGGCGCCCCGATCACACAGCGGCAATCGAAAAAGCGCCACTGACACAATCCTTACTCAGACCTTTGAGCCGGCTTGGCCAACCAGGTGAACGACACCACCGCCATCGCCGCCCCGAGCAGTTGAGCGCCGACGAAACCAGGCGCGTCCTCTGGTCGGATGCCAGTCCAGGATATCGTCAGCATTCGACCCAAGGTCACAGCCGGATTCGCGAAGCAGGTCGAGCTGGTGAACCACAAGCCGGCGAACACATAGAGACCGACGCCGGCTGGGATCCGGTCCTTTCCAACGTCCAACAGGCACAAGATCACCGCCACAAGACCAAAGGTGGCGATGACCTCGGCCAGCAGCAGATGCTCGCCGACGCGCGGATTGAGCGAGAGCGCGAGCCAGGGAAACTCGAACATCAGATTGGCGGCGATTGCTCCCGCGATCGCCCCAAGCGCCTGGGCCGCGACGTAAGCGGCCGCCATGATCGGCTCGATCTCTCGACGCAGCAAGAAGGCCATGGTGACAGCCGGGTTGAAATGCCCGCCTGAGATCGGGCCGAACATAGAGATCAGCACGAACAGCCCTGCCCCGACAGCCGCGGCGTTGGCCATGAGCGCCATGCCTTCGATGCCGCCGGCCATCCGGAAACCCATCGCCCCGGAGCCGACGACGATCGCCAGAAGCAGAGCCGTTCCCAGAAACTCCGCCGTCAGCCGTTGCGCTGTTGAATAGGTCATTGCGTTCCCTCTCGCCGCGACGCGCGAGGCTTTCACAGAGTCATCGCGCCATTGCAATGCTTCATCACTTCATGCATTCATGAATTATGGAATCAGAGCTTGCGATCGAGAAATTGAGTGCGCTCGCCCATGACGGGCGACTGGAGATTTTCCGGCTGCTCGTGCGCCGATCTCCGCTGCCGGTCGCAGCCGGAGACATTGCAGCCGCGCTCGGCGTGCGGGCCACAACTCTCTCGAATCAGCTGACCCAACTCGAAGCCGCTGGACTTGTCGCGGCGCGCCGCGAAGGACGCTCGGTGCTCTACCGCGCGCGCATCGACGATCTGGGCGCGCTCCTGACTTTTCTGGCCGCGGAGTGTTGCGGCGGAAAACCCGAGGCCTGCGCGCCAATCAACAACCTGACGGCAGGCCGTTACGACGCCAGACGGGAGGCTGAGATGTCTCATGAGCGTGTGATGAACGTGCTGTTTCTATGCACCCGCAACTCCGCCAGGTCATTGTTGGCGGAGGCCATCCTGAACAAGGTTGGCGCTAGGCGGTTCAAAGCCTATTCCGCCGGAAGTCATCCCGGCGGAGGAATGCACCCGTCCGCGAAGGAGGTGCTGGAGCAACGCGACTATCCGGTGGACGACCTGACCCCGAAAAGCTGGGACGAGTTTCGCGGCGAGGGGGCCCCGGTGCTCGACTTTGTGTTTACGGTTTGCGACGACGCAGCGAACGAACCCTGTCCGGCTTGGCCTGGCGGGCCGATGTCCGCGCATTGGGGCATTCCCGACCCCGTGACGGCCACAGGAACCGACACCGAACGGCAGGTCGCGTTCAACCAGACGTTCGGAATGATCCACCGCCGCGTCAGCGCTTTCGCAAGCCTGCCCATGGGCGCGTTAGACGACCTCACCCTTCAGAAACGTCTGGATGACATCGGGCAGACCAAGCCCGCGCAACCATTCGCATAAAGGCGACTTGAATGACCAGGGTGGCGATCAACGGCCTGGGCCGTATCGGCAAGCTCGTACTGCGTGCGATGATCGAACGAAACGTCGATCGGCAGGCCGGCTTCGAGATCGTATTGCTCAACGATCTGACAGGCGACCCGGCGATGCACGCGCATTTGCTCGAGTTTGACTCGGTGCATGGCCGGTGGCGGGCCGAGTTCGGCCATGACGCCGACAGCGTCACGGTCGACGGGCGCAGCATGCGGTTGTCGACCGCAGCGCGGATCGAGGACGTGCCGCTGCGCGAACTCGGCGTTGATCTCGTCGTCGACTGCACGGGGGTCTTCAAGAAGATCGAAAAGATCGAGCCCTATTTCGACATGGGCGTGAAGCGGACCTTGATCTCGGCGCCAGTGAAAACCGCGCCGGCGCTGGATCTCGTCTACGGGGTGAACCACCATCTCTACGATCCCGCCAAGCATAAGATCGTCACCGCTGCGAGCTGTACAACGAACTGCCTTGCGCCGGTGGTGAAGGTCGTTCACGAAAAGATCGGACTCCGCCACGGCGTGATCACGACGATCCACGACGTCACCAATACGCAGACGATCGTCGACCGACCTGCGAAGGATCTGCGCCGGGCGCGGTCGGCGCTGACCTCGTTGATCCCGACCACCACAGGCTCGGCGACGGCGATCACCGTCATTTATCCAGAGCTCAAAGGGCGTCTGAACGGCCACGCCGTTCGCGCGCCGCTGCTGAACGCGAGCCTGACGGACTGTGTGTTCGAGATGGAGCGCCCGGTCACCGTCGAAGAGGTCAACGCGCTTTTCAAGGACGCGGCCGATGGCGAGCTGGCGGGCATTCTCGGCTACGAGGACCGCCCGTTGGTTTCAGCCGACTTCGTGAACGATCCGCGCTCGTCGATCATCGACGGCCCAAGCACGATGGTCGTCAACGGCACCCAGCTCAAGGTGTTCGCCTGGTACGATAATGAGTGGGGCTACGCCCACCGCATGGTCGATCTGGCGCAGATGATCGTCGAGACGGGCGTCTAGGCATGAGCGACAGCGCGCATAGCGCCCGTCCGGCGAACCCGGTCGGCGCCTATCTGGTCGTCACGGCCGCCTATTGGGCCTTCATGCTCAGCGACGGCGCTTTGCGCATGCTTGTGCTTTTACATTTCCACACGCTCGGGTTTTCGACCCTGCAACTCGCCTATCTGTTTTTGCTCTATGAGTTCATGGGCGTCGTCACCAATCTTGGCGCCGGGTGGATCGCCGCCCGGTTCGGCCTGACCAGCACTCTTTATGCGGGGCTCGCGATCCAGATCGCCGCGCTGATCGCTCTATCGGTGCTCGATCCTGGTTGGGCGATCGTCACCTCGGTGATCTTCGTGATGCTGGTGCAAGGCGCGGCAGGCGTCGCCAAGGACCTCACGAAAATGAGCGCGAAGAGCGCCGTGAGAGTGCTCGTCCCGGAAAATGCGCACGGTCAGCTCTTCAAATGGGTGGCTGTTCTCACCGGCTCGAAAAACGCCGTGAAAGGCTTTGGCTTTCTGCTTGGCGCGGCCCTCCTAGCGACGGCCGGTTTCGAAACGGCGGTCCTCGCGATGGCGGCGGTCCTCATCATTATCTTGATGCTCGCGGCGATGCTGATGCCCGCGGGCCTCCCACGCGGCAAAGCCAAGGTGCCGTTTCGCGACGTGTTCTCCAGCGACCCGCGCGTGAACGCGCTGTCTCTGGCGCGAGTGTTCCTGTTCGCCGCGCGAGACGTTTGGTTCGTGGTCGGGGTTCCCGTCTATTTCTATACAGTGCTTTCGGACGGCGGCGCCGAAAGCAACCGCGCCGCGTTTTTCCTGATCGGAACCTTCATGGCCGTCTGGATCATCGGCTATGGCGCAGTTCAAGCGGCGGCGCCAAAGCTCGTTCGCCAAAGCGCCGCGACACTGGACGGCTCTGTGCGTCTGGCGCAGATCTGGGTCGGCCTGCTGACGCTGATCCCCTTCGCTCTCGCGATCGCCGCTCATGTGGCAGGCGGCCCCGAGGAGTGGCTGACCGTCACAGTCGTCATCGGCTTGCTCGTCTTCGGCGGCGTCTTCGCGGTGAACTCTTCGGTTCACTCCTTTCTGATCCTCGCCTTTAGCCGGGGCGAACGAGTGACGTTGGATGTCGGGTTCTACTACATGTCAAACGCCGCCGGACGTCTTCTCGGCACGCTTCTGTCGGGGCTCAGCTATCAGTTCCTCGGCCTCGCCGGATGCCTGGCGACCGCTGGATTAATGGCCTTTCTCAGTTGGCTCGCCGCACTGCGCCTTTCGGCCGAACGCTAAGCACCCGCTTGCGTAACGCGTTTCTCTGGCTATTGTGCAGCGCAAACAACGAAAGAATGTTGCGCGAGAAAGCGTGCGAGGAGCCCTGAGATGTCCGACGCCCACCGCCCCCGTCGATCCGTCCTTTATATGCCCGGCTCGAAGGAGCGGGCGCTCGAAAAGGCCAAGACGCTGCCAGCGGATGGGTTGATCCTGGATCTCGAGGACGCCGTGGCCCCAGCCGAGAAGGACGCGGCGCGCACCCAAGTAAAGGCCGCCGTTCAAGAGGGCGGATATGGCCAGCGCGAACTCATCATCCGGGTGAACGGGCTCGACACGCCCTGGGGCGAGGAAGACCTCAAAGCCGCCAGCGAAGCAGGCCCGGACGCGATCCTGATCCCAAAGGTGAACTCAGCAGCGCAGATCGACGAGGTCGAAGCGCTGATGACCCGCCATGGCGCCCCCGAGACAACATCGATCTGGGCGATGATGGAGACGCCGCGCGGCATGCTCCACGCCGAGTCGATCGCCGCCAGCACGCCCCGGCTGAACGTCTTCGTAATGGGCACGAACGACCTTGTCGCCGAGTTGGGCGCCGCGCATACTGAAATGCGGCTGCCGGTGATCACGGCTCTTGGGCTGTGTATGCTCGCCGCGCGGGCTTACGGCGTCGCTTGCATCGACGGCGTCTTCAACGAGTTCAAGAACATCGACGCTTTCCGCGGCGCATGCGTCCAGTCGAAGGAAATGGGCTTCGATGGGCGCACGCTGATCCATCCGGCGCAGATTGATCCATGCAACGAGGTCTTCGCGCCCGACCATGACGCGATCGCCTTGGCCCGGCGACAACTGCACGCCTACGAGGAAGCGATTTCAAAGGGCGAAGCGGTCGCCGTCGTCGACGGAAAGATCGTTGAAAAGCTCCATGTCGAAGCCGCCAAGAAGGTGCTGGCCATGGCCGACCTGATCGCCGATATGGCGGACAACGCGCCGTCGGGAGCGTAGTTTCGATGACGAAAACAAACACCGGCAACTTCTTTGAGGACTTCCAGATCGGTCAGATCCTGCGCCATCCGGCGCCTCGAACGATCACGGAAGGGGACCGCGCCCTCTACACAGCGCTCTACCCCACGCGGTTTGCGCTCTATTCTTCGGATGCGTTCGCCCGTGAGTGCGGTCTGCAAGAGAGTCCGATCGAGGACCTCGCAGCGTTTCATGTCGGCTTCGGCAAGACGGTCCCGGATGTTTCGCTCAACGCCGTCGCCAATCTTGGTTATGCGGAGTGTCGCTTTCAACGGCCGGTGTACGCCGGCGACACGATCTCTACTCAGTCGGAGGTCATCGGGCTCAAGCAGAACTCAAACGGAAAGACTGGCGTCGTCTGGGTGCGATCAACGGCTGAGAACCAGTTGGGCGAAACGGTCGTCGACTGGGCGCGCTGGGTCATGGTGAGAAAACGCGACGAGACCGCGCCCGCGCCGAACGCCGTCATTCCAGAACTTGCGCCTGCGGTCGCGGCCGAAGATCTCATACTGCCTGAGGACCTCGATTTCTCCGCCTACGACACCGATCTCTCGGGGCAGCAGCACTATTGGGGCGACTATGAGGTCGGAGAGAAAATCGACCATGTGGACGGCGTCACCATCGAAGAAGCCGAGCACATGCTGGCGACGCGCCTCTGGCAGAACACGGCGAAAGTGCATTTCAACGCCCAGGCGCGCGAAGACGGAAAGCGCCTCATCTACGGTGGGCATGTCATCAGCCTGGCCCGCGCCCTCAGTTTCAATGGTCTCGCGAACGCGCAGATGATCGCCGCGATCAACGCAGGCGCGCACGCCAATCCTTGTTTTGCCGGCGACACCGTCTACGCATGGTCGGAAGTGCTGGATAAGGCCGAGACAGCCGCGCCCAGCGTCGGCGCGCTACGGTTGAGGCTGGTCGCTGTGAAATCCGCTCCAGCATCCGACTTGAGGCTCAAGGGAGACGACGGCAGATATCTGGGCGACGTTCTACTCGATCTCGACCTTTGGGCGTTGATCCCCCGGTGAGGGTGGAAATCCGCCGCTCGCGGCAGCGCGCCGCAGTGGTCTCGCGGCCTCAACGGGATAGTGTTTTGAAACGAACGCGTGTTTCGCGTATGCGAGAAGGCGTCGCAAACGGAAAACCGTCGCGTTCGAATTCCGCGGGCTGATCGCCCAGGGGTGCAAAAGGGGCCGAAATGGCAGACGTGAATCGAGGCGACCGACCGCTATCGCCGCATATCGAAATCTACAAGCCGCAGATCACGTGGGTGCCGTCCATCGTGCACCGCGTCACCGGCGTCGGCCTGACCGTCGGGCTGGTGCTTTTAGTCTGGTGGTTTTTTGCGGCTGCTACAGGACCCGAGGCCTTTGCGACCGCCGACTGGTTCTTGTCGACATGGTTCGGCCAGTTGATCCTGCTCGGATCGGCCTGGGCGCTCTGCTACCACACGCTGAACGGCATTCGGCACCTGTTTTGGGACGCTGGTTACGGTTTCGATCTCGCCAACGCCAGCGCGTCCGCCTGGGCGGTGATCATCGGCAGCGTGGTGCTGACAGGTCTGCTCTGGGTGGTCGCGTGATGGAGGAGAACGTGAGCATCAAGACCCCGATGAACCGCGTGCTGGGCCTGGGTTCGGCGAAATCCGGCACCGAGCATTGGTGGGCGCAGCGCATTTCATCCGTCGCGCTGGTTCCCCTGACGATCCTGTTTCTGTTTCCATTCTTGTCGGCGCTGGGCGGCGGATACGAAGCGGTTCGCGCGGCCTATGCGAGCCCGTTCAACGCGCTGGTCGCCATTCTTTTCATCGCGGTGAATTTCCTGCACCTGCAACAGGGTCTGCAGGTCGTGATCGAGGACTACGTTCACGAGAAACGCAGCCGCACCGTCATGATGTTTTGCAACACGCTGCTCTGCGGCCTGCTTGGCGCCGCCGGCGTGTTCGCAATCGCAAAGCTTTCCTTTGGCGCCTGAGCGCTGGATACGACACGAGGCTTACTGATGACCGCATACGAGTATGTCGATCACACCTATGACGTCGTCGTCGTCGGCGCTGGCGGATCCGGGTTGCGCGCGACGCTGGGCATGGCCGAGCAAGGGCTGAAGACGGCCTGTGTCACGAAGGTTTTCCCGACCCGCAGCCACACCGTGGCGGCTCAGGGCGGCATCGCCGCGTCGCTCGGCAATATGGGCCCGGACAGCTGGCAGTGGCACATGTACGACACCGTCAAGGGGTCGGACTGGCTCGGCGACAGCGACGCGATGGAGTACCTCGCTCGCGAAGCGCCCAAAGCTGTCTACGAGCTCGAGCATTACGGGGTGCCGTTCTCGCGCACCGAAGAAGGCAAGATCTATCAGCGCCCGTTCGGCGGTCACACCACAGAGTTCGGTGAAGGCCCTCCGGTGCAGCGCACTTGCGCAGCCGCCGATCGAACCGGGCACGCGATCCTGCACACGCTTTACGGACAGTCGCTGAAGAACAACGCCGAGTTCTTTATCGAGTACTTCGCCACCGATCTGATCATGTCGGAAGACGGCGCCTGTCAGGGCGTGATCGCATGGAAACTCGATGACGGCACAATCCATCGCTTCCGCGCCAAGATGGTGGTGTTGGCGACCGGCGGGTACGGCCGCGCCTACTTCTCGGCGACGTCCGCGCACACATGCACCGGCGACGGCGCCGGAATGACGGCCCGCGCGGGCCTGCCGCTGCAGGATATGGAGTTCGTCCAATTCCACCCGACCGGGATCTACGGCGCCGGCTGCCTGATCACCGAGGGCGCGCGCGGCGAAGGCGGATACCTGACGAACTCGGAGGGTGAGCGCTTCATGGAGCGCTATGCGCCCACGTACAAGGACCTCGCTTCCCGCGACGTGGTCTCGCGCTGTATGACGATGGAGATCCGCGAGGGACGCGGCGTGGGCGAGCGCAGCGACCACATTCATCTGCACCTCAACCACCTTCCGCCGGAAACGCTGGCGGAACGGTTGCCGGGCATTTCCGAGAGCGCGCGGATCTTCGCCGGCGTCGACGTCACGAAGGAGCCGATCCCGGTCCTGCCGACCGTGCATTACAACATGGGCGGCATTCCGACGAACTACTGGGGCGAAGTGCTGAACCCGACGCCGGAAGATCCAGACCGGATCTGCCCGGGCCTGATGGCCGTCGGCGAGGCAGGCTGCGCCAGCGTTCATGGCGCGAACCGCCTCGGGTCGAACTCGTTGATCGATCTTGTGGTTTTTGGACGCGCAGCCGCGATCAAGGCGGGAGAGATCGTCAGCCCCGACTCACCGACGCCAGCGCTCAACAAAGCGTCGGTTGATCAGGCGATTGAGCGGTTTGATCAGTCGCGAAACGCCAATGGCGGCACATCGACGGCCGAGCTTCGCGATCGCATGCAGCGCGCGATGCAAGACGATCTCGCGGTGTTCCGGACCGACGAGACCCTCCGCCAGGGATGCGACCGCATCAGCGAGATCTGGCGGGCCAAGGCGGACATCTCGGTCACCGATCGCTCGCTGATCTGGAACTCGGACCTGATGGAGACGCTGGAGTTCGAGAACCTGATGGTCAACGCGATCACGACCGCCTATTCGGCCGTCAACCGGACGGAGAGCCGCGGCGCCCATGCGCGGGAAGACTTCCCCGATCGCGATGATGAGAACTGGCGCGTTCACAGCCTGGCTTGGCTGGACGGCGACGGAGACACCAAACTGGGTTCGCGCCCGGTGCATGTGAACCCCTTGTCGAACGAGGTGCCAATGGACCGCATGGCGCCGAAGGCCCGCGTTTACTGACATTTAGCCGACGCCGAGGTCAGTAAAGTCGGCTCGACGAAAGACTGGAGACTATTCGCAGATGGTCGAATTCACCCTGCCCAAGAACTCCCGGATTGTTCAGGGAAAAACCTGGCCGAAACCGAGCGACGGCAAGAAGGTGAAGGCCTTCAAGATCTATCGTTGGGACCCCGACACCAAGGCGAACCCGCGTGTCGACACCTACTATGTCGACTTGTCGAAGTGCGGCCCGATGGTTCTGGACGCGATCCTCTACATCAAGAACGAGATCGACCCGCCGCTGACATTCCGCCGATCATGTCGTGAAGGCATTTGCGGATCCTGCGCGATGAACATCGACGGCGCGAACACGCTTGCCTGCACCAAGGGTCTCGATGAAATCAGCGGCGCGGTGCGGATCTACCCGCTCCCGCACATGCCGGTCGTGAAAGACCTCGTTCCGGACCTCACGCATTTCTACGCGCAACACGCGTCTATTCAGCCATGGCTGGAGACCCGAACGCCCGCGCCGGAAAAAGAATGGCGGCAATCGGTCGATGACCGGAAGAAGATGGACGGCCTTTACGAGTGCATCCTGTGCGCATCCTGCTCGACATCGTGCCCGTCCTACTGGTGGAACGGTGATCGATACCTCGGGCCGGCTGCGTTGCTGCAGGCCTACCGCTGGCTGATCGACAGCCGCGACGAGGCGACGGGTGAGCGGCTGGACCATCTTGAAGATCCCTTCCGCCTCTATCGCTGCCACACGATCATGAACTGTTCGAAGACCTGCCCCAAGGGTCTCAATCCGGCGAAGGCGATCGCCGAGATCAAGAAAATGATGATCGAACGCCGAGTGTAGCCGCCGTTGCGCCTTTAGAGAGCGGAGTGCATTCTGCACGTCTATGAGACGGTTTCTTCTCGCCATTGGATTGCTTGCGTTGTCTCTGGGCGCTTCGCCTTCAGCGATGGCCGAGACCCTTTTTCTGAGCGACGCTGCGCAGGCGGAGGTCTTCTTTCTTCCCGAGGAAGCTTCGCGCCTGGCGGATCCCGCACCAAGCGACGCCACGCGCTTGCGCATCACCGGCGCCTATTCCAGCGGTGATCGATTTGCGCCCGAAGGGATGGTGATCCGCCACGGTCGCCCGACGCACCCATGGCCGCAGGGCTGGGACGGGTTGTTCATTGTCGAACGCTCAGGCCGGGCCAGCATTCACGACATGGCGAGGGTCGCGTTGGGCGGCGGCGTTTTCAATCTGCGGGAACGCGCCTCTCGAGAAAGCTTCCTCGCACGGGCCGCGATTGATCGGATTTCGGTTATTCAAAGCCACCTCCTTATTCGAAACGGCTTGCTCGATCTCCGACGGATCGAGGGGGCTCGCACCTTTCGAAGGCGTATCCTGTTTCAAACCGACGACGGCGGTATTGGCGTTTACGACACAAGCCCGCGCGCCCTGACGCTCTATGACGCAGCGCTCGAACTGCAGCGACAGGTCGGCCCGGTGATGGCGCTGAACCTCGATATGGGCGCATACGATTTTTGCGAACTGAGCACGGCGGGGGAGACCCGATCTTGCGGCCTGCTCAGTCGCGACGGGCTGGGCAAACTGACCAATATCGTTCAGCTGACCGCGCGCAGCGGCGACTAGTCGTTTGCTTGCCAATCATCCGATTGCATCTCGATCAAGCGACTTGCCGTGCGCTCGAACTCGAACGCGCCTTCACCTGCTTGGTAGAGTTCCTCAGGCGTCGCCTCCGCCGAACAAACAAGATGAACCATCGCCTCGTAGAGCGTATCGATCAGCGTCACAAACCGTTTCGCTTCGTTGTTGTTCGCCCTTGATAGCTTTGGAATGCGGTCGATGAACATCGTCCGAACAACCCTTGCGACGGCGAGGTAGTCCGCCGGGCCGAGGGGGCGCGCGCACAACTCTTCAAATGTCGCGCGACCATTTCCAATTCGGTGGCGCGGGATCACCACCTCCCGCGTTCCAACCCGCAGCGTGAGCGGCTTGCCGCCAGCCGGCCCAACGAGCGCCTCCCAGGCCGCATCCATCGCCGCATCCGCGTGAGGCCCGAGCGGCGTATGATAGACTTTGAGGCCTTTCATGCGCGCCAGTCGAAAATCGGTCGGACCGTCGAGCTGATGCAGATCGAGGCGCGCGCAAATCAGATCAATGAAGGGCACGAAGCGTTCCCGCTGCAGCCCATCCTTGTAAAGCTCGTTCGGATGGCGGTTCGAAGTGGTCACCACGACCACGCCGCGTTTGAACAACTTCTCGAACAGGCGCCCGACGATCATCGCATCGGCGATATCGGTGATCTGGAACTCGTCGAAGCACAGTAGGGTCGCGGTCTTCGCCATCTGTTTCGCGACCACTTTGATCGGGTCTTCCGCGCCGTCTTTCCGAGCCGCGTCGATCCCCGCATGCACCTCTTGCATGAACGCATGGAAGTGAACTCTGCGCTTGGGCGCGATTTCGGCCTCGTCGAAAAACAGATCCATCAACATCGACTTGCCGCGCCCCACGCCGCCATAGATGTAGAGACCCAAGCGTTCCTCGATCTGCTCTTCACCGCGCCCGGTGAACCCGAACAGACCGAACACGCCGCGCCGCGACGCGCCCGGGCGGTAGGACTTCAGGCGGATAAACAGAAGTTGCAGCTTTTCGATTGCAGCGCGCTGCGCGTCGTCGGGGCGCAGCTCGCCGCTGCGCACCTTCTCCCGATACCGTGGTAGCGGCCCTTCACCCATCGTCGCCCTCAAAAAGAATCCCGCCGCACTATTCAGCAGGACCGAATAGTATTCACAACAGAATTGAGATTGTGCAGGCGCGCGGGAGCGATAGGGTCGTCGCGAAACCTTGAGGAGCTCACGATGTCGGCCACGCAACACGCCTCGCCCAGCGGAGCAGACGCGCGTTCCTTGACCGTCATACTGGCGGCCGGAGCGCTTGTGCTGGCGTTGTCCTTCGGCGTGAGGACAGTGTTTGGCGGCGTGCTGGATCCAATCAGCCAGGAGTTCGGCTGGCCACGTGAAACATTCTCGCTGTCCTTGGCGATCCAAAACCTCGTGTGGGGTCTCGCCCAGCCGTTCTTCGGCATGATTGCGGATCGTTTTGGCGACCGCCGCGCGCTCTGGCTCGGGTTCTTCTGCTACCTCGCCGGGATGGTTCTCACTGTGCTGGGAACGACCCCGATGGAGATGCATATGGGCGCGGGCGTGCTGGTCGGCGCCGGGGTGGCCGGCACCGCCTTTGGGCTCGTGCTCGCGGTGGTGGGGCGAGCTGCGCCCGACAACAAGCGCAGCAAGTATCTCGGGCTGGTGGCGGCGATGGGCTCCGCCGGGCAAGCGATCATGCCGATCCTAGCCGGTTGGTTGACTGTCGCTTACGGCTGGCAAGCCATGCTCGTCGTGATGACGATCCTGATCCTGCCGATGGCGTTCTGCATCCCGTTCCTGCATGTGAAAAGCCAGCCGTCGGCTCCCGGCGCCCCGGCGGACGCAACCATTCTGGAGATGCTCAAAAGGGCGTTCGGCTACTCGAGCTACAACCTGCTCGTGATCGGGTTTTTTGTGTGCGGCTTTCATGTCGCTTTCATCGCCGTGCACTTCCCGGCCTTTGTCACCGAAATGTGCGGCGACCCCGCGCTCGGGCTGCAGGCGCTCGGCGTCGTTGGGCTCGCAAACATCTTCGGCTCGCTGATGGCGGGCTATCTCGGCGACCGCTTTCCCAAGCCTTACATCCTGTCGGCGATTTACGCGCTGAGATCATTGGTGATCTTCCTCTTCATTACATTGCCGATCACGCCCACCAGCGTGATGATCTTCGCCGTGACGATCGGGATGCTGTGGCTCTCGACGGTGCCGCTCACGTCCGGACTCGTCGCCGGCATGTTCGGCCCGAAATACATGGCGACGCTTTACGGCTTTGTCTTTCTCAGTCACCAGCTCGGCAGCTTCCTGGGCGTCTGGCTCGGCGGGCGGCTCTACGACATCTACAATTCGTATGACATCGTCTGGTGGGCGGCGATCGCGCTTGGGATCGCGTCGGCGATCGTGCATTTGCCGATCCGAGAACGCCCTCCCGAAACCGCTGTTCCGGCATGACGTTCCCGATCGGCGACAAGGATCCCACCGGTCGCGTACCCCCCGGTCAACGCGTCACCGAAAAGTTCCCGGTCCTCACGGCGGGAACGCCAAAGATCACGCCCGTCACTGAGTGGACGCTGACGCTTTGCGTCGAGAACGCCGAGATGGAGCAGACGCAGCTGGGCCGCTGGGACTACCCCGCCTTCGCCGACCTGCCGCAGACGGATGTCACCTGCGACATCCATTGCGTGACCCGGTGGTCGAAGCTCGACACGCGATGGCGCGGGGTGACGATCGACGATCTTTTGGCGACCGTTGACTGGGCGGACCCGGGGAGCGAACCGCCAATCGCCTATGCGCGTGCTGAGTGCGACGGGGACTACGCCGCCAATCTCAAGCTCGCCGACCTGCGCGGCGGCCAGGCCTTCATCGCCACCCATTACGACGGCGCGCCATTGCCGGAGGCGCACGGAGGACCGGCCCGTCTCGTCGTGCCGAAACTCTACTTCTGGAAGAGCGCGAAGTGGATCCGCCGGCTCATCCTGAGCCCGTACGACCGCAAGGGGTTTTGGGAGAAGCTCGGCTATCACAACTACGGCGACCCCTGGCGCGAGCAGCGCTATCGCGGTTTGAACGATTTCGAGCACCGCGCCACGCTCGACACCGAGCTGTCCCGGCAGATCCGGGAAGAACGGCTTGGAAAGCGAAAAGACTGATTTCGCTCATCTAGCGTCTCGACGCCGCAGCTTTGCCCAGATATAGTGGCTGAAAATCGGGTAAGACCGTAAAGGCGCACACCCGACAGGCCGAAGACGATAATTGGCAGAGAGCAGGCGAACCCATGACCGACATGAGCGTGTCCGACGCCGCAGTTCAGGATATGGACGGCGACTTTTCCGTTGCGAAGGCGAAAGGCCGGTATCGGCGCTTTAAGGTCGACCTGTGGGCGACCAGTGTGAACGATGTCGAGATCGGCATCATGCGGCAGACGCAGCATCGCGCGAAGACGTCGCAGTTCACCAAGGACATGGACGTCATTGGTCAGATCCGCGACGCGGACAACAACCGCACCGGCATTCTCGCCTACCGCTACGGGCTGTGGAAGAAAGAGGGCGCAAAGAAGCGTCTCGTAATCAAGCTCTTCACCGACAAGATGTACTGGCGCGCGACCATGGACATGATGGTCGGTCGATCGTTGCAACTGACCCATGGCGCCGACGGCGTGCCCGTCACCGCCTACTCGATGAACATCGCCCGCACCGAGCAGGTGATCCAGATCGAACGCTCCGCCGACAAGTGGTGGTTCTGGCCCGAGAAGTTCTCGTTCTTCATCCTGGATGACAAAGGCCCGCGCTACTACAAGCTCAAACAGAACCTACTGAGCATCGGCCGCGACTACATCCTTTACGACCAGCGCGACCGGCGGATCGGTTATCTCGACGGCAAGCTCGTCAGCTTTGGCGGTCTGTGGAAAGTGAAGGTGCTCGCCACCGAGGACGACCCCAAGCTTGATGCGGCGATCCAGCTATTTTGCGGGCATCTGCGCTTCAACAAGGCCGCCAGGCGTCACGTGAAGTCGATGGCGGACGACATCCGCGCCGGTAAGATCGAACCATCGCTCGATCACTATGAGAAAGACCTCTACATGAACCCGCGGCGGACTCGGTAGCGCCTACGCCGAATGCAGTCGCCGGGCGCGGATGGTGCCGGGCAGCGCGCGGATCTCCTCGACCAGTTCTTCGGAGTCCGGAACCTGGCCTTCCGCATCAAGAACGACGTAGCCGACCTCGCCGTCGGTTCGGTAATGCTGGCCAGTGATGTTGACCGCCCGCCGCGCGAAGATCTCGTTCAGTCGTTGCAGCTCGCCCGGCAGATTGCGTTGCACCTGCAGAAACCGGGTCACGTTGTCGGTGACCGGCAGCTGCACCTGCGGGAAGTTCACCGCGCCGAAGGTCGAGCCGATATCCGAATAGTCGATCAGCTTGCGCGCAACCTCCGACCCGATCTGCTGCTGCGCCTCATAGGTCGAGCCGCCGACATGCGGGGTGAGAATGACGTTGTCGAGCCCGCGCAGCGGGGTCTGCAGCTCGTCGCTGTTGGAGCCCGGTTCGACCGGGAAAACATCGACCGCCGCCCCCGCCAGACGCCCATCGCGCAAGGCAGTCGCCAGCGCTTCGAGATCCACCAGCGACCCGCGAGCGTTGTTGATCAGGAACGCGCCCGGCTTCATCGCGCGGATCTCGGCTTCCCCGAACATGTTCTTGGTCGCATCGGTCTCGGGCAGATGCAGGCTGACGACATCGGACTGCGCCAGTAGGGCCTTCAGGTCGCCCGCGGGCAGAACCCGACCATGCTGCAGCTTGTCGGTATGGTCGTGGAAGATGACCCTCATGCCCATCGCCTCGGCGAGCATGGCGAGCTGGCTGCCGATATTGCCATAGCCGACGATGCCGAGCGTCTTGCCGCGAACCTCGTGCGAGCCTTGGGCCGTCTTCATCCAACGCCCCTGATGCGCGGCGACGGATTTTGGGAAAACGCCGCGATAGAGCATGACGATCTCGGCGATGGTCAACTCTGCGACGGACCGCGTGTTTGAGAATGGCGCGTTGAAGACCGGAACGCCCGCGGCGCAAGCGGCCCGAAGGTCGACCTGGTTGGTGCCGACCGAGAAACAGCCGACCGCGATCAGGCGCGGCGCGGCTCTGACGATCACGTCGGAAATCTTGGTGCGGGGCCGGATGCCGAGCAGGCGCACGCCGTCGAGCTTTTCCTTCAGCTCTTCGGCGTCGAGCGCCGTGGTCAGCCGCTCGACGCTGCGATAGCCGGCCGCGTCGAACGCGTCCGCCGCCGTCTGCGCCACGCCTTCGAGCAGCAGGACCTTGATCCGCTCTTTCGGCAGCGAGTAGTTCGCGCTCATCCCGTTCCCCTTTTGGCCTTGGGGTTGGGTCTAACGAGGACGCCAACTCGGTGAAAGACGCGTCTGCGGGACAAGGCAATGCGCCGCAGGCATGGCGGCGCAAACGGCCTTCTCGTCGGACGTCAGCCCCGGATCGCACCAGCCTTACGCCATAGACTGGCGCTTGCCTCGGTTCCGCAGGTCACACCGGCCTAAATATCCAAGTTCTCCACGCTCAGCGCGTTGGACTGGATGAAGTCGCGGCGGGGTTCGACGTTGTCGCCCATCAGCTTGGTGAAGATCTCGTCAGCCTCGTCCACGTGGTCGACCTCGACCTGCAGTAGCGTGCGGGCCTCGGGATCAAGCGTCGTCTCCCAGAGCTGATCGGCGTTCATCTCGCCCAAGCCCTTGTACCGCTGCAGCGAGATGCCTTTCTCGCCCTCGGTCAGGATCGCCGTCAGCAGATCCGACGGCGCGAAGATGCGCTGACCCTTGTCCTTGCGCTCCAGCACGGCGGGTTGATCGAAGACCTCCTGCAGCGCCGGTTTCATCTCGTTGAGGCGACGCGCTTCGGCCGAGCGCGCCAGCGCGCCGTCGACCGTGCGGATCTCCGCCACGCCGCGGACCATGCGGGTGAACCGCAAGCCGCCATCCGCCGTGCGCTCGCCCTGCCAACCGCGCTCGTACTCTTTCGCCAGCCGATCGAGACGCTCGGCGATCGCAGCTGCGACCCCGGTTCCGCGCTTTTCTTCCGTCAACGCATCCTCGGAGAGCGCGCCCTGGATCGCCGCCTGCTCCACGACAAAGCGCGGGTAATGCGTCGGCAAGGACGTCAGCAGCGAATGGACCGTCCGCGCCTCTTCCACGACGCGACGCAGATCCGGACCGGCCAGTTGCGATCCGTCGGCCAGCGTCAGGGTCGCACCCTCGATGCCGCTGTCGATCAGGAAGTCCTCGAGCGCGCGCTGGTCCTTGAGGTAGACCTCCGACTTGCCGCGCGCGACCTTAAAGAGCGGCGGCTGCGCGATGTAGAGGTAGCCGCCCTCGATGATCTCCGGCATCTGCCGGTAGAAGAAAGTCAGCAGCAGTGTGCGGATATGGGCGCCGTCGACATCGGCGTCCGTCATGATGATGATCTTGTGGTAGCGCAGCTTGGTGATGTCGAACTCGTCGCTGCCGATGCCGGCGCCCAGCGCGGTGATCAGCGTGCCGATCTCCTGACTGGAGAGCATCTTGTCAAAGCGCGCACGCTCGACGTTGAGGATCTTGCCTCGCAGCGGCAGCACCGCCTGTGTGGCGCGGTCGCGGCCCTGCTTGGCCGATCCGCCGGCAGAATCGCCCTCCACCAGGAACAGTTCCGACTTGGCCGGATCCCGCTCCTGACATTGCGCAAGCTTGCCCGGCAGCGATGCGATATCGAGCGCCGATTTCTTGCGCGTCAGCTCCCGCGCCTTCCGGGCGGCCTCCCGCGCCAGGGCGGCTTCCAGGATCTTGGTCATGACCGTCTTGCCGAGCTGCGGGTTCTCTTCGAACCACTCCGACAGCTTCTCATGCATGAGGCTCTCGACGATCGGTCGAACTTCGGAGCTGACCAGTTTGTCCTTGGTTTGGCTGGAGAATTTCGGATCCGGCACTTTTACCGACAACACGCAGGTCAAACCTTCGCGCGCATCCTCGCCGGAGAGGGTGATCTTCTCCTTTGCGGCGGCTTGCTGCGCGTAGGCGTTCACGGCGCGTGTGAGCGCGCCACGGAAACCGGCAAGGTGTGTGCCGCCATCGCGCTGCGGAATGTTGTTCGTGAAGCAGAGCACCTGCTCGTGATAGCCGTCGTTCCACCAGAGCGACGCGTCGACGCTGACGCCTTCTTTTTCGCCGCGAATGGTGATCGGCGGATCGAACACGCTTTGCTTGGAGCGGTCGAGATGGCGAACAAACGCCTCCACCCCGCCCTCATAGAAGAGATCGACCTCGACCTTCTCGACATGGCGCGCGTCGGTCAGCTTGATGCGCACGCCAGAGTTCAGAAAGGCCAGCTCCCGCAAGCGATGCTCAAGCGTCTTGAAGTTGTACTCGGTCATCGTGAACGTGCCAGCGGAGGCGTGAAACGTCACCTCGGTCCCGCGCTTCTCGCCCGCATCCCCGACAACTTCGAGGGACTTGACCGTCTCGCCGTGCTCGAAGCGGACATAGTGCTCCTTGCCGTCGCGCCAGATCCGAAGTTCGAGCCAGTCGGAGAGCGCGTTGACAACGGAGACGCCGACGCCGTGCAGCCCGCCAGAGACCTTGTAGGAGTTCTCGTCAAACTTTCCGCCGGCGTGCAGCTTGGTCATAATGACCTCAGCGGCGGACACGCCCTCTTCCGGGTGGATCCCTGTCGGAATACCGCGTCCGTTGTCGGAGACGGTGACCGACCCATCCGGGTTCAGGGTGACGGTTACGAGATCAGCGTACTCGGCCAACGCCTCGTCGATCGCATTGTCGACGACTTCGTAGACCATGTGATGAAGGCCCGTGCCGTCATCGGTATCGCCGATATACATGCCGGGTCGCTTGCGCACGGCTTCAAGCCCGCGCAGCACCTTGATGCTGTCCGCGCCATACTCGCCGGCGCCGCCATTTACGGGGTCAGTCATTGGGGCGTCCGCCACGCCGCACCTCGGCTCTGAATTGGTCTATAGCTCATTGCTTTTTCTAGCAATTTGGTTAGCCAAAGGTGAAGAGAAATCACCGGTCTCCGGGCAAAATACTGCGAGTGTTGCACGCGCAATGCCCCATATCTTGTGTTTTCAACGGTAAAACGCCTAGGCGCGCGATCACCCCTGCGCCGGCGCCGCCACGCTTGCCATTTTTATGGGCCTCGACGACAGTCCGCGCGACGAAAAAGGAACCTCCAAGGCATGACCAAACCGACAATTGGCACGTTCTGGGTAGGACCGCGCCTTCGCGATTTCGAGCATCTTTGCATCCGCACCTGGCTGGCTCAGGGCCACCCGGTGAAGTTCTTCAGCTACGAACCCGTGGACAACGTTCCTGACGGGGTCGAACTGCGCGACGCACAGGAGGTTTTCGACCGAGCTCGCCTCTTCGAAGAAGCGCCTGAGCTTGCGAAAAAGCCGTTTACGCAAGCGAACCTGTTCCGGCTGGCGATGCTGATGAAGGGAGAGGGTGTTTGGTGCGACAGCGATCTGGCGCTCGTGCGTCCCCTGCCCGAGTTCAAAGACATCCTTGTGGGCCGCGAGAAGAACGGTCGGCTATGCAACGCGATCATTTGGCTTCCCAGCGATCATCCTTTGATGCCGACGGTGATCGAAGCGTTCCTCAGTCGAAGCATGCCGCCATGGACATATGCGAAGCCGTGGTGGAAGCGGATTTGGAAGTCCGCTCTCGGCGTGCCCTTCACGCTGCATGACTACCCAAAGCACCAGTGGGGCCGGCACCCTATCGAGTACTTTGTGAAAAACGAGGGCCTGACCGACCAAGTGAAAGACTACAAAGCATTCTACTATCCGGTCATTTACGATGACTACCTGTTCAAACCGAACCCATATCAGCACATCATAGACGACCCTGCGGTCAGCGGACTGCATTGTTTCTACAAGCGGACGCCCGACTACGAGAGCGCCGGCGAAGGCAGCTTCGTCGGATGGCTGAAGGATAAGTACGGGTTCAGTTGAGCCTGCAAGGTCAGTCCGCGACGGAGTCAGGGGACGCCAGTTCCAGCATTTCCGCGCGGCTCCCAAGCGCGGTGAACAGCTCTGGGCCGGTCCCCGTCATCCACGCCTGAACTCCAAGATCCACGATCTCATCATACAAGGACGCGCGGCGCCCCTCGTCGAGATGCGCCGCAACTTCGTCGAGCAGCAGGATCGGCGGCGCCGAGATCTCGGCGCAGATGCCCCGCGCGGTGGCCAGAACAAGGCTGATCAGCAGGGCCTTTTGTTCGCCGGTTGAACACTCCCGCGCCGGCATGGACTTTTCTTTGTAGATCGCCTCCAGGTCGCCGCGGTGAGGCCCGAAGAGCGTTCGACCTGCAGCCGCGTCACGCCGGCGACTGTCGGCGAGCCTCTGTCGGTACTGCGTCGCGTCAAGGTCGTCGACAGCGGGACTGTCTTCTCCGACCACCGCGATGTCCGCACGCGGGAAAGCCGAGCTTGCACCCTCCTGCGCGTCCCGCAGTCGATCCACCGTTTTCGAACGCGCGATGACGATCTGCGCGCCGTGCTCCGCCATCTGGGCCTCCAATGCGTCCAGCCAGCTCGGATCAAAAACACCTTCTTTTAGAAGGCGATTGCGCTCTCGCATCGCCCGCTCGTAGGCGGCAGAGCGTTCGGCATGTTTGGGATCAAAGGCGAGCGTGGTCCGATCCAGAAAGCGACGGCGTTCCGACGCCCCTTCGATCCACAGCCGATCCATGGCTGGCGTCAGCCATAGAATACGAAGAACCTCTCCCAGCGCGGCCTGCCCGACGGGCGCCTCGTCGACCGTCAGCTTGCGTCGGCCGCCTGTTCTCAGATCGATCGACACCGCGAGTTCGCGTTCCCCGTCAACGGTGTCCGCCGTGGCTCGGATCGCCCATCCGATGGGATCGGGACGTCCCGCCATATCCTCGGACTTTGCGGCGCGAAGACCTCGACCAGGGCTCAGTAGCGAAATCGCTTCAATGATGTTGGTTTTGCCAGCGCCGTTCGGGCCAAAGATCGCCACTGGCCGCCCGTCGAAGCTGCGCGAGAACGCCACGTGACTGCGAAAGCGCCGCAGATCAAGAGCCTTGATAAAACAGGTGTCGCTCACCCGCGGACGCTTACACGCGCATCGGCATTACGACATAAATCGCGCTCGCATCCTCGCCTTCACGCACCAGTGTCGGCGAGCCAGGGTCGGAAAACAGGAAGATCGCATTCTGGTCGTCGATTTGCTGAGCGATCTCGATGAGGTACTTCGAATTGAACCCGATCTCGATCGGATCCGCGCTGTAGGCGACTTCCAACTCCTCAGTCGCGCTCCCAGAGTCTGGACTGTTGACCGACAAAACAAGTCGGTCTGCGTCGAGGCTCATCTTCACCGCACGCGTCCGCTCCGATGAAACCGTCGCAACGCGATCCACCGCGTTCGCGAAGCGGTCGGCGTCCAGCTCGAGCTTCATCGTGTTGTTGGCGGGGATCACCCGCGAATAGTCCGGAAATGAGCCGTCGATCACCTTCGACGTCAGAGTGACCCCTTGGTTGCTGAACCGGATCTTTGTCTCGGACACAGAGATCTCAACAGCATCCGAATCGACTTCCAGCAGCTTTCTCAATTCGCCCACGGTCTTGCGGGGAACGATGACATCCGCCATACCGGCTGCGCCTTCAGGCAAAGGTGCCTCGATCTGAGCGAGGCGATGACCGTCTGTCGCAACGGCGCGCATCGTCTTGGCTCCATTCGCCTCGGCGACGTGGAAGTAGACGCCGTTGAGGTAGTACCGCGTCTCTTCTGTTGAGATTGCGAACTTCGCCTTGTCAAAGAGCCTTCGGACCGTCGCGGCATTCGCCTGGAAGGTGCAGTCGAACTCGCTCGACGCCATGACCGGGAAGTCTTCCTTCGGCAACGTCTGCAACGCAAACCGCGACCGTCCCGCCGAGACCGTCAGACTGCCGTCTCCGTCTGCGACCAGGCTGACTTCGGCGCCGTCGGGCAGCTTGCGGACGATCTCGTGAAGCATGTGCGCCGAGACCGTCACCGCGCCTTCTCGCGCCACCTGCGCAGGAAGAGACTCGATGATCTCGATATCGAGGTCCGTCGCTTTGAGCGACAGTCCAGACTCCGCCGTCTCGATCAGCAAGTTAGAGAGGATCGGGATCGTGTTGCGTCGCTCGACCACCCCCTGCGCGTGGCTCGTTGCCTTCAACAGCGCGCTGCGCTCGACGAGAACCTGCATCTCATCACCTCTTTAATCCAAACAGCCCTTTGCCTGGTCACCCGGCTTGTTCGACTAAAGGCCGCGTTTCTGATTCGGGCCTTATAAGCTAACGAGGGCGACCCGCCGGGTCACCCTCCACATAGTTACCATGCCATTTCAGACGACGAGTGCGTCGTCGAGATCAGCCTTCTAGCATTCGCCGAAGCCGCTCGACGTCATCATCAAACGCCGAATCGATCGACCGCAACTCGGCCACGCGCTTTACGGCATGCATGACCGTCGTATGATCGCGCCCGCCGAACTTTTGTCCAATGTCCGGCAGTGATTTCTGGGTCAACTGCTTGGCGAGATACATGGCGACCTGGCGAGGTCGGGCGACTGCGCGCGACCGTCTGGGAGAGTGCATGTCGGACACTCGCAGGTTGTAGTGCTCGGCCACCTTCTTCTGGATCTCTTCAACCGACACTTTCCGATCGGAATGACGCAACAAGTCGGCAAGTTGTTGCTGCGCCATCTCGATCGTCGCCGGACGTTCGACGATCGACGCAAACGCAAAGAGGCGGTTCAGAGCCCCCTCCAAAACACGCACGTTCTGCGAGATGCGATGCGCGAGGAACTGCAGCACCCGAGCGTCGACTTGAAGATTGGGCGTATTGCTCATCGCCGCTTCCGTCTTCGCCTCCAGGATCCCAAGACGGAGTTCGTAATCCGTTGGGTGGAGGTCCGCCACGAGACCCCACGAAAGGCGCGATCTCAGGCGCTCGTCCACGCCGTTCAGATCGTTTGGCGAGCAATCCGCCGACAGGATGATCTGTCGGTGTTGGTCCGCCAACGCATTGAACGTGTGGAAAAACTCCAACTGGGTGTTGTTCTTCCCGCAGATGTGCTGGAGATCGTCGATCATCAGAACATCTACCGACCGGAACAGCTCTTTGAACGAGATCGTGTCCTTGTGCCGAAGGGCCGACACAAACTCGATCAGGAAGGTCTCCGCGGAAATGAACAAGATCTGCTCATCCGGGTACATTTCCTTGCGACGCTGCGCGATCGCGTGCATCAGGTGCGTTTTTCCCAGGCCGGACGGGCCATACAAAAAGAGCGGATTGAACGGTGTCGTCTCCGCCTCCGAAACGCGCTTCGCAGCCGCGTACGCGAATTCATTCGGCCGACCGACGACAAAGCGTTCAAAACTGAAGCGCGAATCGAGTGAGATCGACTTCAGCGTCTCCAACCGGGACCGCGCGCCGGTGGATTCGACCGCGGCGTCAGTCCTTCCCGAGATTTCGCTTTCATCTGTGCGGGCCGCCTCTTCCGAGGACTTCGGACGGACCATAAACATCACGCGGCGAACACCACTGTCGACAGCGGCCCAAGCCCGCCGAATCCGGTCGCCAAAGTCAGCTTCGACCCGGTTGCAGACAAACGGCGTCGGCGCGTGAAGCGTCACCACGCCGTCGATAACCGACGCGACTTTCAGCGGTTCAATCCAGCTGTCGCACGATGCATCGCCAAGTTCCTTGCGCAGCCAAACGCGCACATTTTCCCATTGCTTATCAAGTTGAGACGTCACTAGCGCCTACTCCCCCAACGAAGCCGTTGATTTATCTTGGATTACTAAGAGAAAGGTCGGATGACCTCAGCGTGCGGGCCTAAGAGAAAAGACGGTTTTCTCCAACAGCGTCGCCAGAAGTAGGCTCGGCCGCACGAAATGACGCTTCTCCCGCAATTCTAAATCTGTCCGCTAAAATGCAGACCTCAATAGAAGAAGTTCTCTGACTACGAGTGGAACCGGATTTAGTTAAATATCGAGACTTATCCCGATTTGGCGGAAATATACTTCTGCCGCTCATGCCTCTCTCCTCTACGACTCTGCTCTCACAAATTAGTTAACGAGATTCCATCGAAGAGTTCAAGGACACAAACTTCACACATGACAGTGTGTGACAAATAAAAAAATAGCGTGCCTGAAACAACAGACACGCCTTTGAATCTAAGAACTTACGCCGTTCGCGCAGGTCTAAGGAAGTACTTCTGAAAATAATTAAGAGCTACCGTCTATTAAACGATAGTTCAATTCACATCTTTAGAGAGATCCACGCAATCTCTACACGAGATCATGTGAAGACCATGATCAGGTGGCGAGTGGCGTCATGGTTTTGACCCGCTGAGCGAGTCGCGAAACCTTGCGGCTCGCTGCGTTCTTGTGGGTCACGCCTTTCACAGCGCCGCGCATAATCTCCGGCTGTGCGGCGCGCAGCGCGGCTTTCGCGGCGTCGCTATCGCCAGCTTCAATCGCTTCTTCAACCTTGCGGATGAACGTGCGAACGCGGCTCTTACGGGCCTTGTTTACCTCGGTGCGGCGCTCGATCTGGCGGACACGCTTCCGTGCTTGAGGCGAATTAGCCATGTGTTGTCTCGGTCTAGATGTGGAGCCCGCGGCTCCAAGAATTCTGAAGGCCGACCTATTACGCCCCGGCGTTGCGCGGGTCAAGCACAACCATCGGTCTCAAAGAGGCGGCTGTCAGCGATCTCGAAACTGCGGCTGGCGCTTGTCGACGAACGCTTGCATGCCTTCTTTTTGATCCTCAGTCGCGAACAGCGCATGGAACATGCGGCGCTCGAACGTCACACCTTCCGAAAGGGTGGTCTCGTATGCGCGATCCACCGACTCCTTCACCGCCATCACCGCGATCAGAGACTTCTCAGCGATCTTAGCGGCGACCTTCACGGCTTCATCGACGAGATCGTCGGCGGGAACTATGCGACTGACCAGGCCCGCGCGCTCTGCTTCCTCTGCGTCCATGAACCGGCCGGTCAAGCACATGTCCATGGCTTTGGACTTGCCCACCAGCCGCGTCAGGCGCTGCGTGCCGCCGGCGCCCGGCATCGTGCCGATCGTGATCTCCGGCTGTCCGAACTTTGCGGTATCGGCCGCGATGATGAAGTCGCACATCATCGCCAATTCGCAGCCGCCGCCAAGCGCATAGCCGCCCACCGCAGCGATCACGGGTTTGCGGATGGTGGTGACCGTCTCCCATTCGGCGCTGATGAAGTTCTCGCGATACGCCTGTACGAAAGACTTCTCTTTCATCTCTTTGATGTCGGCGCCCGCAGCGAAAGCCTTTGCGCTGCCGGTGATCACGATCGCGCCGATATGATCTTCCGCCTCAAATCGTTTGAGCGCATCCCCAAGTTCGCGAACGACTTCGGAGTTGAGCGCGTTCAATGCGTCTGGACGGTTCAGCGTCACAAGGCCGACGTGATCGCGGGTCTCTACAATAATGGTCGCATAGGCCATTTCGGCCTCCTTCGCAGGTGCGTTGTCCGCGGGGGTCTAATGGAAGGGCCTTTGCGGATCAAGCCGGCCAACGCCTTTGCGTTCGGGTCACTTTTGGCATTTCGGGCAGTAAAAGGTCGATCGACCTGACTGGACGAGCCGTCGGACCACGCCTGGGCACGACATAAGCGTGCACGGCTCGTCCTCGCGATCATAGACGGAGAACCGGTGTTGGAAGTACCCCAGCTCCCCATCCGCTTGCCGATAGTCCCGCAGAGACGACCCGCCGGCTTCGATCGCCTCGGCCAGAACGTCTCTGATGTGCCGCACGAGCGCGTCGAGCCGCTTGCGAGAAATCGAACCCGCAGCGCGCGCCGGATGGATCTTGGCGCGCCACAAAGCCTCGCAGACGTAGATATTGCCCAAACCGGAAACGACCCGCTGATCCAGCAACGCCGCTTTGATTGAAGCGGTCTTGCCGTTCAGCGCCGCCGACAGAGCATCGACGTTGAAGAGGTTGCCAAGCGGCTCCGGCCCGAGCTTCCCTAACAACGGGTGGCCCTCGAGATCGGCGGTCGGCCAAAGGTCCATTGCCCCAAATCGCCGCGCATCGTTGTAGATCAAACGCGCCGCGCCGGTATCGACCACCACGTGATCATGCGGCCCAAAGGCGTCGACGCGCGGCGAAGCCGGGATCTCGTGAACGAAAGAGCCGCCCAGACCAGAGCCCCGGGCCGCTACCACAAAGCTCCGGCCCGACATGCCCAAGTGCATGCGCCATGTGTGGCCGTCATCCATTTCTCCAAGAATGTACTTCGAGCGCCGCCGCAGACTCAAAACGGTGCGGCCAGTCAGACGTTCGGCGAACCGCTCGGGAAACGGCCATCTGAGATCGGCGCGGAACGCGCGCGCGCGCTCAATCCGATTCCCTTCAAGAATCGGGGCGATCCCGCGTCGGACGGTTTCAACTTCTGGCAGCTCTGGCACGATCTAAGCAGCGACCTGGAACAAGCGATAATGCGTCGCGCCCAGCTAAGCTGGCCGCTCTGCGACAAGGGCGCTACATAACCGCCTCGTGGGCGTTGCGCCAAGGCTCAAGCGCAGAACAGCTGCGTCGCGCGCGCTCTGGAAATGGGGTTGAAGCGAATGTCGGGCGATCAAGACGACAAGAACACAACGCACTTCGGCTACGCCGAGGTGCCTGAAAGCGAGAAAGCAGGTCTCGTAAAAGGCGTCTTTTCGAACGTCGCATCGCGATACGACCTCATGAACGACGTCATGTCGGCCCGCGTTCACCGGGTTTGGAAAGACGCGATGATCAACTGGCTCGCGCCGCGCAAAAACACCCATTTGCTCGACGTCGCGGGCGGCACCGGCGACATCACGTTCCGGTATCTGCGCCGGATCGGCGGCCTGGGAGAAGCCACTGTCTGCGATATGACCGAGGAAATGCTCGTGGAGGGGCGCCGCCGGGCGGACGAGCGCGGCGTCCAGGCGCCGATCGACTGGGTCTGCGGAGACGCGATGGCCCTACCGTGCGAGGACAACACATTCGACTACGTGACCATCGCGTTCGGCATTCGCAACGTCACACGGCCCGAACAGGCGCTGGCGGAGGCGCACCGGGTCCTGAAAACCGGAGGGCGCTTCATGTGTCTGGAGTTCTCTAAGGTTCGGGTGCCCATTATTGACGATATCTACGAGGCCTACTCTTTCTATGTGATCCCACGGATGGGCCAGATCGTCGCCGGCGATCGCGACAGCTACCAGTATCTCGTGGAGAGCATTCGCAAGTTCCCCCGCCAGGAGGACTTTGGCGAGATGATGCAAACCGCCGGGTTCAGGCGGGTGGATTGGCGGAACCTGACCGGCGGGGTCGCCGCGATACATTCCGGCTGGAAGCTGTAGAGCCTTGGCGATCCTCAGCGATATCTGGCGACTTGTTCGCCTGGCGGCGACGTTTCGCCGAACCGGAGCTCTGCCGCACGTCCTCGAGGCGATGGGCGTCGCGCCGCGAGACCGGGTTTTCTTGCAGATCCTGGCGACGCCTCTGTGGCCGCTAGGCCTCCGCGGCGAACCGTCTCTGCCGCCGGTGACCCGCGCGGCGAGCGCGCTCGGCCCCTCTTACGTCAAGTTTGGGCAAATACTCTCGACCCGACCCGATATCGCCGGCGACGAGCTGGTCAAAGACCTTCGCAATCTTCAGGATCGGTTGCCGCCTTTCTCGAACGAGGAAGCGCGCCGGATGGTCGAAGAACAACTCGGCAAACCAATCGACCAACTGTTCGAGAAGCTCGATCCACCGATCGCGGCGGCGTCGATCGCCCAGGTCCACCCCGCGAGCGACAAAGACGGGCGAAAGGTGGCGGTCAAGGTTCTCCGCCCTGGCATCGAGCGGGCGTTCTCCCGAGACATCTCCGCGTTCTACTTCGTCGCCCGAACACTTGAGCGGTTCCGGGCCAAGTCGCGCAGGCTTCGGCCCACCGCCGTCGTCAAGCACTTCGAGGGGGTCGTCACCCGCGAGATGGATCTGCGCCTGGAAGCGGCCGCGGGGTCCGAGTACGGCGACAACATTCGCGACGAGAAGGGTTTTCGCACCCCCGACATCATCTGGTCGCTGTCGGCGAAGCGCGTTCTGACGACCGGCTGGGTCGACGGTACCCGGATGGCCGATCTTGATGAGCTCAAGGCGCGCGGCCTCGATCTGCCCGAGATGGCTTTGCGGATGGTTCGGCTGTTCCTGCGCTGCGCCTTGCGGGACGGGTATTTCCACGCAGACATGCACCAGGGAAACCTAAAGGTCGCCCCGGACGGCGCTGTGGTCGCGTTCGACTTCGGGATCATGGGTCGAATTGATCGCAAGACCCGCCGCACCTACGCGGAGATCCTCTACGCATATATCAACCGCGACTATGAGCGTGGAGCCGAGGCGCATTTTGACGCCGGCTACGTCCCGCGCACGCACAACAAGGCGCAGTTCGCTCAGGCGCTCCGGTCGATCGGCGAACCCATCGTCGGGCAAAAGGCGTCTGACATCTCAATGGCGCGGGTTCTGCAGCAGCTCTTCGACGTGACCGAGCGTTTCGGCATGGAGACGCGACCCGAGCTGATCTTGCTGCAACGGACAATGGTCGTGGTGGAAGGCGTCGCGCGAAGCCTCGATCCGGACTTCGACATGTGGAAAGCGGCCCGCCCCGTCGTCGAGGACTGGGTGCGTGACAATCTTGGGCCTCGCGCGGCTTTGAAAGATCTGACCGAGACTGCGAACCGCCTCACGCGATTGCGCCCGTATCTCCCGGATCTCGCCGACAGGCTTTTGGAGTTCGTCACCGACTATGAACGCAATGGCGCGGGGTCGAACGGCGCCGAGCCGCTTCCCCAGCCTGGCCCAAGCCGGTTTTGGCCCGGCGTCGCGTTGGGCGCGGTCCTTGCAGCCTGTATTGGCGCTGTTGCGGTGATCTGGGCTGACGAGTTGAAAGCTCTGCTCCAACTCTCGCTGTCGTTGTAGCCTCACCGCTTGCGCAACCGAGTGGTTTCTCTAGTCTGCGAGATCCGCCGGCCAGGCCAGTCTTGGCGACGGCGCCCTCTCGCCAGGATCGAAGTAGGATGACGGGAAAGCGGGTTCTGTTGATCGTCGGCGGCGGGATCGCCGCCTACAAGTGCCTTGAGCTTGTTCGCCGACTGAGCGAACGGGGCGTGGGCGTCCGCGTCGTGATGACAAAGGCCGCGCAAGAGTTCGTTAAGCCTCTGTCGTTCGCGAGCCTCAGCGGTGAAAAGGTGCAAACCGAGCTGTTCGAGCTCACCGATGAAGTCGAGATGGGCCATATCGAGCTCTCCCGCAGCGCCGATCTGTTGGTGGTGGCTCCGGCGACGGCGGATCTTATGGCGAAGCTCGCCAATGGACTGGCCAACGATCTGGCCTCGACGCTGCTTCTCGCCACGGACACGACGGTGCTGATGGCGCCGGCGATGAATGTTCGGATGTGGGAGCATCCAGCCACACAAAGGAACCTCGAAGCGCTCAAGGGCGATGGCGTGCTCTTCGTCGGACCGAATGAAGGCGGGATGGCGTGCGGCGAGTACGGCCCCGGCCGCATGGCCGAACCGATGGAGATTGTCGCCGCCGTCGAAAGGCAATTCGCCGCCGGGCCGCTGACCGGGCTGACCGCGCTGGTGACGTCCGGCCCTACCCATGAGCCGATCGATCCTGTGCGCTACATCGCAAACCGCTCGTCGGGCCGGCAAGGCGTCGCGATTGCGGAGGCGTTGGCGAGCGCCGGCGCGGCGGTGACGTTCGTGACGGGCCCCGCCGAACACGCGACGCCGCTGGGATGCAAAGTCGTCCCGGTTGAAACCGCAGCGCAGATGCGCGCCGCCGCCGGCGCAGCCCTACCAGCCGACATTGCGGTCTTCGCCGCCGCGGTCGCCGATTGGCGCGTCACAAGCGCGGACGGTCGCAAGATCAAGAAAGACAAGTCCGGCGCGCCGCCCGCGCTGGAGCTGACCGAGAACCCGGACATTCTGGCGGAGATCTCCGCGCTGCCGCCAGGTAAACGGCCTCGATTGGTCATTGGTTTCGCCGCCGAAACAAACGACGTGTTGAAGAATGCGCGCGCCAAGCGTCTTCGGAAAGGATGTGATTGGCTGATCGCCAATGACGTTTCCGAGACCGGCGGCGCAATGGGTGGAACTCAGAACCAGGCGACGCTGATCACCGCGGATGCGGAGGAAAACTGGCCACGCGAAACCAAAACGTCGCTCGCCGCCCGATTGGCCGAGCGGATCGCGGCCTGGGCCTCGGAGAACGAGACGGCCGAATGTTGAACGAGCTCGAGATCCCACTCATGCAGCTGCCGCATGCGGTCGCAGCGCCTCTCTACGCAAGCGCCGGGGCAGCCGGGGCCGACCTCTATGCGGCCCTGCCCGAGGGCGACCCGATCACGCTCGACCCTGGCGGCTTCACCGCAGTTCCGACAGGCGTCGCAATCGCTCTCCCGGACGGCTGGGAAGGACAGGTCCGACCTCGTTCCGGATTGGCGCGGCGCCACGGCGTGACCACGCTCAACGCGCCCGGCACGGTCGATTGGGACTACCGAGGCGAGATCCAAGTGGTTCTGATCAATCATGGCCATACCCCGTTTCTGGTCGAACGAGGCATGCGGATCGCCCAGCTCGTGATTTGCCCTGTGGCGCGCGCGACCTGGATCGAAACGGCCTCGCTCGACGAAACGCGGCGCGGCGCGGACGGCTTCGGTTCTACCGGCCTCGGCGACGCTGCGAAATCGGAGTAGCCCCGCGTGGCCGATCTGTCCGCAGACGATCTTGCTCGGTATGCCCGCCATATCGTTCTGCGCGAAGTGGGCGGACCAGGGCAAAGACGATTGCTCGACGCGTCGGTCGCGGTCATCGGCGCCGGCGGACTGGGATCGCCGGCCCTGCTTTACCTGGCGGCCGCCGGGGTTGGACGCCTTGGCGTGATCGACGACGACACCGTCTCGCTTTCCAATCTCCAGCGCCAGGTCGCGCACCGCACGGGAGCCGTTGGCGCGCCGAAGACACGCAGCGCCGCAGACGCGATCCGCGCTCTCAACCCAGGCGTCGCCGTCGACCTGATTGATGAACGCCTGGACCGCAGCAACGCTGCGCAGATCCTCGACGCTTACGACGTGGTCCTCGACGGTTCGGACAACTTCGAGACACGACGGCTCGTCAACCGAGTGTGTGTCGGTCTCCGCAAACCTCTGATCTTCGGGGCGATCGGCCAGTGGGAGGGGCAGGTCTCGGTGTTTGCGCCTCACCTGGGCGGCCCCTGCTACGAATGCGTCTTTCCCGAGGATCCTGCTCCGGACCTCGCCCCAAGCTGCGCCGAGGGCGGCGTCGTCGGGGCCTTGGCCGGCGTTATCGGGACGATGATGGCGCTTGAGGCCGTCAAGGTCGTCACCGGCGCCGGAGAGCCGCTGATCGGCCGCTTGCACCTTTATGACGCGCTCTACGCTGAGACGCGCACCATCGCCTTGCAAAAGCGCGCCGATTGCCCAGTTTGCGGCTGACCCTTCAGAGCATGCTTGGAAGGACCCGGTCCGGCGGCGTGTGACCGTCTCCGAAAGTCTTGATGTTGATGATGACCTTTTCGCCCATCTCCACGCGGCTTTCGATCGTCGCGGACCCCATATGGGGCAGCAACGCGACATTCGGCAGCTCACGCAGTTTCGGGTTTACCGCGGGCTCGTGCTCGAACACGTCGAGACCGGCGCCGCCAAGCTCGCCTTTCGCGAGCATCCGCGTCAGAGCGTTCTCGTCGATCACCTCGCCGCGCGCCGTGTTCACGATGTAGGCTGTGGGCTTCATCAGCTTCAGCCGTCGCGCCGACAAAAGATGATACGTGGCCGGCGTGTGCGGACAATTGACCGAAACGATGTCCATCCGCGCGAGCATCTGATCAAGGCTAACCCAATAGGTCGCCTCATATCGTTCTTCGATCGACGGATGGAGCCGCTTCCGGTTGTGATAGTGGATCTGGAGCCCAAAAGCGCGTGCGCGTTGCGCGACGGCCTGACCGATCCGGCCCATGCCGATCACCCCAAGGCGTTTGCCCGTGATCCGGTGGCCCAGATGTCCCATCGGACTCCACCCCGACCAGTTCTCGGACTCCATGACCTTCATACCCATCGACAACCGTCTGGGGACGGCGAGGATGAGCGCCATGGTCATGTCGGCCGTGTCCTCGGTCAGCACGCCTGGGGTGTTGGTGACCAAAACCCCGCGCCGACGCGCAGTCTCCAGATCGATGTGGTCGACCCCTGCCCCGAAGTTGGCGATCAGTTTGAGATCCGGACCGGCTTGGGAGATCAGGCTCTGGTCGATCTGATCCGTTACGGTCGGCGCAAGAACGTCCGCGCGTTTCAGAGCCTCGGCGAGCGCCGCGCGGTCCATCGGCGTATCGGTGGTGTTGAGCTCGACGTCGAACAGCTCCGACATGCGGGCCTCCACCGCGTCAGGCAACTTGCGCGTGACGACGACACGCAAACGGCGATTGGCGTTCTGGCTCTTACTCATCTTGTCGACGCTCTCGGCAAATTTGGGTCCCCACGGCATGTAAGCGGCCCGCTGTTAACGCGACGCTCACCCTCCTTGGCGACCTTGGAACTCAACTCGGCCCTCGATAGCAGATCGGTTTCTCGGAACGGAAGGCGCAATTCATGTTTGGCGACAGAAAATTTCACAATTGGCGCCAGATTCGAGCAGACATTGCGCAAGCTTTAGGCGCCCTCTGCCTGATTTTAGCGCTTACGCCCGGAACCGCGGTCGCCGCCGACGAAACGACAAGCACTCGGAATCTTCCCCGTTATGAGAGCCTGCGCGACGATCTGGTCTATCTGCGGATCGGGCCAGGCCAGGAGTACAAAGTCCGCTGGGAGCTTCGCAGACTCGGCTTGCCGGTCATGATTTTCGGCGAGTACGGCAACTGGCGTCGCGTCCGTCTCCATGATGGCGAGGAGGGGTGGATCCACAGCGTCATGCTGAAAAAGACACGGTTCGCCACCCCCCAGCCGAGCGGAGCGGTCATTCGCTCGCGGCCAAGGCTCGACGGCGTGCGCGTGGCGAAAGTCGGTCCGACGTTCCCGTTGCGCCTGCGCGCCTGCGAGGTGAACTGGTGCGAGGTCGAGGCCGGAGGATTCGACGGCTGGGTCCGCAAGGCCGAGATCTGGGGCGTCACCAACGAAGAACGCTTCTAAAGCGGCGCCCCGGCGCCTCAACGGTCGCCCATGCGCTCTCACCGAGCTTCCGCTGCCATTGCGCACCCTCGGCGCCGATGCTAGGCACGTTGTGTTTTGGCGAGGCGCGAGATGTCGGCGCCGGCAGAGGGCGAGCATGAACGAGCGGAAATCCAGTTTCACGTATGAAGACCTGCTGGCCTGCGGCCGCGGCGAGTTATTCGGCCCGGGGAACGCGCAGCTTCCCGCGCCGCCGATGCTGATGATGGACCGCATCGTCGAAATCACCGACGAGGGCGGGGCCCACGGCAAGGGCAGGATGGTCGCCGAATTCGACGTCAAGCCGGACTCGTGGTTCTTCAAATGCCACTTCCTCGGCGACCCGGTGATGCCAGGCTGCCTCGGGCTAGACGCGCTCTGGCAGATGCTGGGCTTCTATCTGGGCTGGACCGGCGCCCAAGGCCGCGGTCGCGCATTAGGGGTCGGCGAAGTGAAGTTTTCAGGAATGGTGCTGCCGACCGTCAAGCTGGTGCGGTACACTGTCGATATCCGGCGTGTGATCAACCGGCGATTGGTTCTGGGCGTCGGCGACGGCACGCTGGAAGCGGACGGCGAGGCGATTTACACAACCAAAGACATGCGGGTCGGTCTGTTCCAAGACGGTGATCCCCAACCCGCTTAACGACTGGCGGACAGCCGGCAACAGGGATTGAAATATGAGACGAGTGGTCATTACGGGCCTCGGTGTCGTCTCCTCTATCGGCGCCAACGCCCAAGAGGTGACCGCTGCGCTTCGCGAAGGCAAATCAGGCATAAAATTCGCGCCTGAATACGCCGAGTTGGGCTTCAGATGCCACGTTCACGGCGCGCCTGACGTAGATATCGACTCGATGGTCGACAAGCGCGTGCGACGCTTCATGGGCGATGGCGCCGCTTGGAACCATATCGCTATGACGCAGGCCATTACGGACGCCGGCCTCGAAGATAGCGACGTCTCCAGCGAGCGGACGGGCATCATCATGGGCTCCGGCGGCCCGTCGACAAAGGCGATCGTCGCCTCCGCCGACATCACGCGGAACAGGAACCCAAAACGCGTCGGCCCGTTCTCCGTCCCAAAAGCCATGTCGTCGACCAATTCGGCGACGCTCGCGACCCCGTTCAAGATCAAGGGCGTGAACTACTCGATCACGTCGGCCTGCTCGACATCGGCGCACTGCATCGGGAACGCGGCGGAGCTGATCCAATGGGGCAAGCAAGACGTCGTGTTCGCTGGCGGCGGGGAAGAGCTCGACTGGACGCTTTCCGTGCTGTTCGACGCCATGGGCGCGATGTCCTCGAACTTCAATGATGCGCCAGAACGCGCATCGCGCGCTTATGACGCCAACCGCGACGGCTTTGTGATCGCAGGCGGCGCCGGCGTCGTTGTCCTCGAGGAGCTGGAACGCGCGAAGGCTCGCGGCGCGAAGATCTACGCCGAGGTCACCGGCTACGGCGCCACCTCTGACGGCTATGACATGGTGCAGCCGTCGGGCGAAGGCGCCATCCGTTGTATGCGTCAAGCGATATCAACGATCGGCGAAGATCGCCGCGTCGACTATATCAACGCGCATGGCACCTCGACCCCGATCGGCGATCAACGCGAGATCGAGGCCTGCCGCGAGGTGTTCGGCGAGCGCTTTTCTTCCGGCGAAGGGCCGAAGATCAGCTCAACCAAGTCGCTCACAGGCCACTCCCTCGGCGCCACGGGCGCTCAGGAGACGATCTACTGTCTGTTGATGCTTCAGAATGATTTCGTGGCGGCCTCGGCGAATGTCGAAGAGATCGATCCGAACTTCGAGAAAGATCCGATCGTGCGCCAACGCATCGATAACGCGCAGCTCGACACCGTTATCAGCAACAGCTTCGGCTTTGGCGGCACGAACGCCACGCTCGCATTGTCACGCTTTATCGACTGAGAAAGTCGGGGGAACAGGGGAGATGGGCTCGATGACCCAGAGCACGACTCAAAGCGTGGCCGCACCCGACGACGGCGTGCCGGCGAGAGGTTCCGCATCGAACCTGATGGCCGGCAAGCGCGGTCTCGTCATGGGCGTCGCCAATGATCACTCGATCGCATGGGGGATCGCCTCCACCTTGCACGCCCACGGGGCCGAGATGGCCTTCAGCTACCAGGGCGAAGCCTTTGGACGACGCGTTCAACCTCTGGCGGCGAGCCTTGGAGCCGAGCTGCTTGTCGACGCCGATGTCCTCGATCCCAGCAGTTTGGATCGTTGCTTTGAAACTCTGCGCGCCGAATGGGGGAAACTGGACTTTCTGGTGCACGCGGTCGCTTACTCGGACAAGAACGAGCTCAAGGGCCGCTACATGAACACCACGCGGGAGAACTTCCTTCGGACGATGGATATCTCTTGCTACTCGTTCACGGATATCGCGCGGCGCGCCCAGCCGTTGATGTCAGTGGGCGGGTCGATGATCACCCTCACCTATCTCGGATCCGAGCGCGTGATGCCCAACTACAATGTCATGGGTGTCGCCAAAGCCGCGCTTGAGGCCAGCGTGCGTTATCTCGCTCAGGATCTCGGGCCCGAGGGGATCCGAGTGAACGCGTTGTCGCCTGGCCCCATGCGCACCCTGGCGGGATCAGCCATCGGCGGGGCGCGCAAGGTCTTCAAGTCGTGTTCGGACAATGCGCCGCTTCGTCGGAACGCCTCGCTCGACGAGGTCGGCGGAGCAGCGTTGTTTGCGTTGTCGGATCTCGGCGCGGGCGTCACTGGCGAAGTGGTCTATGTCGACAGCGGCTATCACGTGATGGGAATGGCCGCCGAGGAAAACCTCTAGTCGACAACGGGCGTGCTTGAATGCTCGCAAAGAAGAAAACCGCTACGCGTCTCCACGTAGCGGTTTAGGAGATACCCATTGGGTCCTCCATTCGTCAGGAAACCGAGAAAGCGTGACGTTAGGCGGCTTTTTTCGCCGGGGCTTTCGCTTTCGGTTTCGCAGCGGCTTTCATCGGCAGAACTTTAGCCGATTTTGCCGGTGCTTTGGCCGGAGCCTTCGCAGCAGCTTTGACCGGAGCCTTTGCAGCTGGCTTGGCGGCGGGCTTGGCAGCTGGCTTGGCGGCAGCCTTCACCGGTGCTTTAGCCGGAGCTTTGGTTGCGGCCTTTGCAACAGCCGGCTTCTTCGCCACTGGCTTCTTTGCAGCAGGTTTGGTTGCTGGCTTAGCAGCAGCCTTCGTCACCGGCTTTTTAGCAGCAGCTGGCTTAGCAGCAGGCTTCTTCGCAACGGTCTTCTTGCTGACGGTCTTCTTGGGGACGGTCTTCTTGGCGGCGGTCTTGTTGGCGCGCGGCTTTTTGGCGGCGGGCGTTTTGGCGGCCGTTTGAGTGGGGGGCGGCTTGGGGGCTGCCGGCTGTTTAGCGGCAGGGTTGTTCGCAGCAGGCTTTTTCACTTCGGCTGCTTTGTCATAAGCGACCAGAGCCGCCAGTTCGAAATCAACCTGACCGATTTTTGCTTCAACCGCCGCGCGGTTTTTCAGAAGACTTTCACGCACGCGCATCAGGCGTTTACGCTCGCCGTCAACGACACTCTTAAACTTAGACATGGTACCTCCTCGACTTTGCAACATGTCTGAAGAGCTACGCAAAACATGGTTAAGACTTTCTGAAAACGCGGCTAATCCGATGCGAAATCGGAATTTTTTAGCTGCAGGCCATAGTCTTTAGAGCCGAAGTCCACGACAGCGGCGAGCATCTGGCCAAGATGTGCGCGCCGCGGCTTGCGCGAATCCTGCACGAGCGACATAGACTGAACGACTCCGCGCCACTCTCAAGACATCAGGCAGATCATGACTGTAGAAAATCGGATATGGTTCATCCCGAATTCGCGCCGGTACGCATGGGATCAGGAGGGGCGCCTATTTCGAACCCAGTCCATTGGGATGGACGTGACGCTTTATCTGACTGCACTGCCTAAGGTCGTCATCACTGTCCTGGGGTCGGTTCTCCTCAACCAACTTATCTTCTGGCTGATCGCCATGAGCCTGCCGAAGATCTTTATCTACATCTGGGCTGTCGTTGTTTTCGCGGCTTTGGCCGTGCCAGCGCAAGCATTCGCAATCATTTTACAGCTGAAGGCCAATGGCGGATTGGCGAATTTCGAACAGATGGCGCGCTACCGAGAGCGTTTTCTGAAATTTGCGGTCAGAGCTCTTACCGTTGGATCTCTCGCACCTATTCGGATCTTGTTTGTTTGCGCAGCGCTGGGGACACAGTCTCTGACGGTTGCGATCAACGCCGATTACTTCGCTGACCCCGATGCGCACGGCGCATTCATCAGCTACGTGCTTTGGGGTGTGTTCAATACCGCAACCCTGGACCTCCTTTCGAACGTCTTTGTTGTGCAGAACCCGCTTGCTGAAGGCTCAATCTCGATGGTTTTGACCGAGGTCATGAGGGTGACGTTGGCGATTGCATTCGTTGCTGGACTGATTGAAACGTGGCGCGCCACGTTGTCTGTTGGCGATACCTTTACAGGTCCGATCTTCGCCCTGGCGGATCGCCTTCGGGCCAAGAGCAGCCTCGAAGACCGCGCACAAGTCTTCGATTGCGGCGTTCCAACAGTAGATCAGTGGTGGCGTCAGCCCTCTACGACGAAAATCGACGTTGTTCGCCGCGGAGAAGCCGAATTTATTGAGTACGCGAACGGTCTGGACACATTGTGGCTGAACGCCTCATCCAGAGAGAGCTAGCTGCGGACCAATGCGGAAACAGAACCCAACCAACAACTTCAACGGCCCAGTTCGAACCGCCGATGAGAGCGACGCAGGAGAGATCCGCGATCTCTATCGAAACGCCTTCGCATCGGATGCAGGCCGGCTCGGCTATCGACCGAGCCCGATGGACACGGATTACGGCATCCTCTTCAAGCAGAACTTCGTTCTCGTGCTCGGCGCGCCGGGCGACATTGTCGGAGCGGCGGTCACGTCGCCCAGGAACGGCTATCTCTACGTAGAGGCTTTCGCCGTCGCGCCCGGCTATCAAAGACGCGGTCTCGGAGCCGGCTTGATGGCCGGGGTCGAGCATCTCGCGAGCGAACTGTGTTTGCCGGAGATCCGTCTCCACACAGCCCCGCTGCTCAGCGAAGCAATCCGATTCTATTTGGCTTGCGGGTTTCGAGAGGTTGATCGCACCGGCCATGGCGCGATGAGCCGTGTGCTGTTCTCCAGATCGTTCCCGACGCTGCTGGATCGCGTTCTAGAGGGCGCTGACCCGACGATCCGAACCAAGCTCCGCTAGGGCGCGCGACCGAACCTAAAAGTCCATTGGCGGCATCTTCGTCAGCACCATGACTTTCTCGATCGGCGCCAGATCCCCGCGCGGCAGCTTTCGCATGTCGTCTTGGGTAACGCTGAAGTCCTGCGTCAGAAGCTCGATCTCAAGGTCCGGATCAATGCTCGCAATCTGATCCAAGAGCATCAAAGCGAGGTTCTCGGAGGCCGGATTGGCGAACAGCTGATAGGTTTCGCCCTTCAGAAACCGTTGAACGCCTGTAAAGTCTCCATCGATCTCGGCAGCAACGGATTGGAAGTCGGTGTTCTTCTCGGTCGCGTAGGGATCGTTGGGTATGCCTTTCGCCACTAGTTTGTCGTGAAGCTCCAGGATCTCTGGCACATCGGCGCCTTGGTTCCACTTCGAGACGTAGAGGATGATCTTCGTTCCCTGGAGCTCCTTTAGAACAAGCTCTTGAGCGCGCAACTCCGCCACCTTGTTGTTCTCGAGCGAGCCGTTGAGCCCAAGGAGGATCTCTTCGACCACTTCCTGCCGCCGATTGAGCGAGGCCAACTCTGCGCTCAGCGACACCCTTTCGTCGTTCAGCTTCTGGATTGCTTCGCGAATACGCTCCTGGATGCCTTCAGCACGACCAAGCGCTTTGGCGAACTGTAGCGCCTTGGCCTCCAGATCCTCCTGAACGGCGGCCAGGCTGGCGGCGATGTCTTCAACCTTTTGCCGGCTCGCCTCGGCGGCCCGGGTCGACTCGACGGCCGCATCGCTGGCTCGTACCGCAGCGCTTCGAACGAAATCCGTCTGTGCTTCGAGCGAAGCGATCGCGCTACGCGCCTCGATCACCGCTTCCGAAACCTGGGTCTTCGCGGTTCGGATCTCATCGAGTTCGCGGTTCAGCACTTCATCCGAGCGCAGAAACACCGCCTCCATCCGGCGATTCGCCTCTGTGAGCTTGGTCTCCAGCGCAACATTCACTTTCTCGTCGAGGGATTCCTCGATCGTCGCGGCAACCGTGTCGATGATCTGGTCGTAAGAGAAATAGGCTGCGCCAGACAGGAAGGCGCCCATCGCTGCAAGTCCGGCGACGCCCCAGGAAAGGACGGTCTGTCGGATCTCATCCTGAATCTTGATGCGTTCGTAGTTCAGGCGATCCTCGCGCTCGAGCTTTTCATAGATCCGCTCGGCGTAATCACCGCGATCGTTGTCTTGTTCCTGCGCCATCGACGATTCCCCAGCACGAAAAAGGCCCGCGTCACCATGCGGGCCTTACGAACCATTGTCGATGTAAGATCAGACGCGGACGGGGCTTACTGCGAAGTCTCGGCAGTCGTGGTCTCTTCTTCGATCTGAGTCGTTTGTTTGCACTCAGGGTCGCTCAACGGGCAACCCGCGAGAGCTGCGGTCGGAGCAACGGCTGCGCTCAGACCAAAAACGGCGACCAGCATCAGAGTAAACTGCTTCAATGACATCTTAGAAACTCCAAATACCGGCCGGAGCCAGCGCTTCCGATGGTTACTATAAGGTATCACGGAGCAAATCTTCAACTCCGTCGCCGGAAATTCGCAGATCTGTGTGGAAACCCGCAATGATTACGGGTCTCCAACGAGCGATCCCTAGCCTTCCTCGGCCGCGACCTCTTTACCGGTCGACTGATCCACGACCTTCATCGACAGGCGAACCTTGCCTCGGTCGTCAAAGCCCAGGAGCTTCACCCAGACCTGCTGGCCCTCCTTGAGATGATCTTTCGGGTGATCGCCACGCTTCGAACCCGGGATCTGACTGATATGGACCAGACCGTCGCGGGCGCCGAAGAAGTTCACGAAGGCGCCGAAATCGACGATCTTCACGACCTTGCCCTGGTAGATCTCGCCAACCTCAGGTTCGGCGGCGATCCCCATGATCTTGGATTTGGCGATTTCGATCTTCTCGGCGTCGGGCGATGCGATCTTCACCGTGCCATCGTCGCTGATGTCGACCTTGGCGCCAGACTCCTCGACAATCGCCCGGATCGTCTTGCCGCCTGAACCGATCACCTCACGGATCTTGTCGGTCGGGATCTGGATCATCTCGATCCGCGGCGCGTGAGCGGAGAACTCTTTGCGGCCTTCCGTGAGAGCTTTGGCCATCTCACCGAGAATATGATCACGACCGTCTTTCGCCTGAGCGAGCGCCTGGCTCATGATCTCCTTGGTGATGCCGGCGACCTTGATGTCCATCTGCAGCGACGTCACACCGGCTTCGGTCCCAGCCACTTTGAAGTCCATGTCGCCCAGGTGATCCTCGTCGCCGAGAATATCCGTGAGGACGGCAAACTTCTCACCTTCGAGGATCAAGCCCATCGCCACGCCGGCGACAGGGCGTTTCAGCGGGACGCCAGCGTCCATGAGAGCAAGGCTGCCCCCGCATACCGTCGCCATCGAAGACGAACCGTTGGACTCGGTGATCTCCGAGACCAGGCGGATCGTGTAGGGGAAGTCGACATTGGCCGGCAACGCCGCCCGCAACGCCCGCCAGGCGAGCTTTCCGTGGCCGATCTCGCGGCGGCCAGGCGAACCGACGCGGCCTGCCTCGCCCACCGAGTATGGCGGGAAGTTGTAGTGCAGCAGGAACCGCTCGCGGTACTCGCCGTCCAGCGCGTCGATGATCTGCTCATCGTCGCCCGTGCCTAGCGTCGCGACGCAGAGAGCCTGCGTCTCACCGCGGGTGAACAGTGAAGACCCGTGCGTCCGCGGAAGGATGCCAACCTGACTGTCGATCCCGCGGACCGTCGTCAGATCACGACCATCAATACGCTTGCCGGTCTCCAGGATAGAGCCGCGGACGATCTCGGACTCGAGCTGCTTGAAACAGTCGCCAACCGCGATCCCGTCCGCTTTCTCCTCGTCGGACAGTCCTTCGAGCATCGCCTCTTTCGCGACGGACTTCTTTGAGTAGCGCTCGGTCTTGTCGACGGTTGAAAAGGCTTCGCGCAGAGCCGGCTCCGCCAGCTCCTTGATGCGAGCGTAAAGGGCCGAACGGTCCGGGGCCTGATGGTCCCAAGGCTCTTTCGCGGCGTCTTCGGCCAGGTCGATGATCAGATCGATCACTGGCTGCATCTTCTCGTGACCGAACACGACAGCGCCGAGCATTTGCTCTTCGGAAAGCTCGTTCGCTTCCGATTCGACCATCATCACGGCGTCCTTGGTGCCGGCGACGACGAGGTCGAGCTGGTTTTCATTGTCTTTGACGGCGTCGACAGACGGGTTGAGCACATACTCCCCGTTGATGAAGGCGACGCGCGCTGCGCCGATCGGCCCCATGAACGGAATGCCGGAAATGGTCAGCGCGGCGGAGGCCGCGACCATTGCGACGACGTCTGGATCGTTCTTCAGGTCGTGACTGAGGACCGTGATGATGACTTGCGTCTCGTTCCGGAACCCTTCCGCAAACAACGGACGGATCGGACGGTCGGTCAGACGGGAGACCAACGTCTCCTTTTCGCTTGGGCGACCTTCGCGCTTGAAGAAGCCGCCGGGGATCTTGCCCGCAGCGAATGTTTTCTCCTGATAGTTCACGGTCAGGGGGAAGAAATCGACCCCTGGCTTCGGCGACTTCGACGCCACTGCGGTGGCCAGTACTGTGGTCTCGCCCACGGTGGCCAGCACGGCGCCGTCTGCTTGCCGCGCGACGCGGCCGGTTTCGAGGGTGAGCGTCTCGTCACCCCATTCAATCTCTTTACGTACGATATCGAACATGTGTCGTTTCCATTCTCGCCCCGCCGTATTGCGAGGGCGTGTGGTCCTCGTTGATGATCTCTGACGGTCGGACCGAACCGGCGGAGATGAGCGGGCCCGGATGGCCCTTGGTCGAGTCGCGCGACCGAGCTGCGAGTGCTGGCCGCGAAACCCGCTGATACGAAAACGCGCCCCGAAAGAAGCTTCTCTGGGGCGCGCATCGTTTCGGGATCTTACTTCCGGATGCCGAGGGTCTTGATGACCTCTTGGTATCGGGTCTCCTGCTTGCCGCGGAGGTAGTCGAGCAGCTTTCGGCGCTGCGCGACGAGCTTCAGAAGCCCACGGCGGGAGTGGTTGTCTTTCTTGTGGCCTTTGAAGTGCTCGGTCAGGTTCGTGATCCGCTCGGTGAGGATCGCGATCTGAACTTCGGGCGAACCAGTGTCGCCGGCTTTCTGGCCGAACTGAGAAATCAGTTCCTGTTTCCGCTCTGCGGTAATCGACATCGGGTTTCCTTTCAGTCGTCCCCGGCGCGCATGGCGTCTGGAGACAGGTTCAAAACACGCGCCGGATGGAACTGACCGCCCTTGACGACTCCGATCGCTGCGACCTCGCCATCGAGCGAGGCCCAAACCGTGTCGCCGTAAGAGAGATCGCCTCCCGCCAGCGCCCCCGTTACGGGGATGGCTCGCCCCTGGCGGAGCTGAGCCGTCTGCCCTTCCGTCACGGCCAGAGCCGGGATGTCGTCCAGCGCGGTCGAAACAGGGAGCAGATGCTCTTCAGGCGCGTCCATATCGCGCAATTCGTCGAGCATTTCAAAGGGAATCGCGTCCTGAATTCGAAAAGGACCTGTGGATAAACGCCGCAATTGGCTAACAAAACCATAACAGCCAAGTTCTTCGCCGAGATCTCGGGCGACGGAGCGAACATATCCACCCTTTCCACAGGTCATTTCAAAGACCGCTCGGTCAGGACTGGGCGTCGCTTTGCGAGCCAACTTTTCGATCCAGACCGGCCGCGGTTCGAGCTCGACCGCCGCGCCGTCGCGCGCCAGGTCGTAAGCCCGCTCTCCGTCGACCTTGACGGCCGAGAACGCTGGCGGGCGTTGCAATACTTCGCCTTTGAAATGAACAACGGCAGCCTCGATCTGCTCGTCCGTCGGGCGCAGGCCGGCTGTCGCGATCGGTTCGCCTTCAAGGTCGTCTGTGCTTCGCGCCTGACCCCACGCCACTTCAAATTCATACGTCTTGAGGGTGTCGACAGCGTAGGGGATCGTCTTTGTGGCTTCCCCAAAGGCGACGGCGAGAACGCCTGTCGCCAGAGGGTCTAACGTCCCGGAATGTCCAGCCTTTTGAGCTCGAAAAGCCCAGCGCGCCTTCGAGACGACGCTGGTTGATCCAACGCCGAGCGGCTTGTCGATCACGAGCCACCCGCTGATCGGCCGCCCCTTCTTCCGCCGCGCCATCAGCCGTCCGCGTCTTCGCTCGGCTTCTGCAGATCACGTCGCACCTCGTCGCTTTCCAGAAGCTGGCGCGCCGCATCCATGCGGTCAAAGGACTCGTCGAGTACGAAATGCAGCTCCGGAGAGTACTTCAGGGTCACAGAACGCGTCACCTGGCGCCGCAGTTCCCCAGCGTTGCGCTTCAGCGCCGCGAGCATTTCTTCGGCGCCGTCGCCGCCCAGAGGCAGCACAAACGCCGTCGCATGTCTGAGGTCGGGGCTGGTGCGCACCTCCGAGACCGTGATCGGCTTCCGAGCCAGATCAGGATCCCACAGATCGCCGCGCATCAGAATGTCCGAGAGCGCACGACGAATGTTCTCGCCGACTTTCAACTGACGCTGCGATGGGCCAGAACCCTCTTGAAACTGTCGCTTTGCCATAGAGGCGAACTCCAAAACGCCTCCCCGCCCAGGAGGAGACGGGGAGCGCGTATCCGATTAGAGGGACCGTTCGACTTCTTCGCGCTCGAAGATCTCGATGACGTCCGCTTCGCGAATGTCCTCGTAATTCTCGAAAGCCATCCCGCATTCCTGACCGGCGAGGACTTCCTTCACCTCATCCTTGAAGCGTTTGAGCGTCTTCAGAGTGCCTTCGTGGATGACGACGTTGTCGCGCAGCAGGCGGACGCCCGCGGAACGACGCGCCACACCCTCGGTGACTTCGCAACCGGCGACCTTGCCGATACCGGTGATCTTGAAGACCTCCTTGATGGTCGCGTAGCCGATGAAGGTTTCTTTGACTTCTGGCTTGAGCAGGCCCGATGCCGCAGCCGTCACATCATCGACGAGGTCGTAGATCACCGAGTAGTATCGGATCTCCACGCCCTTCTGCTGCGCAGCATCGCGCGCAGGCGCGTTCGCACGAACGTTGAAGCCAATGATCGGCGCATTCGACGCTTCGGCCAGCGTCACATCGGACTCGGTGATCGCACCGACGCCGGAATGCAGAAGCCGAACCCGAACTTCTTCGTTCCCGATTTTCTCGAGCGCTTGAGCGATCGCCTCAACCGAGCCCTGCACGTCGCCCTTCATGAGGAGCGGCAGTTCCGCGACGTTCTCATCCGCTTTGGCCTGCGCCAACAGCTGATCCAACGTCGTCTTGGCGCCGGCGGCCGCCTGCTTTTCCTTCGCCTTGCGCTGGCGGTAATCCGCGATCTCTCGCGCACGCGCCTCGCTGTCGACGACAACCATGACGTCGCCGGCCTCCGGCGCGCCGTTCAGACCAAGCACCTCGACCGGTAACGACGGTCCCGCCTCTTTCACGCGGTCGCCCTGATCGTTGATCATTGCGCGAACCTTGCCCCATTGCTCGCCGACAACGAAGATATCGCTGTTGTTGAGCGTGCCGCGCTGAACAAGCACGGTGGCGACAGGACCGCGGCCGACGTCGAGCTTCGCCTCGATCACCGCGCCTTCGGCGCTGCGATCAGGGTTCGCTTTCAGCTCAAGCAGCTCCGACTGAAGCAGAATGTTCTCGATGATCTTGTCGAGACCTTGCCCCGTGATCGCCGAAACCTCGACGTCAAGAACCTCGCCGCCCATGCTTTCGACCTGAACGTCATGCTGGAGCAGCTCGACGCGCACCTTCTGAGGGTCCGCATCCGGCTTGTCGCATTTGTTGATCGCAATGATCATCGGCACTTCGGCGGCCTTGGCGTGATTGATCGCCTCGATCGTTTGCGGCATGACCGAATCGTCTGCGGCGACGACGAGGATCACGATGTCCGTGACCTGCGCCCCGCGCGCCCGCATCGACGTAAACGCGGCGTGGCCAGGGGTATCCAGGAACGTGATCAGACCGCCGCCGTCTGTGTTCACCTGATAGGCGCCGATATGCTGCGTGATGCCGCCCGCCTCGCCGGATACGACGCTGGTCTTCCGAAGCGCATCGAGCAACGAGGTCTTGCCATGGTCGACATGGCCCATGACCGTGACGACCGGTGCTCGCGGCTTGAGTTTTGACGGATCGTCGTCCTGCTGAGTGATCAGGCTCTCTTCGACATCCGATTCCGAGACGCGCTTTACGCGGTGCCCGAACTCGGCGACGAGCAACTCGGCCGTGTCCTGGTCGATGGTGTCGTTCATCCGCGCCATCACGCCCATGGTCATGAGTTGCTTGACCACGTCAGCTGCGCGTTCCGTCATCCGGTTGGCGAGTTCCTGCACGGTGATCGCTTCGGGAATAACAACGTCGCGATAGACCTTTGTGGGCTTGTTCGACGTGCCGCCCATCATCGCTTTGCGCTGCTTTTCCTGGCGGCGCTTCATCGCGGCGATCGATTTCTGACGACCTTCGTCTCCGGACAGCGCCCGGTTGATCGTCAGTTTCGACTTGCGGCGATCATCGCCTCTGCCACGCGACGGAGCCGGTTGCTTCTTCGGCGGCTCTGGCGCACGCGCCCTCGGTGCGGCGGGCGTCACAGCAGCCGGCCTCCGAGGCGAATCGCCTTCATCGCGGGAGCGCGCTTCCGCGGGCGCAGCCGGAGCTTTTTTCGGCGCTTCCTTGGTCTGGGCGACCGATACGGTGGCGGCGCGCGCAGCAGCCTCTTCCGCCTCACGCTGAGCGGATTCCTCCTCTTCAGCCTTACGGCGCGCGGCTTCCTCGGCGGCGCGGCGCTTGCGCTCTTCTTCCTCGACTTTCCGCCGCGCCTCTTCCTCGGCGCGGCGTTCCGCCTCTTCGGCCTCGCGTTTCTTCCGCTCGACCTCGGCGACCTGCGCCGCTTCTAGCGCTTTTTTCCGCCGCTCAAGCTCGGCCTTGGAAATACCCGCTTCGCGCGCAGCTTTCTCGCCCGCGTCTCCCGCCGGGGCGCGCGTCGCTTGCGTGGCCGCGCCTTCCTTCGGCTTGTTGATGACGCGTTTCTTGCTCTTCGTCTCCACGACGACGGACTTAGACCGCCCGTGGGAAAACGACTGACGCACGCGGCCGGCCTCTGAACCGCCGCCGGATTTCAGGCTCAGGGTTTTCGACCCTCCGCCAGATCCGGAGCCGCGTCGCCGATCGCTGCCTTCGCGTTCACTCATTCCGTCGTCTTCTCCACACTGCCGCGCGTCTTGCGGCGTATCTTTCATCAGCCGACCATCCGGCCGCGCCCCCTGCGCATCCATGGCCGGGCGACCTATAAGCCTCGGACCTATGGCCTCGGACCGAGCGGCGTATCGTCAATCGACCCGAATTTCAAACGCCTTGGGCGGAGCCTCCGCTCGTCGCGGCCCCGCCGACATGCCCTGGTCCGGTGTCTTGCGCTTCGCCAGTCCTGCGCCGGAGTCCCTGCAGGCGAGCGGCCTCGCGCTTAACGCGATCGGTCGCCCCGCCCGAACTCAGAACCGCATGTATCACACGCGGACGACCGAAAGCCAAACCCAATTCGTCGCTTGTGAGACACGTAATCTCTTCGACGTCCGGCGCCAAGGCGCCGACTTTCGCACGAATCTTCCTTTTTCCGGCGTCGGAACCGTCTCGGGCTTGCAAAAGCAGCACAGCGGCTATCGCCGCCTCCAAACTCCGCTCCGCTCCGCAAACCGCGGCCCCTGCCTTTCGAGCCATAGAGACAGCCTCGATTGTGCGCTTCAGCTGCAGCGCCTCCAAGAGCCCCAGGAGGTCTTCGGGAAGCGTTACTTGTTGGCGCGCGGCGCGTGAGAAGAGCTTCTTCTTGATCGCCGTTTCGACCGCCGACCGCTCCGAGGACAACCAAATCCCGCGCCCAGGCAGCTTCTCGGCGAGATCGGGCGTCGCCACGCCGTCCGGCGAGATTACGAAGCGGATCAAACCCGCTGTCGATCCGCTTTCGCCTGTGGCGATGCAACGGCGCTCGGGGCCGTCGCGATCCTTTGGTCGGCCGCCTCGGGTCATGCGTTCGGGCGAAGCTCCTCATCCTCGACGTCCGCAGAGCCGCCTTCCTCGTCGGCCATGAGATCGGTCTGCTCGTCGCCTTCCTCGTTGTGACCGTCCGCCTCAGCCTCAACCATCGCCATCAGAGCTTCAGGCGCGACGATCCCCAGGGCCACGCGTGCGGACATGATCAGGTTGCGCGCTTCCTCGATGCTCATGTCAAAGTCTTCGAGAATCCCATCTTCGTGGACCCGTTTGCCGTCGGGGCCTTCCGTCCACTCGCCCGACAGCTCCCAATCCGCGCATTTCGCGAATTCGTCCAGCGTCGTGATGCCTTCGCTGGCCAGTTTCTCGATCATCTGCGGAGACAGTCCGTTGAATGTGATAAGATCTTCCTCGACGCCTTGAGCGCGCGCGCGTTCCAAAGCTTGCTGATTGAGTTCTTCCAAGTGCTCGCGGGCGCGGGCCTGAAGCTCTTCAGCGGTTTCTTCGTCAAAGCCGTCAATCGCCGTGAGCTCTTCCTGATCGACATACGCAACCTCGTCGAGCGAAGAGAACCCCTCGGAGACCAGCAACTGAGCGACCATCTCATCGACGTTCAGGGCGGCGACGAACGCATCGGTGCGCTCGTTGAATTCCTTCTGACGCCGCTCCGACTCCTCGGCTTCGGTCATGATATCGATGTCCCAGCCGGTCAGCTGCGACGCCAGACGCACGTTTTGACCGCGTCGTCCGATGGCGAGGCTCAGCTGATCATCGGGCACGACGACCTCGATACGCTGGGCGTCCTCATCGAGAACGACCTTCGCGACCTCGGCCGGTTGCAAGGCGTTGACAATGAAGGTCGCAGCGTCTTCAGACCACGGAATGATGTCGATCTTCTCGCCCTGAAGCTCGTTCACGACGGCCTGGACCCGGCTGCCGCGCATGCCGACGCAGGCGCCGACCGGATCAATCGAGTTATCGTAGGAGATGACGCCGATCTTGGCCCGCGAGCCTGGATCGCGGGCCACCGCCTTCACTTCGATGATGCCCTCGTAGATTTCGGGCACCTCTTGCTCGAAGAGCTTCGCCATGAACTCCGGCGCCGTGCGGGACAAGAAGACCTGCGGTCCACGCATCTCGGAACGCACGTCGCGGATCAGACACCGCACGCGGTCGTTCACCCGGAACATTTCGCGCGGGATCAACTGATCGCGGCGCATGACGCCTTCGCCGCGGCCGACGTCGACAATGACGTTGCCGTATTCGACGCGCTTGACGAGACCGTTGATGATCTCTCCGACACGGTCCTTGAACTCTTCGTACTGCTTGGCGCGCTCGGCCTCACGAACCTTCTGCAGGATGACCTGTTTCGCGGTCTGAGCCGCGATCCGGCCAAACTCCATCGGCGGCAGCTCTTCGCGAACGCAACCGCCAACCTCGCCGTCATAGGCGTAGCGTGTCTTGGCGTCGGTCAGCGGGATCTCAACGAAGTGGTTTTCGATCTCTTCTCCGTCCGCCTTGACTTCGCGGACGCGCTCCATTTGCAAGTCGCCGCTGCGACGGTCGATATGAGCGCGAATGTCGTACTCCGCCCCGTAACGGGACCGAGCCGCTTTTTGGATCGCGTCCTCCATCGCCTCGATGACGATCTCTCGGTCGATCAGCTTCTCGCGCGCGACGGCGTCTGCGATCTGCAATAGCTCCAGCTTGTTGGCGCTGACGCTCATTTTTCTTCCTCCTGTGCAGGGTCGACGCGCTCAAGCGTCGTATCCTCGGTGTTTTCGGTAGTGTCTGCTTCAATCTCGATCGGCGGCTTGCCGCCTTTCAGGCTTTCGGCGATCAACGCATCGGTCAGGATCAATTTGGCGTCGGCGAGGGCGTCGAAGGGCAAGGCGACTTCTCCCAGCTCCTCGTGCGACAAGACGATCTCGGCGGATGGACCCTCGCCGCTGGAGCCGATCAACGTCCCACGCCAGCGCTTGCGGCCTTCGATCATGTCATGGGTTTCAACGCGCGCTTCGAACCCTTTGTAGCGGTCAAAGTCCTCAGCACGCGTCAGGGGTCGGTCGATGCCGGGCGAGCTGACCTCAAGCACATACTCGCCGTCGATCGGATCCTCGACGTCCAGAACCGCCGACACCGTCCGCGACAACTCGGCGCAATCATCGACGTCCATGCCCCCGTCCGGCCGCTCCGCCATCACCTGCAAGGTCGGGCGGCGGCCGCCCATAAGGCGCACGCGCACAAGCCGATAGCCCAGCCCTTCCGCGCTGGGTTCAATGATTCTGGCGATCTTTTCATCGATCGGGGTTTTCGCGAGCATGTTGCTCGGCACGTGATGTCTCCAAAAACGACGAAAGCGAGCCTCGCGGCCCGCTTCGGAAAGTTTCGTTGGCCGTCGGAGCTTCCGACGACGCCGCTGTTATTCGTCGTATAAGAGCTTACTCGCCAGTATTCAAGCTCAAGCGACCGCCAGGGAAGGCGCCGATCCGAATCCAGCGATCAGCTCATTGGCCAACGCCTCGGCGGCGGGCGTGCGGTGATCGGGTCCCGCCCACCGCAAAGCGATCCGGCTGGTTCCCAATGTCGGCAACCCATGCTCCGGTCCGAGGACCACGAACTCCGGCTCGACAATGCTGCGCGGCAGCGGCGCGATCGCAAGATCGGCAGAGATCGCCGCTTTCTGGCCGATGTAGTATTCGGACGTGTACGCGATGCGGTAAGCGCGGCCTGACCGATCCAGCGCTTCGATGGCCTGTTTCCGCCATGCGCACCCGCTCGCGGCCAGGGCCACAGGCAACACGTCCCGCTCATGGGCGCAACCGCCGCAAAGCCCCGTCCAGACTAACGGCTCCTCATGGATCAGCGCGTCTTCGGTCAACCAGGGCGTCGCACATCCGGGCGTCAGCATCGAGAAGTCGAGCTCCCCGCGCTCCAAGCGCTTGAAAAGGTCTTCTGTCGGACCCAGAGCGACGCTGACTTCAACGTCGGGGTGAATGCGAGAGAACGCGCTGAGCGCTTCGGTGAGTTGCACGCCGCCGAAGTCGTCAATCAGCCCGACCCGAACCGAACCGCTGAGCGCCGGCGCGCGAAACGCTGCAACCGCCTCGGTATGGATGGTCAGAATGCGGCGGGCGTAGCTGCGCAACTGTTCGCCGTCGCGCGTCAGCGCCATGCCCCGGGGCCGGCGATCGAACAATGGCCGCCCCAGGATCTCCTCGAGCTTTTTCAGCTGCATGGAAACCGCCGCGGGCGTCCGCCCAACCCGTTCCGCGGCCGAGGTGACGCCGCCGCTGTCTGCGACCGCCAAGAACGCTCGCAGAGCGTCGATATCAAGAGTGGAGGCAGCGCTTGGACCTAACATGCAGATCATTTAGCAGATCTGAACGATGTGTTCAATTGTTTTAGATTTTCTGAACGATCAGTCACGCCCATGTTCTCGTCATCGGGCAGGCCGCCGGGGTCGCCCCAAACTGAGGACGAGACCAATGCTGAACTTTCTAAACCGCATTCGCGAGGAATTCGAACACGCGCAAGCTGTCTCTCACCGCCGGGCGTCGATCCGGCAGATTCTGCGAGAAAGCGATCATGTGCTCGACGATATCGGGTACTCGCGCCCCATCCTCGAAGAGATGCTCCTGGAAAACTCGACCCAGCCGTTCCATGCGGAGGCCAAGCGCCGATCTGAAACAAGCCTGAGGACGCCGAAGTTCCGCTTGAAGCCGCAGCTTAGCGTGGGCTCCGTTTCGCCAAAATCCGCTGTAGCGTGCGGCGGTGCATGTTAAGTCGGCGCGCCGTTTCGGAGACGTTGCGATCGCAGAGCTCAAAGACGCGTTGGATATGCTCCCAGCGCACGCGATCGGCAGACATGGGGTTTTCGGGCGGGGGCGGTTTGTCCTCGCCCCGAGGCAGCAGAGCATTGATGACGTCATCCGCATCCGCTGGTTTGGAAAGATAGTCCACAGCGCCGATTTTCACCGCCGCGACAGCGGTTGCGATCGCGCCGTAGCCAGTGAGGACGATAACGCGCGCATCTTCGCGGGTTTTGTGCAGCGCCTCGACGACATCCAGACCGTTTCCATCCTCAAGGCGCAGATCGACCACCGCATACGCCGGAGGAGCCGACCGCGCCAACGCGATTCCGGCTGCGACGCTTTCCGCTGTCGTCACCTCGAAGCCGCGCTTTTCCATCGCGCGTCCAAGCCGCTGCCGAAACGGCATGTCGTCATCGACGATAAGGAGGGTTGGGTCTTGGCCGATCCTTGATCCGAGATCGTCTTGCATCGTCAAAAAGCCTCCGCGCCATCCTGCGCCCAGTGTCAGTCTATTGTTAGGTCTAGTTTCATTTCCAGACTTATCCACTCTGCTTTTCGCCGATCGCATTCCCAAAAACGCCGAAAACCGCGTTTGACGGCGAGGCTTTGAGCAAAATGAACGCGCCTCATGCGCAGTGAAACGAATTGAGACCGGCGCAGGCGTTAGCCCGTCCGCCACGAGTGGACAATCAATTAACTTTATGGCTCCAGCGTTTCGGCGATTTCGTCTGGATCCGTCGCAGCGGTGAAGACGGTGATAAATCGGCCGGATCCGTCAACTGCATAGACAAACGTTGAATGATCCATCGCGTAGCCGTCGGGAAAGTCCGGATCCTCGGCTCGACGATAGATCACGCGATACGCGTTCGCCGCGGCGGCGACCTGTTCGGTCGACCCGCCCAGCGCGATCATCTCGGGGTCGAAGGCCTCCGCATACTCTTTCAGGATCTCAGGCGTATCCCGCTCGGGATCGATCGTAATGAAAAAGAGTTGAGTGTCGACGCCGCGTTCCGCCAGCTTCTCTTTCGCAACGGCCATGTTGGCCAATTCGGTCGGGCAGAAATCCGGACAGAACGTAAAGCCGAAATAGATGAGGTTCAGCTGGCCCTCTAACGCCGCCTGCGTCACCGTCCGCCCATTCTGGTCGATCAGCTCAAAAGGCCCTCCGATCTGGGCTTGGCCAATTGCGGTGACAGCGCCAGAACGCTGGTTTTCTGTCGGCCCGAAAATCAAGAGAGACAGCGAAAGCCCAAGAATGACCGCGACGACGCCCGCCGCGCCAAACAATACCAACCTCTGAACCCTTTCAGACATCGACGGCTTACTCCCTCTTGTGTTCCGCTTAAATGGCGGCCTGTGCTTTCAGAGGCAACTGGGTCATTGTGACCTCGCGAATTTGTCAGCGACGCTTACGCGCTTGCTGCGACACGAACTGAGATTGAGATGTCGACACCGGTGCGCACCCGCCAAGATGAATCGAAAGCGCCGAGCCTGATGGATTTGCGTGGAAACGAAATACGGTCGATACGCCTTCGAACGTTGGTCACGTTGCGATGGATCGCAATCGTCGGGCAGTCGATGGCGGTGCTCGCCGCCGTGTTCGCACTTGACGTCGATCTTCCGCTCGCGGGCTGCGTTGCGGTCATCGGCATCTCCATCTGGCTGAACCTGGTTGCGCTCTGGACGTCGACGCCGAGCCAGCGACTGACCGAACGCGACACTCTGCTCACGCTCCTCTTCGATCTCGCACAGCTGACGAGCCTCCTGTACCTCACGGGTGGTCTGACCAACCCGTTCGCGTTGTTTCTTCTGGGTCCGGTCACAGTAGCGGCGACCGTGGCGCCGCTGCGCACGACCGTCGGCCTGGGCGTTGCGACCGTTTTCGCGGCCGTGCTGCTGGCGCTTTGGCATGTGCCGATCGTCTTCCGCGACGGCGCCGCGTTTGAGCCGCCGCCGCTTTTCGTCATCGGCTACGCCGTCGCCTTGGCGATCGCCGTTGCGTTCCAAGCGGCCTATTCACGCCGCGTTTCGGTGGAAGCCTTCAATATGTCGATGGCGCTCAATGCGACGCAGATGGCGCTGGAAAAAGAACAGCGGCTCTCGTCGCTGGGCGCGATGGCCGCGTCGGTCGCTCATGAACTGGGAACGCCGCTAGCGACGATCAAGCTGACCGCCAGCGAGTTGCGCAACGAGCTGACCGACCGGGCGGAGCTGGCCGAGGACGCGGCGCTGATCCGCGAGCAGGCGACGCGCTGCCGCGACATTCTCCAACGACTGGCGTCGATAAAAGAAGCTGACGACGCGCAGACCCGGCGCGCTCCGATTTTCGCCGTCTTGAAGGAAGCCGGAGGGCCGCATCTCCAGCGGCGCGCCCAAATCATCTTTCGCCTGGATGGGGAGCCAATCGACGACGAGACCTCGGCGCAGCCGACGCTAGAGCGCCGCCCCGAGATCATCAACGGTCTGCGGAACATCATCCAGAACGCGGTGGACTTTGCCGGTTCTGCTGTTTGGATCGACGTTCTGGGCGATCAACGCTCGCTCACAGTGCGTATCGGCGACGACGGGCCCGGCTTCTCGCCGGAGATCCTCGCGCAGATTGGCGAGCCGTTCGCGACGACACGGGGCAGCGGTCGCCGCGATGACGCGTACGCCGGCATGGGTCTTGGCGTGTTCATCGCGAAGACCTTGCTCGAACGTTCAGGCGCCGTGATTTCATTTCGCAACGCCCGAAACAGCCGCCGGCCGACACAGGAGACGGACCCTCAAGAGCCGACGGGGGCCGTCATTGAAATCGTCTGGCGAGAAGCCGCAGCCTCTCGACCGAGCACCTGACGAACGGTCGCCGACAAAGCGCTCCGAGCGACTTGGCAGCTTTGCGGAGCGAACGTTGTCGGGACGACTTTTCATTTGAGCGAGGAAACAGCTTTCGACAGACAGCGTTTCCGAATATACATCACCTATATTGTGATAATCTCAACCACATACACATGATACGGTATCGATCAGCGCTGACTCTCGGATCCTTCGCTGCGTTTGCGAGCGCTGCGCCTTGGCATGCCGTCGCGCAGTCGGAACAAAGCGGGTTGGACATGACCGCGCTGGTCGGGGCGCCTCACTTCTTTTCCGCCGTCAGCGGCGCCGTCGCGATCGCCTGCGCGTTGAGCGCTGCGAGCCTTTGGCGTCGATCGGCCGCCCAAACCGCCCGGATCAAACGCCTGGAGGCGCGGCTGCGGTCCGATCTCAGCGTCGAGCGCGTTTTTGTCATGCACAACGGACAGCCAACGCCTGCATCGCCATCGACCGATGCGTTTATGCGAACGCAGCCTGACACAAAGACGCTCACCAACCGAGCGAAGCTCCGTCAGCTGCTTGCGCGCGAGTCGAATGAGCAACTTGAGCCTCTTTTGAACGACTTGATGGACACCGGCGCTGCGTTCGAGTTCGCCGGCCATGACGTCAACGGCGCGCCTTTGAGCATCCGCGGAGAGACCCATGGCGTCCGGGCCGTTCTGAGACTTTGGCCCGAGCTCCGCAAAAGCGACCTCGCGCACAGCAGCCTGGATCGCAAAGAGCTCGCGGCCACCGCCGCAGACGCCCTCAACAAGGCGCCGCTCGGAGCCATGCTGTTCGACGCGGAACAGCGGCTCGTCGAGTTGAACAGCGCCGCACGGCGGCTCTTGCGCATCGATGGCGACCCGCCGGCTGCGCTCCGCCCTCTTCTCGATGCGCTTCGCGAAACCAGACGCCTGCCCGAGCGTCTGGATTATGCGAATTGGCGAAAGTCCATTCTAAACGATCCAATTGCAGCGATCAGCCGCGAACCCCTCTGGCCCATGCCCGATGGCGACGTTCTTCGCGTGACAGCGGCGCCGACGGTCGACGACGGTCTCGCGATTTTCATGTCCGATGAAACGGGATCTCTGACGCAGGAACGGCGCGCGAAAACGGCTCAAAGCGTTCAGTTGATCACCATCGCGGCGATCGACGACGGTCTTGCCGTCGTGAGTTCCGAGGGCCGTGTTCAGCTCGTGAACCCGGCCTTCCGCCGCCTTTGGGCTTTCGATCCCAGCCGGCAACTGGAGGGTGAACGGTTCGCCGATCTTCTCGATGTCTCCGAAGCCGACCTGCTCGACGCCGAAGCCTGGATGCGGATCACGAATGCGATTTCCGCGTCCGGTCCGCCAAGAGCGGACGCTTTCGCATCGCCGCGCGGCAATGGTCGGAGGCTCGCAACCAAGCTGACGCCTTTGCCCGACGGGGCGACCTTGATCGCCTGTCAGGATGTCGGCGACGCACACCGCATCGAAACGGCCCTTCGTGAGCGCAATGAGGCGTTGGAAGAGGCGGACCGACTGAAGACCGAGTTTCTCAAGGCGATCGCAAGCCAACTGCGCACGCCGCTCCATACCGTGATGGGGTATGCCGACGTGCTTCTGAAGGAGGGATCCGGCCCTCTGACCAAGCGCCAACGCGACTATGTGCAAGGCGTCATGAACACCGGCGACGAGCTTCTGTCATTGGTCAGCGACGCCGTCGATCTCGGCGCGCTGCGCGCTGGCGCGATCGAGTTACAACGCGCCAGACTGGATGTCCGCCGTGTGATCGAGGATGTCTCCGAGCGGATCACCGGTCGCGCGCGCGCCCGCGGGGTTCGTCTGCAAACCGAGGTGCCCGCCCGTGAAATCACCATCGACGGCGACGAAGCCCGGCTGGAGCAAGCCGTCTACGCATTGGCGACAGCGGCCTTCGCAATCGGCGAGCACGGAGACTCGATGACGCTGCGAGCGGGCGCCGAAGGCGCGTATGCGAAAATCGAAATCTGCTTCGAGCGCGCCCGCGCCGCAAAGCCCGCCGCCTATGCGGGTCACGCAGAGGGGTTTTCTCCGTTCCTCGACGGCACCGAATCGGCTGTCGGCATCTCGCTCGCGACGCAGATCGCAGATCTGCATGGCGGAGGGCTCTCGATCACGCAGAACAATGACGGCGGTCAGGCGACGGTGCGACTTCCGCGCCTCAGGAAAAGCGAGACGCCGTCGCTCGAGGACGCCGCGTGACATCGACACTTGTGTCTTAGTCAGGGGCGCGCGCAGGACTGAGCACAGGAGTTAGAGGACATCTGCGTGACCGACAAACAAGCGCAACTGAAACGTGACGGTGAGCGGGCACAACGCGCCGACGCGTTCCTGCGCGGCGCGGGGTGGACCGAAGCGCGACGCACCTCCCTGGCCGGAGACGCCTCCAACCGAAAATACGAGCGCGTCACTGACGACAGACTTGGTCGCGCCGTGTTGATGGATGCGCCTCCGCAATCCGGCGAGGATATTCGTCCCTTCGCGGCGTTGACGGGCCTCCTGCGCGACAGCGGGTTCAGCGCGCCTGAAATCTATGCGGCGGACGCCGAGCACGGCTTTTTACTGTTGGAGGATCTCGGCGACGACCTGTTCGCGCAGATCGCTCGGCGCCGTCCGGAGGTGGAAGAGACGATCTATTCGCAGGCGGTCGACCTCCTTGCGGAAATGCACGCCCGTCCAGCTCCGACTGCCGCGAACGGCGCCGGGTTCAAGGTCGCGCTGGACCCCTATGACGGATCCGTCTTGCTGCGCGAAGCGCGGTTGCTGACCGAGTGGTATCTGCCCGCCGCCACAGGCGCTCCCGCGCCTGAAGACCTTGCGAGCGAGTTCGACGTTTTGCTTGAGGAGGCCTGCGCGCCCCTCGCTTCCGCGAAATCGACGTTGGTGCTGCGCGACTATCATGCGGAGAACCTGATCTGGCGACCCGAGCGCCAGGGGTCGCGCCGGGTCGCCTTGCTGGACTATCAGGACGCTCTGATCGGGCATCGCGCCTACGACCTCGTCTCACTGCTCGAAGACGCGCGGCGCGATGTGGACGAGGCGATCGCCGATCGCATGATCGAACGGTATCTGGAGCGCAGCGAGGCGGACGCCGACGCGTTCAAGAGCGCGTTCCACGTGCTTGGCGCACAGAGGAACCTCAAGATCATCGGGATCTTCGCGCGGCTCTGGCGTCGGGACGGCAAGGACAAGTACCTCGCGCACATCCCGCGTGTTTGGCGGCATTTGCAGAACGACCTGCGTGCGCCGGAGCTCGGTCGACTGCGGGAGTGGATCGCGACGCACGCGCCGCCGCCCGAAGCCTCGGTTCTTGATCGCATACGTCACGGGAGCGCCCTGTGACGTCGTCCGAAATCGATACCGCAATGGTTCTCGCCGCCGGTTTGGGAACCCGGATGAAACCTTTGACCAACGATACGCCGAAGCCGTTGCTGCGCGTAGCGGGCTCCACGCTGTTGGACCGGACGCTGTCGCGCGCGAGGGAAATTGGCGTCGCCCGGGCCGTTGTGAATGCGCATTACCTGTCGGATCAGGTTAGAGCGCATCTCTGCGATGATCGTGATGTCTTGCTGTCCGACGAAACCGACCATCTTCTGGAAACCGGCGGCGGCGTGAAGAAGGCGCTGGCCTTGATTGATCGTCCCGCCTTTTTGGTCGTCAACAGCGACAACGTTTGGACCGGCGCCGCCGCGCTGCAGCCACTGTTGGACGCATGGCGCCCCGAGACGATGGATGCGCTGTTGCTGATGGTCCCAATTGAAAATGCGCGCGGCTACACCCGCGCCGGCGACTTCTCACTCGATCCCGACGGCCGGTTGGTCCGACGGGGCGACGCGCTGCGCGCGCCGTTCGTCTACACCGGCGCGCAGATCTTGTCGGCCGAGGCCTTCGACGGGGCGCCTGAGGGTCCTTTCTCTCTGAACCTCGTATGGGATGCGCTCATCGCGCGAGGTCGCGCCTTCGGATGCGCGCACGCCGGCGGCTGGGTGGACGTCGGCACGCCGGAAGGTATCACGACCGCAGAAGCCGCTTTGGCTGAGGCAGGTGAGCTTTGAGCATGACCCTGTTTTCCGAACCCGGGCCGCGCGTGTTCAGCGTGCCGCCTGGCTTGCCGCTCGGTCGGGCCGTCGCGGAAGGAACGCTCGAACGTCTGCGCGCCGTCGGAGGTCAGCCTTTCGACCTGACGGATGTCGAGATCGTCGTTTCTACGGAACGCGGCGCCCGTGTTCTGCGCTCGGCTTTCATCGAAGCGGCGGGCGGTGCGGTGATCGGACCCCGCATTCGCGTTCTAACCAAGCTCGACGAGATCGCCGGCGCGGCCCTCGATGCGCCGGACGCCATCGATAAAACGAGAAGACGCCTGTATCTTGCGCGTCTCGTTCGAATGTTGCTCGCCGCGAAACCCGAACTCGCCGCGCCGATCGCCGCCGCGGCGTTGGCGGCAGACCTCGACGGCTTTCTTGAAAGCATGCAGACCGAGGGTGTTCCGCTCGATCGCCTCGACAGTTTAACGACGGAAGAACAAGCGCAGCACTGGGCGCTCTCGAAAGCCTTTCTCGACATTGTTCGCGGTTCCTGGCCGGGCATTCTCGCTGACGAAAACAAAATCGACCAGGCCGAGCGGAACCGGCTGGCCGTCGAAGCGTTGGCGGAGCGCTGGGACGCGTCGCCGCCCACGCATCCTGTGATCATCGCGGGATCGACGGGTTCCCGCGAAGTGTCGGCCCAATTTATCGAACTGGTGGCCGGGCTGCCGCAGGGCGTCGTGATCCTGCCTGGGCTCGATACCGAAATGGACGCCCGCACCGAGGCTGCGCTGCGCGATGGGGTCGCGCCGGAACACCCACAGGCGGGTCTGATCGCTCTGTTGAAACGGATTGGCGTTTCCCCCTCGGACGTGGGTTCGTGGCGCGAAGACACGCGCGCACACGCCCGCGCCCGGCTGCGCGTCCTCGGCCAGGCGATGCGCCCGCCGCCCGTGACGGATGTCTGGCGTGACGCGGCCGAGACGTTGAAAGACGACGCGCTTCCCGCCACCGCCGGGCTCACCCTGATCGAGGCGGCGGGGCCACGCGAGGAAGCCGCCGCGATTGCGCTCGCGCTGCGCGAAGCGATGGAGACGCCCGGCAAACGCGCCGCGCTGATCACCCGCGATCGAAATCTTGCGCGACGGGTGTCCGCCGAGTTGAAGCGGTGGGATATCAACGCCGACGATTCAGGCGGCCGGCCGCTCAAGCTCACGCCGCCCGGCGTTTTTCTCACGCTCGTCGCCGAAGCGGCGCTTGACGGTTTCAAACCGGCGAGCGTTCTCGCCCTGATCAAACACCCCCTTTGCGCCATTGCTTTGCCCGGAGACGGTCGCGACGGTCGGGAAATCCGCGGCGCGCATCTGCGACGCGTCCGTTGGTTCGAACGCCGCGTGCTGCGGAACCAGCGGCCCGGACCCGGGCTGGAGGGGTTGCGCCGAGCGATCGGCCTCGCGGCGCGCAAGAGCGAAGACATTCAGCCTTACCTTGACTGGTTTGACGCGCTGTCGGCGCCGCTGGCGGAGTTCGCGAAATTCGCGGAAGACGCAAGCGCGCCGCTTGCGGCGCTTGTCGCTGCGCACAAAGACGCGGCCGACGCGCTCAGCTTTGAACAGACGCCCGGCGAGCTGGAGCTCTATCGCAAGAAAGCCGGGGAGACCCTTCACGAATTCCTCGCCAAGTTCTCGCTGAACGCCGCCGCATTCGGGGAGATCGACCCCAGGGAATACCTCGCGTTGCTGTCCCAGATGATCGGGGGCGAGAGCGTCCGCGAGCCATACGGCCAGCACCCGCGCATCGTCATACTCGGAACTCTGGAAGCGCGGACGGAGCCGGCCGAGCTGGTCATCCTCGGCGGCTTGAACGACGGGGTATGGCCTGACATCCCGCAGCCGGACCCGTGGATCAGCCGAACCATGCGCGCCGCGCTGGGCCTACCGCCGCTCGAAAGCCGGATCGGCCTGTCGGCGCATGACTTCTTCCAGGCCGCGATGGCGGAGACGGCGATCCTGACCCGGACCCGGAAGAAAGACGGCTCGCCGACCGTACCGTCGCGTTGGCTGCTTCGGTTGAACAATCTTCTGGGCGGCGTGTCGCCCGACGCGCTGGCGCAGATGCGCGCGCGCGGGGCGCGCTGGCTGCGACTTGTGGATGCGCTGGAAGAACCGCGGCCGGGCGAGACGCTTCCGACCCCGGCCGTGCGGCCCGAGCCGCGACCGCCTGTCGAAGCACGCCCAACTCAGTTCTCCGTGACCGAGGTCGAAACCCTCATTCGCGATCCGTATGCAGTCTATGCCCGCAAGGTGCTGCGTCTGCGACCGTTGAATGATCTCGAGGAAGAGCCCGACGCGCGAGATCGCGGCGAGATCCTCCACCAGATTTGCGAGCAGTTCGTGCGAGAGACGCTGACCGAATGGCCGGCGGACCCAAAGGCTCGTTTCGAGGCGGTCGCAGAAGACGTTCTCAGCCGAGTCGGGGACTGGCCGACCCTCCACGCCTTCTGGCTGGCTCGGGCGCATCAGATGCGCGACTGGTTTCTGGAGACGGAACACGCCCGCCGCACGGACGGACGGCCGGCAGCGCTGGAGGCGTCCGGCGAGTACCGCTTCCCTGCGGCCCTCGGCGAAGTCGGTCTGACCGCCAAGGCGGACCGCATCGACCGATTGAAGAACGGCGCCTACGCGATCTACGACTACAAGAGCGGTCGCGCGCCGAGCGAAAAACAGATCGACCTTTTCGCCAAACAGTTGCCCCTTGAGGCGGCAATTCTGGCGTATGCGGGCTTTGAGGGCGCGCCGCAGGCGACTGTGTCGAAGCTCGCGTTTCTGGAGCTCAGCGGCGGTCGGCGCGGCGGCGAAGAACGCGTGCTCCAGGAAGATGCGATGAAGCTCGGCGATGATGCGCTCGAAGGCTTTGGAAAGCTGATGGGGGCCTACGCCAACCCCGACACGCCCTACCGCTCGCGAACGCGACCTCAGTTTCTGATCTATGACGGCGAGTATGACCATCTCGCCCGCGTGGGCGAATGGGGCGGCGGCGGCCTCAGCGACGGCGGAGGCGAAGGATGACCTTTCGCAACCACGACGACGCCACTCTCGCGCAAACCCGGGCGGCGCGGCCGGGCTGGTCAGCCTGGGTGTCCGCGAATGCCGGTTCGGGCAAAACAAGGGTTCTGACCAACCGGGTGGCGCGGCTGCTTCTGGCCGGAGCCGAGCCGTCGCGCATCCTGTGCCTGACCTACACCAAAGCGGCCGCGGCCGAGATGCAGAACCGGTTGTTCGACACGCTGGGGCGATGGGCGATGGCCACCGACGCCGATCTGCTGGCTGCGGTGGATAGGATCCTCGCCGATGACGAGCCGCCGCCCAGCGCCGAGGAATTGGAAGAAGCGCGCCGGCTCTTCGCCAAGGCGCTCGAGACGCCCGGCGGACTCAAGATCCAGACGATCCATGCGTTCTGTGAAAGCCTGCTGAGCCGCTTTCCGCTTGAAGCAAGGGTGTCGCCGCACTTTCAGGTCATCGATGAAAGCCTGACCGCCGATCTGCTGGCCGAAGCGCGAGACGCCGTGATCGCGACCCGCGCTGAAGATCCGACGCTCGCCGACGCGTTCGAGCGACTGCTGCTCGATCTGAAGGAGATCGGCCTGTCGGACATGATGGCGGAGATCACCGCCAAACGCGCGGCCTTCGCCGCGATTGGCGAGCGCCCAGAGGCCCAGCTCGCGCAGTTCCTGCAGACCAGTCCGAATGCGACGACGACCGGCGTTCTGGAGGACTGGGCGTCTCAGCTCGACCGCCGAACGTTGTCCCAATTGGCGACGGTGTTTGGCGACTCGGACAAGACGCCCAACCACACCTTCGCCGCGGCCTTCAGAGGCGCGGCGCAAGAGGACGATCCGCAAGCGGCTTACGAAACCTTAACGCCGGTCCTTCTGACGACGAAGGGCGAGCCGCGAACGCATCGGTTTCCCACAAAGGATGTCGAGGACGCGCACCCTTGGGTGCTGGAAGCGCTCAAACCTCTCCAAGACGGCGTCCTTGCGACGCGTGCGGCCCTCGGCGCCGCGGATCGGCTTGACGCGTCGGCCAAACTGGCGGAATTCGCCGCCGCGGTGCTTCGGGAGTATCAAGACGCCAAAGCTCGCCGGGCGGGTCTCGACTATGACGACTTGATCGAACGCGCGGTCGGTCTGTTGAACCGTTCAGAAGCCCGCGATTGGGTTCGCTACAAACTCGACGGGGGGATCGAGCATGTCCTCGTCGACGAGGCGCAGGACACCTCTCCTCGGCAATGGGAGGCGATCACAGCTCTGGCCGAAGAGTTCTTCAGCGGGGAAGGCGCTCATGAAGCTCGGACTGAGACGCCGCGAACGCTGTTCGCCGTCGGCGACGAAAAGCAGTCGATCTACAGTTTCCAAGGCGCCGAGCCGCGCTTGTTCGCGGAGAAAGGCGAGGCCTTCGCGCAGATCGCAGCGGCCAGCGGCAAGTATTTCGACCGCGCCGGACTGGCGACCTCCTTTCGGTCAGTCCCCGCAATCCTGGACTTCGTCGATCGGGTGTTCGCGGACCCGGCCGCCGCGAACGGCCTGACCTTCGGCGCGACCGGCGTGATGCATGAGGCCTTCCGAAAGGATCAGCCGGGCGTTGTCGAGCTTTGGCCGCTTGTGCGCCCGCTCGACGCCGGAGAAGAGCGCCCTTGGTGGGAGCCGCTGGACGCTCCGCCGCCAGACGATCCGCAGGCACGTTTGGCGATGCTCGTCGCTCAACAGATCAAGAACTGGATCGGTCAGGAAGACCTGCCGGCGCGAGGTCGAAAGATCCGCGCTGGCGATATCATCGTGCTGGTGCGTCGACGAAGCGCGCTGTCGAACGGGATCATCGCGCGTCTGAAACAGTTTAACGTGCCTGTCGCCGGCGTCGACCGGCTGGCGCTTGGCGGTCAACTCGCAGTCAAGGACATGCTGGCGCTCGCGCGCTTTTGCCTGAACCCGGAAGACGATCTTGCGCTCGCCACTGTTCTAAGGTCGCCCTTTTGCGACGTCGATGAGGAGATGCTGTTCGACCTCGCCCACAAGCGCGAAGGCGATCGGCGGCTCTACTACGAGCTGATCAGCCGAAAAGACGACCGGCAGGAGTTCAGATCCGCACACGCGTTCCTCGCAGAACTCGTCAAGATCGCAGACTACCAGCGGCCTTATGAATTCTTCGCAAAAGCTCTTGGTCCAATGGGCATGCGGCGCCGCGTGGTGGCCCGGCTCGGAGCCGAGGCGACAGATCCGATGGATGAGCTCATCGGGCAGACCTTGACCTTCGAGAGCTCGGGCGCGCCGACGCTGGAAGGGTTCGTGGAATGGATCTCGAAACGCGACAGCGAGATCAAACGCGAGCACGAACAGGGGCATGACGAAGTTCGGGTGATGACGGCGCATGGCGCGAAAGGCCTGGAGGCGCCCGTCGTCATTCTCCCAGATACGACCGGCGCCCCAACGGGCGCGCGCCAACCCACCCTTCTCAGTCCGGAAAAGTATGATCTCGCCGAACCGGGAACGCCACCGATCTGGCTCGGTCGCAAAGACGCCGATCCGCCGAGCGTCCGAGCCTTGCGAGACGCGCACGCAGAGCGGGAGGCCGAAGAGCATCGGCGACTGCTTTACGTTGCGCTCACCCGCGCCGAGGACCGTCTGCTGATCTGCGGCGCCGCGAAAAAGCAAGCGCCGACCGGCAGCTGGTACGCGCTGTGTGAAGCGGCGAGCCAGGGGTACGGCGAGATCCTGCCAAGCCCTGTGCTCGATGAAAGCGGGACAGCGTTGAAGGGATGGCGGCATGCGCCAGGCGGAGACGCCCGCGCGGCGCCCGAAAAAGCCGAGACACGTTCGGAAGCGCTCTTGGGCGAAACTGACTGGCTGCATCGACATGCGGCGTCGGAAGAGGCGCCGGCGGACATTTCACCCTCGCGGCTTGGCGGAGACGATCCCGAGGCCGAGGGCAAGGCTTACGGCTCTGGGTCCGGCTTCGACGCCGAGAGGGCGAAGAAGCGTGGGATCCTCATCCACATGCTGCTCGAAGAACTGGAACCCTTGGCGCCCGACATCCGCGCAGAGGCCGCCGGGCGTTTCCTTGCCGGCGAAGTCGACTTCACCGAAGCGCAGCGCGCCGACATGACCGCAGAGGCTCTGCGCGTTTTCGACATGCCCGAGGCCGGGCTTCTGTTCGGCGAAGGCTCCCGGGCGGAGGCGCCCATCGCCGGCGTGCTTTCGGATCTGGGCCCCGGCGAGATCCATGGTTTCATCGACAGGCTCGTGGTTGATGAAAGCCGTGTACTGATCGTCGACTTCAAGACAGGCGGCGCGCCCGAGACCCCTCCCGAGGGATACTTGCGGCAGCTTGCCGTTTATCGCGCTGTGCTCACGCGCCTGTACCCCGACCGCAGGATAGACGCCGCGCTGTTGTGGACTGCGGCTCCTCGCTTGCAGCTTCTTAACGCGGAAGATCTCGACGCAGCTTTCGGACGAGCCGCCGCACAAGAGCGTGATCGACGGCGCGCGAGCACGGTCCTTGACCCGATCGAGGGGGCTCCCTAGCTTCCGCCAACGTTTCTGACTTCGGCGAAATCATGTCGCCGACAACACAAAGGAGAGACCCATGGGCGAAAACACCATCGCCGTAACCGACGCGAGCTTCGACGACGACGTTCTGAAGTCCGAGAAGCCGGTCGTCGTCGACTTTTGGGCGGAGTGGTGCGGCCCGTGCAAGCAGATCAGCCCGGCGCTTGAAGAGATCGCCGCAGAGATGGACGGCAAGGTCACCATCGCCAAGCTGAATGTCGACGAGAATCAGAACACCGCGGCGAAGTACCAGATCCGCGGCATTCCAACCTTGCTGCTGTTCAAAGGCGGGGAGATCGTCGATCAGAAGGTCGGACTGGCGCCAAAAGCAGCCCTGACAAGCTGGATCGAAGGCCACGCCTGAACCACGGATCTGGACCGAGAAATCTGGCGCGGCTGCGGCCGCGCTTTTTTCATGCGTTCTCGCGCAGCACGCGCCCGGCAAGATAGAGCGATCCACAAATCAGGATGCGTGGCGCGTCCGAAACAAAATCATTGGCGCTCTCCGCCATGATCGTTCGCAGCGCGCCTTCTACCGAACCCGCCGCCTGCGCCGACAATCCGACGCGGACAGCCGCCTGCGCGACGTCCTCCGCCGGCAACGTATTGGGCTCGCCCGGGATCGAAACCGTTAAAACGCGTCGCGCCAAACCGTCGAAAGGCCGAAGATAGCCGTCTGGGTCCTTGGTGTTGAGCATTCCGCAGATCACATAGAGCGGCGCCGGGCTACGCTCTTCGAGCTGACCAAAAAAAGCGGCGACGGCTTCACCTGCGGCAGGGTTATGACCGCCATCAAGCCAAAGCTCCGTATCCGATGAAACCGCTTCGATCAGCGGCCCTGATTTCAGCCTTTGCAACCGAGCCGGCCAGTCGACCTCGGTCATTGCGGCGGCGCAGGCCGGCTCTTCAAAACCAAGCGCGCGCAGCGTCGCGACGGCGATGCCGGCGTTCTCGACCTGATGCCGCCCGAACAGCCGCGGCTTCGGAAGGTCGAGAAGCCCATGATTGTCTTCGAAGACCAGGCGTCCGTTCTCTTCGCTGACGCGCCAGTCCTGACCCGCGACAGACAACGGCGCGCCGACGCGCTCCGCCGTGCGATGAATGACGTCCAGGGCGGCGTCTTCCTGCGCGCCGACCACGCAAGGCACGCCGGCTTTGAGGATCCCCGCTTTTTCAACGGCGATTTCTTCGATCGTATCGCCCAAGAACTGCTGGTGATCCAGCGAGACCGGCGTGATCACCGTCGCCGCAGGCGCATCGATCACGTTGGTCGCATCGAGACGCCCGCCCAAGCCGACCTCCAGAACCAGCCACTCCGCCTCGACGCGTGAAAAGGCGAGAAGTGCTGCCGCCGTGGTGATCTCAAAGAAGGTGATGGGCGCATCGCCATTCGCGCGTTCGCACTCGGCGAGCAGATCGGACAATGCGTCTTCTTCAATCAAAGCGCCCGCGAGGCGTATGCGCTCGTGAAATCGAGCGAGATGCGGCGAGCTGTACGCGTGCGCCCGTGCGCCGCCATGGGACAGACACGAGCAAAGAAACGCGCAGACGGACCCCTGTGCGTTGGTGCCCGCGACGTGGACGACCGGCGGAAGCTTCTTTTCCGGATGGTCGATCGCAGCCAACAGTCGCTCGAGACGTTCAAGCGACAAGTCGATGACCTTCGGGTGCAAAGACAGCAGACGCTCTAGAATCTCGTCGCTGCGCACAGGAGACGTGTTGGGCTCCACCGGTTTAGCTCTGCGGATCCGAACTCTTGACCGCCGAGCCGTCCGGCTGCTCGGCGGCCTCGACCTCGGACATCTCCGGTTCGTCGTCGCGCACCAGCGAGCCCGGCTCCGGCAACTGGCCCGCCGGCAACATCGGCAATTGCATCAACATCCGGAGGATCTTGACGAGCTCGGCGCGCAGACGCGTCCGCGGCGTCACCATGTCGAGCATCCCGTGCTCGAGCAGGTATTCGGAGCGCTGAAAGCCCTCGGGCAGTTTTTCTCGGATCGTCTGTTCGATCACCCGCGGACCTGCGAAACAGATCAGCGCGTTCGGTTCGGCGATCTGAATGTCGCCCAGCATCGCATAGGACGCAGTTACGCCGCCTGTCGTCGGATGAGTGATGATCGTAATGTAGGGAAGGCCGGCTTCCCGCACCATCTGCACCGCGATCGTCGAGCGCGGCATCTGCATGAGCGAGAGGATGCCCTCCTGCATCCGGGCGCCGCCTGCCGCCGAAAACACCAGCAAAGGCGACTTGCGCTCGACCGCTGTCTCCGCGGCTTTGAGCAACGAGTCGCCCACCGCCATCCCCATCGAGCCGCCCATGAACCCAAAGTTCTGAACAGCGGACACCGTGTCGACGTCGCCAATCCGTCCGTGCGCGACGACGACCGCCTCTTTCTCGTTGGTCGTTCGACGCGCGTCGCGCAATCGGTCGGTATAGCGCTTCTCATCGCGGAAGTTCAGCGGATCCGCGACCGGGTCGGGCACGTCAACCACAGTATATGCGCCGAAGTCGTAGAGAGACTCGAGCCTCTCCGTCGGGCTGATGCGCATATGATGCTCGCAATGCGGGCAGACATAGAGGTTCTGCTTGAGCTCCCGGTGGAAGATCATCTGCTCGCAGTTTTCGCACTTGCGCCAGAGGTTCTCAGGCATCTCACGACGCTGGAAGAAGTCGTTGATCTTCGGCAGCGAGAGATTGTTGATCCAGTTCATACGCCGTCTCCGAGACTGGCCCGTCTACTACTTACAAGCGCGCCCGACGCGCGCCGTCCGCGAGGGAGCGGACGAATTCCAGCGTATCCGCAACCGATGCGCCTTCAGCCAACTTATTCACGATCGCCGATCCGACCACCACGCCATCCGCGACTTTTGCGATCTCCGCGGCGGTTTCGGGGCTGCGGACGCCAAATCCCACGCAAACCGGCAGACTGGACGCCTCGCGAATGCGCTCGACATGCGGTGCAACCGCTTCGGCGTTGGCCGCCGCCGCGCCTGTAATCCCCGTGATCGAAACGTAGTACACGAAACCAGACGTGTTCTGGAGAACGGTCGGCAGCCTCACGTCATCCGTCGTCGGCGTCGCGAGCCGGATGAAGTTGAGCCCGGCCTCCCCCGCAGGGATGCACAGCTCCGCGTCCTCCTCCGGCGGGAGGTCGACGACGATCAATCCATCGATGCCCGCGGCGATCGCCGCTTCCAGAAACGCCGGTACGCCCATCGAGTAGATCGGGTTGTAGTATCCCATCAAGACGATCGGGGTCGCGTCGTCGTTCTTCCGGAACTCCGCCGCAAGATCGAGCGTCTTGCGCAGCGTCATGCCACCGGCGAGCGCGCGCTGGCCCGCGTGTTGGCTCGCCGGACCGTCGGCCATCGGATCCGGGACCGCCATCCCGAGATCGATCACATAGACCCCGGCGCCAGGAAGGCCGCGCATCACCTCCAGCGTGGTCTCAACGTCCGGATCTCCGCCCATGATGTACGAGACAAAAGCAGCTCGGTTCTGCGCTTTCAGTTCTGCGAAACGGCTTTGGATGCGGCTCATGAAGAGAGCCCCTCGCCCATTTCCGCGCCGAGAGCTTCAGCGACGGTGAAAATGTCTTTGTCGCCGCGGCCGCACATGTTCATGACCATCAGGTGGTCCGGCGACAGGTCCGGCGCGATCTTCGCCACATGAGCGAGGGCATGGCTCGGCTCGAGCGCGGGAATAATGCCCTCGGTGCGACAGCTCAGTTGGAAGGCTTCAAGCGCTTCAACGTCAGTGACCGACACATACTCCACGCGACCCATATCGTGCAGCCAAGAATGCTCTGGGCCGATGCCAGGATAATCGAGACCGGCCGAAATCGAATGGCCTTCAAGGATTTGACCATCGTCGTCCTGCAGCAAATAGGTGCGATTGCCGTGCAGAACGCCCGGTCGTCCCCCTGTGAGCGACGCCGCGTGCTCCATCCGGTCGTCCACACCGTGACCTCCGGCCTCGACGCCTATGATCCGAACATCCCGATCGTCCAGGAACGGATGGAACAGGCCCATCGCGTTGGAGCCCCCGCCAATGCACGCGATCAGGCTGTCCGGCAGACGGCCTTCCCGCTCCAGCATCTGTTCTTTGGTCTCTTTGCCGATGATCGACTGGAAATCACGCACCATCGCCGGGTACGGATGCGGGCCAGCCACCGTGCCGATGCAGTAGAACGTGTTCTCGACATTCGTCACCCAGTCGCGCAGCGCCTCGTTCATCGCATCCTTCAGGGTCGCGCGACCGGAGGTGACCGGGACGACTTTCGCGCCGAGAAGGTTCATCCGAAAGACGTTCGGCTTTTGACGTTCGACGTCCGTCGCGCCCATGAACACGATGCATTCAAGGCCAAAACGCGCGCACACGGTCGCCGTGGCCACACCGTGCTGGCCAGCGCCGGTTTCGGCGATGATCCGGGTCTTGCCCATACGCCGCGCCAGAAGGATCTGACCGAGCACGTTGTTGATCTTGTGCGCGCCGGTATGGTTGAGCTCGTCGCGCTTGAGATAGATCTTCGCGCCGCCGAAATGCTCCGTCAGGCGCTCCGCGAAGTACAGGGGCGAGGGTCGGCCGACATAGTGCTTCCACAAGTCGTCCATTTCGGCCCAGAAGCTGGCGTCCTGCTTGGCGCGGCCGTATTCCTGCTCGAGATCGAGGATCAACGGCATCAGGGTCTCGGCGACGAAACGTCCGCCGAACAGACCAAAACGACCTTGTTCATCCGGGCCTTCCCGGAAGCTGTTCACGTCCTGCAGCATTGACGCTATTCCCTTCAACCCTTGGCTACGCCGCAACACCCTTCGCCGCGGCGATGAACGCTTCGATGCGTTCAATATCCTTCACCCCCGGAGCGCTTTCGACGCCCGAGGAGACGTCGACCTGGCTTGCTCCCGTCAACCGCGCCGCCTCAGCGACGTTTGCGGCTGTCAGCCCCCCGGCCAGCATCCACGGCCTGCGCCACGTCCGGCCCGCGATCACCCGCCAGTCGACCGCCACGCCGTTGCCGCCAGGCAGCACAGCCCCTTCTACCGGTTTCGCGTCGCAGAGCAATTGGTCTGCAACCTCTTCGTAGAGATCGAGCCGGGGCAAATCGTCCGAAGTCGAGATCCCGACCGCCTTCATCACGGGCAGACCCGTCAAAGATCGAACCTCCGCTACACGATCGGGTGTTTCCGATCCTTGTAGCTGGATCATGTCCAAAGGAGCATGGGACAACGTCTCGTCCAACAGCGTGTCGTCGGGGTCGACGAAAAGTCCCACCTTGCACACGCCAGCGCGCACATCCGACGCCAACGCGCCCGCCGCCGTCGCGGTCAAAGCTCTTGGTGACTTGGGAAAGAAAACGAACCCGACAAATGCGGCGCCCGCATCGACAGCCGCCGCCGTGGTTTCTGGCGTCGACAACCCGCAAATCTTCACACGCAGCGACGTCATACCGGTATCTAGGCGCGCCGCACCGGTAGACCGGCGCTGTCTGGGTGATCCGATTTTTTCATCGCGGCGTGCATCCGATCGTTTTCGGATTTCAGCGCGCCGGCTTCACGTTTGCTCTCGCGCAGTCGTCGACGAACGTGGCGACCGCGAAAGTGCTCGAGGACGACGCCCAGAAACAGACCGACGCCCACGCTCAGAAGCACAAGAAGGGAAAGCGGCATCACAAGCGGCGCAAGAGCGTCGAGCTGCAACGCGAACGGGTCGATGACGACTTCGATCGGCTGCATATTTGACACCGCCAGCAACAACACTGCTGCGACAAGCGTCAGCCACAACGTCCATTTTACAATGCGCATGGCCTCAGCCGCTTTCCCTTATAAGCCTTTAGGATGGATCGTAGCCATCGTTCAGGCGATCGCGAAGCTCCTTACCAGCTTTGAACGCCGGAACTTTCTTCGCCGCGACCGGGACCATCTCGCCAGTCCGCGGATTGCGCGCTGTACGGGCTTCTCGATCTTTCACGGAGAAGGCGCCAAAGCCGCGAAGCTCAACGCGGTGGCCTTCCGAAAGCGCCTTTGAAATCTCGTCGAAGACGGACGAAACCACAGCTTCCACGTCTTTCTGGGCGAGGTTAGGATTTTCCGCTGCAATGCGGGAGACCAGCTCGGATTTAATCATGTTGTTATACCTGCCATTTTAGGTTGGTAACCAAACGCATACACGACGTCGCACGCAGGTCAAACCCTTGTTGTATCAGGGTTTAGCGGATTTTTGACACCAAAGCCGGCCCGTCTAAAAATTCTTGGCCGCGCTCAAGCCAGCCGCTGAATGCGCTTGTACCTTCGAACAGCGCCTCGAAGAGCCCTTTCTCAGCGACTTCCAACGACCAGTCCGACACAGGCAAATCGGTGGGAACGTCACGCTCGTTCTCGAGCCATGAGATCGCTTCGTTTTGCCCCCCGATCTCGTCGACCAGTCCGGCTTCCATCGCCATGCGACCTGTCAGAACGCGTCCGTCTCTGATCAAGCTAAGCTGTTGATTTGTCGGACCTCTTCTTTCTTCAACGAGACCGATGAACCAGTCAAAGCTGTCGTTGATCAAAATCCTCTCCGGTTCAAGCTTGCTTTCGTCGAACGGTCGGAACGGCGAAGGCTCGGCTTTCTGAACACCGCTCTTAACCTCGACCATTTGCACACCGACCGCCTCCATCGCTTCAGCAAAATTCGGCGACTGATAGATAACGCCAATCGATGCGGTGATCGTGTTCCCACGTGCGACGATATGATCAGCCGCCATGGCGGTTATGTAACCAGCGGACGCCGCGACTTCGCCCATCACGGCGACCACCGGCTTCTTGTCCGCCACATTCCGTAGAGATTCGTAGAGCGCTTCGCCGCCGACCGTCGTCCCGCCCGGGCTGTCGATCCGAACAATAAGCGCCTCGACGTTCTCGTCCTCGGCGATCTCATTGAGCAATGCGTCACGCTCGGTATCGTCGACAATCAGGCCGAACACCTCAAAACGCGCGATATGCGGCTGGTCGTACTCATCAGACGCCAGGACCACGCCGAGCACGATCAGACCGACGAGGATCGCCGAACCGAGACGCCAGCGGAACAATCGGCGACGCAGCGCCCGCGCCTCCAAAACAACATCAACCGCGGCAGCGGTGCTTTGGCCGTTTCGAACAGCAGCTTCGTCGCTTGAGCTCATCAGCGGATCTCCGGTTGCGCAGAGGCGCTTCATGTCACGCCTCAGAGGCCATACGTGCGATGCGTTCTCGCGTTATCAAGTGAAAGCGGCGGCGAGAGACACGCTCCCGCCGCCGCAAAACCTGTTCCAGTCAGTTCTAGACGGACTTACTTGTCGTCTTGGTTCTTCAACGCTGCGCCAAGGATATCCCCGAGCGACGCGCCGCTGTCGGAGGAGCCGAACTGTTCCACGGCCTCTTTCTCTTCGTCGATCTCGCGCGCCTTGATCGACAGCGAGATGCGGCGAGAGCCCTTGTCGATGTTGGTGACTTTCGCGTCGATCTTGTCGCCGACGGCAAACCGCTCCGGGCGCTGTTCAGCACGATCCCGGCTGAGGTCAGAGCGGCGAATGAAGCTCTTCGAGCCATTCACCTCGACCTCGACGCCGCCATCTTCGATCGCAGTGACGACCGCGGTCACGATCGCGCCACGGCGAACGCCGTCGGTCGCGGTCTCGAATGGATCGCCTTCGAGCTGTTTGATGCCAAGCGAAATACGCTCTTTCTCGACATCGACATCGAGAACGACCGCGCGGACGGTGTCGCCTTTGGTGTAATCCTGGATGGCTTCGTCGCCCTGGCGGTTCCAGTCGAGATCCGACAGGTGGACCATTCCATCGATATCGCCTTCGAGGCCGATGAACAGACCGAATTCGGTGATGTTCTTGACCTCGCCCTCAATCTCCGAGCCGACAGGATTCTGGCTGGCGAAACTGTCCCATGGATTGTCGATGCACTGTTTTAGACCCAGCGAGATCCGGCGCTTGCTCGGATCGACATCGAGGACCATGACCTCCACTTCCTGAGAGGTGGAGACGATCTTGCCCGGATGGACGTTCTTCTTGGTCC
>CALDSD010000100.1 GCA_937911325.1 uncultured Neomegalonema sp.
AGCCGTGCGCCCCTCCATCGGCGCCGATCTACCGCTCGCACGCGCGTACGGCATGGCGCTCGACGCCGGCGCCTAGCTCGGCCGCCAGGATCACGACAGCACAGACTTCAACGCGACCCTCCGCGCGACGCTCCCCTTCTAGGGGGTCTAGCCGCCGCGTCCGGCGGGTTCCGGGCGCGGCTGCGGTCGAATGATGCCGCCAAGCACCTCCAGCGGCGCGGTGGCGCGCTCCTTGAGGCCGGAGCGCGGCGCGGCGACGCGTTTCACCGCTTCGACGATCAGCACGCCCGCCAAACGCTGGAGATCGAACCGCTGCCCCAGACGCTCAAAGAGGTTGCCCGAGTTCAGCCACCAGCGCTTTTGGCTCGGCGGAAAGTACAGCGCGCCGCCATGGCTCTCGATGCCAAACCCATGCTCGGCCAACTGCGCGTCCAGCTGATCAAACGAGTACGGGCGGCCAAATCCGAACGGATTGCCGTCTCGACGCGCCCACAGGCCGGACCGGTTCGGCGCGATGATCATCAAACGCCCCTCTGGCGCCAGCACCCGCCAGCACTCTTCCAGCAGTCGGTGCGGCTGTTCGGCCGTCTCCAACCCATGCGCCACCAGCAAGCGATCCAGAAAACCCGTCTGCAGCGGCCAGTCATAGGGTTCGATCAGGGTTGAGGCGTTCGGTCCTTCGCGGGGCCAGCTGATCACGCCCTGGGCGGCGGGCATCATCGCAATCGTCCGCGACGCCTCCGAGCGAAAGGGGCGCAGAAAGGGCGCTGCAAACCCGTAACCGCCGAAAGACAGGCCCGAAACATTGGTCCACCGACGACGCAAAGCGCTCTGGAGACGCCTTTGCGCCAGCGCGCCCAGGTGGCTCTTGTAGTAGAATGCGTTCAGATCGACGACGTCTAGATGCATGTCGGCTCTGCTGGCCTTACAGTTGATCGCCCGAATCGTATCCTATCGACGGAGAACCGACCATGACCGGAAATGAAGCGCTCGAGGTCGTGCTCGTGCCGGTGCTTTCGGACAACTATGCATTCCTGATCCGAGATGCGGAGACCGACGAGGTCGCCGTGGTGGACCCCGGCGAGGCGGCCCCCGTCGAACGCGCGCTGACGGAGCGCGGTTGGCGGCCCGACTGGATCTTGCTGACACATCATCATCACGACCATATCGCGGGTGTCGAGACGATCGCCAAGGCCTATGGAGCAAAGATCGCCGGCGCGGCCGCCGATTCAGCGCGCCTGCCTGCGCTCGACGCGTCGCTCGTCGCAGGGGAAGACTGGAACTTCGGCGCCCAGTTGGTTGAAGTGATCGACACGCCAGGTCATACGATCGGGCATATCGCTCTCTACTTTCCGAAGGGTAAGGCGCTTTTCGCCGGAGATACTCTGTTCTCACTCGGCTGCGGTCGTCTGCGCGAGGGCACAGCGCTTCAGATGTGGAGCTCTCTCTCCAAGCTCATGGCTCTGCCGCCGGAGACGCGCGTGTTCTGCGGACACGAGTACACGCTTTCCAACGCCCGTTTCGCGGTGACCGTCGATCCCGAAAACGCCGCTCTGAAGGACCGCGTCGCCGAAGTCGAAGCGCAGCGCGCCGCCAATGAACCGACAATTCCCACCACTCTGGGTCGTGAGATGGCGACCAACCCGTTCCTGCGCGCGGAAGAACCCAGCGTTAAAGCCGCGACCGGCTTGCCGGATGCGGACGGCGCGACAACGTTTGCAGAGATCCGCCGACGCTAAGACTAGTTCTAGGCGCGCGGCCCCCAACTCGGGAGACGCTCATGGGTGATAACCGGCCCGCCAGCGCGACGCGCGTCTTGAGGCAACGCTGTAACCGGACAAAGTCGGTCTGATCCGGTTTCTCAGACGAGAAAACGTCCGCCCGGCCACCGGTCGCGTTCGCGTAAGGTCCCCAAGCGCGACGCCAGCGGTCGAGGCTCACAGGGCCGTCCGCCAAGGCGCCCGCGGTCGAGAGCGGGCAGTCGCCCAGGCGCTGCAGCCAGGTGCGCGCGGCGCGCTCCACTTTGGTGGGCGCGGAACCGTTTCCGGGACCCTCGAGCTGGGCGATGAACGCCTTGCCTGGCTGAGACCGGTCCGCCTGGATCTCCAGCGTCGCCACCGAAGTCCCGCCTTTGCGGATCGCGTAGATCAGGCAATCCCCACGCGCCACCGCGTCTGCATAGGTTCCGACGCAGTTGCGCATGACTTCGCCCTCGCGGCGCAGTTCGTCAGCCGTCACGCGCGGCTGAAACTTGTAGCCGCCGACGCTCGTGGTTTGACGCCAGCCGCCATGATAACCGCGGCCCTCGACGCAGTAGGCGTTGATCACCCGCGTCACCCAATCGCGCGCGCGGGTCACGGCTTTGCCGAAGCCCAGCCCCGAGGTCCAGCGCTGCTGGAGCTGCTTGGCTGCAGGTCCTTGCGGGTTCTGCGACATCCAGGCGTAGACCGCCAAAGGGATCATCGCGCCTGGCGTCACCGGCTGATCACGCCAGATGCGCTGCTTGGCGATCCAAAGGGCGAAGTCCTCGTCGCAGGCCTGATCGGCGGCCAGCACCCATTGCAGCCACATCGCGGTCAGCTCCGGGGCCTCGGGCACCAGGTTCACCACCTGACGCGAGAACCTGTCGCCGGCAGGCGCATGTCCCAACGGTCCGACAAAGGCTTCCGGCGGCAGACGGCGCAGCCAAAGCGGCAGCACCAGGGCGTCCGCGACGGCCTGCAGCGGCGCGCCCTCCTTGACCAGGCGCACAGCCTCGCCGCGCGCCAGCGGCGAGCCGCGATCCGACACCATTGCGAAGGCGGCGGCCGGGAAGCTGAAGATCAGCTCGCCCAGACGGCTCGACGTCTTCGCCAGTTTGCGCAGACGTTTGCGGAAGACCCGCGGGAAACGGCGGATCTGGGACTCCAAAGGCGCTTGGCGTCCAGCTCGGGACGTGGAGGCGCACATGACATCACTCCTGACCTGTCGCGCCGCCTGAGCTGCAGGCGTGCGAACGTCGAAAACGAGCGCTCTCTCCGAGTGAGAGCGCGGATTTCAGCGGTTGTTCAGGGGTGCGGTCGCACGCCCCGACCCGTCGCCGAGACCGTCAGCGTCAACTGACGGTTCGTTGTCGGGTCCGGAGCGCAGCCGCGGGACGATCGCCCCGCGCCAGAAGAGACACGCCGATCGTCAGACCCCGTTTTGGCGTCGATATGTTGATCGGCATTTCGATCCCTTCTGCTTCGTGATGACGTCGATTTGGGCATGCGGACGCAGCTTCCAAGGGGCGACGCGCAAGTTTGCGGGAATCCACCTTCGCCGGGCTGCGATTGCCCTTTCCGCTCGCCGCTGCTAAGGACCCGCGATCCTTAGACAATCGACGCTGCGTCCGGGACGCGACCCAGAAAGACTCCTTCATGAAAATCAACGGCAACGAAATTCGCCCCGGGAACATCATCGAGCATGACGGCGGGCTTTGGGTGGCGGTGAAGACCCAGCATGTGAAGCCAGGCAAAGGCGGAGCCTTCGCTCAGGTCGAGCTGAAAAATCTGCGCAACGGCTCCAAGCTGAACGAGCGGTTCCGCTCCGCCGACAAAGTCGAGCGCGTCCGTCTGGAGCAGAAGGATCAGCAATTCCTGTATGAGAATGACGGGATGCTGGTGTTCATGGACGCGGAAACGTTCGAGCAGATCGAACTGCCGTCAGACATCCTCGGCGATCGTCGCCCCTTCCTGCAGGACGGGATGACCGTCGTGATCGAATACTATGAGGAAGAGGCGCTGAGCTGCCAATTGCCCGAGAAAGTCGTCTGCGAGATCGTTGAGACCGAACCGGTGATCAAAGGCCAAACGGCGGCGAACTCGTTCAAACCCGCGGTGCTGGATAATGGCGTGCGCGTCATGGTTCCGCCCTTTGTCGCTCAGGGCGAGAAGGTCGAGGTGCTGACCGAGTCCTTTGAATATTCAAGCCGCGCGTAGACGGCTCGTTCACATCATCATGGCGATTCAAACACCCGCTCTGAACGTAATGGTCGCGGCCGCCCGTAAAGCCGGACGCTCCCTCGCACGCGATTTCGGCGAGGTCGAGAACCTGCAGGTTTCGGTCAAGGGCGCCGGCGATTTCGTCTCCGCCGCCGATCTGCGGGCCGAAAAGATCATCCGTGAAGAACTGATGCACGCGCGTCCGGCTTATGGCTGGCTCGGCGAAGAAAGCGAGGAGGTGAAGGGCAAGGATCCGACGCGCCGCTGGATCGTCGATCCGCTGGACGGCACGACGAACTTCCTTCACGGCCTGCCTCATTTCGCGATCTCGATCGCCCTTGAGCACAAAGGCGAGGTCGTTTCGGCGGTCATACTCGATCCGGCCAAGGAAGAGATGTTCGTCGCGGAAAAGGGCGGCGGCGCCTTCGTAAACGACCGACGCCTGCGCGTCTCGGCCCGCAAGGAGATGAGCGAAGCCGTGTTTGCGACCGGCGTCCCTTTCGGGTCGAAGCGCACGCTGCCGATCACCCTCAAGGAGCTTGCTCGGCTGATGCCGCAATGCGCGGGCGTTCGCCGATTTGGCTCGGCGGCGCTCGATCTCGCCTATGTCGCCGCCGGCCGGTACGACGGCTTTTGGGAGCGTGAGATCCAACCTTGGGACATGGCGGCCGGCATTCTCATTGCGAAAGAGGCGGGCGCGCTGGTGACAGACCTGTCCCCCGGGAAAGCCCCAGGTCTCGACATGATGGAGCGTGGCGATATCGTCGCGGCGAACCCAAACATCTTTGAAAAGTTTCGTTCAGAGCTCGGCGGCGACTAGTCTTTGTCTCGCCGCAGATCGCCGTCACAGATTTTATCGGACAACCTCGTTCTAAACACGAGCTGTCGCGAATCTGGCGCATGTCTGTCGTAAGTCTATAAAGGACAGCGGAGCAGGCCCAGGAACGGGCGAAATCAAAGATCGCCCGGTGCGGGTGTGACAAGGAAGTCGGGAGCGACCGAATGAGAGCAGCCGAGTCAGAGCGTGCGCCCAGCGCAATGCGCGCCCACGCGCGGTTTACCCGCCCCACCAGCCGCATTGTTTCGATGCTGCTGTTTCTCGGTGTCGTGGGCGGCGTCGGTTTCCTTCTGGCTCGCGACATCCTCACCGTATTCGAAGCCAATCCCGAACTGAACGCGCTCATTGGCTTTGTCTTCGTCGTCGGCGTGCTGACGGCGTTTTGGCAGGTTTTCGGTCTGTTCGGCGCCGTGCGCTGGACCGAAGCGCTCGCCCGTGGCGACAAGGGCATCCGGTCGGTGGCGCCCCCGAGCCTCCTGGTCGCTATGGACCCGATGCGGCAGCGCGGCGCCGACCAAGCGATGGGTGCCGCCACCGTCCGCTCGATGCTCGACTCGGTGTCTTCCCGGCTCGACGAAAACCGCGACATCCTACGCTACATCGCGGGACTTCTGATCTTTCTCGGCCTGCTCGGCACTTTCTGGGGGCTGTCAAAGACGGTGCCCGCCGTTGTCGACACGATCCGATCCATCGCGCCGCAGGAAAATGAGACCGGCGTCGTGGTTTTCGACCGACTGATGTCTGGCCTCGAGGATCAGCTCGGCGGCATGGGGACGGCGTTCTCGTCCTCCTTGCTCGGCCTCGCCGGGTCTTTGATCGTCGGGTTTCTCGAACTCATGGCCGCGGGCGCGCAGAACCGCTTTTTCAGTGATCTGGAGACGTGGCTGAGCCGGCGCACCCGGATTACCGGCGTGACCGAAGAAGGCGGTATGAGCGCCGGCGCAGGCGGCGGAGATCTCGCCGAACAGATGGCCTACACCAGCCAGCAGATGGAGGCGTTGAACCGCGTGATCGCCGCTGGCGAGGATCGCAGAACAGCCGACAGCGCGCGGATCGCCGAGGCGGTGCAAAGCATCGAGCGTATTGCGGCGCAGGCGATGGCGGAACGCGAAACGATCGCCCAGGCGATCTCAGCCCAGAGCCGGTTGTTGACCGCAGTCGAGCGCCTTGCGGAAACGGGCGGTTCTGGCGGCGGCGGCATGGACGCCGAAACACGCCGTCACATTCGCAACATCGATGTCCTGCTCGCGCGTTTGATCGAAGAAGCCGCGAGCGGGCGACAGGACACGACGGACGCCTTGCGCCGCGAGATGCGCGCGGTCGTCCGCGCCATGCACGAGCCGAGCAGCGAGCGATAGGGATCAAGTAAATGGCGCGCAGCCGCAGCGAAAGATCCTCCTCGCTCATTTGGCCCGGATTCGTGGACGCGATGACCGCGCTCCTTCTGGTGCTGATGTTCGTCCTCTCGATCTTCATGGTCGTGCAGTTCGTTCTGCGAGAGCAGTTGGGCGATAAGGACCGCTCGTTGCAGGAGCTGAATCTGCAGCTTTCGAAGCTGTCAGATCAGCTCTCAACCGCCGAAGAGCGCGCCTTGACGGCTGAAAAGAGCCTCGACATCACGACGCTCAATCTCAACAACTCCTTGCTGCGGATCGAAGGGCTCGAGGCCAATTTGGAGACCAGCGAGGCTCGCGTCGAAGAACTTGCCGCGGAGATCGCCGCCTTCGCCGCGCGTGAGGCCGAAATCTCGGGCATCGAACAGCGCAACGAGGATCTGCAAACCGCGTTGAACGCCGCCGAAGCCGATGCGCTCACTTTCGAAGAACGGCTTGCGGCGTTGGAATTGGCGCTGGACGAAAAGAAGCGTGAGGCGGAGAACACGCTCTTGTTGCTCGCCGCTGCGGAGCTGAAGCAAAAAGAACTGTCGGACGAGGCCGTTGCGACGGTCACCGACAAAGAGCGCGCGCAGGCCGCCGCCGCTTTCGCGCGCGCTTCGCTTCAGCAGGAAAAAGAGATCTCCGCATCAGGCCGGCAAGCGATCGCATTATTGAATCAGCAGGTGCAGAACCTGCGCGCGCAAATCGGGTTTCTCCGGCTCCAACTCGACGCCGCCGAGGAAAAAGACGCGGAAAACCAGGTCGTCATTGAAGATCTCGGCGCCCGGCTGAACCAGGCGTTGGCGCAAAAGGTCGATGAACTGCAACGGTACCGCTCGGAGTTCTTCGGTCGCTTGCGCGATGTGATCGGGTCGCGCAACGACATCCAGATCGTCGGCGATCGTTTCGTGTTCCAGTCCGAGGTCCTGTTCTCGACAGGCTCTGCCGAATTGGGAGCTGCGGGCCGCCGCGAGCTCTCGCGCTTTGCCGGTCTGTTACGCGCCATCTCTTCGGATATTCCACCAGAAGTGAGCTGGATCCTGCGCATCGACGGGCATACCGACCGCGTGCCGATCACCGGCGGGATCTATCGGAACAACTGGGAGCTCAGTCAGGCGCGCGCCCTGTCGGTGGTGGAGTTCCTGATCAACCAAGAGAACATCCCGCCCCAGCGGCTCGCGGCTACGGGGTTCGGCGAATATCAGCCCATTGATCCTGAAAACACCCGCGAAGCGTTCGCTCGAAACCGCCGGATCGAGTTGAAACTCACCGAGCGCTGATGCCGGTCGAGCATTCGCATCATCCTGATGAAATCGCCGAGCGACTGGATGCGCCGTTTCGGGTCTCCTACCTGCGCGACTACGTCTACGGCGGGATCGACGGCGCAGTGACCACCTTCGCCATCGTCGCCGGCGTCGCCGGGGCGGAGCTGTCGATCGGAATCGTTCTGGTGCTCGGTGCTGCGAACCTTCTGGGCGATGGGTTCTCCATGGCTGGGGGAAACTACTCCGCCACGCGCTCGGAAGAGGAAGAATATCGACGCTTCCGCGCCATGGAGCAGCGGCATATCGAGCGGTCGCCGGAGGGTGAGCGCGAGGAAGTCCGCCAGATCTTCGCCCGTAAGGGGTTCGAGGGGGAGGCCTTGGAGACGGCGGTCGAGGTGATCACCTCGGAACGCAAGCGTTGGATTGACTTCATGATGAGTGAAGAACACGGGCTCGGCCATGCCTCCCGTTCGCCAGCTCTCGCCGCCCGAGCGACTTTTCTCGCGTTCTTGCTCTGCGGGACCGTCCCCCTTATCCCCTACGTGTTCGGGTGGTTGGGCTTCGTCACCATTACGGACGCCGGGCTGTTCGCGACCGCCAGCGTTCTGACCGGCGCCACGTTCTTCGCCATAGGGTCAGCACAAAGTTGGTTCTCAGAAAAAACATGGTGGCGACTCGGAACAGAGACCCTCGTCATCGGCGGCTCTGCCGCAGCCATCGCTTATTGGGTCGGCTGGGCGCTCAAAGGACTGGTCGCCTGAAACAGAACGGGCGGCCCGAAGACCGCCCGTCCGTGGTTCCGTTATTCCGCCGTAAGCAGCGGCGGTTTCTTGGCGCCAAGCTTGGGATGCTCCGGCGGCAGAACTTCAAGCGACAGTTCGCCATCCTTGACCATCACGCGCACCAGCCCGCCGTTCGTGAGCTCGCCATAGAGCAACTCTTCCGCGAGCGGCTTTTTGACATGCTCCTGAATGACGCGAGCCAGCGGACGCGCGCCCATCTTGTCGTCGTAGCCCTTGTCCGCGAGCCAGTTGGCCGCTTCCTCGGAAAGTTCGATCGATACGCCCCGCTCCATGAGCTGGGCCTCGAGCTGCAGCACGAACTTCTCGACCACCTGCAAGATGACCTCGCGCGGCAGTGGCCCGAAGGAGATGACCGCGTCCAGACGGTTGCGGAACTCGGGCGTGAACATCTTCTCGATCGCAGCCTGGTCCTCACCTTCACGGCGGTCGCGACCAAAACCGATCGCATTCGCAGCCTGCTCTTGCGCGCCGGCGTTCGAGCTCATGATCAGGACGACGTTCCGGAAATCGACGGTGCGGCCGTTGTGATCGGTCAGCTTGCCGTGATCCATGACTTGCAGAAGCAAGTTGTAGACATCGGGATGCGCCTTCTCGATCTCATCAAGCAGCAGCACGCAATGCGGATGCTGATCGACGCCATCTGTCAGCAGCCCACCCTGATCGAAACCGACATAGCCCGGGGGCGCTCCGATCAGACGGCTGACCGAGTGTTTCTCCATGTACTCTGACATATCGAAGCGCAGCAGCTCGACGCCCATAATGTCGGCGAGCTGCTTGGCGACCTCCGTCTTTCCGACGCCGGTCGGCCCTGCGAACAGGTAGTTCCCGATCGGTTTCTCCGGCTCACGCAGACCCGCGCGAGACAACTTGATCGCAGAGGCCAAGGCTTCGATCGCCGCGTCTTGGCCGAACACGACCCGCTTGAGCTTCACATCGAGATCGCGCAGCGCCTCCGCATCGTCCTTGCTGACGGTTTTCGGCGGGATACGGGCGATCTTTGCGACAACCGCCTCGATCTGCTCGGTGTCGATCGTGCCTATGCGCTGATCCTCTGGCAGCAAACGCTGCGCTGCTCCAGCTTCGTCAATCACGTCAATCGCCTTGTCGGGCAGCTTGCGGTCGTGGATGTACCGCGCGGCCAGCTTCACCGATGTGTCGATCGCATCGTCGGTGAACTTCACCTCGTGGTGCTTCTCGAACACTTTTTGCAGTCCGCGCAGGATCTGCACAGCGTCCTCGACGGTCGGCTCGACCACGTCGATCTTCTGGAAGCGCCGCAGCAACGCACGGTCCTTTTCGAAGTGCTGGCGATACTCCTTGTAGGTCGTTGAGCCCATGCAGCGCAGCGCGCCCGACTGAAGCGCCGGTTTCAGCAGGTTGCTCGCGTCCATGGCGCCGCCCGAGGTCGCGCCAGCGCCGATCACCGTGTGGATCTCATCGATGAACAGGATCGCGTCTTCGTGCTCCTCCAGCTCCTTCATGACGGCCTTCAGCCGTTCTTCGAAGTCGCCGCGATACCGAGTGCCCGCCAGCAGCGCGCCCATGTCCAGAGCGTAGATCGTAGCGCTCCCCAGAACTTCGGGCACGTCCGCGTCAATGATGCGTTTCGCCAGGCCTTCCGCGATCGCCGTCTTGCCCACGCCCGGATCGCCGACGAGCAGCGGATTGTTCTTCCGGCGGCGGCAGAGAACCTGCACGCAGCGTTCGACTTCGGAGTCGCGCCCGATCAGCGGGTCGATACGGCCCTGCTCGGCTTTCTCATTCAGATCGACGCAGAAGCGCGCGAGCGCTGTCTCGTCGCGATCCTCCCCTTCGGTTTCCTCGGATACCGTCGCGTCTTCTTCTTCGCCCGCGCCGCGCACCGTCCGGCTTTCGCCGAGGGCGGTGTTCTTGGCGACGCCGTGGCTGATGAAGTTAACCGCGTCGTAGCGCGTCATATCCTGTTCCTGCAGGAAGTACGCGGCATGGCTTTCGCGCTCGGCGAAAATCGCAACCAGCACGTTGGCGCCCGTGACTTCCGTGCGACCGGAACTTTGAACATGGATCGCCGCGCGCTGGATCACACGCTGAAACCCTGTCGTCGGCGCCGCTTCGGACCCTTCGACCTCAGAGACCAGCGCGGTGAGCTCTTCGTCGAGATAGCGGGTCACGTCGCCGCGCAGCTTTGCGAGATCAACGTTGCACGCCTTCATTACCTTTGAGGCGTCCGGTTCGTCGATCAGAGCAAGCAGAAGGTGCTCAAGCGTCGCCAGTTCGTGCCGGCGAATGTTCGCCAACGCGACCGCGCGATGAATGGCCTCTTCAAGCGTTCTGGTGAAAGACGGCATTTACACGCCTCCTAAAGCATGTCGTTCGCTCGGTGATGGCGCCCGCCGCTCAGAGGAGTCTGGCGACCGCGCCGGGTGAGCGGTTCAACCTCTATTTAGGAGTGCAGCACGGAAGGCGTAGTCTGTCGAGACGTGAAAATTTGCGATTGCGATCTTCGCGGCCACAAAACCTCAGTGCGGAAAGGGTTTTGGCGCAGCGTTCACCGGCTGATCACTCTTTCTCCATCGCACACTGCAAGGGGTGCTGATGTTGCCGCGCGTAGTCCATCACTTGGGTCACCTTAGTCTCTGCGACTTCGTAGGTGAAGACGCCAACCACAGCCACGCCCTGGTTGTGGACCGTCAGCATGATCTGCACGGACCGCTCGTGGTTGATCCCGAAAAACCGTTCGAGCACGTGAACGACAAATTCCATCGGGGTGTAGTCGTCGTTCAACAACAACACCTTATACATAGAAGGCTTCTTGGTTTTCGCGCGTGGCTTAACGGCCACTCCGGTCTCGCCATCGCCGTCAATGGGCTCTTCCGGCTCATCCGACATGACAGGAGCCCAGGCTCGAAGGTCTTCAACCCGATCGGCGGCGTTCGGCGCAACAGAAGCAGGGCGCCGACGACTTTCAATCCTTTGATCCATCTCTCGACATCCGTCTCAAGTGATTGGGTTCGGCGACGTCGACGATCGACGCCAGACGCTCCAGGCGACGCTTGGTCGCAATGTTCGCGAATATAGGCGGCTGCTTCAAAAGAGAAAGGGGCGTTTCATCGCCCCTTTCTCATCGGCTCCCCCCAAGGTCGAGCGCACGCGCTCAAAATGACCCTTTCAGGCACAGATTGACGGGCGCCGAGCCGATTTCGACGGCGCTGCGACCGCAGCGCCGCTTCAGACTTAGACGCTGCGGGTGGTGTCCTTCACGACTTCGCCAATCGCCGCAAAGCGCGCGTTCATCGGCTCGACGCACTGTTTCACAGCCGTCATCGCCATCTCGTTCATCTTGCCCATGTGGTCGGACAGCTGATCCATGGACGACTTCGCAAACGCGGTTTGCTTCTCAAGCAGCTCGGACGGATCCTTGACGGACGACATTTCTTTCATCGCCGCCATGTTCGCGTCCATCGACGAGCGTGTGAAACCGAGCATCGCATCCGTCATTTCCTGTGCGGATTCGGTGACTTTCGCAGCGGACGCGAAGAACGCGTCAAAATTGTCTTTGGTGAACTCCGCCACGTCTTCCATTCGCGCCGCATACTGAGCGTTGGTGTCCGAGAAGACCTTCTGAAGCTCTTTCGGATAAACGTCTGTGGTCGCTGCGGATTTCTTCGCCATTGTCTGCTCCTGAGTTACGGTCTTGTCATCGCGTTTGCGGTTTTGCGCGTCACCGGTGACGAAAAGCCAGCTTCATCGAGGCTGGATCTCATCACCCGGGTGGTGGCAGGATATTGCACTGCACACAATTCTCTTGCAACGCACAAATATCAGCTTCAGCTGAAAAGTGCCGCTGCGTCGCCTTGAAAACATAAAAGGGGAGGCCGACGGCCTCCCCTCTAGACTTTCCCGGCGCGCCAATCTGGAACGCCCTTCCGGAAAATACCTGGCTTAGACTTTCGCGAAGCCCGAGCGCATGGTCTCGCTGACATCAGCGACGCGCGCGTTGACCGGCTCAGCACAGTCTTTGACGGCGGCGATGGTCATCTCGTTGATTTTCTGGGTCTGCTGAACCAAACCTTCGACCGAAGTCTTCGCGAAAGCGGTCTGCTTCTCGACGAATTCCGATGCGTCTTTGGTCTGGCCGAGTTCTTTCAGGACCGCGAAGTTCTGGTCGACTGCGTCCTTAGCGAACTGCAGCATGGTCGTGGTGATCACCTGCGCGCTTTCGGAGACTTTCTCCGCCGACGCCATCATCGCGTCGAAGTTGCCTTTCGCGAACTTAGCAGCTTCTTCAACTTTCGCAGTCACGCGAGCGTTCTGCTCTTCAAAGGTTTTCTGCATGTCGGTCGCTGCGTCGATTTTCTTTGCTTTAGCCATGGTCATCTCCTCTCGGGGCACGTATTCAACTGATCGCCTCGGAGCCTCGCCCGGGGCTGCTCTTCACCCTGTGATGCGCTCTATATTGCACTGCACAAAAAATATTGCAATGCACAAAATAAAAAAAGTTGAGGGTTTTACCAAGAGCGAAGATCGGGGACGCCGTCCCACGGCGCCAAAGTGGGCAAGAAGTCGCCCAGATCGTCGCCGACCTTTCGCCACCATGAGCCATTAACCGAAAACATGGATTTGTCGCTGATACTCGCGTTGGTTTGGCGAAAGGCGAGTTAACGAGGTTCCTGGATGAGGCGCGCGGAGAAGACGTTCGTGTCGATCATAAAGCGCGGCGTAACGGCATCCCTAGCGGCCATGTTGCTGTTCTGCGTGGCGTCGTTGGTCACGACGGCGCAGGCGCATGCGGCGCCTCAACGCGCCTATGCGGTCATCGATGCTGACTCTGGCGAACTTCTGAAAGGGCGCCGCTCAACCACACGACTTCATCCAGCGTCTTTGACCAAGATGATGACGCTGTACCTGACCTTCGAAGCGGTCGAGGCGGGTGATCTCGGCCTCGATCAGAAACTGGTGGCGTCCAAGCGCGCCGCCTCAATGCCGGCCTCTAAACTCGGATTGAAACCTGGCGACGTGATCACGGTTCGCCACGCGATCCGGGCGGCGGCCGTGCGCTCCTCCAACGACGCGGCGGTTGTGCTCGCGGAAGCGGTCGCTGGCTCGGAAGCCGCATTCGCCAAGCTGATGACTTCTCGCGGGCGGGATCTCGGACTGAAATCAACTTCGTTCAAGAACGCGACCGGGCTAACGCGCGCCGGACACCTGTCGACGGCCCGAGACATGGCGCGCCTGGCGCGCGCGCTCTACACGGACTTTCCAGCCTACTACAACATTTTCGGACGGACGAAGGCTCGGATCGCGGACCGCACCCTTTATACCACCAACGGTTTGCTTAAGACCTATGACGGCGCCGACGGCGTCAAAACCGGCTATACGAGAAAGGCCGGCTTCAACCTCGCCGCCGCCGCGGAGAAAGACGGCAAGCGCGTGATTGCGGTCTATTTCGGTGGGAAATCCGCCAAAGCTCGAGATCAGCGGGTCGCCGCGCTCCTCGACGCTGGATTTGACCTAGCCCCCGCGCCAACGCGCAATCGTGGGAACGCTGTCGCGTCATTGGCGCCTCTCAAAACCCCGAGACCCGCCGTCAACCCGGCACGGCCGGCTCTTGGCGTCGCGTCGCTGCAGACCGGCGACCTGCGCCGCCGCCAGATCGGCAAGGCGCGTCCGGCCGTCTCTTCGGTCGATGCGTCTTGGGCCATTCAAGTCGGAGCTTACAAAAACCGGACGGCCGCAGAAGCGCGCTTGATCGCCGTCGCCGCCCGTAACGAAACGGTTCTTCGCGCAGCCAACGGACTGGTCACGCTCGGCGGAACGGCGCCACGCACGATCTTCCGGTCGCGCTTTCTCGGTTTTGGGGAAGGCGACGCAAGGAACACCTGCGCCCGCCTACGTCAAAATGGCGACGATTGCGCCGTGGTGCCGCCGGACGGATGGCGCCAAGCCGCGGCCCAGTAAGACAACAACGCTCAAATTTCGCGCATCAAGCTTCGGTTTCGAGCAACCGCGCCGGCCGGCCGACGGAGACGTAAGACAGTCCCGCGCGCTCGGCCTCTTCCGGCCGGTAGACGTTCCGCAGATCGACCAGCACAGGTTCTTTCAGCATCTCGCGGATCCGATCGAGATCCATCGCCCGGAACTGGTTCCATTCCGTTAGAATCACGAGCGCATCGGCGTTGCGCGCTGTTTCATAGGGATCTTCCGTCCACTCGACGCCGGGCATCATCGGCTCGCCTTCTTTTCGTCCCTCGGGATCGCAGGCGATGACGCTCGCCCCTTGCTCCATGAGCAACGGCAAGATCACGAGGCTCGGCGCCTCGCGCATGTCATCCGTATTTGGTTTGAAGGTGACGCCGAGAACGCCGATCCGCTTTCCTTCAACCGACCCGCCGCATGCGGCGATGATCTTCTCAGCCATTTTGCGCTTCCGCGCGTCGTTGACCTTCACGACCGTATCGACGATCCGGGTCGGGGCGCCGGATTGCTCCGCCGTGCGCACCAGCGCCAGCGTGTCCTTGGGAAAGCACGACCCGCCGTAACCGGGGCCAGCATGCAGGAACTTGCTGCCGATCCGACCGTCGAGCCCCATGCCTTTTGCGACGTCCTGCACATTCGCGTCAACGCGCTCGCACAGATCGGCCATCTCATTGATGAACGTGATCTTTGTCGCGAGGAACGCGTTCGCCGCGTACTTGATCATCTCGGCTGTCTCCAGCGTCGTCACGACCATCGGCGTTTCGCGGATAAAGAGCGGACGGTAGATCTCGCGCAGGACGTCTTCCGCCTCGGTCGTTTCAACGCCGACGACAACCCGGTCGGGACGCATAAAGTCTTCAATCGCGGCGCCCTCGCGGAGGAACTCCGGGTTCGAAGCCACGTCAAACTTGGCGTCGGGGTTCTTGGCGAGAATGGCGTCCTTGACCTTGCGGTTGGTGCCGACCGGCACCGTCGATTTGGTGACGACGACCGTGTAGTCTTGGATCGCCTCGGCGACCTGCTCGGCTGCGCTGAAGATGTAGGACAGGTCGGCGTGACCGTCGCCGCGACGCATCGGCGTTCCGACCGCGATGAACACGGCGTCGGCGTTGGCGACCGAGGCTGCGAGATCCGACGAAAAGGTGAGCCGGCCCGCTTCGGCGTTTGTGCGCATCAGCTTTTCGAGGCCTGGCTCGAAAATTGGCGCCTCGCCACGGTTCAGTTTCTCGATCTTTCGCTCGTCAATATCGACGCAAACGACGTTATGGCCAAAGTCGGAGAAACAAACCCCCGAGACCAGACCGACATAGCCTGAACCGATCATTGCGATCCGCATTCGGACACCCTCCGACTTCCACAAACCTGATTAGAATAGACCACGCCGTCCTCTGCGCGGTTGGATTACGCGATGCGCTTCAAAAAAGCGACCAACTTTAGGACGACAGGGCCCGATCATCCAAAGCAGATGCGCCAAGCCCCGGAAGGTCTAACTGCTTGAGCAGCTGATCAACCTCTTGCCGCGCCGCGACATGCGACATGGTCAGGTCGACGTCCGCGCCCGGCTCGCGCACATCGAGCAGCGTCAGCCCATTCAGAAACAGATCCCGGTAGATCAACCGCTCGGAGAACCCAGGCGCGACCCGGAACTGGATCCGCTTCGACAAGGCCTCCAAAAGGTCGCCGACACGGCGCTTGCTGGCGTTGTCGTTGGGATCGAGGCGGTTGCGCATCACGATCCAATCGAGCGGGGAAAGCCCTGATTCTGCGCGAAGTTTGCGGCATTCCCAGACCATTTCGGCGTAAATCGACGGCCCGACGATCTCTTGAGTGCCCGGTTCGATACGGCCGAGTAGGTCAAAGTCGATGAAGCTGTCGTTCATCGGCGTGATCAGCGTGTCCGCCGCCGCATGGCCCAAGCGCGACAGGTAGGTGTCGGTGCCCGGGCAGTCGATAATAAGCACGTCGCAGCTGTGATACAGGTCGGCGACCGCGGCTGAAAAACGTTCAAGCTCTTCCTGCTCGGCGACGTCTCGATTGACGTGGTCGCTGGCGTCGACCTGCCTTTGAATCGGCATGACGAGCGGTTGAAGACCTTGGTCTTCTCTCTTGCGGTTAAATGCCGCACGGTTCTCAAGATAGCGGAAAAAGCTCTTCTGACGGGTGTCGAGGTCCATCGCCCCGACCACTTGCCCCTCGCGGGCGAGTGCAACGAAAATGTGCATGGCGGTCGTGGACTTGCCCGAGCCGCCCTTCTCGTTTCCCAACACGATAACGTGCGCGGGTGAGGTCATTTCTTTTCGCAACCTCGCCTTTAGCGCGATGAGAGATGAGAAAGGCGCAAAATCGCGCTTCCGCTCACCTCTCAACGGCGTCCGCATCGATTAAAAGCCGAAACCTTCGAACTTCTTCTTAAACTTCGAAACTCGACCGCCCGTGTCAACCAACCGTTGCGCGCCGCCGGTCCAGGCCGGGTGCGAACTCGGGTCGATGTCGAGGTTGATCGTGTCGTCTTTCGCTCCGTACGTGGAGCGCATCTTTACCATGGAGCCATCCGTCATGGCGACGTTGATCTCGTGATACTCAGGATGGATGTCTTTCTTCATCACAGTCTCCAAGCCGCGAACGGATGTTCAAGGGACCGAGCGTCAGAACGACCTAACACCCTGTTCCAAAACAAACGCCGCACCGAGTAACGGGGTGCGGCGAAACGCAGCGTAATCTCTGTCAAAGCGCATCCTATAGCGAAGCGGGAAAGCTGGGACAAGCCCTCCGAGCACCGCCGACGGCGACAAACGTTCATGCGACCGTCATCACTCTCCACTGACGCCTGACTTTCGCCTAAAGCGTCGCCAGTTCCGGATAAAGCGAGGAAACTTCGTCATGCTGGAACAGTGACGAGACCGAGGTGTCGTTTGCGACGCTCAGGATCGCCTGGCTCAGGAGCGGCGCCAACGGGACCCGTCTGATCTTGGGATTCGCCGCCGCTGCCGGCGTTGGCTCGATCGAGTCCGTCGTGACAAGAACATCAAGGACCGACTTTTCGATTCTTTCGAGGGCGGGACCCGACAAAACCCCGTGGCTGATGTAGGCGACGACGCGCGCGGCGCCCTTTTCCATCAGAAGCTCCGCAGCCTTGCACAGCGTGCCCGCGGTGTCGCAGATGTCGTCGACGATCACACAGGTTCGCCCCTCGACATTTCCGATCAGGATCATCTCGTCAACTTCGCCCGCAAGGCTTCGCCTTTTGTCGACAATGGCCAGATCGGCGTCGATGCGCTTGGCGAGGTCGCGCGCCCGGACCACGCCGCCGACATCCGGCGAGATCACCATCAGGTCCTGTTCGCCAAAATGATGCTTGATATCGAGCGCAAAAACGGGCGCCGCATAGAGGTTGTCGACCGGGATATCGAAAAAGCCCTGGATCTGCCCGGCGTGAAGATCGAGCGTCAAGACGCGGTCGGCGCCGGACATCGTCAGCAGATTGGCGATCAGCTTGGCCGAGATCGGGGTCCGCGCCGCGGTCCGCCGGTCCTGCCGCGCGTAGCCGAAATACGGCATCACCGCGGTGATCCGCTGCGCCGACGACCGACGCAGCGCGTCGATCATGATCAGAAGCTCCATCATGTTGTCGTTGGCGGGGTTGGATGTCGGCTGGATCACGAAAACGTCCTCGCCCCGAACGTTGTCGTAGATCTCAACGAAGATCTCTTTGTCGTTGAACCGTTCGACCCTGGCCTTCGCGAGCGTCGCCTTCGCCCCGACCAGTTTGACCGCGCAGTCTGAAATCTCCTCAGCCAACGGCACATTGGCGTTCCCCGAGATCAGTCGCAGCCCTTTACCCTCGCCCATTCGCCCTCGCAGCCGCTAGTCGCTCCATGCGTTTTCAGCTCGCCAGCCAGACGCCCCGCTCAGAAAGCGTCGCTTTTGTGACGGCATGGCTAGCAGCCGCGTCGCAGCAGCGCAAACACAGCTTCTTCGACGCCGCTCGCGCAAATTTGTGAGCGATCGCGCAGCAGAAATCGGGTAAGGGGCGCATGTCTGTCGGGTAGGAGGGTCCCATGGTGAAAATCGAATACTTTTTCAGCGTCTTATCGCCGTTCACATATCTGGCTGGCACGCGCCTGGAGGAAGTCGCCGCCCGTCGCGACGCGGCGATAAACTATCGACCGATGGACATCATGAAGGTCTTTGGCGAAACCGGCGGCGTCCCGGTTCCGCAACGTCATCCCTCACGGCAGGCCTACCGGCTGCAGGAACTGAAGCGAATCGCGCGGATGAATCGGATGACCCTGAACATCGCGCCGGCGCATTGGCCGACGGATCAGCGGCCTGCCTCCGCAGCTCTCATAGCGGCGCAGGCGGCCGGCAAGAGCATCGGCCTTGCGGCGCACGCGATGATCAGAGCCTGCTGGGCGGAGCACCGGGACGTCGCGGATCCAACTGTGATCACCGACGTTCTGGCCATGAACGGCATCGATTACGGCGCGCTCGGCGATCACCTTCCAGCCGCTGAAGAGCAGTTTGACCGCAACACGGCCGAAGCCATCGAGCGCGGCGTTTTCGGCGCCCCGTTCTCCATCGTCGGCGAGGAGATGTTCTGGGGGCAAGACCGCTTGCCCTATCTCGACGCGCATCTGGCCGAGACGAACGGCTGACGTTCCGCGCGTCTACGGCCCAGACCAGTCGATCGAGCAAAGCTCGGCCGACTTCTGATCGAAGTTCCAAACCCGGCCGAAATCGCGAACCTTGCCCTTCAAGGCCGTCGCGATCACGACGTCCGGCCCCATCCAGTACTGCGTATTCTGCACCGTAACGGGCGTCTCGGGATCTCCACCCGGAATGGGCTTCACCACTCCGGTGATGATCTTGGGCACGGTGACGTGACGCTCGTCGCCGTTCTTGACCTCGTAATCGACGATCGCGCGTTTCGCGCCGAGGAAGTTTCCGACGAGAAGTTTGAATAGGCCAGTCGTTCCACGCGCGCCGCCTGAGAAAATCGCTGACAGCGCTTCGAACTGCTTGTCCGTGCACTTTTCGTCGAAGTAGGCGGCTGCGGTCCAATTGCCGTCGCCCATCTTGCCGGGGATGTCGAGCATCATCGCCACGTTCAGGCCATTGAGCTTCGATCTGCCCCAGTTGCCCTCATCAATCCGGACAGCCATCCACGCGTGGCAATAGCCATAGGTCGGCGGGTGCGCGCCCAGTGAAACGACGCAAGGGCAAAACACCTCGCACGAGCAATTCAGCGCCAGTTCGCCCTTGACGCGCCACTTTGGGATGTCCGCCATGTTCCTACCTTTTTTTCTTCGTTCTCAGATCGCGTGCGCCGCCAAGAGACCCGCGCCCGACGCCACCAACAGCACGCCCACTGCGCGGCCCCAGAGCTCGGCCTTAGGCAAGATCTTTTCCGCGACAAAGTATAATGAAATCAGCGCCATCCACCAGAGCGCCATTGCTCCGAAAACAAACATCAATCCCATGAACACCACGCAACAGCCGACACAGTAGACGCCGTGGTTCAACCCGACGGGAAATGCGCCAGAGATCCCAGGCCGCCAATGGGAGAGCAGATAGGTCAAAGGATGCCGACAATGACGCAGGCAGGCGTCCTTGACGCCGGTGAACTGATAGAGCCCTGCGGCGATCAGTAAAAATGCCGCCGCCAGAGGTCCGGCAACAGTACCGCCCATTGTGAAGAAGGCGCTGTCCCGCAGCCCGAGTTGCGTCAGACCGAGGGCGATCGACACAACCGCCCAGAGGACGAAGTACCCAGCGAAGAACAGGATAAGACGCACCAGCAACGGCGCGCCTGTGTCTTCCTTCGCGGCGAGCTTGGCGTAAGTGGCCATCACCGGAGCCATGGCCGGAAGCATCATCGCCGCCATCATCAACAGCCACATGGCCAGCGTTTGGGTGACTGTTTCCGCTGACCAATCGCCCGGCGTCATCATGCCGCCCATCGCCATGCCATCCATCGTCATACCGTCCATGGGCATACCATCGCCCATAGCCGTTCCTTCGTCGGTCATGCCGCCTTCGGTCATGCTGTCGGACCCCATTCCGTCGATCGTTTCAGTCTGCGCGGACATGGAGCCGGACCCCATCATCTGGCCATCCATCATCATCATCGCGCTCATCCACGAAGAGAGCGTCAACCAGAGCCCTGCTGCGATCAGCAGCGGTACGGTGACGGTGACGAAACGAGCGGCATCCAGGTATGCGGCGAGACGTGTCATAGGGAATTCCGGGTCTGTATTTTTTCGGCGTGCGAAGCGGCTCGACGGGACTGCGCCGCTTCGATCAGCTTTAACGTGTAGTCGGCGAGCCGATCGATCTGCTCCGCCGCCGAGTTGGCGCCTCGCGACTCGAGCGCGTCTACGAGCAGGTCGTGGGCTCCAGCGATCTCTTTGCGGTCACGGCTTCGGAAGGTGATCATGTTGAGCAGCGGCTGCATCGCTTCGATCGCGCCCGCCATCTGAAACGAGAGCATCGGGTTCCCGGCCGCATCGACCAAAGCTCGATGGAAGCGCACGTCGGAGTCGCAGAACGCCTCGTCGCTGATACCGCCCGATCGCTGGGCCACGATCTCTTTTCGCATCGTTTCAAGATGCCGCGCCTCGCGCCTCGCGCACGCAAACGGCAAGCATGCTTTCTCCATCGACGCGCGAGCTTCGACAATGTCGCGCGGATCGATCGGATTCATGCTGACGAGCAAACGGCTGGTGGTGACGAGCGACTCATGCGCCTCCGACCAGGACAGCTGGTGAACGAAGGCCCCGCCCTTCGGCCCCCGGCGAGAACGGATCAAGTTCTGCGCAGCGAGACGTTTCAGCGCCTCTCGCACGGTCGGCCGGGAAACCCCGAAGCGTTCGGCCAGCTCTTCTTCGCCGGGCAACCGTTCGCGAACAACCAGTTTACCGCCCAGAATCGCCTCGCGGATTTGATCGGCGATCTGCGCAGAGAGCTCTTTCTTGTCGATCGCATCATAGGAGATGCCCACGCGCGCCTCCCCGAGGTTAGAGCACAGTTTTCGTCGCGAACCCTAGCCAAACAGCAATTTGTTTGACAAATAGATTCGCGAACGCCCGCGCCGGAAATTGGCGCGCGGCGCAAAGCGCAATCAAATCAGTGGAGGGTCCGCCATGAAAGGTCTGTTGGTCGAGAAATCCGAAGAAGGCGTGGTGAGCGCCTCGGTCCAGGATATCGACGAGGCGAGGCTGCCCGCGGATGGGGACGTCACGGTCGCCGTCGAATACTCGACGGTCAACTACAAGGACGGGTTGTGCATCACCGGCAATGGCGGCCTTGTGCGCAACTATCCGCACGTGCCCGGCATCGACTTCGCAGGCACCGTCGAAAGCTCCTCCGACGATCGCTACAAGCCGGGCGACAAGGTTGTGCTGACAGGGTGGCGCGTCGGCGAGGTCTGGTGGGGCGGTTACGCTCAGAAAGCCAAGGTCAAGGCCGACTGGCTGGTGCCGCTGCCGGACGGGCTGTCGACCAAGGACGCGATGACGGTCGGCACCGCCGGCTTCACCTCGATGCTCGCCGTGATGGCGCTGGAAGACCAGGGCCTGAAGCCCGGAAACGGACCGGTGCTGGTGACCGGGGCCGCAGGCGGCGTCGGTTCGGTGGCGACGGCCATTCTGGGCAAACTCGGCTACGAGGTCGCCGCGGTGACGGGGCGCCCGGAGACGGCAGACTATCTCAAGAGCCTCGGCGCGACCCAGATCGTCGCGCGTGAAGAGTTGAACGAGCCGACCAAACGCCCGCTTGAGTCGGAGAACTGGGCCGGCTGCGTCGACGCCGTCGGCGGGGTGATGCTCGCCCGGCTGCTTGGGCAGATGAAATACGGCGGATCTGTCGCCGCTGTTGGTCTGGCGGGCGGCCCGAAGCTCGAGACGACGGTCATTCCGTTCCTGTTGCGCGGCGTGAACCTGCTCGGGATCGACAGCGTCATGCAGCCCTATGAGAACCGTCTGCGCGCATGGAGCCGCATCACCTCCGACCTGCCGATGGACAAGCTGCACGCCATGGTCGAGGTGAAGGGCCTCGCCGACCTGCCGGATCTGGGTCCGGCGATCTTGGGCGGCAAGGTCAAAGGCCGCGTCGTCATCGACGTGAACGCTTGATCGCCCCGATTGCCGCGGGCCGACCGCTGCTGCTAACCAAGAGCTCTGGCCGAACGGTCAGGGCTTTTTTGCTTTGGACACCTGCACATGACCCAGCTCGACCTCGACTTCGTTCGCAGCCAGTTTCCAGCTTTCGCCGAGCCGTCGCTGCAGCGTTGGCGGTTTTTTGAGAACGCCGGCGGGTCCTACGCCTGCCAGCAGGTGATTGACCGCCTCACGAATTTCTACACCAGAACCAAAGTGCAGCCCTACGGCGAGTATCCGACCTCGATCGCCGCTGGCGAGGACATGGACTCTGCCCGAGACCGAATGGCCGCCTATCTCAACGTGAGCTCCGAAGAGCTGCTGATCGGTCCATCGACCACACAGAACACGTATGTGCTCGCGCAGGCGTTCCGGGCGGGTTGGTCCGAGGGCGACGAAATCATCATCACGGATCAGGACCACGAGGCCAATATCGGCGCCTGGCGGCGGCTGGAAGAGACCGGGATCATCGTCAAGGAATGGTCGGCCGAACCCGAGGCGGACGGACGGCTCGATCCCGCTGCGCTGGACAACCTTTTGACGGATCGCACGAAGCTCGTCGCCTTCACCCATTGCTCGAACATCATCGCCAACCCCAACCCCGTGGCCGAGATCGCCGCCAAGGCCCAGGCCGTGGGCGCGCGCACCGTCGTCGACGGCGTCTCCTATGCGCCGCACGGACTGCCGGACGTCACGGCGCTCGGCGCCGATGTCTACCTGTTCTCCGCCTACAAGACCTATGGGCCGCATCAGGGCGTCATGGTCGTTCGGCGGGAGACGATGGCGGAGCTCGAAAACCAGAGCCACTATTTCAATGACGGCTACGCCTCCAAACGGCTCGTCCCCGCGGGACCCGACCATGCGCAGGTCGCCGCGCTGAACGGGGTCGTCGACTATCTCGATGCGCTGCATGCGCACCACTTCACCGACGCCGCCGAACCGCAGGAGCGCGCCCGGCGCACGCATGACCTGATGGTGGCCCATGAGCGCAACGCCCTGGCGCCGCTTCTGGAGTTCCTTGACGCCCGCAACGATCTGCGCGTGCTGGGGCCGGTCGATCCGGTCGAACGCGCGCCCACCGTCGCCTGCGACACCGCCAAACCCCCTGAAATGCTGGCCAAGGCCCTGGCCGAGCACGGCATCATGGCCGGTTGGAGCGACTTTTACGCGCCGCGCATTCTCAAGCGCATGGGCGTCGATCCGGAACGCGGCGTGCTCCGTCTTTCCTTTGTCCACTACACCACACACAAGGATGTCGACGCGTTGATCGAAGCGCTCGACCACGTGCTTTAACCCCGCGATGCGGATCGTCGGCGGGTCTTTTTCTGGACGAAAGCTGGCGAGCCTTGGCGCCGGCGCGCCGGAGGCTCAGCTGCGGCCAACGACGGACCGGGTGCGCGAGGCCCTGTTCAACGCGCTTACGCATGGCGACTACCCGCCGATCGAGGGCGCACGCGTGCTCGACCTGTTCGCTGGCGTCGGGGCGCTCGGCCTGGAGGCGATCTCTCGCGGCGCCGTTCGGGCCGTCTTTGTCGACGATCACGCCAAAGCGCGCGCGCTGATCCGAGAGAATGTCGAGGCGCTCAGCCTCACGGGTCAGACGAAGATCTTCCGACGCGACGCCACACGGCTCGGCCCCAATCGCGGCGAGCCCTATGACCTCGTATTTCTCGATCCGCCCTATGGTCGCGGTCTGGGCCCAAAGGCCTTGGCGTCGGCGGCGAATGGCGGATGGATCTCGCCGGACGCCGTCATCATTTATGAGCTCGCCCGCGACGACGAACCCGGCGACCTCGACGGCTTCGAGGTGCGGGACGATCGCGGATATGGGGATACCCGCATCTTGTTTCTGCGGCCTGCAGACGCGACGTCGGAATAGAAAGCGGCGGTTCGCGCGCGATACAACCAAAAGGGGCCCGACATGACGAACTTGAATTGGGGCGCAATGCTGGGAGGGTTGTTCCTGGCCGGCGGCGTCGCCTTCGCCGGGCTTCACGTCGGCGACAGCCTGATCGACATGCGCCGGGCGGACCGGGTGGTCACAGTCAAGGGACTGTCCGAGCGCGAGGTCTCGGCCGATGTCGCGTCCTGGCGGATCCCCTTCCGCGGACAGGCCGGGTCTTCCCAAGCCGCGATCGCCGAGGCGAGCCGGTTCCGCGACGCGGTCCGCGACTTCGCGCTGCAAGGCGCGAGCGCGGAAAGCGACGGCGTGACCGAACCCTACACCCTACGCATCGACCGCACCTTTATGAACGATGGCGGGATCCAGCGGGAAGTGGCGCGCTATGTCGCCGTCGGGGCGGTAAGGCTGCGGACAACCAATGTCGATGCGGTGCAAGACCTCGAAGCGAAGACACAAGCGCTGCTCGACGCGGGCGTGCTGCTCGGCGACAACGACTACGCCGAAGCGGCCAAGCCGGAATATCTGTTCACGACCCTCAACGCGATCAAGCCCGCGTTGATCGCTGAGGCGACCAAGGCGGCGCGCGCATCGGCCGAACAGTTCGCACAGGATTCCGGCAGCAATGTCGGCGAGATCGCCAGCGCCAATCAGGGCGTGATCCAGATCCTCCCGCGCGACGGGCGCTTCGACGAACGGTTCGAGCGCAACAAGATCGTCCGCGTGGTCAGCACGGTGAAGTACTACCTCGACGACTAGCGCCGACGTTACTCAGCCGGGGCCTTCGCGGCCGTTTCGTCGACGCCTGCGGTCGCTGGCAGGCTGAGGGTAAGCCGCAGAAGCGGCGGCACCAGCAGCAGGGTCAGCACCGCGGAGAGCGATAAACCGCCGACCACCACCGAACCCAGGCCGCGATAAAGCTCGGAGCCGGCGCCCGGAAAGACCACCAGCGGCAACATCCCGCAAACGCTGGTCAGCGTGCTCATGAAGATCGGCCGGACGCGGTTCCGCGTCGCTTCCAGGATCGCGTCGTTCACCGGCATGCCGTCGACCCGGAGGTGATAGAGCGACTGGTGCACGAGCAGGATCGCGTTGTTCACGACGATCCCGATCAGGATGACGAAGCCCAACAGTGTGAGCATGTCGAGCGGCTGCGGTTGATAGAGATTGAGGAACGCCAGCCCGGCGACCCCGCCCGCCCCGGCGACCGGCACCGATACCAGGATCACCAACGGCAGCACAAAGCTTTCGAACAGAACGGCCATCACAAGAAAGACGATGACGAGCGCCAGCAACAGATTGATCTGCAGTGCGTTCCAGGTCTGCGTCAGCTCATCCGCAGCGCCGGACAGGGTCATCCGTAGACCGATGTCGGCCGCATCCGCCTCCAGCGGCTCCATGACGTTCTCGCGCATGATCTCCAGCGCCGTCTCCAACGGTATGTCCGCGGATGGCCGCACCTCAAGCGTAATGGTGCGTAGCCGCTCGCGATGGCGGATCTCGACCGGGCCAGCGGTCAACGCCACATTCGCCAGAGCCGAGATCGGAACAATGTCGCCATTGGGCGCGACCACTGGGTAGGCGCCGACATCCTGCGTCCGCAGCGCGGTTCCGGCCGTGTCGAGCCCCTTGAGGGTCAGATCCAGGCGATCGGCGCCGACTGTGATCTCCTCGACGCGCACGCCGTCATTGTAGGCGTCCAGGGTCAGGGCGAGCGTTCGCGCATCGACCCCGGCGTCGGCGAGACGCACCCGATCCGGTTCGAGACGCAGCTCCGGCGATCCCAGCTCCAATCCAGGCCTCGGGCGGAACTGGTTGCCCTGCTCTCTGGGCAGGTGCTGGGCGATCAGGCCCGCAGCGCGCTGCGCAACTTCGAGGATCTCCGGAAGCTCTGCGCCAGAGACGTTCAGCTCGATCGCGCGCCCACCGCCGATCCCGCGCCCGAACAGCGATCGCTTGTTGATAAAGCCGAATGTGCCAGGCTCCGCGAACACGGGTCCGGACAGCACGGGGATCAGCTCGTCAATGCGCGACGGGTCTTTCGCCGCGCCGCCGAGAAAGGTCGTGCCGCGCGTTGAAACGAAGAAGAAGTGACGCATGGCCGGCGGTTCGGAGAGATCGCCGTTTTCGTCCTTCTCCCAAAGTGGTTGCGCAACGCTTTCGATGCCTTCCGCGATGCGTGTCGTCGTGTCGAGATTATAGCCGGGCGGCGGAACGATCACGCCGAAGACCAGATTACGGTTCCCTTCCGGCAGATATTCGAGCTTCGGCAGAAACGCGGCGGCCCCGAAGATCGCCGCACCCGTCACGGCGCTGACAACCAGAAACCCGATCGCTCGGCTGCGGACGGTCAATCGCGCGTAGGCCTGAACCAAACGGCCGAAGCCCCCCCCGACCCAGTCGAGAAAAGGCAGCTTCATCATCGTGAGCTTCGCGCCGCCGGCGTTCAGCAATCGGCTCGAGAGCGCGGGGATCACGGTCACGGCGACGACGAGCGAGAGCATCACCGACACCGAGATCGCCACGGCGATGTCCCGGAACAGTTGCCCTGCCTCCAGCTCCATCACCAGGATTGGAATGAACACCATCACCGTGGTGAGCGCGGAGACCAGAATAGCGCCCCAGACCTGACGCGCGCCCTCATAGGCCGCCTGCTTGGCCGGCATGCCCTGTTGGCGGAGCCGATAGATGTTCTCCAGAACCACAATGGCGGCGTCGACGACCATGCCCACCGCGAAGGCGATGCCAGCCAGCGAGATGACGTTCAGCGTCCGCCCAAGCGCCGCCATCGCCACGAAAGACGCGATGATCGAAACCGGGATCGCGAGCGAGACCACCAGGGTCGCCCGAGGCGAGCGCAAGAACAACAGCAGGACGCCGGCGGCCAGCACGCCGCCGATCCAGATGTTCTGAAGCACCAGAGCAATGGCGCCGTCGATATAGATCGTCTCGTCGTAAACCTGCGTAAAGGTGAGGTTCTCGCGCTTGAGCTCGCCATCCTGCAGCTCTTTGATCGCAGCGCGCAGCCCTTCCATCGTCTCAATGACGTTGGCGCCCTGTTCGCGGACGGCGTTCACGGCGATCGCCGGCGAACCCAGGTGCCTAATCCGCGCGGACGGTTCTTTGTATCCAAAGCCGACCTCAGCGATGTCGCGCACATAGACGCGTCCCAGGCGGTCGCCGCCGCCCGCCGCGCCGCTGCGGAGGACGACGTTCTCAACAGCGGAGACTGTGTTTAGTTCGCCCTCGGCGCGAACGACATAGCGGCGTTTGCCCTCTTCAACGTCGCCAGCCGACAGCGAAATGCTCTCGCTGCGCAATCGATCGAGAACGTTCGGGATGGTCAGGCCGAACTTCGCGAGCCGAACAGGATCGACGCGGATCTGCAGCTCACGCTCCACCCCGCCAAAGACGTTGACCAGCGACACGCCCTCGACCCGCTCGAGCCGCTCGCGCACGACGTCCTGGGCGAAGTCGCCATACGTCTCCATCGGGCGTTCATTACCTGGGCCGCGCTTGAGAATGATCCAGGCGATCGGGTTGTCGTCCGAGCCCGACGTATCAAGCGTCGGCTCATCCGCCTCATCGGGATAGTCTGACACGCGATCGAGACGGTTGGCGACGAGCAACAGAGCCCGGTCCATATTCGCGCCGATCGCAAATTCCAGCGTGATGCGCGCCCGACCCGTCTCCGAACGGGAGACCATCGTCTCCAACCCTTCGAGGCCTTTCAATTCGTCCTCTTGCGGGTTGACGATCTCTCGTTCGATCTCCGCCGGGGCGGCCCCGCCCCAGGTCGTGGTCACTTCGATCACCGGTTTCCGCACGTCGGGGGTCAGCTGGATCGGAATCTGCGTCAGCGCCAACGCGCCAAACATCACCGCCATCAACACCGCTGCGATCACGGCGACCGGGCGTTCGATTGCAACGCGGATCGGATCCATCGGATCAGCCCTCCGTCGCAGCGGAGGTTTTCGCCGGTTTCGCGTTCACCGCTTGTCCTGGCCGAAGACGTTCGTTGCCGAGGACCACCACCACATCGCCCGGGCTGACGCCGGATATCGCTTCAATCCAATCAAGCGCCGACTGCCCCAATGCGACCGAGCGCGGCTGCGCTTTGCCATCTTCAACCGTATAGACGATCCAGCCTCCGCGGCTCTGCACAAGCGCGTCCTTGGGAACCATGACGGCCTCGCGCGGCGCGGTGACGGGCACTTGCAGCGTGACAGGTTTGCCCGCCGCCACGAGGGTCCGATCGACCGCGCTCATATCCCCCATGAGGCGGATCGCGCGGGTCCGGGTTGACACGTCTTCGACCGGCAAGGCCGCCCGAACGGACGCTTCGATAGAGATATCGCCGTCGAACTCCACAAAGATCGACGTTCCAGGCGTCAACGCCTCCGCCAACGAGGCTGGCGCGTCCGCCTCGATCTCCAAGCGGTCGAGATCCAGCAGCGAGCCGATATGGTCGCCGAGATTGACATAGGCGCCAGGCTGCGCATCGCGATCAACGACGACGCCGGCGAACGGCGCCTTGATCTCGGAATGGGTAATATCGTACTCGGCCCGGGCCAGCGCCGCGCGAGCCGTCTCGGCTTCGGCGACCGCTTTGGCGAGTTCTCCTCGCGCCTCGGCCGCCCGTTGCTCCAGATCTTCAAACTGACTGCGCGAGAACGCCGTCGACCCCTGCAAGCCAACCTGGCGCTGCAGACCCTGTTCAGCGAGCTGCAGCCGCGCCTGCTCGGTCTCGACGCCCGCTTCCGCCGCGTCCAAAGCCGCTTGGGCGGAGGACCGCGCGATTTCGTAGAGGTCCGCATCGAGACGCACCAGCGTTTGTCCGGCGGCGACCTCGTCGCCCACCTGGAACAGAACCTCATCGACCACGCCCGCTGCGCGCGCCGCCACCTGCGCCTCGACCGACCCGACAAGGCGTCCGATCACCGGGGTCGTGTCGGCGATCTGCCGCATTTCCACGGCTTCATCCAAAACGGCGGCTGGCCCGCCCTGCGCCGTCGCCTCGGCTGTCGGCAGCGCAACGAGGCCGATCGGCGCGAGCCCGAACAGAACTGCAGCGCAATGTCTCAACTGAGGCAACATTCGTCCACCATCCTGGGCCGGTCACGAGTTAAGCGTTGGGCCAAGAAATAGGGCTGCTTTCGCACCGCAACACCCCTAACCGCCGATTTGATCGGAAAAGGAATTGTTGCGTGATGGGAAACGCTACTTCAGCAAGGACTTAAGGTCGAGATCCGGATCCTGCACTGCCGTCTGTTCAGGGGTGCGGCCCATCTCCAAAAGTCGTTTGCCGACCATATAGGCCCGTGGATCGTTCATGGCGTCGACGGAAATCAGATCGCCGTCACGGAAGTACCAGATCGATTGGCTCCATTCGTCCTTGCCCGGACGGACAACGGTTTGATCATGCCCCTGGCTAAGGCCCACGATCTGCAGCTTCACATCGTATTGGTCAGACCAGAACCACGGCACCGGCTCATACCGAGCCTCCTGCCCGAGCATCGCCCTGGCTGCGACCTCGGCCTGATCGATGGCGTTCTGCACGCTTTCAAGTCGAATCCGCGTCCCCTGCCACGGAAAGCTCGCGCAATCTCCCGCGGCGTAGACGTCCTGGCTGAGCGTTCGACCCGTCTGATCGACGGCGATGCCGTTCTCGACCGGCACGCCGGCGGCCTCGGCGATCTCCGAATTCGGCTCGATCCCAATGCCGACGACGACCAGATCCACGTCCATCGCCGTTCCGTCGGTGAGAACGGCCCGAGATACCGCGCCGTCTCCCTCAAGGCGATCCAGACCGACGCCGGTCTTGATGTCGACGCCATGCGCGCCGTGCAGCCGCATGAAGTAGTCCGACGTCGCCTCCGACGCGACGCGCGCCAGGATCCGCGGCGCCATCTCGACCACCGTGGTCTTCAGACCGAGCTTGGCCGTCACCGACGCGGCTTCAAGCCCGATATAGCCGCCGCCGACGATCAAAACGCTTTTGCCCGCGGTGCAGTGCGGCCCCATCGCGTCGATATCCGCGAGCGAGCGCACAGCGTAAACACCTTTCAAATCGCCGCCGATCGCAGCAGGCAACATCCGGGGGCGCGAGCCGGTCGTAAACGCGAGCTTGTCGAACGCGATCGTCTCCCCGCCCGCCAACGCCACAGTCCTTGTCGTCAGATCGACGCTGTCGACCCGAGCGCCGAGCCGCAGCTCGATCCGGTGTTCGTCGTAGTAAGCTTCCGGGCGGAAGTAGAGGCGATCCTCCTCCATTTCGCCGAGCAGGTACTTCTTCGACAGCGGCGGACGCTGGTAGGGGCGCACAGGCTCTTCGCCGATCAATACGATCCGGCCCGAGTACCCGTGTTTGCGCAGTGTTTCGGCCAGCGATTGCCCTGCCTGCCCGGCGCCAATCACCACAATCGCGCCGGCGGTGGTCGTCTGTTTGGCGTCTTCGCCCGCTGGCGTCGCGGTTGCGAAGGCTTCTGGGTCGCTGGCTTCGTTCATTTCACACCTTTCGCCAATGGGGGCGGTTTTCTCGGGCGCGTATCTTTCGGGCGCAGACTTTTCGGGTGCAGATCTTGACGGCGCATCCCCGTCGCCCGAGCGTGACGACAATTACAAGGCGCTCGACGGGCGCTCGCCGTCAATAGCGGAGAAAAAGATGCCGGACGCGACAGAGCCCAAGATCGACTGGTCCAAGGGAGCCGCGTGGATGGACGGCCGATACATGCCGATCAGCGACGCCAAAATCGGGGTTCTCGACTGGGGCTTCATTCATTCGGACGTCAGTTACGACGTCGTCCATGTCTGGGACGGCGCGTTCTTTCGGTTGAACGACCATCTGGATCGGTTCCGCGAAGGCATGGCTGCGCAACACATGGCCGTCTCTCAGAGCCGCGAAGAGATGTCCGAGATCCTCCATGGTTGCGTCGCACAGAGCGGGCTGCGCGAGAGCTACGTCGCGATGGTCTGCACGCGCGGCGAGCTCTCCGTGCCGGGATCACGCGATCCGCGGGACTGCGAGAATCGCTTTTTCGCCTACGCGCTGCCGTTCATCTGGGTGATCACGCCCGAGGCGGCGCAGCGCGGCGCCAGGATGCTGATCTCGAAGTCGACCCGTCGCATCCCGTCCGACAGCGTCGATCCGACCATCAAGAACTATCATTGGGGTGATTTCACGCGCGGCCTGTTCGAGGCCAAGGAAGCCGGGTTCGACAGCGTGATCCTGCTCGATCACGCCGGCAATGTGACCGAAGGGCCGGGCTTCAACGTCTTTTGCATCAAGGATGGTCGCGTCATCACGCCCGACGCCGGACACCTGATGGGCGTCAGCCGCCGCACGGTCCTCGAAATGGCCGAGGAACTGGGAATGCCGGTCGAAGTCAGACCTGTTCCCGTCGCCGAGTTCTACGAGGCGGACGAGGTTTTCCTGTCGACCACTGGCGGCGGGGTCAGGCCGGTCGCTCAAGTGGATGACAGAATTTACTCCAACGGCGCGCCGGGCGTGCAGACCATGCGTTTGCACGATCACTACTGGCGTTGGCACGCGGAGGGCCGCTATTGCGAGCCCGTCCGCTATCACTGCCCCGATTAGACCTTGGTGCCGTCGTTCGCCAGCTCGCCCGACAGTTTATCGACGGCGCCCGCCGCATCCGTGGTCAACTCTACGCCCGGGGTTTCGAACGTCTTGGTGATGTTGGTCCAGGCTGAATCTTCTTTCTTGCGCAGAATAGACCCCTCGAACTCGGCGCCTTCGTCGATCGCCAGGCTCTGATAAATCAAATCGCCTTCAATCTCCGAGCCCGCCTGCAGCTTGATCTTCCGCGCGGTGACCTTGCCCTTGAGCTTGCCCGCGACGACAACCTGTTCCGAAACGATCTCGCCCTGAAAGTTGGCGCGGCTGCCGATGGTCACTTTCTTGGCCGCGATCGAACCCTCGATCCGGCCATTCAGATCCACCTCGCCATCGGTCTCCAGACTGCCGGTGATCTTTAAGTCTTCCGAGATCAATGTCGGCGGTCCCGGCGGCAGCACTGTGCCGGCAGAGTTGTTGCGGGAGTTCCAATCACTCGAAGCCATCCCCTGCGCTCCTTGTCGTCTGCTCTGTCGCGCCGCTCTTTCACGGTCACGTTATCTTCGCCTAGCATGGACGCCCGCCGCAGCGCCAGAGGCGCGACGCGTCACCCCGGCGTACAAATCATATGCGATGCGGCGAATTAACATGTCGCCCCAGCGCTTTACGATTGCGCCGACATCGGATCAGCTCGACAGGCGCCGCCGTAGGAGGACCTGCCGATGATTCCCAAACGACCTGCTTCCTTCAGCGAAGAAGAATACGCTGCGAGGTTGGCGGCGACGCAGACGGCCTTGGCGGAAGCCGAACTCGACGCCGTCATCTGCGCCGACCCGTCGAACATGGCTTGGCTGACGGGATACGACGGTTGGAGCTTTTACGTGCACCAGGCCGTGATTGTGCGCCGAAGCGGCCCCCCGATATGGTGGGGACGACCAATGGACGCAAACGGCGCCAAGGTCACCGTCTGGATGTCGGACGAGCACATCTTCTCCTATCCCGACAACTACGTCATGAACCCGGACCGGCACCCATACGCGCACCTCAGCGCGCATTTGAAGGATTGGGGGCTGGAATCGGGGCGGATCGGCGTCGAGCTCGACAATTACTACTTCTCCGCCGCGTGCTACACGACGCTTCGGGTCGAGCTCCCGCAGGCGGAGATTGTCAACGCGACCGGACTGGTGAACTGGCGACGATTGATCAAGTCGCCCGCGGAGATCGACATGATCCGCAAGGCGGCGAAAATCGTCACGGCGACCCATGCGCGGATCGTCGAGCTCGCCGAGCCGGGCCTGCGCAAATGCGATCTCGTGGCCGAGATCTACGCCTCGCTCATCCGCGGCACGACCGAGTACGGCGGAGACTACGCCGCGATCGCGCCAATGACGCCCTCGGGTCCTGAAGCCACAGCGGCGCATCTGACCTGGGACGAGACGCCGATGAAAACCGGCGAGGCGACGTTCTTCGAGATCGCGGGATGTTATCGCCGCTATCACTGCCCGCAGTCCCGAACGCTTTGTCTGGGCGAGCCTGCAGCGGCGTTGCTGAAGATCGAGGACGTCGCCCTGGAGGGGATCGACGCGGTGTTGTCGGCCGCGAAGCCAGGCGCGACCTGCCACGATCTGGCGACAGTGTTCCAGGGCGTCTTGCGGAAACACGGCGTCGAGAAGGAAAGCCGCATCGGCTACTCGGTCGGCCTCTCCTACCCGCCGGATTGGGGGGAACGCACGATCTCCATCCGCCCGGGCGACATGACGGAGCTGCGAGAGAATTTGGTGCTCCACCTGATCCCCGCGATGTGGATGGAGGATTTTGGGCTTGAGATCACCGAGACCTTCCTGGTGACGGCGGCGGGCGCAGAATGCCTCTGCGACACCCCTCGGCGCCTATACGTCAAGTCGTAGCGCGCAGAGGTGCGTTGGGTCATCGCCGAGTTCTGATCCCGGCGAACACGGGAGGTTCATCCAGCCAAGAAGCTCATGCAGCCAAGAAGCTCATGCAGCCAAGGCGTCCATCTTTTTGGCCAACTTGACGTCCAACTCGCTCAGGCCGTCGACGTCATGCGTGGCCAGGACGACGTCGACGCGCTTGTAAACATTGAACCATTCCGGATGGTGATTGAGCTTTTCCGCATGCAGCGACGCGCGGGTCATCCATCCGAACGCCTCGACGAAGTTCTTGAACTCGTAGGTTTTCGAGATCGCGTCGCGACCGTCGACAAGCGACCACCCAGCGCTGTTCAATTCCGCGAGCGCAGCCTCCCTCGCCGCGCCTTGCAGTTTCTCAACCATCGAAAAACCTCCTGTTACCCGGTTTTCTTGAAGGGAGCGCGGTCGGACAGGAATTCGATCTCCTCATTCACGGCTTCCCGCTCACGCTCAAGGTAGGTCTCGACCGCGTTCCGAAGGCCGGGATGCGCGATCCAGTGCAACGAGTATGTCGGGGTCGGCACATACCCGCGGGCGAGCTTGTGCGCCCCCTGCGCGCCCGCCTCGACCGTTTTCAACCCCATTGAGATCGCCGCGTCGATCGCCTGGTAGTAGCAGACCTCGAAATGGAGGCAGGGATGATCTTCCGCGCAGCCCCAGTATCGCCCATAGAGTGTCTCTCGCCCAATGAAGTTGAGCGCGCCTGCAACCCAACGCCCCTCGCGGCGGCACATGACCAGCAGGATGTCGTCGCGCAGGTCCCGCTGCGCGATGTCGAAGAAGGAGCGGCTCAGATAGGGCGATCCCCACTTGCGCGCGCCGGTGTCCTGGTAAAACTCCCAGAACGCGTCCCAGTGCTCCGGCTGGATCTGGTCGCCTGTCAATCGGACGATCTCGACGCCGCTCGACGCGGCGGTTTCGCGTTCTTTGCGGATCTGCTTGCGCTTACGCGAGGCGAGCGCGGCCAGAAACCCATCGAAATCGGCGTAGTCGTGGTTCTCCCAATGGAATTGCTGGTCCTGCCGCTGCAGCAGCCCGGCTGCCCCCAGACGGTCCCATTCCCCGCGCGTGCAGAAGGTCAGATGGATCGACGACAGACTGTTCTGAACCGCCATCTGACGAGCGCCCTCGAGCAAACCCAATTCAATGGTGCCTTCCGGGACGCCGGCGTCCGCTCGCGCCAGAAGCCGCCGGCCCATGACCGGAGTGAACGGCACCGCGCATTGCAACTTCGGGTAATAGTCGCCGCCCGCCCGCATGAAGGCGTCCGCCCATCCGTAGTCGAAGACGAATTCGCCCTGACTGTGGGTCTTCACATAGAGCGGCATGACGCCGAGCACCGAGCCAGCCTCGTTCTCAAGAACAAGATGATGCGGCGACCAGCCCTCGCGCGCGCAGACGGAGCGGCTTTCCTCGAGCGCGCTCAAGAACCGATGGGTCAGGAACGGATTGAGCGGTCTGCCGCCGTCGGCCGTCTCGGGCGCCGCGCACGCGTCCCACGCGTCCGCCGGGATCTCGGCGATCTCGCGCATCACGTTAACGGAGAAGGTTGCGTCGCTCATGACACTCCAACGTGTAATCAACCAGTGTTAAGCGTGGCCCCGCAATCGGCTCCGTCAACCTAACCATGGACAACTTTTCGCAGACGCGGCGCCCTAAGGTCGAAACCCTTCGAATGTGATCTGTCGGCAGGCCCCTGCGACGGATTCCGCGTCCGCAGCGGATTGGATCGTCCAGCAGATCAGCTCATGCCCTTGCAGCGCCGCTCTGCGGACGGCGGGTCGGTCAAGCCCGCGCCACTCGTAAGAGACGAACGCCGCGTGGCAGCGGTCAAGATCAGCCAGGTCGGCCAAACGCCGCGTTCGCTCTGGCGAAACGTCGCCCCAATAGTGGGGAGCCGCGACAAGGCCCCGAGGCGTCGCCGGCGCGATCCGCCACATGGTTTCAATCATGTGCGGGTTGAAGGACATCACGGCTGCTGGGCCACGATACCGGGCCATCACCTCGGCGACCCGAGCCTCGAGAGCGCCACTTGTCTCGCTGAAATCGCCGCTTTGATCCTTGATTTCGACCAGCACAGGCGTCGCTCCGTCGATCAGACCCAACACCTCTGACAGAGTCTGCAGGGGCTCACCGCCGATCTTCAGTCTCAGCGTAGAGAGTTGCGCTGCGGAGAAAGACGACACCGAGCCCGTCGTATCCGTCAGACGGTCCAATACGCTGTCGTGGAAAACGATCGCTTCCCCGTCGGCGGCAAGCTGGACGTCCAGCTCGATGCCGTACCCGGCGTCGATCGCCGCGCGAAAGGAAGCGAAGCTGTTCTCCTCGATCCCCGCGTTTCGATCGTGCAATCCCCGATGCGCGAAGGGTTTCGTCCAGAAGTCCGGGGAAAGCTGCGACATCGATCTAACGGATTTCGAAGATCCCCTCGATTTCGACGGCGACCCCACGGGGCAAGGACCCAGCGCCCACCGCGGCGCGCGCATGTCGACCCGCATCGCCGAAGACCTCAACCATCAAGTCAGAACAGCCGTTCACGACTTCGGGCTGCTGAGCGAAGTCCGGCTGCGCGTTGACGAAGGCGGTCAACTTGACGACGCGGACGACGCGGTCGAGGTCGCCCCCGCAGGCCGCCTGAACCTGTGCGATCAGCGACAGGCCGCAATCCCGCGCCGCCGCCTGACCCTGCTCGATCGACAGCTCCACCCCGACGCGTCCGGTCACGAGCCCTTCGGCGTTCTGAGAGATCTGCCCCGACACGAACAAGAGGTCGCCGCTGCGGACAAAGGGCACGTAGTTCGCCGCAGGCGCAGGGGCGTCGGGAAGCTTTATTCCAAGTTCGGAAAGCCGCGCCTCGATTTGTCCGCTCATTTTGGTAACCTCCAACGTGTAAATGTTCGTCTATTCGCCATCGGCGCAACAGCGTGTCGCCGACTTGCCAGGCCTTGACCCTTTGGAGCACGCCATGTTCGCCGTCTTCAAGACCCTTCCGTCATCCGCAACGGCAGCCGCCGCCTTGTTGGTCGTCAGCGGATCCGCCGCATTCTCTCAAGACGCGGCTCCGGATGTCAGATTGGCTCCCCAAACCGCCGTCTACGAACTCAGCCTGGAGCGATCGAATGACGGGACGATCGCAGCGGCGGAAGGTCGCCTTGCGGTGCAATTGACCGACACTTGCGAAGGCTATGCGCTCAGCGAGCGGATGGTTTTGGAGCTGTTCCCGGCGGATGGCGAGCCGACGGTGATCGACAGCCAGTTCAGCAGCTACGAGGCGCGCGACCATTCCTTGTATCGCTACAGCTCGAAACTGATCGTCAACGGGTCCGAGGTCGATGCGACTGAAGGCACGGGGCTGGGCGGCGACGGCGCCCGCCAGGCGGATATCCGGAAACCCGAGGCGGCCGAGTTGGCGCTGCCGCCGGGCGCGTTGTTTCCATTGGAGTTTTCAACAAAAATGATCGGCGCGGCGCTGATGGGAGACGGGTCGTTCGAGGCCCCTTACTTCGACGGCGACAGCGACAATCCGACCGTTCTCGTGTCCGCACAGTTTCTGAACGAGACAACCGGTCCGAACACGCTCCAGGAGAATGGCCGCAGTTGGCTCACGACTCTGGCCTTCTACAACCTCGAAACGTCGGCGGAGCAACCGATCTACCAGTCGAGCCTCCGCCTCTACGAAAACGGCGTCGCAGACCAGATGCTGTTGAATTACGGAGACTTCTCCATCCGCGCCGAGCTGGGAGACCTCGAACTCTTGCCCAGCGGATGCGACTAGGCCGAGCAGACCGCAGCTCTTAGTTTGGTCGGCTGAAGGCGCTGATCGCGTCGTCGGTCTCGCGATCGACCTGGGCGGAGACTTCGTCCATGGCCGCAGACAGCGCTTGTTCGATGATCCGAGCGGCGTGCGTCAGACCCAGCTGGGTCGCCTGGTGATGGAGCACCACAAGATCCGCGCAAAACTGAGCTAACTTTGGCTTCTCGCTCACGCCCGTCCTTTCTCTAGCCTGCCGATCTGCGCAGAGAGATCAGATTTCTTGCCGGGCGGGTTAAACCATTCAACCTTTTAATAAAATCTTACTGAATCGATGTGTCGCCAGCGCCGCGCGCGCTGGCTGAGGGCGTTCACGAAGGGAACAGCGCGCCGCAAGGCGTGACTCGTTTACCGCAGGCTGGTCCTTTGGCGGCGCAAAACGGAAGAACACCCTTTGATAACGAATTCCACAGACATATTGTTCCTCTCGAGCGAGAACCGGGTCGTCAGACATATTTTGCCTTGGGGGCATACGAGGTAGATGAAACTGCAATCAATTGGGCGCGCCACAGCGGCTTTATTCGTGGCGGCGACATTGAGCGCCTGCGCGACGACGGAGGCTGTCGACGGCGTCTACGACCCTTACCAGCCGCTGAACCGTGATTTTCACGAGTTCAACAAAGGTCTCGACACCGTCGTTGTTCGGCCGGTCAGTTCGGTCTACGGCGATGTGACGCCAGGGCTCGTACGCTTGCTGATCGGCAACGCGCTGAGCCATCTGGAACTGCCCCGCGACTTCGCCAACAACGTGTTCATGGGCAAATGGGAGCCGGCCGGATCAACCCTGGCCCGGTTCGCCGTCAACACGATTGTCGGCGCCGGCGGTCTGCTGGACCCCGCGACCGATTTCGAGATCGAGAAGCAGGACGCCGACTTCGGCATGACGCTCGCCCACTACGGAGCCGGCGAGGGCGCGTACTGGGAACTGCCGTTCTTGGGTCCGGGAACGACGCGCAGCCACTGGGGCCGGTTCGTCGACTTCGCCTTTGCGCCGACGACCTACATTGGCGCGCCGATCAGCGGCTACACGGTTCTTGGCCTGAATACAGTCGAGTTCAGGGACACCAACGAGAACGCTGTCGACAGCGTGCTTTACGAAAGCGCGGACTCCTACACCACGGCGCGTAGCTTGTTCTTGCAAAACAGGCGGGCCCAGCTTGGAGAAGCGGATGATGGCGAAGAAGTGGAGATCATCGCCGAGTAGCCGCCTCATTTAATGTCCATATACTCCTAGGGTTTTTGGGAGGCGTAGCTATGTTTCTGTTTTCACGTCGTAATTTTCTCGCTGTTGCGGTTTGCAGCTGTTTTTTGAGCGCGGCGCCGCAGGCGGCCATCGCGCTTGATGAAGCTGAAGCCCGAGAGCTGGTCATGGGAGTGGCGGGAGACGTCATCGCCCTCGTGCAGTCCGATGTGCCGATTGAAAGCAAACGCAGCGAACTCAAACGGCTCATGAGCGCAACAGCGGACATGACGGCGATCGGCCGCTTTGCGATCGGGCGTCCGTGGAACGAGATGTCGGACACGCAGAAAGATGCGTATCTGTCCGCCTTCACCGATTATGTCGCAAAGATCTACACCAGCCGTTTTAGCGACTATAAGGGCGAGACCCTCGAGTTCGCGGGATCCAGGTCGGGCAAGAAGGACCTGTATGTCCTGACGAACTTCGCACGGTCCGGACAGCAGCCGCTTGAAGTCTCTTGGCGTGTTCGCGAGATTGGCGGCGCTCCGAAGATCTTGGACATCGAAGCCGAAGGGATCTCGCTGCTGGTGAGCCTGAAGAACGAGATGAGCGGTCTTCTCTCGCAGAACAACAATAGCGTCGACAAGGTGATCGAGGTCCTGAAAACCAAGGCTTGACCTTCGTGGCCTTGCAGCAAAGCGCGACAGTCTTTGACGTTGAAACACCAGGCTCGTCGATGATCCTGGTGACTGCGCGCATATCGGACTGGGTTCAAACACATGAACCAACACAGGGACTGCTGACGCTTCTGTGCCAGCACACATCCGCAAGCCTTACGATTCAAGAGAATGCGAGCCCCGAGGTTCGGGGGGATCTTGACTTGGCCTTTGACCGGCTTGCGCCGCGCACCCTACCCTACGCGCACAACCTGGAGGGCCCTGACGATATGCCAGCGCATATCCGAACGGTGCTGTCGGGCGCGCAACTGTCAATTCCGGTGATAGACGGGCGATTGGCGCTTGGAACCTGGCAGGGCATCTTTCTTTGGGAGCACCGCGACGCGCCCCACCACCGCCGGATCGCAGCGCATCTGCTCTACGAATAAACAAGACAAACACTACCGAACCCACCGCCAGGCGAAGAACGGAACGCTACTTGGCCGCGACCTGATCATGCGCGTCGGTCGGGTCGTAGGGCGGCGCGAGTTCTAAACGCTCCTGGATCTGCCGCAGCGTGACCGGGCGATAGTTCCAGACGTCCACGCCGACATCGCAGCGACGCGCATTGGGTCCTATCCGTCCATGGGTGTGCCCATGCAGATGCAGAGCGCCGCGCCACGCGCCAGGCCATTCCAGCAGCGGATAATGGCACAGAACGATCTTCACGCCGTCAAGCTTCAGCTCCAACAGGTCATGGCATCCTTCCCAGCGCTCGAGCTTACCCGTGTTCGCAGAGTCATGATTGCCGCGAATGAACGTGATGCGACCCGACAATTGTTCCAAGATCCTGGCTGCCGGCTTGGACCCCTTGAAGCAAAAGTCGCCAAGATGAAAAACGCGATCGTCGGGTTGGACCACAGCGTTCCAGTTCTTAACCAGGGCCGCGTTCATCTCGTCGACCGAGCAAAAGGGCCGCTCACACAGGCGGATAATGGCCGAGTGGTCAAAATGACTGTCGGCGGTAAAAAAGGTCTGCATCCGACGGCTTATGTCGCACGCGCCAACCGCGTGGCAAGTTAGGGATCTCCGCATTGAACGTCGCGTCGATTTGCGAACCGAAGCGAGAGCTTGTTTGCGCCTTGGAATATCCCGGAGCGCTGCATATTCACCCCACTTTCTAAGTGGTCAAAGCGCTCGCAAATCTGCAGAGACTTGCGCCTCGCCAACTGAGACGGCGGCGACGGCTTGCATAGACAGTCTTTGCGCTACTGAACCGCAAAATAGTCTTCGCACCGCCCCTCCCGGCGCACGTCGGCCGTGCAGCAATGCAGACCGCCGCCAAAGGCGTAGGCATCCCTGAGATCGACCGGGATCACTTCCTGTCCAAGCTTGTCCAGCTGTTCCATCTGATAGACCTCCGACGCTTCGACACAGACCGTTTTTGGATCCAGCACCAGCACGTTCATGGACAGCCACGTCGACGAGTAACACAGCGGCGGAGGCGCGTTATGGGCCGGCTGCGCGGCATCGACGATCTCCCAACCGTTCTTCTCGAAGTATTCACGCTGGTCATCGGGCAGCCGCCGCTGCGGATTGTTCAGGATCAGCCCTGGGCGGATCGGAGTGAACGTGGCGTCGATATGGATCGGGTATGGATCGCCAGGGAAGTTCACGGCTGTGACGCGGTGATCGGGAAAGTGCCGCCGGAGCCACTCGATCCCCTTGAGATTGGTTGTGAAACCGTGCTGGACGATCAAGTCCTTCCCGAACCGCAGAACGTCGGCGGCGTCGAACAGCGGTTCTTCCTCCGTCGTGACGAAGAACTTCTCCGCCGTCCATTCCAACCGCTTCGCCACGCCAATCTGCTCGGACAAATAGTCGGGCCGGTAGTCGACATCCGTGAGCCTGGGCTTTGGCGCAGCCTCGTGCCGGAAGTTGGGATCTTCTTCGAAGTAGCGCTGCAACAACGGCCGATAGCAAAGATATTCGAACCACCGACAGCGATAAGACATCGTCGCTTCGACGATCTCATTGCCGCCCGTCAGCAGCACCTCCCGCGGCGGCATGCACCCAAACTGGCTCTCGGTGTGGAAGTCGGGCGTCGTGGCCGGTTTCGAGAAGTCGATGGGCGTCGGTCGGTCGACAATCACCCCGCGCCGTTCGAGCATCGCTGCAAAATCGTCCAGCAGCTCGTTCCCGCGATCGATCGTCTCCTGCGGACGCTTGCCCCATTGGCCGCGCATGTCGCTGTCTTCGGGCACCTTCGCGTCCAGTGCGGGTTCGGGCGGCGGGATATGGCAATCCGTGGCGCGACCGACGATCACGTGTCTGAGCGGATCCCATTCGTTCCAACTGTTGACGACGGTTTTCTCGCTCATGAACGGCCTCCGATCGAGGGGAATGGAATGGATCTGCGCCGCCGATCTGAAACGAGGGCGCCTTGACCGACAAGGCGGATTTGGACCCTCTGGGACTCGGAAAGCGACGCCGACGCCCAGATACGTCGCAACCCGTTTAGGGGACTGTTCTTATGCGCCTCATCCTCATCATCTGCGCAATTTCGCTTGCGATCGCCTTACAGACCCCGGCGCAGGCCGGTCTTTTGTCCACCCTGGGGAAGATTGCGCGCGAGGCCGGAGAGGCTGGTGTGAAAAGCGGCGACGAGCTGAGCGGACTTGGCGCGGCGGCTCGGGGGGCGCTCGACGACGTCAAGACGCCCGGCGCCAAGGCGATGGCGCTCGCACCGGACGCCGACGGCCGCCTGCACGTCGCGGACGAGGCCGGCGTTGAAACCCGGCTGGCCAGCGACAGCGACGTCGATGCGCTCTTCCGGGCCGCGGAGGACCCCGATGCGATCGAGGTTTTCGCAGACGCCTCGACGGTTGCACGCCGCGATAGCGTGACGATCGCCCTCGCGGAGCGCGGCGCGCTCAAGCTCAAGCGACAGGGGAAGGCGTACGCCGTCGAGCTCTCATCGGAAGGGGGGCTTTTGGTTCGCCTCAGCGACGACCTCGCGGTCGAAGCGGGACCTCTTCTTGATGAGGCGTTGTTTGCGCTTCAAAAACCCATCAATCGCGCGAACCTGCGCCCGCTTCGTTTCGACGACCAAGCTGCTTCCAGCCAACTGTCGTCCGCGCCGCGACCAAAGGACGGCGTCAACCAGATTGACGCTCTTTCGCCGGACGACATCGAAAACGGATTTGCCCGCCTCAATGTTCAAGTCGTGATTGTCCAGGGACAGCTTCGGGACGACGTGCTGCGCGTCGAGGTCGGCGTTGTGTCGCTGGATCGACTGCGCAAGGCCGCACATGACGCCGACGTGCACCTCGTGCTGCTGGACACCGGCGTCGCCGCGCAGCCAGCCGGCATCGGTCTGAAGCTGTCCGAAGCGATGCAGGCTGACACGTTCGCTTCGTTTCTGGGCGCGTTGGCCCGCGGGAACAAATCGTTCACGATCACGGCCGCGACAGGAGCGAAGGGACGCGTTCGATTGGCGGCGCGTCCAGCGACCGAGATCGACACGAGCGGTTCCGCCGTGGGCGACGCGGGGCTTGCGGAAACGGGGGCGGCGTAGGATCTGGCGCTACAAGGGGTTGAACTGGCCACCCGCGATATGGACGACGAGCGGGAACGCGAACTTCGGATCCACCCCGGCGTCCACAGCGACATATCAACCTTTGTGATCATGAACGTGGTGCTGGGACTGGCCGCCGCGCGAACCGGTTGGCGCGGCTTCCGGTGGATCTGGCCGTCGCCGACCCGCCTGAAGTGGTTGGTTCATCCGATACGCTTCACAGTCTTTGCACTTGTCTTCCTGCCGCTGACCGGGGCCGTCTGCTTCATCGCATCGATCCTCATCGGGGTATGGCGCGCTCTGGCGTGGTTCTTTGGGCTTTTTGGCTTCGGTCGCGCCGCGTGAGCTCTCACTGGACGAACACTTTGCGCGGCTTAACTCGCGGCTCGGGATGAGCAACGACGACGACCCGATCTGCCCTATCTGCCTGCGCCCGATCCCTCCGGAAGCGCGGCAAAGCCTGCATCACCTGGTGCCCAAGCTGAAAGGCGGGCGGCATGGCCCGACCGTGTTGCTGCATCAGATCTGTCATAACGAGATCCACGCGGCGCTTACGGAGGCCGAGCTCGCCAGGGTCTACAACACCCCAGAGAAACTAAGGGCGCATCCACAGATCGCGCGCTTCGCCGAATGGGTCGGCAAGAAAGAACCGACGTTTCACAACCGCACTGTGGGAGGGCGACGCAAGCGGCCTAAACGAGGTTGACCCAGCGCACACCAAACTGCTTCTCGCCCAGCCCTGAACGCAAATCGAAATCAAAATCAAAGAAGCGGAACGCGAAAGCCCCGCTTCGAGAAACCAGCGCCACCGACTGGTCTCTTGCCGCCCTGTTTTCGTGCTAACCGAAAACCGCAACCGGCGCATTGCCGCCGGGGCCATCCTGATCCGAGACGCCGCGGTATACTTTCGCGTAGCGGCTCGCATAGATCGGGCGATCACGCCGCCACGCCTCGCGCGGATCAAACTCGACGCCGCGATAGCAAAGCGTCGGCACCGGGCCGGCAGGCTCCTTGGTCAGATCTTCGCGAGTGTAACGGACCCCTCGGTAAACCATCTCAGTCATCGCAACCTCCTTTTGTGTCGCCCCAGTGAAAGGGGACGTTTCCTCCACCTGCGCGGCGCACTTGCCTGGCGCTTTTGCAATCCGACGACTCAGCGTCTCGGTATGCTTATATTGTGTATTATGTGTAAGTTTTGCAAGTAGCTTATTTTGCAGAACACGCGCATAGTGTCGACAAAGCGGTTCAGAGCGGGGTAAACCCGCCGCATGAGCAGGGTTTTCAAGGGTTTCGCGAGGTTGAAGACGCATGGAGAAGCTTGACCAACGCATTCAGCTGGTCGCCTCGAAACAGTTCAACGAGCTGGTGGACGGCTGGCGACGCACTCAGGCAGACCTGCCGTCGCGGTCCGAGGCGATCCGCCGGCTCGTGCATCTCGGGCTAGAGCATGAAGAGGAACATCCGATGCGCATGATCTCCGCCATTATTCGACCTGGCCGTTATGAGCCCGTGCGCGAAGCGCTGACCGAGCTGGGCGTACATGGCATCACGGTGACGGAGGTGCGCGGCTTCGGTCGACAGCGCGGCAAAACCGAGATCTACCGAGGCGCCGAATACGAAGTGAAGGAAACGCCCAAGCTTCGCATCGACGTTGTCGCGCCCTCGACGATGGAGGAGGAGATCGTCTCGACAATCGTCGAACAGGCGCGAACCGGGAAGGTCGGCGACGGAACCATCTTCGTCTCTCCGATCCGGGGCGTCACGCGCATCCGCACGGGCGAAGCGGATCAGGAAGTGATCGGATAAGGCCGACCTGCGCCAACCCGCCGCCCTGGACGGATGGCGGGCTTGCAGCTAGGTGCCGCGGTAGCATAGGAGCCCGCATGCCGTATTCGTCTCTTCGCGATTTTCTCGATCGGCTCGAAGCCGATGGTCAACTGGTTCGGATAACCGAGCAAGTGTCGACCGATCGCGAGATCACCGAGCTCCACCGACGCACCCTGCACGCCGGCGGACCGGTTTTGTTGTTCGAGATCGTCGTCAAGGAAGACGGTTCGCCAGCCGAGATGCCGGTGCTCGTCAATCTCTTTGGAACGGTCGAACGCGTGGCGCGCGGCGTGACGCTCGATGGCAAGGAGCGGCGCACGGCGATGGATCTGCGCGAGGTTGGTCAGCTCATGGCCTTCCTGCGCCAACCAGAACCGCCGGATGGATTGAAAGAGGCGCTGGGTCTTCTGCCGCTCGCCAAGACGGTCCTTCAGATGCGGCCGAAGTCGGGGACCGGGCTCTTCGGCGGAAAGCCTCCGTGCCAGGAAGTCGTGCTGAAGGGCGACGAAATCGACCTCGACCGCCTCCCGATACAGACCTGCTGGCCGGGCGAGCCGGCGCCGCTTGTCACGTGGCCGCTGGTCGTCACGCGAGGTCCGTCGGGCAAGAAGGAAGACGGCTACAACCTCGGCATCTACCGCATGCAGAAGCTCGGCAAGAACAAACTGATCATGCGCTGGTTGAAACATCGCGGCGGCGCGCAACAGCATCAGCGATGGAAGCGAGAGAAGATCGAGCCTCTGCCCGCGGCCGCCGTACTGGGCGCGGACCCCGGCACGATCCTGGCCGCGGTGACGCCCGTGCCCGACAACTTTTCCGAGTACCACTTCGCCGGCATTCTGCGCGGCAAGCCGGCCGAGCTGGCGGATTGCGTCACCCAACCGATCAAGGTGCCCGCACAAGCCGAGATCGTTCTTGAGGGCACGGTCAGCCTCGATGAGTACGCCGACGAGGGTCCCTACGGGGACCATACGGGATACTACAACTCGGTCGAACCCTTTCCGGTCTTCACCGTGACGGCGATGACGATGCGTGAAAAGCCGATCTATCTGTCGACCTATACCGGGCGCCCCCCCGACGAACCCTCGGTGCTGGGCGAAGCGCTGAACGAGGTCTTCATCCCACTGTTGCAGCAACAGTTTCCGGAGATCGTCGACTTCTGGCTGCCGCCCGAGGGATGCTCCTACAGAATTGCGGTCGTATCGATGAAGAAGGCTTATCCGGGGCACGCCAAGCGGGTGATGATGGGCGCCTGGAGCTATCTTCGGCAGTTCATGTACACCAAATGGGTGATCGTTGTGGACGCGGACGTCAACGCCCGCAGCTGGGACGATGTGTGGTGGGCGATCACCACCAAGATGGACCCCGCCCGCGACATCACCCTGATCGACAATACGCCGATCGACTACCTCGACTTCGCCTCGCCAGTCAGCGGATTGGGTTCGAAGATCGGCCTCGACGCCACTGACAAGCTACCGGGAGAGACCGATCGAGAGTGGGGCGAGGTGCTTGATATGGACCATGAGACCAAGGCCCTGGTCGACGGCAAGTGGGACCGGTTGGGCATTCGTCTCTGAGAAGGCAGACAAGGGTCCATGTTTTTTGGCAAAGACGATCTGGTCCGCGATCTGGGAACACTGGGCGTGCGTTCTGGGGACGGGGTGTTCGTCCACACGTCGCTCGGCCAGATCGGTCGCGTGATCGGCGGGCCGCGCGCGCTGATCGAAGCGCTGCTTGACGTCGTTGGGCCGGACGGATTGATCGGCATGCCCGGCTTCAGCACCGACGCCTATGATCCGGTGGATCTTATGACGCCGCCGCCGGAGATCGATGAGACGCGCCGCGCCGTGATCCGGGCGCACGTTCTCGGCTTCGATCCACAACGTTCAGACGTTCGCGACAACGGAACAGTGCCCGAAACCTTCCGAAGCTGGCCGGGCGTCGTGCGCAGCCCGCATCCGACAAGTTCGGTGCTTCTTCTTGGGGCTGGGGCTGCGGAAATCGCAGGCACCCATGACGCAAGCGGATGGGCCACCGGCCCCGGCACGCCCTGGGATCGTTTGCGCGCGCGTCCGGAGATGAAGATCCTGCTGATCGGCGTCGGCTGGAACCGTTGCTCCGCGCTGCATGCGGCCGAGAGCATCGCCACCCATCGGCGGCTGAAGATGCGTGTTTTCAAATCGGGCGCGGGAGATGCGCCCTGGGTGCGCGCGCCCGACGTGGCCGACGATCTCGACCGCTTGTTCCCGCTTGTCGGAGAAGCGTGGGAAAAGGCGAAAGGCGTCCAGTTCGGGCACATCGGCAATGCCCGATGCCGACTGACCGACTACGCGGCGCTGGTTGATTTCGCGAGCGCTTGGATCGACCGGCGAAACGCGGCCGACGGCGTGCCCGCATTCGACCCCGACATGATCGAACCGTGACGCAAACGCACAGCGATAGACCAAGGCGCATCGCTTTTCTGGTGGTTCCCGATTTCTCGATGGTCGGATTCCTCTGCGCGCTCGCGGTGTTTCGCAATGCGAACCAGTTAGCGGGCGACAACGCCTATGAGCTCTCGGTCGTCTCGATAGACGGCGATCCAGTGACCGCCTCGGCGGGCATCACGGTCGCGCCGGATGGCGGGATCCCGCCCGAACTGCCGCCGGACCTGGTTTTCGTCTGCTCGGGCGACAATCCGGCCGAGCGCTACTCGAAGCAGCTCGGCGGCTGGTTGCGCCGCGTGTCGCGACAGGGCACGGCGCTCGGCGCGATCTCCACCGGGGCGGATCTGTTGGCTCGGGCGGGACTGCTGACCCGTCACCGCTGCACGATCTACTGGGAGCAGGCCGCAGCCTTCGCCGAAGCGTTCCCGGAGATCGAGTTGACCGACCACATCTACGAAATCGATCGCGACCGATTCACCTGTGGAGGGGGCACGTCTGCGATTGATCTGTGTCTTCGGATCGTGGCCCAGGACCTCGGTGAAGAAATCGCCGCCGCAATCTCCGCGACCTTCGTGCTCGACCGGGTCCGCAACGCCGAAGAGCCGCAGCGCCGCGTTGAGAGCGCGCATCCGAGCTCGGGCGGCGGCATGCCCCGCAAGCTCGCCACGGCCATCGCCGCCATGGAGGCCAATATCGAGGAACCGCTCCGACTCGCGGCCGTCGCCGAGACGGCAGGGCTTGGGGAGCGGCATCTGACCCGGCTCATGCGGGAGCATCTCGACGCCTCTCCCAGCGCGTTTTACCTCCGGCTGCGGCTGACCCGCGCGCGCCAACTCTTGTTGCAGACCTCCATGAGCGCGCAGGAGGTCGCAATCGCCTGTGGTTTCCGTTCCGCCGCGCATTTCTCGTCCGCGTATCATCGCCAGTTCGGCCTCGCGCCGAGGCAGGAGCGTCTGCGCCAATCGTGATGGTGAATGTCTGAAATACGAAAGTCATAGCCGGCAGACGAAAGACTTGGCCCCGCCTTCCGATCAGCATCCCTCAAACATAAGACGCATTCGAAGACGCCAGGGAGGATCGGCCGATGACGCTCAGCACCGAGCAGCGGCGTTTCTACGACGAGAACGGCTATCTCGTGATCGAGAAACTGATTGATGCGGCGACGCTGACGCGCCTGCGCGATGTGATCGCCGAGTTCAAGGAGCGCTCCAAACAGATCGCCGCGAGCGACGAGATCTACGACCTGGGTCCGGATCACTCGGCCAGCACGCCGAAGCTGCGTCGGTTGAAAGACCCCGTAAGACGACACGATGCTTTCGATGCGCTGATGCGCTCGGAGACCATCCTCGACGTGGTGGCGCCGCTGCTGGGCGGCTCCGTTCGTTTTGACCACAGCAAACTGAACTTCAAACCAGCCGGCGGCTCGGCGAAGATCGAATGGCATCAGGACTGGGCCTTCTATCCGCACACAAATGACGATCTGTTAGCGGTTGGCGTGATGGTCGAGGACTGCACGCCGGAGAACGGCCCGCTGATGGTGATCCCCGGCTCTCACAAGGGAACGCTCTACGACCATCACCTCAACGGCGTCTTTGCTGGAGGCATTCGTCCGGGCGCTCTGGGCTCTGAACTCGACCGCGCCGTCGCTCTGACCGCCCCGGCCGGCTCGATCTCGATCCACCACGTCCGGACGCTGCACGCCTCAAGCGACAATCGCTCCGAGCGTGAACGTCCGCTGCTTCTGTACTCCTACGCGGCCGTCGACGCGTTTCCGGTGTTCGAACGTTATGACCTGGCTGAATATGACAGCCGGATCGTCAGGGGATCGCCGACCCTGTCGCCGAGGGTCGAACCCGTCCCGATGAGGCTGCCGGAACCTCGGCCACAGGCCGCGGACTCGATCTTCGACAATCAAGCGGCGCTGCTGGCCTCGTGAAGCGCGCCGGATCGCAGAAGTAACGGCTTTCCCGTCAGGGCGCTTCGCGGTATGCCATGAGCGCGCTGACGGAGCCTCCCATGCCTTTGCCGATCACCGGAATCTTCGCCGGGCTGAACACAATCCTGCTGCTCTATCTGTCGATCCAGGTCATCAGCTATCGTCGGACAAAGCAGATTGCGTTCGGCGACAAAGACGATGTCGGACTGATCCGGCGCATGCGCGCGCAAGCGAACGCCGCCGAGTACATGCCGATTTCGCTGATCCTCTTGGGGCTGACCGAGGGGATGAGTGCGCCGGGCTGGGCGGTTGGTTTGTTGGGCGCGGCCTTGCTGTGCGGACGCGTGATGCACGGCCTCACCTTCGCCTCGAAAGACACTAAGGTGCATTTTCGCTACCGCGTCGTGGGGATGCACCTGACCCTCTGGCCTTTACTGGCTGCAGCGGCCGGACTGATCGGAAACGGCTTGCTACAACTCACATACTAGATCCACTGGAGCCGCTTGATGCTGGACCAATCTCTTTCTCTCGACACGATCGCCGAGCAGCTGCTCGATGCTGCGAAAACTGCGGGCGCAGAGGCGGCGGACGTGGTCGTGGGCGAAAGCGAGTCTCTGAGCGTGACGGCCCGGGACGGCAAGCTGGAAGAGGCCGAGCGGCAGGAAAGCCTGGACTTTGGGCTCCGCGTCTTCGTCGGACAGCGGCAGGCTTCGGTCAGCGCGTCAGACCCCGCGGCGCTGGGCGAGCTGGCTGAGCGCGCGGTTGCGATGGCGCAGGAGGCCCCCGAGGATCCGGAGGCCGGACTGGCGGATCCCGGACAACTCGCGACCGACGTCCCCGAGCTCGCCCTTCTGGACCCGGCCGAACCGCCGGCGCCCGAGCAACTTCTTGAGATCGCCTTTGCGCTTGAAGCGGGCGTCCGAGCAGTCGACGGTGTTGCGCGCGCGGAAGGCCCATCCGCCGGATGGCGCCGCGGGCGAACGGTTCTGGCGGCGACCAACGGGTTTCACCGCGGATACGAGGCGGGCTCGCACTCGATCGGCGTGACCGCGTTGGCCGGCGAAGGCCTGGAAATGGAGCGCGACTACAGCTTTAGCGCCGCGCGCTGGCGGGAAGACCTGAAGTCGATCGACGAGGTGGCCAAAGAAGCCGGCGAGCGCGCCGTCCGACGGCTCAACCCGCGCAAGCCCAAGACCGGCGCTTGTCCCGTGATCTTCGAGCCCCGCATGGCGGCCGGGTTGATCGGGTCCCTGATCGCGGGCGCCAATGGCGCCTCCGTGGCGCGCGGCTCGAGCTTCCTGAAGGACAAAATGGGCGAACGCATCTTGCCGGCGGGCCTTCACATCATCGACAACCCTTTGAAGCCGCGCGGGCTCGCTTCGCGCGCCTTCGACGGAGAAGGTCTGCCAGTGTCCCGCAAGTCGGTGTTTGAAGATGGCGTCCTCTCGACGTGGCTGCTTGATCTTGCTTCGGCCCGAAAGCTCGGCCTGGTCTCAAACGGCTGCGCGTCTCGCGGCGTCTCGGGCGCACCGTCGCCCGGATCGAGCAACGTCTGGCTAGCCGCCGGCGAGACGACGCCCGAAGCGCTGCTTGCCGACATGGGAACGGGTCTGCTGATTACTGAGATGATGGGACGCGGGCTGAACCCGGTCACCGGCGATTACAGCCGCGGGGCCACCGGGTTCTGGGTGGAGAACGGCGAGATCGCGTATCCGGTGGCCGAAATCACCGTCGCCGGCGACTTTCTCGAAATGGTCGCCAGCATGATCCCGGCCAACGATCTCGAGACCGACAGGCGGATCGCTGCGCCCAGCCTTTTGATCGAGGGTTTGACGGTTGCCGCCGAGTGAGGACGATAAACCCAGTTACCAGACCGAACAGGCGCTGTTGATCGAGGCGGTCCGCGACGCCGCGCCGATCGCTCTGTCGAAGTTTCGACTGGGTCAAACCGCCTCGGCGGAGAGTTGGTCGAAGTCCCACGACAACAGCATCGTCACGGAAACAGATCTCGCCGTAAACGCCGCGCTGCGCGACGTCTTGCTGGGCGCGCGGCCCGACTATGGGTGGCTGTCCGAGGAGGACGCTGATTCTCCTCAGCGTCGGGAACAAGACCGCGTCTTCATCGTCGACCCAATCGACGGCACACGCTCTTTCGCGGAGGGAAAACCAGAGTTTTGCTTCTCGGTCGCGCTCGTCGAAGCGGGGCGCCCCATCGCCGCGGTGATCTTCGCCCCAGCGCTCAACGCCCTTTTCGCGGCGACTGACGGCGGCGGAGCGACGCTCAATCGCGAGCCCATTCAGGTGTCGTCGCGGGAACGGTTGGACGGTTCCACCGCGCTTGGGACCAAGCGATCCTTCCATCCCGACCGATGGCCCGGCGGCGCGCCCGAGGTGGCGCGCAGCTACATTCATCCCATCGCCTACAGACTGTGCATGATCGCGGAAGGGCGATGGGACCTCGCATTGACGCTCAACCCGACGAATGAATGGGACGTGGCCGCCGGCGACTTGCTCATCCGCGAGGCGGGCGGCGCGGTCTCCGACAGCGCGGGCGCCCAAATCGTCTATAACAAGCTCAAGCCGGGCGTCGGCAGCCTGATCGCCGCGCCAACTGCGATTCATGCGGAAGTGATCACAAGACTGCGCCCGACTTCAGCTTGAAACCGGGCTTCCGCCGGCACTTCAGCTCGGGTAGGGTCCGCGCGAATAGTTGTGGGGCGTCAATCGCCTCGCCTGTTTTCTGGGGAGCGTTCTATGGCGAAGCGCCTACATCTTGTCTTTGGCGGCGAACTCGTCGATCCGCAACGCGACGAGTTTCGGGACCATACGCAGATCGAGGTGGTGGGCTTCTTTCCCGATTACGCCAGCGCCTACAATGCTTGGAAAGACGCCGCCCAGCGCACTGTGGACAATGCGCATATGCGATTCTACATCGCGCACCTGCATCGTCTGCGGGATGAAGAGCAAGAAAACAGCCCGACCGTCGAGCCTTAGCGCCCTCGCGGCGGCGGCGACGATCTTTACGCCGAACCCTAACCCGTTCTTGTCTCACGAACCTCTTATCAATGACCCACTCCAACCCCTCTGACGAACGCGCGCGCAAGACGCTCAAGAGCGCGCGCTCCAGCGCGTTTCTGCGTTGGGTAATTGGGGTCGTCGGCGCCGGTTTTCTGTATCTCCAGTTCTACACGACGCGGTGGCGGTGGGTCGGTCGCCACCATCTCGACGCGATGTTCGCATCCGGCGGTTTCCTCGCCAGCGTTTGGCACTCACGGCTGATCCCGATCGCGATGTTGCGGCCCCGCGGACGCCGAGCCTTGGCCCTGGTCTCGAACAACCGAGACGGCGACCTGATCGCGCGGGTGGTCGCCAACACCGGCGGCGAAGTGGTGCGCGGATCGAGCCGCGACCCCAAGAAAGCCGATAAGGAAAAGAAAGGGTCGGAAGCGCTGCGAACGATGGTTCAGGCCGTCGCGGAGGAGGTCATCGTCGTCGTGACCCCGGACGGCCCGCGCGGACCGCGCCAGCGGATAAAGCCAGGCGTCGTTCTCGCCGCCGCGGCTGCGGGATGCCCCGTCCTGCCTGTCGCCTACTCGGTGCGCTGGGGATTTACGCTCAAGAGCTGGGACCGCTTTCTCGTTCCGTTGCCGTTCAACAGCGGCGTGTTTGTGTTCGAGGCGCCCATCCCGCCTGCGGACCCAGACGACCCCGCCAGCATACAGGAGCGGATCGAGCAGCTTGAGGCCGCGATGGCGCGGGCGACGGCCGAGGCCGATCGGATAACCGGTCGGTCAACCCCTGAGCCGGGTCCGCCGATCGAGACAGTTTTGTCAGAGGCGCAAGCGTGACCACGAAGCCGGAACACAGCAGCGTGCAAAAGCCCAGCGCAAGCGGTTTTGCCTGGCCGTTGGCGCTCTATGGCGCGATCGCGCGGTTTCCGGGGCCTGCGATCGCGCGCTGGGCGCTGACCCGCCGCGCCAAGCGCGGCAAAGAAGACGCATCGCGCCTGCATGAGCGTTTCGGCCATCCCAGCCTGCCGCGGCCACAAGGCGAGATCATCTGGCTCCATGCCGCCAGCGTGGGCGAGTCGCTGTCGCTGTTGCCGCTGATCAGCGGGTTGCGTCGAACGCGGCCAGATCTGGAGATACTGGTGACGACCGGGACGCTCACCTCGGCCAAACTGATGGCGGAAAGGCTTCCCGAAGGCGCGGCGCACCAGTTTGCGCCGGTGGACACCGTAGAGGCCGTCCGGCGGTTTCTGGACTATTGGCGTCCGAGCTTCCTGGGCGTCGCCGAGTCTGAGATGTGGCCGACGTTGCTGACGGAAACCCACGCCCGCGGGATACCGATTGTCTTGTTGAGCGCCCGGATATCAGCAACCTCGGCGCGGAACTGGTCGTGGGCCCCCCGCTCTGCGCGCCGGCTGTTCGGTAGCTTCGACGCGGTGCTTGCGCAATCGGAGGAGATCGCGGACCGCCTGCGACGTGTCGAAGCGGATCCGGCGAAAATCCATGTCGCCGGCGCGCTGAAGGAGGCGGCCACGCCATTGCCCGTGGATAAGGCGGAGCTGGAGGCCCTTCGCGCAATCGTCAGCGCGCGTCCGCGGTGGTTGGCGGCGAGCACGCATCCGGGTGAGGAAGACCCCGCGCTCGACGCCCACGAGATGCTGGCCTCGCGTCACAAGCGCTTTTTGACGATGATCGCGCCACGGCACCCGCATCGCGCCGACGCAGTCGCGGAAATGGCCGAGGCGCGCGGCTTGCGCGTCAAGCGCCGCTCGGACGGCGACTGGCCCGATGACGCGACCGACGTCTATCTGATCGACACGCTCGGCGAGCTGGGGCTGTGGTATCGACTGTCGCCTCTCGTCTTCGTCGGCGGCAGCTTCGCTCAGGTTGGCGGGCACAACCCGCTGGAGCCTGCACGGTTGGGAACCGCCATCCTGCATGGTCCCAATGTTCACAACTTCCTTGACGACTATCGCCGGCTGAAAGGCGAACAAGCCGTGCAAGAGATCCGGATGGGCGAGACCCTTGGCTCCGCGCTCAGCGAATTGATGACGCCTGAAGGCGAGCCGAACGCGCATGCCCGCCAATTGGCGGAGCGGGCCTTTGAGGCGACCCTGGGCGGCGAACAGATCGTCGGACGGTTTCTGAGCCACTTGGACCCCTTGCTGCCGCCGCCTGTTCACGCGCCCGGCCCGTTGGACAACCAATCGGACGCGCGTTCGCCTTCGGGAGACATGAAGGCGGAGGACGGCGATGAAGCCGCCTAGGTTCTGGTCCAACTCGCCCAGGCGCCCCGGCCTGGCGGCGATCGCCCTGACGCCGCTCAGCTGGATCTACGCAATGATGGGTCGCATCCGCCGCGCCCGGGCGACCCCTTTGCGCCCCCGAGCGCCGGTGATCTGCGTTGGAAACATCGTGGCGGGCGGCGCCGGCAAGACGCCGACAGCCTTGGCGATCGCGGAACGGGCCAAGGCGCGGGGACGCGCGCCCCACTTCCTGAGCCGTGGATACGGGGGCAAGATCAAAGGCCCGCACCCGGTCGATCCCGGCAAGGACAGCTCCGAGGAGGTCGGCGACGAACCCCTGTTGCTGGCTGCGCATCATCCGACCTGGGTGGGCAAGGACCGCAAAGCGACGGCGGCGGCCGCCGTTCAGGCCGGCGCGGATCTGCTGATCATGGATGATGGTTTTCAGAACCCTGACATCGAGCAGGATCTGGCTTTCGTCGTGATCGACGCCGCATTTGGCCACGGCAACGGACGCGTGATCCCGGCAGGGCCGTTGCGCGAACCGATCATGTCGGCCTTTGGCCGCGCGGATGCGGCGATCCTGATCGGCAACGGCAATCCGTTTGTTCCCCGCGGCGTTCCCGTCCTGCGCGCGCGCCTAACGCCCCGCTTCACCGGCATGTCCTTCGCTGGTCTGCGGGTCGTCGCTTTCGCCGGCATCGGACGACCCGAGAAGTTCTTCGACACGCTGCGCGCCATGGGCGCACAGGTTGTGGACGCCGTGCCGTTTCCCGACCATCACAAGTTCTCCAGCGCGATCCTGACCCGCCTCGAGCAGCGCGCCTATGCAAACGATGCGACGCTGGTGACGACGGAAAAGGACGCCGTTCGGCTGCCCACCTGGTGTCGCGGGCGGGCCGTGACCGTCCCGGTCACGCTCGGGTTCGAAGATCCGGAAGAACTGGACCTCATGCTCGATACGCTGCTGCGGCCGACGCGGCGCTGAAACTGTCTTAAATTCAGAAACATTCCGTCTCACGCCGGCGCGATTGTCGGGGCGTGGCGGCGGCCCCATTTTGCCAGTCAACTTGAAACACACGCGAAATGCGAGGTTCCCCATGACCACGACGACGTCACCTATCCAAGGCCTTCACCACGTCACCGCGATCTCGACCAGCGCGCAGGGCAATGTCGACTTCTACGCGGGCGTCCTGGGCCTGCGGTTTGTCAAGAAGACCGTGAATTTCGACGACCCCGGCACCTACCATCTGTATTTCGGCGACGAGCTTGGCCGCCCCGGCAGCGCGATCACGTTCTTCCCGTGGGAGAACGCGTATCGCGGGCAGGTGGGAACCGGTCAGGTCTCGATCACGCACTATTCGGTGCCGGAGGGCAGCCTCGCTTTCTGGAGAGAGCGTCTTTCGTCGAATGGCGCGCGCTTGATCGCTGAAGAGGCGATTTTCGGGGAAGACCGTTTGGTCGCCGCAGATCCGGACGGCTTGCTGATCGCTCTGGTCGCAACAGCGGATGATGAGCGCGAAGCTTGGACCACAAATGAGATCGCCGCCGATGTCGCGATCCGTGGCTTTCACGGGGCGACGCTGTCTTTGCGCGACGGCGAGGGCGTGGCCAAGATCCTCACGGAACTGTTCGGCTATGAAAAGCTCGCTGAAGAAACGGCGCGCGTCGGCGTGGTGATCCGTTTCGCGGTCCCGAACGGCAACGCGGCCCGCTTCATTGATCTGCATGTCGGCGACGAGCTTCCCCAGGGCGTCGAAGGCGCTGGCACTGTGCACCACATCGCGTTTTCGGTGCCGGATAGAGCCGCCCAGAAACAGGTGCAGGAGATCATCGCCAAGGCGGGCTTCCACGTGACGCCGCAGATCGACCGCGATTACTTCCACGCGATCTACTTCCGGACCCCGGGCGGCGTGCTGTTCGAGGTCGCGACTGACGAGCCGGGCTTCACGCGGGACGAGGAGGCGCACCATCTCGGCGAGGGCCTGAAACTGCCAACCCAGCATGAGCCGCTGCGCAGCCGGATCGAACAGGTTCTGCCAAAGCTCACCCTTCCCGGAGCGGCAGCATGACCGAAGCTCTGATGATCGACGGCGGGTACGAGCACGTTTTCGAACCCGCCAGAGGCGACGATCCCCGCACGTTGGTGCTGTTGCACGGCACCGGCGGCGACGAACGCGCCTTTATGCAGCTGGGCCGCATGGTCGCGCCTGAAGCGGCGCGTCTGTCGCTCCGCGGGGATGTCGACGAGCACGGCATGGCCCGCTTCTTCCGGCGGTTGCGCGAGGGCGTCTACGACATGGACGACCTCGCGCGCGCGACCGAGAAGCTCGACCGGTTTCTGGAGGAGGCGTTGCCAGCGCTGGGCCGCGATCCGGCTCACGCGATCGGGCTGGGTTACTCGAACGGCGCGAACATGCTGGCGAACCTGCTCTTTGAGCGGCCGAACCGGTTGCGGCGGATGGCGTTGTTTCATCCGCTGATCCCCTGGGACGCGCCCGACGACCCGGACATCGCCCACGCGAAGGTGTTGATCACCGCCGGCGAGCGCGACCCGATCTGCCCGCCCGATCTCACCCGCCGGTTCGACGCCCAGCTCCGGGCGGCGGGCGCTGACGTCGAGCTGCTTTGGCATGAAGGCGGACATGAGCTGCGCGAAGACGAGATCCGCGCCGCGCGCGTCTTCGCCAGTTGAGCCGCGACAAAGACACAGACGAGCCCCCGCATGCAACCGCAGGGGCTCGTCTCGCGCCAAAGCCGCCGCCTAGACCGACATCACGATCCGGCCGTCGATCTGACCAGCAAGCAGTCGGTCGAAGATCGAATTGATGTTGTCGAGCCGATCGACCGAGTAATGCGTCGCAACTTTGCCCTCGCCGGCGAAGGCGAGCGCTTCTGCGAGATCAGCCCGTGTTCCGACGATCGACCCCCGAACTGTCTTGCGGTTGAGCACCACGTCAAAGATCGGCAATGGAAACTCGCCGGGCGGCAATCCGACGAGGCTCATCGTGCCGCCCGGCGCCAACATTCCCACCGCCTGGTCGAACGCCTTTGTGGAAACCGCGGTGACAAGGACCGCCTCGGCGCCGCCGCCGGCCTGCACTTCAGCGACCGGATCCACCTCTGCGGCGTTGACGACCTGATCCGCCCCCATTTGACGCGCCAGCGCCAACTTGTCGGCGGCGATGTCGACCCCGATCACGTGCAATCCCATCGCCTTTGCGTATTGAACGGCGAGATGGCCCAGACCGCCGATGCCGGAGATGACCACCGTATCTCCGGGCCGCGCATCGGTTTCCTTCAAACCTTTGTAGACTGTGACGCCAGCGCACAGGATCGGCGCCGCCGGCGCGAAATCGAGCGCGCAGGGAAGAAGGCCGACATAGTTGGGATCGGCGTCGACAAACTCGGCGAAACCGCCGTTCACGGTATAACCCGTATAGGCCGGGTCGTTCCGACAAAGCGTCTCCCACCCGGTGACGCAATGCCGACAGCGCCCGCATGCCGTGTGCAGCCAGGGCACGCCGACGCGATCGCCCTCTTTGACCGCTGTCACTCCGGCGCCCACCTCGGCGACAATCCCGACGCCTTCGTGACCCGGAATGAAAGGCGGGGTCGGTTTCACCGGCCAATCGCCATGGGCGGCATGCAGGTCCGTGTGACACACGCCGGACGCCTCGATCTTGACGATGATCCGTCCAGGGCTGACCTCCGGCTTCACCACCTCCTCGACTGACAACGGCTGCTTAAACGCTTTGACGACCGCAGCTTTCATCGTTTGGGGCATAAGATCCCTCCTGAACTCAGATCACGTTGTTCCAGCTTAACTGAGCACAGACGGCGGACAGGTTCTTGATCCACGCCAAACTGCAGCAAGGACAACCCTATGCAGGCGAGAAAAGCGTGACCGGGCGCACAGGCGTCACGGCCGCACTAATCGTAGGGCAGTCCCACGTAATTCTCCGCGCGGCTCGTGAGCGCCGCCCGGGAGCTGAAGAGATAGTCAAGCTCAGCGGTCTGCATACGACGCTCGAACGCCCCAAGACTGGGGAAGTTGTGCAGCAACGCGGTCATCCACCAGCTGAACCGTTCCGCTTTCCAGACGCGTCGCAGCGCGCGGTCGGAATAGTCTTTCAGACCCGCCTCCCGCCCGGAGCTAAAAAAGGCGATCAGCGCCTCGGAAAGATAGTAGATGTCAGACGCCGCCAGATTGAGGCCCTTTGCTCCGGTGGGCGGCACGATATGCGCCGCATCTCCCGCGAGAAAAAGGCGCCCATACCGCATCGGCTCGGCGACAAAACTGCGCAACGGAGCAATCGACTTCTCGATCGAGGGGCCTGTCGAAAGGCCCGACGCGACACCTTCGGGCAAGCGCGCCTTCAGCTCCTCCCAAAAACGATCGTCCGACCATTCCGCCAGATCCTCATCCGCGGCGCATTGCACATAGTAGCGGCTGAGCTGCGGATTGCGCATCGAACACAGCGCAAAGCCACGCTCATGATGCGCGTAGATCAACTCATCGGACGCCGGCGGGGTCTCCGACAGAATGCCGAGCCAACCAAATGGATAGACCCTCTCGATCGTCTTGATCGCGCTTGAGGGGACCGCACGTCGACCGGCGCCGTGGAACCCGTCGCAGGCCGCCACGAAGTCCGCCGCCAAATGATGGGTCTGCCCCCGATGCTCAAAGCGCACCTGCGGCGACGCGCTGTCGATCCCGTCGACGCCGACGACGTCAGCCTCATGCACAATGGCGCCCTGCAGAGCGTCCCGAGCCTCGTACAAGTCGCGCGTCAGCTCGGTCTGTCCATAGACGCGCACGGTCGCGCCGTTTGTCAGATCGGCCAGGTCGACCCGGCGCGCCTCACCCGAAAAGCTGATCGCAAAACCGTCATGGACGAGACCTTCCCGGTCCATCCGGTCCCCGACCCCGGCTTTGCGAAGAAGCGCCTGGAGGCCTTGCTCCAGCACGCCGGCCCGGATCCGCGACAGCACGTAGTCTCGGCTCTGACGTTCGAGCACCACGCTCTGCACGCCGGCCAGATGCAGCAGTTGCGAAAGCAGGAGGCCCGACGGCCCGCCGCCGATGATCGCGACCTGCGTGCGCTGTGGGAACGGCGGTTCTGCGCCCTGCATCGAATTTCTCCAACGGATCTCCGCTCGGAAATGTCATAAGGGGACGTGGCGTGCATTTCGAGCGTCGCCGTAGAAATTCTCGAGGCGAAAGTGACCAAACTGGACAACGGCGAGCCCTCCCTAATCGATCACGGGCGCGAGACGCGTCGCGCCGTGCTCGGCCCGGATCATGTGGACCGAGCGGCCGCGGCGACGACGCCGTTCGACGCCCCCTTCCAGGACTTCATTACGCAAGGCGCCTGGGGGTCGGTTTGGGCGCGCCCGGACATTTCGCGGCGCGAACGCTCGATGATCACGATCGCGGTGTTGGCGGCGCTTGGGCATCATGAGGAGCTGGCCATGCATATCCGCGCCAGCCGCAACACCGGCGCGAGCGTCGAAGACATTCGCGAGGCTCTGTTGCACGTCGCTATTTACGCGGGTGTTCCCGCCGCCAACTCAGCAATCAAGATCGCGAAAGAGGCGTTGGCCGAAATGGACGGCGATCAGCGGGCATGAGCGACCGACCCTTCATACCTCGCGACCGCGACTGGCATCCGCCATCGCTTCATCCGCCGTATCGGAGCACGGTAAAACGCGCGCCGGCGGCGAGACCCTTGGCGATCGCGCCTGGCCGCGCCGAGTTGAGCGGCCCTGTCTTCGCAGCCGAAACGCTCCACCCGCTCGATCACGATCTGATCGCAAACTACGCGGCGGCTCTGGGCGTTGAAGCGAAACCGATCGGAGAGCGTCTCATCGTTCACGGGCGGGTCCTCGACGAAAACGCCCGGCCCATCCCCGATTGCCTGATCGAGATCTGGCAAGCCAACGCCGGGGGCCGCTATCGCCACGTCAACGACAGCTATCTCGCCCCGTTGGATCCTGCCTTTGGCGGCTGCGGACGCTGCATCACCGACGGACAAGGACGCTACGCGTTCCGAACGATCAAACCAGGTCCCTATCCCTGGCCGAACGGCGACAACGAATGGCGTCCGGCGCATATCCATCTGTCGATCTTTGGTCACGCCCTTTCCCAGCGGCTGGTCACACAGCTTTACTTTGAAGGGGATCCGCTGATCGCGCTGTGCCCGATCGTCAACGCCATCCCCGACCAGGCCGCAGTCGATCAACTGGTGGCGCGTCTCGACATGGCCAAGCAAGCGCCTTTCGACGCTTTGGCGTATCGGTTCGACATCGTCTTGCGCGGACGCCGGCAGACATACTTTGAGAACAAACGGGAGGGCGGATGATCGAAGGTCCCAGCAATCTCGCGTCCACGCTGAAGGAGACGCCCAGTCAGACCGCTGGCCCTTATGTCCATATCGGTCTCACGCCCACGGTTGCAGACGTGGCCATGCGCGTGGCGGACGCGTTGGACGTTTTGAACGGCGCTGGAGAGCGCATGAACCTGGAAGGCGTCGTCTATGACGGAGCTGGCGCGCCGGTCACCGACGCGCTGCTGGAGATGTACCAGCTCGATGCGGACGGGGCGCCGCTCTGGGGGCGGGCGGCCGCCGATTTCGAGACGGGTCTCTTTCGCTTTCAGACCGTGCGGCCGGCGGACCCGTTCGTCTCCCTCCTGATCTTCGCGCGCGGGGTCAACATTCACCTGCATACCCGCGCCTACCTGCAGACCGACGCTCTCGAGGCCGACCCGGTCCTCTCGCAAATGTCGGAAGACCGCCGATCGACCTTGATCGCCCAACCGGTCGACGCGAACCGCTTTCGCTTCGACATTCATCTTCAGGGGCCAAAGGAAACCATCTTCTTCGACGTATGACAGAGGCTCGGACGCGACGAGATGAAGCTGTTCGCGCGGCTTGTGCGCTCCGGTTCGGCTGGTTACCGCTGAGGCGATGCGGATCTTCAGATACCTCCTGAGCGCGCTAAGCGCCTTGATGTTCGCGACCTTGCCGGCCACGGGAAAGGCGTCCGAAACGCGTATTGCGGTCGCCGCGAACTTCGCCGCTGCGGCCGAGGAGATCATCACTGCGTTCGAAGCAAAGACGGGGGCCGAGGTTCGCATGAGCGTCGGCGCCACCGGGCAACTCTACGCGCAAATCCTGCAAGCGGCCCCGTTCGACGTGTTTCTGGCGGCGGATCAGAACCGGCCGGATTTGCTGGTCGCGGAAGGATTGGCGCGCCGCGAGCACAAGATCACCTACGCGATCGGACGCCTTGTCCTTTACAGCGCGGATCCCGAGGTCGAACCCGGCCCAGACCTTCTGAAACGCAGTGAATTTGCGCGCCTTGCGATCGCCAATCCGGCCACGGCGCCATACGGAGCCGCCGCGATTTCTACGTTGCAGCGCCTGGGGCTAAAGCAGGCTTTGGAGCCGAAAATAGTCACGGGAACCAGCGTTTCGCAAACGTTTCAGTTCGTCGCGAGCACGTCTGCGGAGCTTGGCTTTGTCGCCCTCGCCCAAGTTTTGGACGCCTCGCCGGCGCAACGCTGGCTCGTGCCTGACACACTGCATGCGCCGATCGCTCAAGACGCTGTTCTATTGCAGGCGGGCGAAGGCAATCCGACCGCAGTCGCTTTATTCGAGTTTCTGCAAAGCGCCGAGGCCCGCGACATTATCAATCGCTTCGGCTATGCCTCTTCGCAACCCGTTGCAAACTGACGAGGCCGAATGGATCTCGCGGAACTCTGGTCTCCGATCGCCCTGACGCTGCAGCTCGCGGCGGTGACGACTGTTCTCCTTCTCGTCGTCAGCGCGCCAATTGCGTGGTGGCTCGCCAGATCCGAGGCTTGGTGGAAAGAGGCCGTCGCTGCGATCGTGGCCATGCCGCTCGTGTTGCCGCCGACCGTGTTGGGGTTCTATCTGCTGCTTGCGCTAGGACCCGACGGCCCCGGAGGCGCCATCGCCGGGCTCTTTGGCGGACGCACCCTGGCCTTCACCTTCGAAGGGCTGGTCATCGGCTCGGTGATTTATTCCCTGCCCTTCGTCGTTCAGCCCATTCGCAATTCGTTTGAAGCGATCGGCGATCGCCCGTTGGAAGTCGCCGCGACGCTGCGGGCCTCTCCTTGGGACACGTTTTGGAACGTGGCGATCCCGCTCGCGCGGCCAGGCTTTCTCACAGGCGCGGTCTTGGGGTTCGCCCATACGATCGGCGAGTTTGGCGTCATCCTGATGATCGGCGGTTCGATCCCCGGAGAGACCAAGGTCCTCTCGATCGCAATCTACGACTATGTCGAGACCTTGCGATGGCAAGAGGCGCATATCCTCTCCGCCGGGATGGTCGTCTTCGCATTTCTGGTCATTCTGACGACCGCTCTGATCGATCGTCGCAGTCGGAGCCGTCGTCGATGAGCGTCGGCGAGATTTCCGCGGAGCTCTCCGGTCGGCGCGGGGCCTTTGAACTCGATGTCGCGTTCACGACCCCGATGCGCGGCGTCACCGCGCTGTTCGGGCCTTCCGGATGCGGCAAAACCACAGTTCTTCGATGCATTGCGGGGCTCGACCCCCTCAGAGGCCGCTTGCAGGTTGGAGAAACAGTCTGGCAAGACACCGCTCGTGGGATCTTTCAGCAGCCCCACACGCGCGAGATTGGTTACGTCTTTCAGGAAGCAAGCCTGTTCGATCATCTCTCCGTCGGCGACAACTTGATGTTTGGGCGGCGACGGGCTGAAAAACGGAACGGTCGCAGCAAAACCGAGAGCCTTTCCAGCGACGAGGTGATCGATCTGTTGGGCTTGGAGCCCCTTCTGGATCGGGACCCCTACGGCCTCTCCGGCGGGGAGCGACAGCGCGTCGCTGTTGGCCGCGCCCTTCTGTCTTACCCGAAAGTCCTGCTCATGGACGAGCCGCTGTCCGCGCTCGACCGCAGAGCGAAGGAGGAAATCCTACCGTATTTCGATGCGCTGCATCAGCGGCTCGATATCCCAATTCTATATGTGAGCCATGACCCGACCGAGGTCGCGCGGCTCGCCGATCAGATCGTCCTCATGGGGAATGGGCGCATCATCGCGACAGGGCCGGTCAGCGAGGTCTTCGAACGGCTGGATCTCGGTCCGGCGACGGGCCGCTTCGAAGCCGGCGCAGTCGTGTCAGCCCGGGTCCGAGAACATATGGCGGAGGACAGTCTCACTCGGCTGTGCATCCTCGCCGACACTTCGGACGGATTGAGAGAGACGGGACAATTCCTCTCGCTTCCCTCGGTCAACGCGGCTGTGGGCGAGGACCTGCGTCTGCGGATCCGAGCGCGCGACGTCGCATTGGCCACCAGACGGCCCGAGGGGCTGAGCATCCGCAACGTGCTCTCCGGTCATCTGACGGAGATTGTCGAAGACCCTGGAACAGCCTTCGCGGAAACGCTTGTGGATATCGGCGGGGCGCGTTTGCGCGCCAGGATCACCCGCGCCGCCGTTCGGGAGCTCAGATTACAAACGGGAGATCCTGTCTTCGCGCTGGTCAAGACGATATCTTTCGACGGTCGCGCCATCGGGGCCGGCGGCGGCCTCGAACCGGCCGCATGGCGAACGCGAGGACCCAATGAGTAGCAAGATCTACGTCGACGCCGACGCCTGCCCGGTCAAGTCCGAGACGGTGCAGGTCGCTGAACGCCACGCGCAGACCGTCCTCATCGTGTCAAACGGTGGAATACGACCGAACCCGCATCCTTTGGTGCAAACCATCGTGGTCGATGATGGACCTGACGCCGCTGACAAGTGGATCGCGGAGCGAATTGGCGCTGGCGACATTTGCGTCACCGGGGATATCCCGCTGGCGGCGAAGTGTTTAGAGGCCGGCGCGCGCGCGCTGCGCCATAACGGCGAAGCGTTCACGCAGGCGAATATCGGACAACAGCTTGCGATGCGCGACCTCATGGCGGATCTCCGCGCCGCCGACCCGCTGGGTCAGGGCGGCGGCGGACGGCCTTTCTCCAAAGCCGATCGGTCGCGTTTCAAGGAGGCGTTGGAGCGCATGATCCGTCCGGGCTCAAGACGGAACGCCTCGCCAGACTGACTGGGTCTGCGCGTCGCTAAACTCTGGACAAATCTCGCGTTTTTCTCATTATGAGACCCACGGGGACCTGGTGGGGGATCCGATCGCGACCGGGTTGGCAAGCGCATCGACGTTGGAGCGTCGCGCGAATGGCGACCCATAACGCCTTTGGCCCATCCTTTGCGGCGGTCCTTCCAGCCGTGCGGAGAGCACTATGCTCATCGCACCGGCGCTTAAGGAGGCCTAACGATGCGCGCAACCAACTCATCCGGATTTCTTTCGGCCCGCACCCTGTTCCGGAGCGCGCTGTTTCTCATGGTTCTCGCCACAGCGAGCTGCGCGACCGGGCCACAACGTGGCGACGTCAGCGATCTCACGGTTGCAGATGGCCAGGTGGTCACGCCACGCAACATCAACGAAATCGATGCTGAGGAGATCTTGGGCTCCGACGCGGCGCAGGAACGCGCGCCGGAAGAGCTCGCCGCGCTGCGAGAGGCTTTTGACGACTACGTCGACGGGCTCAACCGGGGCGCGCGCGGATCGGAAATCGAAGAACTCCGCGCCGACTACGCGGCGAAATTGCGCGAAGCCTTTGCGAAAGCTCAATTCGCGCGAAACGTCGTTGCGGTCCTGCCGCCGGAAGAGGGCGAGGATGTCGGCGGCGTCGAAGTGTCGAGCGGCGGGCAGTCGGTCCTGCTGGACGAACCTTATGACGCGGTCTCGCTGGATTTTGTCGGTTACGTGCTGCCGACCACGGCGCTTCCACAAGACGTCGATGCGAACTTCCAGACGTCGCTCAACGCCGAGCCGATCTATGCGAACGAGTACAACGTCTACTTCGCCAGCGGATCCACCGCGCTGAATGGCGCCGCACGCGCCCTGGTTGATCAGATCGCGCTCGACATCGTCGAACGCAAGGCGACCGAGCTGGTTCTGGAAGGGTATTCGGATCCCAGCGGGCCGGCCGATCTCAATCGGGTGATCTCGCAACGACGCGCCGAAGCGGTGCGTGACGCGCTCCTCGCACGTGACTTGCCGCCGCTCCTCGTCACACTTGAGGCGTTTGGCGAGGATCGAGTGGGCGAATACGATGCGTCGGAGTTCGAAACGGAACGGCGCGTCTTCGTACAAGTCCGCTGATCAAGCGCCGTCGCAGAGCACGCAACAGGGTGATCGCCTGATTGCGGCGATCTCCTGCGCCAAGGTCCGGTTGCACCTTGCATGAGCCCGGGCCCTTGTCGCCAGCATACCGCGTTAGATGGCGGGCGGCGGCGTCGGGCCGCCCCTCTCCTCAACCGCGCAGGCGCGCGTTGCCAGGATCCAAAACTGGCTCGGACATGAGCGTCGCCTTGCGCCTTTGCCCGAACAGCAAGATCTCCAGTTGCGCGCCGGGTTTGGCTGCGCGGGGATCGATGAAAGCAAACGCAAGGCTCTGGCTGGAGTTCGGACCAAACCCGCCCGAGGAGACGGAACCGACCTTCGCGCCGTCCAGGAACACAGCTTCGCCCCCTAAGACATCGCTGTCGTCCGCATCGACCTTCAGATAGGCGATGACGGAAGTCTCGCCGGTTTCGGCGCGGCGCGCCACGGCGTCTCGCCCGACGAAGTCCTTGTCCAATTTAACGAAACGCATCTGATCCGTGTGCACCGGCGACGCGTCGTTCGCCAGCTCGTGGCCGCCGCGATAGGCCTTTTCCATCCGCATCATCTCAAGCGCCTTCGAGCCGAAGGGAACGACGCCATAAGGCTCCCCGGCCGACCACAGAGCATCCCACAGAGCCGCAAGATCCGAGTTGCGGGCGTGAAGCTCCCAAGCCAACTCGCCGGTGAAGGACATGCGCAGAGCGATCACAGGTCGCCCCGCGACGTTGGTTTCGCGGGCTTGAAGCCAGGCAAACGCCTCATTGGTCAGCGCAGCGTCCGTGAGCTGGGAAAGCACCGCGCGGGAATTTGGGCCGGCGATGGTCAGGATGCCCCAGTCGTCCGACAGGTTTCGCAGCATGACGATTTCTGATCCGCGCTGGTGGATCGCGATCCAATCCCAGACGCGCCGCTCGGACGGACCGCCGGTGACAAACCAGAAGCGTTCATCGCCCAGCCGCGCCACGGTCGCTTCACCTTCGATCGTTCCCTGCTCATTGAGGAGGAGCGTCAAGCATGTCCCGCCGATCTTTCGGGGCATGCGATTGGCGCAAACCCGATTGAGAAAGGCTTCTGCTTCGGGGCCGGAGATCTCGAACTTCGAGAACGCTGAAAAATCCCCCAGGCCGACAGAACGATGGACCGCTCTCGCCTCGGCGACAGCAGCCTCCCAGGCCGGGCCTCTCCGCCATGCCTTGGGCTCAGCGCCGTTCCATTCTGGCTGGCCGTAAACCCTGGGACGCTCCCATCCGCCGGCGTCCTCGTAGATCGCGCCAAGGGCTCGTGTGCGCTCATGCGCGCCCGAGACCCGGATGCCGCGCATGGTCTCGTATTGGTCCTGCGGATACGGCAGCGACAAACGCGTCATGTAGTTCTCGCGCGCGCGTTGATAGGCGTGCTCTTCATCCACCCAGACGCCAAAGCGCCTGGGATCAAAGCCGCGCATCGAGATGTCGGCGGTCCCATGGACGATCCACTGCGCCAAGGCGCGTCCAAGTCCGGGGCCCCAGGCGATGCCGACGGTGGCCCCGCAGGCCAGCCAGTAGTTCTTGAGCCCCGGCGCCGGGCCGACCAGGGGATGACCGTCCGGCGTGTAGGTGATGGCGCCGTTCACAATCCGCCGGATGCCGAGCTCGGTCAGGCTCGGATACCGCTCAAAGCACTTTTCCAACCACGGGGTGATCCGGTCATAGTCCGGCTCGAACAGCTCGTTCTCGCTCTCCCACGGGCAGCCGTCGCGCCATTTCGCGATGGCGTCGTGAGTGTCGTAGAGGCCGATGAGCGCGCCCCCCTGCTCGCGGCGGAGGTACCCAGTGAAATAGTCGTCGCGGGTGACCGGTATCTCGTGATCCATGGTCTGGAATGCCGGAACCGCCTCGGTCACGACGTAATGGTGCTGCATCGGCACGATGGGCAGATCGAGGCCGCTGAACGCGCCGATCCGCCTGGCGTGATAGCCGCCAGCGTTGACGACGTGCTCGCACAGAATCGACCCCTGCTCGGTCACGACGTCCCATTCCCCCGAAGACGTCGCGCGAACGTCGGTTACGCGATTGCGACGGATCACTTTCGCGCCGGCCTGGCGCGCGCCGGACGCCATCGCCTGGCATGTTCCCGACGGGTCGACATGTCCGTCGTCAGGCGTGTGAATGCCCCCGACGATCTGTGTCGTGTCATAGATCGGGTTGAGTTCGGCGATCTCTTCGGGCGTCAGCCAATGGCATTCCTGTCCACGGGCGATCACCGCATCACGGGTATGCATGAGCCAATCGCGATGCGTTGCCGTCGCCGCGACCCGCAACGAGCCGCAATTGTGCCAACTGACGCCTTGCGCGGTCTCGGCTTCGATCCGTTTGTAAAGATCGACGGCGTAGTCGTGACACACGCCCAGCGCATGTCCGGCGGTCATCCGGCTGACCAGCCCGGCGGCATGCCAGGTCGCGCCAGAGGTCAACTCGGCCTTCTCCACCAAAACGCAGTCGGTCCAACCTTCCTTGGCCAGATGGTAGAGAACCGCAGCGCCCATATTGCCGCCGCCGATCACAACAACGCGCGCCGTATCCATCTTCCAGACTCCATTTCAGTCTTGGCGAGTATCGCCGGCGAGAAAAAATTTAGAAGGATTTTTTTCCATAGGAATAATAATGGCCGAAACACCTGATTCGGAGGGCGCGATGGATGGCGCGATGACGTCGGAGTCTCCGCAAGAACGCATGCGGCGCATCTTGGGGCCGGACGGTTACGCCCAGCTGTTTCGGCCAATCGAGGAGGCGGCGGGCCTGCCGAACGCGGCCTACTGGTCTGAAGAATGGTTCCAGATGGAGCAGGAGCTGATATTCCGCCGCGCCTGGGTCTTTGGCGGCGCGCGGGCCGAGATCGCTGAACCGGGCGCCATGAAGCCGATCGAGATCGGCGGCGTGCCGATCATTTTGGTCCATGGTCAGGACGGAGTGATCCGAGGTTTTCAGAACGTCTGCCGCCACCGCGGCATGCAGCTGGTGTCTCAACCCTGCAAAAAGGCGACAGTGACCTGCCCCTACCATCTTTGGACTTACGGACTTGATGGGAAACTCCGGGCGCGGCCGCATTTCAACGGGCCCAACCAGTCAGACACGTTCCGCGACGGCGGCGGCGAGAAACTGAATCTCATCCCCATCCGGGTCGAAGAGTTCTTCGGCTGTCTCTTTGTGAACGTCTCTGGCGACGCAGAGCCACTCGATGTCTGGATGGCGCCGGTTCTGGAACAGTTGGAAGGATACGATCTGTCGGCGATCCGCTGGGCCGGCAAGCTCGACTTCGAGATCGAGAGCAACTGGAAGCTGGTCTACGAGAATTACATGGAGGGCTACCACGTCTTCGCCCTGCATCCGCGCCTTCTGAAATTCGCCCCGATGGATCTGCGATGGTCCGGCGAGTGGCGCGGCAACACTTTCATCAATGGATACAGGTTCCCCGAAATTCAGGAGGGGCGCGGCGAAGGGCTGCCGCATTACCCCAACTTGTCTCAGGAGAACCGCATGAGAGGGCAATGGTTCCTGACCATGCCGCACTTCGCGGTCGAGATTTTCCCCGATCAGTTCACGATCTTGGTCGCCTATCCAGAAGCGCCCGATCGCTGCCGCGAGGAGCTGCACGTCTTTCTGATCGGCGACGAGGCTGCGACCGGCGAGACGTACGCCAAAGAGCGCAACGCCGTCATCCAGATGTGGGATGATCTGAACAAGGAAGACATATCGATCCTCAAAGGCATGCAGCAGGGGCGTCGCTGCACGGGCTATGACGGCGGTCGGCTGTCGCCGCATTGGGAGGGCCCGACCCTCGGCTACGCGCGCAAGGTGATCGAGATGATGCAAAAGGGGTAGACGGCGGCGCCGCGCCGATCACCGCTGCTGCATGATGACGGGGCTGTTGGTCAGGATGATCCGCAGCTCGACCTCGCCACTGTTGAGATAGCGATGCGGCTTCTCGCCAGCGAAGCCGAAGCTGTCGCCCTCCTCCAGAACGAAGACATGCCCGTCGACTTCCAGCGTCAGCTGACCCGAGAGCACGTAACCAGCTTCCTCGCCTTCATGGGACAATGGGTTGTCGCCGGAATGCCCGCCCGGCGAGAACTGCATCATCGTCATAACCAGTTGGCCATCGATCGACGGCGACAAAAGATAATCGACCTCGCCGAGATACTCGGTGCCGGAGAGCCGGGAATAATCGATCCGGCGCCGGAAGCTTTTTCGAACGACATAAGCGTCTTCCAGCGGATCATCGCTGGGTGATGTGGGGAATAGCCAGCCGATCTCTATCGACAGGGCTCGACTGATGCGCTGAAGCGCGTCAAGCGACGGCTGTTTCTGACCACGCTCAACCAGGCTCAGAAATCCCACGGACAGCGACGAGGCTTGGGCGAGATCGCTGAGCGTCATGTTCTGCGCTCGGCGCATCGCCCTGATTTCGGCGCCCACAGACTGGGTTTCCTTGCTGTCGTTCCGGATTTCCGGTTCCGCGGTCATCGTCTTCGAACTCAATTCATTCCAGTTTCAGCGCCCGGTCACGCATGTGCGCGCCCTCTTGAAACGCGCGCGGCGCAGTCTGAGAGCGCTTGCGCGTATCGAGCGCTTTCGCGTCGGCGGTTGTCCGGCGCTCAAGACTGTCCCGGCGATCGCCAAGCGCGCGGTGATCGCAAAGGGCGCGGCGATCCTGCGTCTCGTGACGACGACAGCGGTCACAGATGACGTGGACCAGATAACCTCGCATCCGCAGTCATTTTCCTGCATGCCTACTTATTCCAATGGAAAAAAAATTACATGAAAATTATTCCCACCTGACCGCACCGCTTGGCCGCGGCACAGAAAGTCGATCGATGAACCCTCCTCTCGCCATTCTGCTCATCCAGGCGGATATCGATCGCAGCATTGCGCGGCGGCGTGAGCTCAACTTGCTCTGCGATGTGATTGGTCGGCCTGTCCCACAGTGTCGATCCGCTCCTGTGGATAACTTCAGAGCAGTTTGACATGGTGTCACACAACCTTAACGCAATTTATGTCTAACCCACCCGACAGGCTCTGGATAACACTTGGGATAGCCCGCAGATCTCGCCCGAAAGTCGGTCCGGAAAAGCTGAGGAACAACCGGAGCAGCCGGCGCCTTGGTCAGGCCTGCTTTGGGCTGCGCGTCAGTCTAAAACCCCTGATGGAAACGCATTTCCAGATGAACGATCGGCCTTCGCCGCTTCGAATTCCTGGGATCGCTGTCTTTACGAGATCACGATCAGAGCGAAGCCGCGGGGACGAAGACTACGGATCGCTCTTAACCTCAGACGGTTGCTCGAGCCATAAGCCAGCCTCATCATCCAGCTCGCCGATACAGGCCGCCGCAGACGCCATGGCGTCGCGAAGAGTCGGTGAGACGCCCTTCTCGCAGCCGCCGTCCTCGCGAGCGACCGCCCAACCAAACTCCCCTTGCTCGTTGAGCCTGTGAATCTCGATGCTGGTAACCGTCACGTGACGCCCTTCCAATTCTCTGCAATCTCGCCCAAGTCCGTCGACGCCAATCGCTGCACAGGGGGCCTCCCGAGCGCCATTGTCTAGATCAATCGTCACGTTGGCGTTAACGGCGGTCTAGAACACTCTTATGAAGATCGCGTGCATAGCCCGTTTCAATACAACATTATTAAGCCGGGTCTGCCCATCCAAGTATCCCGCGCGCGAGTTTGCTGCGAAGCCCCGTCGCGCCAAGAGGGCGTGCAGCGGTCGGGTCTTCCTGATCGGAAGTTGGGATCTTGAACGCCGCTTCCGGGTTTCAGATTGAGCGCCCTGCTTGCGACGGGCGGCCAACGTCCGCGGGGAGGCTCAGCCCTGGCGGCGCCTCGTCGAACTGAGCCGGAGCGCGAGCGGAGGCCGCATCGACGCGGCTCATCCATCTCAGCTTTCGGTCGCGGATGTCGTGCGGCATGGGTTTTTACTGTGTTGATCTCTAAGAACAGACAGAGCTTAACCATCATTCTAAGCAGAAACGCGCCCTTTTTCGGGCAATAAACGCGTGAAGCCATTGATTGTTGGTCGAGGCTCGTGAAAACTCAGAATAAAGGTTTTTGGAGGGTCGTCGATGGAGCCTGGAGTCGCGCCGGAATGGGTGCAGCAATTGTTCCCTTGGATGATTTGGGGAGCGGTGATCGTCGGCTTGATTTGGCTTGTACTTCTAACGCTCGATTACCTCAATCGCCGCGCTTACAACCTGACAATGGCCGATCGCGGCGGATCCGGGGGGGACCCAGGCTTTCTGAAAGTCGATAAAGACAAGCGCGATGCGGCGATCGCCGCTGGCGAGGATTTCGACAAGAAGATTGAAGCGCGCGACGCGGCGGAGCGGGCGCCAGCTCCAAGCGCGGCGGCACAATACCTTCCGATCGCGAAGGTCGTCACGGCGGTTTTCGCCCTGTTGACGATGGTGACCGCGGTCTTGGGCTCGGTCGGGCGGATCGAATACTACGACGAAGCCGTCCGGAGGCTTTCGAGCTGGGAGAGGTTCTCGGAGATCGTCAGCAATTACTGGCTCGGCTTTGTCGTCGTGCTCCTGCTGATCGCAATTCAAGTCTATCAATTCGTGCTGCAACTGCGCAGCGAATAGAACATGTCCGCGCCGGCGCCTCAGCACAGCGCCAGAGCACAGATCGAACATCGACGGAGGAGACCCGACATGGCGTCCCAAAACATCACGCTGAGCGACGACGCCATCCTGTGCGAGTACGTTCAGATCGACGACATCAAAGGGTTCATGCAGCAGCGTCTGGGCGTCGGGCCCGATTTGATGGCGATGCTCATAAGGGACGGCGAGGTGGCGCATGTCGGACATGGCGCGCACATCGCGGTCGGCGGGTTCTGGCGCAGCATCAAGGACGCGATCGCCGGGACGCATGCGTTGCGGCTGCTCATCGCCGACCTCAAGCCATTCCCCGCGACCGGCGGCGTCATAGCCGTCACCAGAGACAACGTGCCGGTGCAGGGCGAGGTCACGCTTGAGCTTCAGGTCAATCCGGACAGTCCCGCCGGGGTTCTCGGGTTCGCCTCCGACAACGAGATCGTCACCAAAGACGAGATGTTCGAACGCCTCGCCCCGCATATCAACGAAAGGGTGCTCCAGGCGGTCGTGAAGAAGGTCGACGCGCTCGACCTGCGCGGCGATGTCGACGTGCAGAACAAGGTTCAGGCCGAAATCATGACCGAGGCTGAGCGCATCTTCGGCGACATGGGACTTCTGGTGCGAGCCGTCAGCGTCACTTGGGGGTTCAACGAGGAGGAACTCGCGGAGATCCAGAAGCGCGCCGAAGTTCGAGAGCAAGAGATGCTCGACGCGAAGATGGAGAACTTCTCGCGCGAGATCGCCCGCACCGCCGCGGTCACCGAGCTTCGTCTGAAGACCGACGCCAACACCGAAGCGGTCAAGGCCGCCAGTGAAAGCGAACTCCGTCAGATGTTGCTGACCCAAGAGCTCGAGTTCGTCGACGCCAAGGAAACGGGCGCGCGCGCCGCGCGCATGAAAGCGCTGCAGGGCGAGATCGACGAGATGAAAGTCGAGCAGCAGGCGAAGTTCGACCTGGCGCTGGGCGAGGCGAAAAATGATCTCGACCTCAAGCGCGTGCAGACGGAGATCGACAAACTCAACCGAGAAACCGACCGCTTGAACCGAGAGCAGGAAGCGGCGCTGAACAAGCTCGAAGAATTGACCAAGCTCGAGGTCGCGGCGAAAGCGCGCGAAGAGCAGATGGCGTCTCTCAAGGGGCTTCAGGATATCGATATCGAAGGCGAGGCCGCACGCGCCGACATCGTGAGCAAATCCGCCGACTCCGAACACGCGCGCGACGTGGACCGGCGCCGTCAGGAAGACGACACCAAACTCGCCGAACTGCGTTTGCAGCGTGAGATGACGCCAGATCAGCTCCTCGCCACACAGGCGGGCCTTTCTCCCGAGGTCGCGGCGGTTTTCGCCGAACGGGCGAAAGCCGAGAACCAGAGCGCGGCCGAGAAGATGGCCTTGATGGAGCGTCTTGTGGAAAGCGGCGCCAAGACCGGCGAACAGGCGAAATACTTCTTCGAGCAGTTCAAGGAGGGCGTCATCGGCGTCGCTGCGGGCGCCGGCGGCGCAGAAGCGAAAGAAGACCCGGCGACGGTGATCTGTGAGCGATGCAGAACTGAAAACCCGGCCTCGTCGTCTTTCTGTCAGAGCTGCGGCGCGCCTCTGCGCACGTAACATCAAGAAACGAGCGGCGCGCGCATCATGGAATGGACCGGCTACAAGACGTGCTGTCACCGAGCTGCACTGGATCCTGCCGCAGCGTTTTGCGGGGACTGCGCGACGCCCCTGATCCGGTGCATGAACTTCAACGAATGCCTGCAGCTTGTGGAGCCAATGAAGCCCTGCCCGGTCTGCCTCAATCCCGAGCTGATCGTTGAGGAGGGCGCCGTCAGCAGCGGCGGGGTCGGCACCCGGCTCGCCATTCCTCTCAAGCTGCGCAATCACAACGCAGAGCTTCCGCGACCGATTTTCCTGAAGCGGCTGCTCAAGCGCGAGAGCGGTCAGGACGAGACCGAAGTTCCACTGGACTGGCAGGTCGTCGAAGCAGGCGCCGAGCGTTCTTTCCTCGTCGAAGCGGGGCCGTTCGACACCGACGGCGTGGCCCGGGTCGAGCTGTTGCTGACCATGGCGATGCGCTCGAAAGAGGGCTTTGAGGAGGCCTATGTCTTTGGCGGGTCTTTGCTTCTGACGGTCGCGCGCGACAGCGCTCAACAAGTCGTGCAGAACATCGATTTCTCTGGGGCGCACTTTGAAACAGGCGGTTTGGTGAAGACCGATCTGCGGGTTGACGACGCCTCGCCGCAGCAGGCGCAGCCGGCGGGCCGACGCGTCTTGCCGCTTGAACGGCTCGAGGTCTCGGAGGTCAAGGAAGGCATCCGCGGCTACGGACAGACCGGCGTTCGGGTGCCTAGGACGGTTCAGTTCGCGTTTCACGGATTTCCGGAGAAGGACGCCCCCAATTTCGAGGTTCGCCTGGGGGCTCGCGGAGCTCTGGCCATGGGCCGCAGCGGGCGCGAACGCGACCCGGAGCGCAACCCGTCTCCGATGGACGTTTCGCTTCGCGCCTACGGCGCTTCCGGCGCGCTCGACCTTGAGACGAGCAACAGAGTGTCCCGCCACCACTTTGATCTCGTTGTGTTGAACGACCGTTTGTGCGTGCATGTCAGGAGCGCCAAAGGCGCGATCATCAACGATCGCCAGCTCGCGGCGGGTTCGGTCGAACCAATAAACGACGGCGATCTGATAACGCCGTCAGGCGACGTCGCCGGGCGGATTGGCCTTCGAGCACATTTCCGCTCCAACCCGCACGGCGTGGTGGAGCGGATCGATTTGCGGCGGGACCCGAGCTGAAGAAAGCGCGCCCGATACTCTGGGGGAAGATCAAGTGACTGACCAACAGAACCCAAACATGATGGCCACCGTCTGGAACTCGGGGCCGGCGGAGAAAGCCGCGGCGCTCGCCATAGGCGACCGTTTCGCCGATCGCTACGAGATCCTGCGCGAGATCGGCGCCGGGGGAATGGGCGTGGTGTATCTCGTCAAGGAGCACCCCAGCGAACAAGAAGTCGTGCTCAAACTCATCCACCCAAGCCTGATCGACGACGACGCCCGGCAGAGGATGATCGACGAAGGCGTCAACGCCCGACGCATCACCAATCAGCATGTGGTGCGCGTGTTCGACATCGGCGAGCACCAGGGCCAGGTCTATCTGACGATGGAGCATGTAGAGGGCAGGCCGCTTCGCGCATGGATGGCCGACAACCTCGCCAATCGCGTCGACGCCCCCCTGAGCGACGTTTTGAAAATCGTGCACGAGATCCTGTCAGGTCTGGCCGCAGCCCATGCGGAAGGCGTTGTCCACCGCGACCTCAAACCCGAGAACATCATGATCAGCGGCGCGCCCGGAGACGCTGATTTCAAGTTGAAGATCCTCGACTTCGGCATTGCGCGCGGGCTGAAGACCTCCGCCTTCACCGGGTCGAGCCCGATGTTGGGCACGATCGCCTACATGGCGCCGGAGCAGCAGACAACGCCAAACGCGGTCGGACCGGAAGCGGACATCTACTCGGTCGGGCGGATGCTCTACGAGATGTTGATGGACATCCTGCCGGACGGAACCTGGAACCCTCCGAGCCAGCAGCGCAGCGACGTGCCCGCTGCGATGGACGCAGTGATCCGCAAAGCGCTGCAACCGCCAAAGCACCGTTATCAAGGCGTGGCGGAGTTTGCGGCGGCGCTCGACGAAGCCGTCCAGGGCACCGCGGTCGAGGATGTCTCGTCCGAGGTCTGGCTGACCGACGGCGGCGCCAAACTGCTCGCAAGCCTCAAAGAGCTCGACTCCTCGATTGCGGAACGGATGGCCGGCGGCGTCAAGTGGATCAGCGACAACATCAAACCCGCGGATCGCGAGCAGAAGTCGAATGGCGGCGGGGGCGGCGCCGGCGGACAAACGACCGGTAAAGACGGCGGCTCGGCCGAGCAAAACCGCAAGCCAATGTTGATTGCAGCCGGTGTGGGCGCGCTGGCGGTCTTCGCCATCATCGCCAGCAGTTTGGGACCGGGGGAAGATCCTGTGATCCCATCCACTCAAGACGTGATCCCGTCGACGCCAGACACTGTCGTCGACGATGGCGGCGGAACCGATGATCGCAGCATCTGGGATACGAGCACAGAAGACGAGGTCGTGCTCGATGGCCTGGATGGGCAGCAGCCGCCGCCCCCGCCGCCCGCGACCTTGTCAGGCAATTGGCGGCTGGACGACGGCACCATTTTCATCGTCCGCGAACAGGGCGGAATGATCCAGGGCACAGGGCAAACCGGAGGCTGGGGGCAGGTCAACTTCCAGGGTCCGCTCGAGGGGCCGATCCAGATCTTTAGCGTCTCCTTCGGCCAGCCCGTCGCGATCATGGAGGGCGGCCTGCAACCAAGAAGCGGGGGAATTCCTGGGTTCGACTGGGTTGGCTACTACGTCGACTTCAATACCGGCCAGCAGTACCAGATCCTGTTTCATATCAATCACTAAAGCCGCTTAGCGGAGCAAGGGAGAGCGCGATGCCAGACGCAGGACCCATGGATGCCGAAGTCGAATTCAGCAGCGGATCCGAGACGGTTCGCCTGGGCGGGTATCTGCCGGACGTCGCGCGCGCCGCCGCCGAAGTCGTCACCGATCGGACCGTCGCAACCCTGCCGCAGCCGGTCGACCTACGCCCACACTGTTCGCAGGTCGAAGATCAAAAGACGATCGGCAGCTGCACCGCCAACGCCGCCATCGGAGCGCTTGAATACCACCGGAAAAAGAACGGCGTGGACCCCAGCGACCTCAGCCGGCTTTTCGTCTACTACAACACGCGGCGGCTCCGTGGCGATATTCCGAACGACACTGGGGCGACCATAGCCGAGTGCATGGCGGCGGTCTTGGCGTATGGCGCGCCTCGCTCGGACCTCTGGCCATACTCGGACAAGCAGAAAGACGATCGTTGGCTGCAGGAGCCCCCAAAGGAAGTCTACGAGAACGCGATCCTGAACGAGGCGGTGCAGTACGCGCGCGTGTCTCCGGGCGCCGGAGTGCTGGGCTCCGTGGCCGCGGGCTTCCCGATCAGCTTTGGGATTTTCCTGCCCAAGCTCGCCTATGACGTCGCCGGTCGCACTGGGACCATGCCCGAACTGACCGAACAGCAGTGGCAAGGACCACAAGCTGGCGGTCATGCGATGTTGATTGTCGGTTACGATCTGCTGCGTCGTCTTTATCTGGTGCGCAACAGCTGGGGAACGCGCTGGGGCGAAGGCGGCTATGTCTGGATCCCGTTCAGCGTCATGGACCGCGGCGCGCACGCTGAAAGTTTTTGGGTCATCGGCCGCTTGGAACAGGAAGGCGGCGTCACGCTTCGACAGCCCGACACCGCAAGCGCTTCGGATAAACTCCGCGCCGGCCTGAGATCCGAGATCGAGGGAGGGCTTTCCGACGTGAGATCAGGCCTACGCGACCGACTGACCAAGAAGTAGCGCGCGGTTTAGGCTCGCCCGGTCCCGGCGCAATAAAAGCAGGTACCGCTGTAGTCGCAGGCCCGGCAAGGGTATCCCGTGTTTTGCCGGCTGCCTCTACACTGATAGCAAACCCCCGTGCCTTCGCAATTGTAGCAGGGGCCCTTGAGCGGCTCTGAACCAAGCTTTGGCGCTGTCTGCGGGGGCGCGGATGCGCCGCCGAGTGGAGATCGCAGGCGTTCTTGCCCCTGAACGATCTCCGCCCGAAGCTTATCCATCTCTCCACGGATCTGAGATCGCAGATTGTCCGCCGCAGAGCCGGCCCCGGACGTCCCGGCTGCTCCCGCGCCAAAAGCGGGCGGCGTCGGCGTCGCGCTAGCGGCGTTGGCCGCGGCGAACGTCGCCGGTGTTCGAACGGCCAAATCGGCGCGGGGTTCGACGGACATGAGCGTCCAGAACGCCTCGCGTGGCGAGGAGGCCGCGGCCTCCTCGAAGGGAAACCAGCAGTAACCGCCATCGCCCCAGTTCGGCCCCCAGCTGTTGCGAACCAGGAGCGCTTTCGTCGCGAGATCATAGCCCACCAGAAGCATCGCGTGCCCAAAGTTCGGCGGGTTGCGGCGCTCGTCTGGGCGCGTCGCCGGGATCCGCCCGGTCGTTGCGGCCTCCTCATAGCAACGCTTTGGCAAGAAGCACCCGAAGACGACAGGCAGATTGGCCGCCAACGCCCGTATGGCGCCCTCGATGCCGGGAACACGCGCGTATTGCAGGGCTTCGTGTCCAAGACCATTCACATACGCTTGCTGGGGCGGCTCCATCGCGATCCGTTGCGGGTCGTAGGGCCACAGTTCAGAACGGCAGGCGCCGTATGCCAGAACAGCGGCCATGGCCTCGGAGATCCGCGCTCCGCCGTCTTTCTGGATCGTGCCGTTCAAACGTCGCGTATTGTAATAGACATACATTCGGCTGAGATCGGGCGCAGAACCGTCGCGACGCGCATAATGATACTCCAGCGCGCCGACTGCGGCATTGGCCGTGCAGCTGTTGATCCGCCCTTGGTCTTCGACTTGGGTGCAGTACTGGCGAAGGTCGACCGAAGCGGGCAACGTGGTGTCGTTCAGAAGCGGCTGCGTCGCCGCGAACGACATGATCGGCGCATCCATCTGCGCCGGCTCAAAAATGCACCCACTCAGGCTATTGCCGTTCCAACCTTCCATGCCGCTTCCCCACGGATCAAACCAACTCGCTACATTGTTGCGCCAACTTTGCTCGAATGAGAATGCTTAACGTGCGTGTTCTTAAGGGGCGAGAGGTCGAGGACAGCGCTGGCGCGACCTGTCAGGAAACGGTGACCATCGGTGACGCCGGGTCCATTTGCGGTCCCGCTGGAAGCAAGACGGCGCCACGAGCAGCTTGTCGGTAAAGGCGTGGTCTGGTTTCGACCCTCAGCCGCTGCTGTCATGAAGGCTTCTGCCTGAGCTATTGACCAATCAGACGACGCGTTGAGCCTTGAGCCGCGCACACCCCCCGCGCACACCCCGGCGCGACCTCTGTCGACGTCATTGAAATTTAGTCCAGCGTCGGATTGAAGTGGACGCTCTTCTCAGTGCTTTTAGAGGCGCAAAAAGGCTGCGATCTGCGGCCTCGCGCGCAACCAGAGCCGGATCGAAACAGGACGCACCCCCATCATGCCCCTTTCACTTTCAGAAGCTCAAACCATAGTCTCGACCGTCCTGAGCAAAGCGTACGAGATGGGTCTCAAACCTCTGACGGTCGCGGTGCTGGACAGCGGCGGGCATCTCAAGGCGCTTGCCCGCGAAGACGGAACCAGCACGCTTCGGCCCGAAATCGCCCAAGGCAAAGCGCGCGGCGCGATCTCCATGGGGCTGGGCTCGCGGGCTCTGTTTGAACGCGCCCAGAAAGAGCCGTTCTTCATTCAAGCGATGAACACGCTCTCACACGGTTCGCTCGTGCCCGTTCCGGGCGGCGTTCTGATACGGCGCGAGGGGGAGATCATCGGCGCGGTTGGCGTCACCGGAGACTCCTCGAGCAACGATGAGATCTGCGCCGTCTATGCAATCGAGAAAGCCGGTTACTCGGCGGATACCGGCGGCTGACGCCCAGCCGAAAAGGCGTCAGATCTCCAGCTGCTCGCAGAGCGAAGCGAGCTTGTTGGCGATATGCAGTTTGAGCACCGCGCCCAAACGTGCGCTGTCGCGATCCTCCAGCGCGGCCAAGATCTCTTCGTGCTCGGCCACCGCCGCCGCCCACCGCGCGCCAGACATGTTCACCAGGTAGCGCGCCCGGCGCACCCGGCCGTCAAGGCTTTTGAGCATCCGCGCCAGCGTCGGATTGTTCGCCACCGACATGATCAGCCGGTGGATCTCGGCATTGGTCGCGCTGTACCCCTGCAGATCTTCCGCACGGTGATGCGCCACGAGTCGCGCCTGGAGCGCCCGAGCCCGGTCAATCTCGGCATCCGTGATCTTCTGACAGGCGAGCTCGCCCGCAAGCGCCTCCAGCGCACCAAGGATCGGGAACGCCTCCTCCAGGTCCTGGCGGGTCACTTCGGCGATCGCGGCGCCTCTGCGGGGTCTGAGAACGACAAGCCCTTCGCCGGCGAGACTGCGCAACGCCTCGCGCAAGGGCGTGCGTGAGACCGCGAACCTTTCGCACAAGCTTTGCTCATTCACCTTCGAGCCAGGGGCAAGGTCCCCTTCGACGATCATGTCGCGCAGGCGATCGACGAGCTCGTCATGCAGCGTCCCGCGGCCAATGTGATCCGTCCCATCCATCATCGGCCTCCGGCTCCCATTGAGTCGGCGAGCACCCGTGCGACATGCACAGCCTCGCGCTTGGCGCCATCGGCGATCTGATGGCGGCACGACGTGCCATCGGCGACGACGATGGTCTCGACCTCCGCCGCCCGCACCCGCGGCAGCAAACTCAGTTCTCCCATCGCACGGCTGATCTCGGCCGTCTCCACCTGATAGCCGAATGCGCCAGCCATGCCACAGCAAGAGGACGGGATCAGCTCCGTCTTGAGGCCCGGGATCCGCGCAAGCACCTTCTGGATCGGCCCAACGAGATTAAACGCCTTCTGGTGGCAATGCCCGTGCAGCAGCGCTTTGGAGGCGGAGACCGGCGACAGCGGAAGGTCGAGGCCTTCCTCAAGTTTCATGGCGAGGTATTCCTCGAAGAGCATCACGCGCTGGCCCAACTCCTCGGACCAGTTGTCCAGCAGCGCCGGCGCCTCGTCGCGGAAGGTCAGGATGCAAGACGGCTCCAGCCCGACCACATAGGCCCCGCGCTCAAGCGCCGGACGCAACACAGCCGCAGTGCGCGCCATCTCTTCGCGGGCCTGATCCGCGAGGCCGGCGGAAAGGAATGTCCGTCCACAACAGAGCGGGCGCCCCTTCGGCGGTTCGGCGTGCGCGACCTTGAGCCCCGCCTTTTTCAGCACTGCCTGGGCGGCGCGCAGGTTCTCTTGCTCGAAATACCGGTTGAAGGTGTCGGCGAAGAAAATCACCTCGGCGTCGTCGAGAGACGCTGTCGGCTCTGGCCAGAACACGTCCGCCGGCCATTGCGGCAACGTCCGGTCCTTGGCCAGACCGAGCAGGCTTTCGGAGAGCCCAGCGAGGCCCGGCACGCGGTCGCGAAGGTTCATGAAGAACGGGAACAGCCGCGCGTAAGGCGCGTATCGAGGGAGATAGGCGACCAGCTTGTCGCGCAACGGAACGCCATGCTTCTTTGCCCGCGCCGCTTGCACCTCGATCTTCATCTTCGCCATGTCGACGCCGGTCGGGCATTCGCGTCGACAACCCTTGCATGAAACGCAGAGCTTCATCGTCTCGGCCATGGCGTCCGATGTCATCGCTTCTGGTCCGATTTGACCGGACATCGCCAAGCGCAGCGTGTTGGCCCGCCCGCGAACAAGGTCGCGCTCGTTCTTTGTCACCCGGTACGAGGGGCACATGACGCCGTCGGAGATTTTCCGGCAGGCGCCGTTGTTGTTGCACATTTCAACTGCGCCCTGCAGTCCTTGCCCGGCCCCGCCGAAACCCGGCCAATCAAAGACCGTCTCGATCTCCGGCACGGCGTAGTCGGACTTGAAACGAAAGAGCGCGCGGTCGTCCATCTTCGGCGGATCGACGATCTTCCCCGGATTGAACACGCCTTTCGGATCGAAGAGCCGCTTCACTTCCCCAAAAGCCGCAACCATCTGAGAGCCGAACATCGGTTCGTGAAACTCCGACCGCACGATCCCGTCGCCGTGTTCTCCCGAATGCGAGCCTTTGTACTCGCGGACCATTTCGAACGTCTCTTCCGCAATCGCGCGGAGCGTCTTTACCCCGGCCTCTTGCTTGAGGTTCAGGACCGGGCGCACATGCAGGGTGCCGACCGAGGCGTGGGCGTAGAAGGTCGGCTCCGAACCGTGTTTCCGGAAGATGCCGATGAGCCGGTCGGTGTATTCGGCGAGATCCTCCAGCTCGACGCAGCAATCCTCGATGAAGCTCACAGGTTTTCCCTCGGACTTCATCGACATCATGATGTTGAGGCCCTGCGTACGAACCTCGGTGATCTCTTTCTGGAGCTGGGGTTCTACGGCGTCGACGACCCCGCCCTCCTTCTTGCCGGCATCGCCCCAGCGGAAACCGAGCTCAGCCATCATCTCGTGAAGGGTCGCCAGTCGGCGCAGGTTTTCGTCCATGTCCGGTTCGGCAAACTCGACGATGAGCAGCGCCTTGGGCTGACCCCGGGTGAACTTTTCGATCATTGGTCGAAAGATCGGAATGTCTCGGGCGAGCGCGATAAGGGTAGCGTCGACGAGCTCCACCGCGGTCGGATCGAGCGTGACCAGATGCTGAGCCGCGTCCATCGCTTCGTAAAAGCTCGGGAAGTGACAGACCCCCATCACCTTCCGTCCTGGCAGCGGCGAGAGCTTGATCTTGATCCGCTCCGAAAAGGCGAGCGTCCCTTCCGAGCCAACCAGAATATGCGCCATGTTCAGCGGGCTCCCGTTCGGGACAAGCGCATCGATGTTGTACCCGCCCACACGGCGCGCGACATTCGGGAAGCGCGCTGCGATTTCCTCGGCCTCCCGCGAGCCGAGATCGAGCATCTGGCGGATCAACGCGTCCGCCGGCCCGTTCCCAAGGACCGAGGGATCGGTTTCTCCGAAAGTGGCGCGCGTCCCATCCGCCAAGACCGCGTCGATCGCCAGCACATTGTCTCGCGAAGAGCCGTATCGGATCGAACGGGAGCCGCAGGAGTTGTTAGCGGTCATGCCGCCGAGCGTCGCGCGCGACGCGGTGGAGACATCGACCGGATACCAAAGTCCGTGCGGTTTCAGCAGGGCGTTGAGATGATCCAGCACGAGGCCGGGCTCGACCACTGCGGTTCGGTTCTCGACGTCAAGCTCCACCAGCGCATTGAGATGCTTGGAGAGGTCCAGCACGATCCCCTCGTTTACGGTCTGCCCGCATTGCGAGGTTCCGCCGCCGCGGGGCAGGATCGAAACACCCTCCTCCCGAGCGATCTCGATGGCGGCTATCACATCGGCCATCGACTTCGGCGTCACAACGCCTTTGGGCATGATCTGGTAGAACGAAGCATCTGTCGCATAGCGTCCACGCTCGAACGCGTCGAACCGCACGTCGCCTTCGATCGCACGGCTCAACTTCCTTTCAAGATCCAGCTCGACGGCGCTGAACGTGTCCATTGACATTCCTGCGAATCTAAATTCTGTATACAGAATACGTTGTGCAGATTTCGTGTCCAGACGAAAGACGTCCGCACGCGATGCACCCGATCTCACGATGAGATCGCGATGCGGGGGAGGAAACCAAACGATGCGCAAGGCCGGCCGTCACTTTCTGCAAATCCCAGGTCCCAGCAACACTCCCGATCGTATTCTACGAGCAATGGATAACGCGGTGATGGACCACCGCGGCCCCGACTTCGCCGATGTCGGCTTGAAGGCGCTCCGCGGAATGCAGTCGATCTTCAAGACCGAACATCCGGTGGTGATCTATCCGGCGTCGGGCACCGGCGCTTGGGAAGCGGCGCTGGTCAACACCCTCTCGCCAGGAGACCGGGTGCTGATGTTCGAAACCGGTCACTTCGCCACCCTTTGGAAGAAGCTGGCGGAGAGGCTCGGGATCACGCCTGAGTTCATCGAAGGCGACTGGCGCTCGGGCGCGGACCCCGAGCGGATCGAGACCCGGCTGCGCGAAGACGCGTCGCATGAGATCAAAGCGGTCTGCGTCGTGCACAATGAGACTTCCACCGGCTCGGTGAGCCCGATCCAGTCCGTTCGCCAGGCGATCGACGCCGCCGGCCACCCGGCCTTGTTGATGGTCGACACGATCTCCGGCCTTGCATCGATCCCGTACGAGCACGACGCGTGGGGCGTGGACGTGACCGTGACCGGAAGCCAGAAAGGCTTGATGCTGCCTCCGGGACTATCGTTCAACGCGCTCAGCCCGAAAGCGATCCAGGTCTCGAAGTCGGCGACGCTGCCGAAGTCCTACTGGGCATGGGACGAGATGATCATGCTCAACGAGAAGGGCTACTTCCCTTACACGCCCGCGACGAACATGCTCTATGGCCTTAACGAAGCAATCGACATGCTCCACGAAGAAGGTCTTGAAAACGTCTTCGCTCGCCATGCGCGACACGCCGCGGCCACGCGCGCTGCGGTGCGGGCCTGGGGGCTTGAGGTGCTTTGCAACACACAAGGCCACGAGAGCGGGGTTTTGACCGCCGTTATGATGCCGGAAGGGCATTCTGCGGACGCCTTCCGAAAGGCGACGCTTGAGCGGTGCGACCTGTCGCTGGGCAACGGTCTTTCAAAAGTCGCTGATCGCGTCTTTCGGATCGGACATCTGGGCGATTTCAACGATCTCATGCTGATGGGAACGCTGTGCGGCGTCGAGATGGGTCTCGGCGCTGCAGGCGTTCCGCATCAGAAAGGAGGCGCTCAAGCAGCAATGGACTATCTATCAGAATCCGGCGTCGACCGGATCGCGGCGGAGTAATTTTAGACCCGGGCTCACCGGGCGAAGTTCAACCACGGGAGTAAACGCTATGAAAATCTGGAAACTCACGGTTGGCGTGGCGACAGCGGCCTTGATGGCCGGGTCGGCTTACGCCGCGGACGTGACCCTCAAATTCGGTCATGTCGGCCAGCCAGGCTCGCTCTTTGAGGCCAGCGTCAATACGTTCGCAGAGTGCGTGAACGGCTCGATGGGCGGCAAAGTCGAGGTTCAGACCTTCGGCGCCAGCCAGCTCGGCAAGGACAAGGAGCTTCTGCAGAAACTGAAGCTCGGTCAGGTCGACTTCGCATTGCCGTCGTCCGTCATGTCATCGGTGGACGACACATTCGGCGTGTTCGAGATGCCGTACATCATCCAGGACCGCGAGCACATGAAGCGAGTGCAAGCCGAGCTGGGCGACACGTTCCAAGCCGCAGCCCAAAGCAAAGGCTACCGGATCGTCACCTATTTCGAGAACGGCTTCCGGCACATCACCAACAACGTGCGTCCGGTCAACAAGCCGGAGGATCTGGCGGGCGTGAAGCTCCGCACTCCAAAGGGCGCGTGGCGGGTGAAGATGTTCCAGCTCTACGGCGCCAACCCGACGCCGATGGCGTTCTCAGAGGTGTTCACCGCGCTGAAGACCAACGTCATCGACGGACAGGAGAACCCATACGCGCAGATCGCCAGCGCGAAGTTCCAGGAGGTGCAGAAGTACCTCTCGATCACCGGCCACGTCTACACGCCAGCCTATGTTCTTGTCTCGGATAAGACATGGAACTCCTGGCCCGCCGACATCCAGGCCGGGCTGCAGGCGTGCGGCGACAGCTCGCAGGAGACCGTCTACCAGAAGGCTGCCGATCTCGAAGTCGAACTGCTGGACGTGATCAAGTCGGCCGGCGTCGAAGTCAACGAGGCTGACAAGGCCGCGTTCATCGAAGCTTCAAAGCCGATCTATGACGAGTTCGCCGCGACGGTGGACGGCGGTCAGGAGCTGATCGACACCGTGCAGTCGCTGGCTGACGGCAGCTAAACGCATCCGAGGGTTCGGGGCTCTCCCGGACCCGTTCGGACGTTCGCACCCTCTTCCGCCCCGACGCGCCGACGCCTCGGGGCGGGCACATTCCGACTTCGCTGTTAGGCGGTTCCGATGGCCGACACCCTCCGTCGTTTTTTGGAGGTCGTCCTCGAATGGGCGACGATTCTCCTGATGATCTCGCTCACGGTCGTGGTGATCGTAGCGGTTCTTTACCGGCTCTCGGGCAACTCTCTGAGTTGGTATGACGAAGTCGCTGCGATCCAGCTGTCCTGGATCACCTATTACGGCGCTGCGCTGGCCGCTTTGAAACGCCGGCACATTGGCTTTGACAGTGTGCTTTTATCGATCCCCATGCCCACTCGAATGTATGCGCTCGCGTTCGCAGAGGCTGTCACGATCGGCTTCTTCGTGCTGATGGCGTGGGCCGGCATGACCGTGCTCGAGGTGCTGCAAGGCGAGTATCTGGTGTCGCTCACCTGGGTTCCTGTCCAGTTCACGCAATCCGTTATTCCGATCGGCGCTGTGCTCTTTATCGTGTGCGCGCTTCTCAGCCTGCCAGAGTACTGGACGAAGACTGCGGCAGGCATCTCTCTCGAGCACGCGGAAATCGAGGAAGAGGTCGAGTCGGAAATGGAGAAAGCAGCCGAGACCCACGCAGCAAGCCGCGAAGAAATGCAGCGGACCGAGGCCGAACATGCCGCCGAAGCCGCCCAGGCCGGCGATGGCAAGACGAACGCCGCACGAGGAGACCGCTGACATGCTGATCCTGCTGATCTTCGTCGCATTGCTCGCGATGATCTGTCTCAACGTGCCGATCGCCGTGGCGCTGGCCGTATCGGCCGTTCTTGGTCTGCTCCTGACCGAGGGCGTGGGCGCCCTCGTGACAGTGGCGCTCGACATGTATGACGGGTCGACCAAATTTTCGCTGATCGCGATTCCGATGTTTGTTCTCGCTGGGGCGATCATGAACGCGGGCGGCATCACCGACCGTTTGATCAACTTTGTCTCGGCGCTCATCGGTTTCGTCCGCGGCGGCCTGGCGATGGTCAATATCGGCGTCTCGTTGTTCTTCGCGGAGATCTCCGGATCCGCTGTCGCCGATGTCGCAGCCCTCGGTTCGATCCTGATCCCGCAGATGAAAAAGCGCGGTTACTCGGGTCCGTTCGCCGCCGCGGTCACCTCGTCGAGCGCGTCGCTGGCGATCATAATCCCGCCCTCGATCCCGATGATCCTGTATGGAACGTCCGCCAACGCCTCGATCGAGGAGTTGTTTGTCGCGGGCGTCGTGCCGGGGCTGCTGGGCGCCGCCGGCTTGATGTTCGTCGCCTATATGTTCGCGCGACGCTACAATCTGCCGACGGAAGAGGCGTTCAACACCAAGCGTCTGCGGGAAACCTTTGTCGACGCTCTGCCGGCGTTCGCGCTTCCGGTGATCATCCTCGGGGGCATCTTCGGCGGGTATGTGACCGCGACCGAAGCGGCGGGCCTCGCAGTGCTGGCGGCTCTGGGCGTCGGCGCTTGGTATCGGCAGATGGACTTCGCGCATCTGCGTCGCGCGATGCTCGACGGCGGCATGCAGACCGCAGTCGTGATGGTGCTGGTCGCCGCGTCGGTGCTGATGGGGGGCTTTCTGACCCGCGCCCAATACCCGCAGCAGATGGCCGAGTGGATGCTCGGGATCACCGACAACAAATGGGTTATCCTGCTGATCCTGAACTTCTTCTTCCTGGTTGTGGGCTTCTTCCTCCATTCGGCGGCCGCGATCATCCTGGTCGTGCCGATCGTGATCCCGCTCATTCAGGCGGTCGGGATCGACCCGGTTCACTTTGGTCTGGTCGTGACGCTCAACCTGGCGATCGGACAGCAGACGCCCCCGGTGGCCAGCGTGCTGATTACAAGTTGCGCCGTGGCGCGGGCCAATATCTGGGAAGTCAGCAAGGTCAACATCTGGTTCGTTCTGGTGCTGCTGACCGTGCTGATGATCTGCACTTATGTGCCGTCCATTCCGATGTTCCTGGTGGAGTATTTCTATCGGTAGTTCCAGACCAACGTCGGCCGCGCCCGCCTTTGTCAGCCTCCTTTGGGTGAAGACATGACAGAAACCAACGACGACGCCTTCGGTCCGTTGAACGGGGTCCGCGTTATCGAACTGGCGCATATCATGGCGGGACCGGTCTGCGGAATGATGCTGGCGGACATGGGCGCAGATGTCGTGAAAGTCGAAAAGCCCAGCGGCGACGACAGTCGACGGATGACGCCGCCGACAGTGAACGGCGAGAGCGCCGCCTTCTTGATGATGAACCGCAACAAACGCGGCGTGGCGCTCGATCTGAAACAGGACGCCGGGCGCGACCTGCTGCGCCAACTGCTGCGGGGCGCGGATGTCGTTATCGAGAACTACCGCCGCGACACCATGGAAAAGCTCGGCCTTGGTTATGAAAGCCTGCGCGCCGAAAACCCTGGGCTGATCTATGTCGCGATCTCGGGTTTCGGGCGCACAGGTCCCTACGCCGACCGGGGCGGCTTTGATCTGATCGCGCAGGGCATGGCGGGGTTGATGTCGATCACTGGAGAGGCGCTGGGACGGCCTCCGGTAAAGGTCGGCCCGCCGGTTTCGGACATCACCGCCGGCATACTGGCGGCGATGGGCGTGTGCGCAGCTCTGCATAACCGAACCGCGACCGGCCAGGGGCAGATGATCGATACGTCGCTCTACGAAGCGGCGATCACGCACACCTATTGGCAATCGGCGATCACCTTTGCAACGGGCGCCTCTCCGGAACCGATGGGCTCCGCGCACCCGCTGAACGCGCCGTATCAAGCCTTCGAAACCGCCGACGGCTGGATCACGCTCGGAGCCGCCAATCAGACCAATTGGGAGCGACTGATCCGCTTGATCGACGCCGGACCGTTGGGGGAAGACGCACGCTTCCGCACGAACGCCGACCGGATGGCGCATCGACAAGAACTAGAGGCCGAGCTCAATGCGATCTTTCGGACACGTTCCTCGACCGATTGGCTCGCGCTTCTGGAGAACGGCGGCTTTCCCGCAGGCCCTGTGCATGACATTGCTGAGATGCAGACCGATCCGCACACGATCGCTCGGGATATGGTTCCCACGACAGACCATCCGGTGGCGGGCCGCGTACAGTCGATCGGCCTGCCGGTGAAGTTCTCGGAAACGCCTGGAAAGGTCGCCGCCGCCGCGCCTCTTCTGGGGGAACACAACGCCGAGGTTTTGCGTGAGCTTGGTCTTGGCGACGATGAAATCGAAGATCTGATCACCGCAGGCGCCGTGGTCGGCTGAAAAGCACGTCCGACGAGCAAGACAGCGACCTCCAAGAGGCCGGGCCAGGTCGCCTCGATTCGGCTTGCCGGTCTCACCCCAAGAGGTCGGGAGGACCATAGGAATACAGCCGCCTCGCCAGCTCTGATCGTTGTGAACTACGGTGCTCTAGCGCTGTAAAATAGCGGCGCACGCAGTCGTATGCTGACTGATCTCCTCAGAGTTGTCGACGATCTCAAGACGCTGTCTCGGGTTCCCGATGAACTGCCAGGGGTGCATGGGGTCCGCAGCAAAACAGTCTCCCCTCCCCTTTTGCTTCCGCCTCGAGATCGAAAGCAGACCATAGATGTATGTGAACCGATGACCGCTATGGGGCAGGAACGGACATTCGGCCGGCTGCAATCGGCAATGTTTGGCCGTCGTGCGAGACATATCCTCGGGCGAAAGACGGTGTGAGGCTCTTCCCGAGTCACGATGCGTCTACATGGCGACTTCTGGTTTTTTGTTCAGCATGTTCGCGCGTGCTTGGGTGCTATGAAGCCCGCGCAAGCCTCTGTGCGACTTAAGAACGAACTGGAGATGGCGAGCGACGACCGGATGACAGACCGGTCAAGCTTCAAGCAAATCGAAGCCCCGAACCCGTGCGGCGCGGCTATATCCAGGACCAGGACTCCCAATTCACTGATCTACACATACTGGTCCAATACTGATCCATTTTGAATTTGCCCATAGCATGTGCGCCCCAAAATATGCCAAAAAGAGAATTCTGGGAGTGTCTTTCTTAATTTGCGCGTAATTTAACGATGGCGTGAGAATTGCCTGATCGACCGGTGCAGAGAGGAGAATTCCGATGAACGCGCATCCAAAGGGCTGTGTGCGGCGGGGCGGGTTTCTGCAGCGATCGATTTGAAGAACGGGGATGCCATGCGAACCGTACAGCCGGAACCCACTTCCTACCTGGGAGTTTCACGTACCACGATTGTTTTCGCAATTCTCTCGGCTTGCATCGCGATCTCAGTCGTCTCGGTGCGGCTCATTGTCGGGTCTGTGGGCTATGTCGTTACCAATTTTCCAGAGTTAATCACGCCGGCGTTCGTCGTCGGTTGCCTGGCGGCCTGCGCCTTCGCATGGGTTCGTTACCCGAGCGAAGCGCCGTACCTAAGGATTACGCTTGCCGGATCGAGCGTGCTGCTCGGGCTCAACTCCCTTTGGTTGGGCTACGATTTTCCGATCGTTTATCAAGAAGTCTACGATGGCGTCGCGCCAGTCGCCGCGGTCTCGGCGTTCGTGGTGGCTATCGCCACGGCGCTTTCCATTTTTCGACCGTCCTTTGCGCTCGTCCCGGCTGCAGTGCTTTTGATCCAGAAACGGCTCGTGACTGCGATGTCCGGCGGCATGCCAGGCACGAACCACTACATTGTTCTCAACGACACCATTGTGCTGATCGTCGTCGCGTTAATCGCGTTCGCGATCGCCAGGCTGGCCGTGCGCAGGTTCGCCGATGGGTCGCTCGCAGATAGTCTGTCGAACGAGCAAAACCTGGCGCTCTATTACCTGACGGTCATGTGTATCGCGCTCGGCATGCACTTCGGAAACTACTTTCTGTCCGGCTACGGCAAGATCGTGCTCGACGGAGGCGCGGTCTCTTGGCTGCTCGAAAACAAAACTCAGTACTTGATGCTGGGTGGGTATAATCTTGGGGCAGCGCCACTCTCATTTTCTAATCCGCTCTTCGGCACGCTCTATACCCTCATGGACAACGGTTACGTCTTGTCCAACACAGTGGTGCTGTTCGCCCAGTTTTTCTGTTTCCTCGCCTTCCTGCGAAAACAGCTAATGATGGTGTGGATCGTCTTTTTCGACATCATGCACGTTTCGATCTTTTTGCTGACTGGCGCGCTGTTCTTCCACTGGATCGTGCTGAACGCTTTGCTGCTGTGGTCGATATCGAAAATGCCCAAGGATCTGGCGCCGCGGCCGGCGCTGATCGCAGGCGTCGTCGCGACGATCATCGGGCATGTGATCTTCCATACCGTCATGTTGGCTTGGTACGATAACCGACAGGTCCGCGATACGCAGATCATCGCCATGTTCGATGACGGCTCCGAAGCCCGGGTTCCACCGACCTACTTCCGGGAATCCTCATACCTCTTCTATAATCGTTGGTTCCGCGATCAACCGACCGCGGCGCCCTTCGACGCGCACAAGCCGCCGCCGAAGTTGATCGAGCTTTCACAACAGGCTGACACCTATGCTTGGGGTCAGGTTGGAAGGGTCGAGCTTATGCGCCTTGGCGAGGACTGCGCAATCCCGGTCGAACGCGAGGATGCGAAAGTGGACTTCGACGTTCGCGCCGTCCGGAGCTTCGTCACCGCACGTCACAACTGGGCGATGGATCGGCTAGATAGGGGCGAGGGGCTCCACTACACACTGTTTCCCCACGACCACTTTTCGATGCCGTGGTTCTTCAAAAAGTTCCAGGGCGCCGATTTAAAACAGATCGCGGGATACTATTATCAAGTTGAAACGGTTTGTCTCGACTGGAAAGAGGGCGCGTTCGAGCGCCGGGTCGTTGCGCGAACCGTTACGGAACCGTTCTGGGTGAAAGGCGATGGTGATGGCGCTGCAGGAACTCGCTGATTCCATCAAGCAGGCGGAGCCTGCGGCGGAGCGCGATCAAGTCGCCGTCGTCTACGACGGTGATTGTCCGTTCTGTAAACGCTACGTCGCGATGCTGAGACTTCGCGAGGTCGCCGGATCCGTGGATTTAATCGACGCGCGCTCGGATCACGAACTTGCGGTTTGGGCGCGGCGGCGCTTCGATCTAGACGACGGTATGGCGGTGCGGATCCACGGGGTTTGGCGGACAGGCGGCGACGCGGTTAACGCGTTGGCCTTACTCACTGGGCCGGCGACCGCGCTCAACAAACTCCATTTCTACGTGTTCCGTAACTAACGTCTCTCAGCGGTCCTATACCCGGTCCTGCGCGGCGGACGAAATCTTGCACTTCGTCTTCTTGGCCGACGGAAGATCTCGGAGACGTTTCCAGAGGGTTAGTCCGCCCCAAAACTGCGGCGACGGTTACGATTAGGACGGTCGAAGCGCCAGGTGGCGGCCCAATCGCACGGCGAGCTGCACGATCGTGTAGGTCGGGTTCGCGTGGCCGGCGGTGGGAAAGACGGACGAACCCAATACGTAGGTGTTGTCCATGCCGAAAACCTTCAAATTGGCGTCGACGACCCCAACCTCCTGGCGCTCGGCCATGCGCGTACCGCCCATATGGTGATGTCCGGCCATCCACCCTTGCACGGGATGGCTCTTCGCTTCGATGATGTGGTCAAAGGAGCGGACCCATCCGTGGCCGGTACCGGCCAAATGCCGCCCTAAGAGCTCCATCGCGACCTTTGCGGTGCGATAATCCAGCGGACTCTTCTCCCAGTACAATAAGGGTCTCGGGACGCCAAAACCATCGGTCTTGGTTCGAGAAAGCTCGATGCGATTTTCGGCGCGCGCCTGCTGTTCCCAAACGAGTTCGATCTCCGTCCCGCAGGTTAGGCCCTTGCCGTAGGTTTCCTCCACTACGTCGCTCAGCAGACGGCTTTTACAGATGGCGGCTCGCGCGAAGTCCTTGATTCCGCGCTGCGACGCGCCTTCCCGCCCATAACGCACTCGGACGCACGCATTCAGAATCTGATAGCGCCGCATCGCCTCTTCGGTTGGCGCGAAGAATGAGTAGCTCCACGGGAAGGAGAACTCACCCACCGAATGCGTGAACTCTACATGCCCGCCGATGTTGTGCGGGTGATCCATCCAGTACTTCCCAAGCGTTTCGGCGCGCTGCACGATCGGCTCGGGGGAGACTTCGTTCGACCAGAGCAGAAGCCTTGAATTCTCGATGCCCCCCATGCACAGCACGACTGTCTTGGGGCGGACGCTAATAGTATCTTTCGCTAGATTGGAGACTTCTATTGAAACCACGCGGCCGTTCTCTGCGGTGAGCGACAAGACGTTGGCGTTCAAGCAGAGGTGCGAGAGATCCGAGGTCTCGAAGAAGGTGCGGTACTTTTCTGCGAAGTTGACCGGCGGGCTTTTCGCAAACTCGACCTCCTTCAAGTCTTTATCAACGTTCCTTTCCTTCACGCTGGGCAGCTCTAAAATTTCGTTGGCGTCGCTCTGAAACGGATCGAGATCCGACTTTTGTATTGGCCAACCGATGTGATCTTCGAGGTCGTCGCGGCGCGCGAAGTCCACCGAGTCCAGAGGCCGGCAGAACCCGGTCCAGTGGTTGCTTGATCCCCCGAAGTACTTCAGCCGGCTGAATTCCAGCTCCCAGTACTCGTCGCCGACTACTTCGCCGCGACATGTCTCCTGCAGCTCATCACTCCAGTCGAAGCCGCCCGCCTCAAGTATCAGGTTAGGGATGCCGTGCTGCGCCAAGGTTTTTGAAAGGCTGACGCCAGCCGGTCCCGAGCCAATAATGGCGACCGGTGGAAGCGATTGAGAATTTAAATAATCGAAGTCGTAGATCATCAACCCACCTTCGTAATCACACCGTTCCGGTAGATGAAGTTCTCGCCGTCTGGATCGGTCAAAAGCTTATGCTTCGTTGCGCCTGTTTCATACGCGACGACGCCGAGTGAGGTCGCGACCGCGCCGAGCCCCACTATCAGAAATAAGCGCCGGGTGTATCGCATAGTTCGCACCTGTACCACCAAATATATTGTGAATAAATTAAAACAACGGATTGTATTTGTCTAGGTTTTTTAGGTTTTTTGAGAGGGTTTTATAGTTAATTTGTTTGATTAATATTTCATTAATCCCATTTTTCTACTGATATAAGAGTTATTTCTGTGGGCTCTATTCTGAAGAGGTGTTGCGAGTACTCTGAAAGCTTGGCGGGGCGGGGGCGCTCCCAACGGCTACGTGATCAACGCGCTTTGTCGTTTTGCCCTCCAGCGTCGCGTCTAATGAACGTCCCCGGTTCTTGGCGCGAATGGATTTCAAAGGCTCGTCGATCAGCATCACAACGAGGGTGGAGACCAGGCAGGCGAGAAGGAACGCGGCGATCAAAAGCTCTGGCGTGTTCGACTGAAGTCCGAACAGCAAGCTGACAATGATCGCGCATTGCCAGTGGATTAGAAACAACGGGTAGGACAGGTCGCCGAGAAACCGGATCGATTTCGAGCGAACGGTGTCGCTGTAGCAAGCCAGGCATGCCGCTACGACCAGCGCGTATCCCCAATGATAAATCGGACGTCCGCTTTCGATGAGCGGCGAAAGGTAAGGCCAGGGAATCAAAGGAAGCGCGATGACCAAAAGGGTTATTGCGATGCGAAACGTTGGCCCAAGCGAAAGAAACTGGTTTAGGCGCTCGCGATAAAAGAACACGGCGGCGCCGAGACTGAACGGCAATGAAATGCCGAGCACAGAGTAGTACCACATGCTATAGGGTGTGATCTCCATCAGCTCGACCCACCCAAGGCGTCCTGCGATGACCGTCAGGATGATCACAAGCACTCCAAGCAACGAGGCCGCCAGCCAGAAACTAATGGAGGCGCGCGATCTTGAGCCGACCAGCAACATGAACGCGTAAAAGTAGAGCTCGATGTTGGTACTCCATGTCTCCGGCGCATATCGGATTTCGCATCGGCTGTAGAACGGCTGTTCGTAGTGAAACGGCGTGTGAATCCCGAAAAGAACGAAGTTCGAAACGAAGCACTGCATTTCCCAGAGGGACGCCTCGGCGAAGTCCGGAAGTTGGATCGAGCCATTGATCGCGCTGGCCGCCTGCGGCGTTGCGACGGCGAGGGCCAGACCGAGGAGCGAAGCGGCTATGAACGAGGGATACAGACGATAGAAGCGGTTCTTTACAAATCTCCAGCGCCCGTCCGGTAGCGTATAGTAAGTCTGCTGAAGCGCCATAGTAATGACGTAGCCGGAGATCGTGTAAAACCCGAACACGGCCATGCGTCCAGACGCCGGAAAAACATCGGGAAGCATGTGAAAACAGACGACCAACGAAGCAAGGTAGAAGCGAAGAAGATACTGCATTTTCTCACGTTTCCACGGTTCGGCGGTCCCGAAGCTGGCGGCGTGCAAAGAACCTGCCAGTGAACGCGGTGAATCGGTCGGCGGAACTGACAAGTCTCATAGAGATCGGACGATAAGCTTGGGGTAAACAGACATCAGCATGTTCACGAAGTTGTCGAAGGCAAGTGTCGCGGTGCCGGGAACTGGTTCTGGGTCCGCTCTTGGGATGTTGCTGTCAGCGCGTCTCGAGGGCCACTGTGTCCGCTCAGCGATCGAGAGCCGACACTCAGGTCCACGCGGCGACGGCGGTTGCGGAGCAGAAGCAGACCAACAAAGCCGATCGCTTTGACGCCGCTTCCAGACCGGGCCAACTGAAGCTTCGCGTGGCTCGCATCGTGGCGTCCAAGGGCGGCGTGTGGCGGGCGCCATCGGGGTGGTTCGCGTCTCAAGTTAGCGCGCGGCGGATTTCCTCGGGAGTGTCTTGGTCGGTGGGCTCACAAGCGAGCGCTGTGAAACAATTGATCGCCACAGTCGAAGAAACTCTCGCTTCAGATTGATTTCGTCGTCGAGCCAGGATTTGGCGAAGTCGTCTGGAGTCTTCGCAGTCAACACTTCAAATCGTGTTGACAGTCTTGGATCTCAAGACGTACGAGAATCGGACAAGCGGTTCGGGAAGACGTCAAAGTCGGCCACTCCGCTTCGCAACATAGGCGATGCTCGCTGTTCATTGCACTAGGCGCCATGGCGGCACGCTTCGCTATGCACCCACCCAGGAAGTTTCATCTGGCGGTCTCACAGACCATCTTGGCCCGTCAGGCTCGAGCGTGTCGCCAAAGCCGAAACTCTAGCGGGGTGCTAAAAATGGCGAACGCAGCTCGGATACGTCACAATCCAAACGACGCGGTCTCACGCATGATGATGCGTCTTGTTCTCTTGTTGGTGCTGACGGTGCTAGCGCTGACAACGGCGGCGCGGTTGACCGATCGCCCGCTCGAGGCGCAACCGCTGCGCGGGCCAATTGTATCGGAGCAGGTCTTCCATCTCACCGGCCAGATCAATGGCGCGGCGCTGGTCACCGACGCGCAAGGCGACGTCATCCTGAGATACGGGCCCGGCGAAGCAATTTTCATTTCGACCATCGATCGCGTCATTCGCCGCGAAAGGCGCCGCTCTGGAGCCAGCCTGGACGGGCCGGTCCATTTGCGCATGCGCGAGGGCGGGCGGCTTTCGATCTTCGACCCGTCGACCGCGAGAGAAACCGAGTTGGCTAGTTTCGGCGATGACAATATCGCGGCCTTTCAGCGGATCCTCGACGCTCGGTGAGCGGTTTTGAGAGCATCGAGGGGGAGGCCTCCAGGCCCGTGAGCGCTGCGGAGCGCGCGCCGATCTGTACATTTTAGTTGACATTTTTACTGTCATATTGACTGTACATATTAGCCCCCAAGCTAAGGAGTCGCTATCGGCTCCACGCCAGGCAGCGAAGCGGTCTCGCGTCTGACCGAGTTGGGCATCCCATCCCATTTCCTATCTGACGCAAAGCTCGCAGACGGCGCCGTCGAAGGTCCGCGGACATTGCGGACGTTTAAGACGACCGACCGACGAAAACCATTGATGAGGACACAGACGGCATGCGCCTCGCGCTGCTCGTCGAACGTGGAGGCTTTGCGCAATGGCGCTGCTATCGTTCGAAAGAAAGTACCGCGTCCGAGGTGGAACCTTAATCGGAGGTGATCTCTTCGACTTCTGGATTGGCCCGTTTTATGTCGGCTTCTTCGGAGTGACCACTTTCTTCTTTGCGGCGCTAGGCGCCATTCTGATTTTTTACGGCGCCTCTCTCGGCGATACGTGGAACCCGTGGTTGATTTCGATAGAGCCACCAGAAATCGAGGTCGGCCTGGGTGTTGCGCCGCTCGCCGAAGGCGGACTCTGGCAGCTGATAACGATCTGCGCGCATGGCGCCTTTATCAGTTGGGCTTTCCGCGAAGTAGAGATCTGCCGAAAACTCGGAATCGGCTATCATGTTCCGATCGCGTTCGGCGTCGCGATTTTCGCCTATACCAGCCTTGTCGTCATCCGCCCGATACTGATGGGAGCGTGGGCGCACGGCTTTCCGTATGGGATATGGTCCCATCTGGATTGGGTGAACAACGTCGGATACGCCTACGGGAACTTCCACTATAACCCCGCCCATATGCTCGCCGTGTCGTTCTTCTTCACGACGACCTTGGCGCTGGCGCTTCATGGCTCGCTTATCTTGTCGGCCGCCAATCCGGAAAAAGGCGAAGAAATTCGCACACCTGACCATGAAGACACGTTCTTCCGGGACTTCATCGGATACTCGGTTGGCCCGCTCGGGATCCACAGGCTTGGGCTGTTGCTCGCGCTCAATGCCGGGTTCTGGTCGGCCGTCTGTATCTTGATTTCCGGAACAATCTGGTTCGACGCCTGGAGCGACTGGTGGTTCTGGTATGTCGAATTGCCCTTCTGGGTCGATATCGAGGGAGGGGTCAATGGCTGAGTATCAGAACATTTTCACTCAGATTCAGGTCAAAGGACCGCCCGAGATGGGGATGGTCGAACAAGCTGACGTGAATGAGAGGACAACCTCGACCAGCTTTTCAAGCCTGCTTGGCTGGCTTGGGAATGCGCAACTCGGACCGATTTATCTGGGCTCGTTCGGCGTTATCGGGTTGGCGACAGGCGCCATCTGGTTCCTGCTTGTCGGCGCCAGTTTCTGGGCGCAGGCCGGGTACAATCCAGCCGTGTTCATGCGAGACCTCTTCTACTTCTCGCTCGATCCGCCGCCCGAGGAGTATGGTCTCGGTATGCCGCCGCTCAATGAGGGCGGGATGTGGCTTATCGCGAGTTTCTTCCTGCTCGTCTCGGTCCTTTCGTGGTGGGCGCGGTCCTATGTTCTGGCGGCCCAGCTCAAGATGGGCAAGCACGTCTTCTGGGCGTTTGGCGCCGCGATCTGGCTCTTCCTGGTTCTCGGGCTGATCCGCCCGGTTCTGATGGGCAGCTGGTCCGAGGCCGTGCCTTACGGGATCTTCAGCCATCTCGACTGGACGCTCGGGTTCTCGGTGATTTACGGCAACCTGTTCTACAACCCGTTCCACGCGCTTTCGATCGTCTTCCTCTACGGTTCTGCGCTGCTCTTCGCGATGCATGGAGCGACGATCATGGCCGTCACTCGGTTGGGCGGCGACCGCGAACTGGAGCAGATCGTCGATCGGGGAACAGCAAGCGAGCGTGCGGCGCTATTTTGGCGCTGGACGATGGGTTTCAACGCGACGATGGAGGGCATCCACCGTTGGGCGTGGTGGTTTGCGATCCTGACGCCGATCACCGGCGGCATCGGCATTCTGTTGTCGGGAACGGTCGTCGACAATTGGTATGTCTGGGCCCAAGATCACGGCTACGCGCCGCCGGATTGAAGCGAGAGCGAGAATGAAAGTACCTTATAAAAGCCCGTACAACGACGGAGAGTTCAACCGCAGCAACCTGTTCTTCGACGTTTTCGGTCAGATGCTGTCCGGCGCGTTGGTGGCAGGCGGCGTCCTGGTCGGCGCAGGGGTGTTCATCTACGCTATCTATTTACTCGGGACGGTTTTGCCGCCCGAGTCCAAGGAGGCCGAAGATCCAACGCCTGACTCTTTCGTATCGCGACAGGTCGAGCCCGAAGAAGTCGAGACCGGGACCGAACTCGCCCCAGTTGAAAGCTCGGACGAGAACACGGCGACCGAACCGCAATAGGAAGGGCCGCCCTCCGCCGCGCACGCATCCCATTCCGCGAAGGTAACCGGGTACGTCCCGACCGCGAAACGCGGGATCGAGACAAGCGGATAAGGGCCTTCCTAGTCATAGCGATCCGGCTCGTTCTCCGGCGAGCCTATGGCGAAGCTCCCGCCCCGGACAATCACCATCTCGGGGCGGATGTCGCAGCCGCGCAATATCTCGCCGTCACGATAGCTATCGCTCGAAGAGGCGGCCGGGTTGCATGCGACACGCCTTGGCGTTGGCGCTGAGCGAAGTGTTATGAGGCTGGCTGGTTTCGCCCGCCCGTCCATCCGCATATCGGTTCGGCGCTGAATGCGATGCGGATGGACGGGCCAGGCAATGGGTCTCGAAGACTAGCGGACGTCTATGTCTCCTGCTTACGGCCAAGCTGAGCCTTTGTCTTTGGCGCCGAACTCACGCGAAACTTCTGCGTGAGGTTTTCCCAGAGCTTCGCCATACCGAGCGGCTCATAGATCATGAAGACGATGATGAGAACGCCGAAGACAACCAGCTCGATCGACGAGATGATCGTGGCGTCCACCATGCCGTGGAAGACCTCGTTGCCCAGGGTGTTCAGGACGACAGGGAACAGGAGAATGAATGCGGCGCCGATAAAGGCCCCACTGATCGTGCCAAGCCCACCGAGAATGACCATGAAGAGGATTCGGAACGAGAGCTTGATGTCGAAGGCCACAGGCTCCATCGACTTCAAGTAAGTGAAAGCGAACAGCGCGCCCGCGACGCCGCAGAAGAAAGCGCTGATCGCGAAGGCCTGCAGCTTGGTCCGAAGAAGGGAGATCCCCATGGATTCGGCGGCGATGTCCATGTCGCGCACGGCCATCCAGTTCCGACCTGGACTGCCCCGGGTCATGTTGATCGCCAGGATCGTCAGCACCGTCACGACCACCAGCACCACCAAGTACATCTCCAAGGGCGATGTGAAGGGTTTGCCGAAAATCACGATGTCCTGTGCGGTGATGATGCCCGAGGTGTCGTAGTTCTTGAACCAGCCGAACTTGTCGATCATCCAGATGATGAAGAACTGTGAAGCGAGCGTCGCGACCATCAGGTAGATGCCCCGGACCCGCAGGCTGGGCAGACCGAACAGGACGCCGAACGCGGCTGCGACCAAACCAGACAGCATCAGATTGACCGGGAACGGGATGTACGGAAGACGGAGTTCCAGGTTGAACAGAGCGAAAGCACCTGCCGCCATGAAGCCAGCCGCGCCCAGCGCCAGTTGCCCAGCATAACCCATGACGATCTGCTGTCCAACCGCTGCCAGGGACAGGCAAAGCCACGGGATCAAAATCGAGGAGTACCAATAGTCCGACTGCACGACGAGTGGGATGACAGCGAGGCCAATCCCCATCATCACGATCAAGTTGATGATATCACCCTTCGAAAAGCTCATGAATACGGGTTTCGATGTCATGTCGCGCCCTCACACCCGTCTGATGATTTTTTCGCCGAAGAGGCCCTCAGGCCGCCAAAGCAGGAAGAAGATGGCTAGGACGAAGGGCGCCCAAACCTCGATGCCGCCTCCGAAAAATGGGCCCACGTAAACCTCCAGGACTTTCTCCGAAGCGCCAATGATCAAACCGCCGACGATCGCGCCGGGGATAGACGAGAACCCGCCGATGATCAGAACGGGAAGCGCCTTCAGCGCCAGATCAACGAGGGCGAACTGGACGCCGGCGCGCGCGCCCCACATCATTCCTGCGACCAGAGCGACAACGCCAGCCGCCGTCCAGACCATCAGCATGATGCTGGGAAGAGGAATGCCGATCGAGCTGGCCGCGCCCGGGTCATCCGCCACGGCGCGCAGGCCAAGACCCATTTTCGTGTACTTGAACAACAGCGCCAGGCCGATGATCATCGTCGCCGCGACAAGGCCTGCCGTCAGATCGAGCGCGCTAATGAAGAGGCCGGTGCTTTCGATGATCCAGGGGATCGGAAAGTCGCCGATGCCCAAATCGAGCCGCCGAACCTCGACGCCCCAAGCCGCCTGAGCCAAGCCCTCCAGCACAAAGCCGAGCCCGATCGTCGCCATGAGAACGGTGTCTTCACTTTCGTTCATGAGCGGCTGCAGAACGAGCCTTTCCGTGAAGAAGCCGACCACGCCCATCAGCAGAATGGTGACGAAAAAGGCCAAAACGAAGGGCAGGCCCAGCTCCATGAAACCCACAAAGGACAGCACGGCGAAGAACACCATAGCGCCTTGGGCGAAGTTGAAGGTCGACGACGCCTTGTAGATGAGCACGAAGCCCAAGGCGACGAGCGAGTACATCGTGCCTGCCAAGAGCCCGGCGACCACGACCTCGATGAAGAAGAGAATCTCAGTCATGTGCTACTCCAAGGTAGGCGTCGATGACTTCCTGATTGACCCGAACTTCTTCGGGCGGCCCGTCAGCAATGATTTTGCCGTAGTCGAGCACGACGACGTTGTCTGAAATGTCCATGACGACGCCCATGTCGTGTTCGATCAGCACCATCGTGGTGCCCAGTTCGTCGTTCACCTTCAGAATGAAGCGGCACATTTCCCGCTTTTCTTCGACATTCATGCCGGCCATGGGCTCGTCGAGCAGTAGAATGTCCGCCTCGGTCGCCAGCGCCCGGCCGAGTTCGACCTTCTTCTGCAGTCCGTAGGGCAGCTTACCGACAGGCGTATCTTTGATATCTTCGATCTCGAGAAATTCGACGATCTCCTCGCAACGCTCGCGGTTCACGCGCTCCTCCTCACGGGCCTGCGGCGTCTGAAATGCGACCTGCAGGAAGTTCGCAGTCATATGCAGCTTGCGGCCGACCAGAATGTTGTCGAGCACCGACATCCGCTTGAAGAGCGCGAGGTTCTGGAAGGTCCTCGACAAGCCCTTCTGGGCGATCAGGTTTGGATTGTTCTTCTCCAATACCTCGCCTTTGAACTTTATCTGGCCTTCTTGAGGTTTGTAGATCCCGTTGATGCAATTGAGCATCGAGCTTTTTCCGGCGCCGTTAGGGCCGATAATTGCTCGAACTTCATGCTGCAGCACCGAAAACGAGCTGTCGGTGATCGCCTTCACGCCGCCGAAGCTCAGCGAAATGTTTTTGACTTCAAGGATCGGCGCGCCGATCGGGAAGTTTCGTTCTTGCATCCCGTCTCCCTCGTCTTCGCTTGATCAGTGGTGATGCAAGTCGGCATGGGACGCGCTTTCTTCGCGGAGCACGTCCCGGAAATTCTTACGGCCTTCTTTCGAGATGCCGAGGTAGAGTTCCTTCACCTTGTCATCATTCATCAGCTCGTCCGCGGCGCCATGCAGCATCACGTGGCCGGTCTCGATAATGTAACCGTAGTCTGCATTGCGAAGCGCCACGTTGGTGTTCTGCTCAGCCAGTAGGATGCTGACGCCTTCTTTCTTGTTCAGCTCTTGGACGATATTGAAGATCTCGGCGACCAATTGCGGGGCGAGGCCCATGGAGGGCTCATCCAAAAGCAGCATCTTTGGCTTCGCCATCATAGCGCGGGCCACTGCGACCATCTGCTGTTCGCCGCCAGATGTGTAGCCCGCCTGGCTCTTGCGCCGCTCGCGGAGGCGCTTGAAATAGCCATACACCTTCTCGAGCTCGGCCTTGATATCGGCCTTGGAAAGCTTCCGGGAATAGGCGCCGGCGATGATGTTCTCCTCGACGGTCAGGTGGCCGAAGCAGCGTCTGCCCTCCAGCACCTGAACCAGACCGTGGCCCACCATTTCGGCGGGTGTCTGGTTTTTCACGGCGACGCCGTCATAGGTGATCGCGCCGCGCGTAACCTTGCCGCGTTCCGACGCCAGCATGGTCGAAATCGCCTTCAACGTTGTGCTTTTGCCCGCTCCGTTGCCGCCCAGAAGCGCCACGATCTTGCCGCGCGGCACCGCGAGCGACACGTCATGAAGCGCCGCGATCACGCTGTCATAGACCACCTCCACGTCCGAGATTTCCAAGATGTTGTCCGGGCTTGTGCTCATTGTTGGTCCGCCATGGCGTCGTTACTCGTACGGGAAGGGGAGCCGCCTTGAAGACGGCTCCTGTTGGCGGCGGGCTCATTCTGGCCAGAGGTCGTCAGAACCCGCCGTCTTTCAGCGTTGCATTGCGCTTAATTGCACGCCTTCGGGGTGACGTTGTTCTCGCTCGCGAACTTTGCGGCCGAGTCCTCCACCAGCTGGCGAATGTAGCCAGGCTCCAGTGGGGCTTCCCACCCTGTGACCTGGACGAACTTCTCGCCATCCCACTGCATCATCGCGAACTTGCCTGCGCCTTCGTGATTTTCACATGAGATCGCGAACGGTGCGACCATGCCCTTGATGCCGATTTCGTCGAGACGCTCTTCGGTCATGTTGAGCGCTTCATAGCCGTCGCGGAACTCAGCCCCGGTTACAGCTTTCCCAACTTTACCGTGCATCTCCTGCGCAATCCGCATGGCCTCGATCCACATGACGGCGGCCCCAAGTCCTCGGTTCCAATACACCGACCCGACCCGGCTTTCATCAGCCAGGTTGCCCTTGCCGGCGCCGTAGACCTGCTCCTTAATCGCTTGGACCAGCGGGAAGTCTTGACCCGGCAATGCATTGGCCATCGCATAGGTGCCGACGGCGGCGTCACCGGCTGGGTTCATGTCTTCCTCGGCCGCGCCGAAGGTAACATAAACCAGCCGCTCCCGCGGGAAGCCCACGCGGGCAGCGTTGGTCATGCCAGTGGAGTTCATGCCCGATCCGGCGCCCCAGAAAGTCACCCAGTCGGGCTGTTCACGGCGGACTTGGAGCCACTGCGATTGCTGCTCGAGGCCCGGGGGCGGGATCGAGATCTCAACTAGCGTGACGCCCCAGTCCTCGGCGATCTGGCGCATCGCAGGCAATGGCTCCCGGCCATATGCGCTATCGATGTGCATATGGACGATCTTCTTCCCCTTCATGTTGGGGATGCCGCCTTCCTGTTCCGCCATGAACTTCAATTTCACGACGATCTGTGACCAGTAATGACTGACGGCGTTCAAGACCCAGGGCCAAACTCACCCGTCAGCGACCTCCGTTCTGCCATAACCATACTGGGCGAGCACAACTTCGTCTTCGGCCATGCGGTTGATCACGGCGTAGGCGCCAGGAGTGCCCAGCGTGTCGAATACGACGATCCGCTGACCGTCTTTTTCAAGCAGACGTTGATAGCATTCGACCGTCTTAACGGCGTTATACTCAGTCTCGCACTCCTGCCACGTCAACATGACGCCGTTAACGCCGCCGTTCATGTTTACATAGTTCATGTAATCGATCTGAGCACCATAGTATCCAGTGCCCATCGCCGAGTATGGTCCGACACGACTACTTGCGACAGGGAAATACTGAACCTCGTCCGCTGTTGCGCTGGTGGGCAACGTCAAAGCGGAAAAAGTGGTCGTTGTGGCTATGGCCATCGCCAAACCACAAGCAAGAGATCGTTGTCTCATGTCTTTCCTCCCATGGTTACGTCAACTGAACTCAGCGACAACTCGACCCGCATGCTTCTGTTGGCATGGATTGGCCGCGTGCTGCTGGAAAACGATCCTATGCTCGGCTAACGACTTTCGGCTGGCCGCAAGTCGTTGCAGAGGGCAAGGGTTCGGTAACCGGCCCGCCTGTTCAGAGTGTATTTTGCGGCTTCCTTCGGTCCAGTGTTTGAAACGAGGAACAGCCGCTGTCAGGAACTCTCGAAACCCTCCTCTCCGATCTTCGGCAACTTCCCTAAGCGATCGGACCGCATTTGCGAGCGAGGCATTCGGTAATCGTGCTCCTAATTCCGAGAGTTTGGGTTGGAAATTGGATCCGTCAATATTAAATTTGTTTCTTATCAGTATGTTAGACGATTAATGCCGCGGCGCAGCAAGGTCATAAAGACACGGAATTCAACTGCGCACGACTGGCTTTAGAGACAAAATGTCCACTTATTCGGCGACTCAAGGGCTTTCGGCAGACGAATTGTCCGCGGCAGGAAACCAAACGTAAAATGTCGCGCCCTCACCAGTTTTGCTGCCAACGCTGATCAATCCACCGACGCGTGTCACCAAGGTTTGGCTGATCGACAAGCCGAGCCCGGAGCCGGAACCAGGCTTCGTTGTCATGAATGGATCGAACACATTGTCGATCTTGTCCTGTGGGATCCCGGGCCCTGTATCTTTTACGGTAATCTCCGCACCCAACACGCCGTCTCGCACCGAGGGACCCGTTCGGATGGTAAGAGTTCCCTCGGTTTCCATCGCTTGCGTCGCGTTGATGACGAGGTTCACGATGACTTGCTGAAGCTCGGTTTCAACGAACAGAAACTTTGGGCTCGGCGTATGGCTGACCTCGGTCTCGATTGTGTGCTTGCGCAGGTCGGGCGCGACAAGGATCAGCGCATCCTCGACGACCTCGGCCGCATCCACCAGCGTCGTCAGATCCGACATCTCGTCGGGACGTGTGAAATTCAGCAGTTTGCCGACGATTATGTTGATCCGGCGCGCTTGCGCATCGATGAGATCTAGCTCGGTCTTGAGGTCCAACCGCTGCTCCGAGGTCAAGCCCATCTGGATGACCTCGAGATTGCCCTGAATCACGGCCACCGGATTGTTGATCTCATGAGCCACGCCGGCAGTGATCTCGCCGACCGAGGCGAGCTTTTCCGACATGACGAGCTGAGCGAATGTCGTCTCGAGCTTTCGGTTGGCTTCCTTCAATTCTTGGGTGCGTTGCTCGACCAAATCGTTGAGGTTATCAGCGTAGTCGCGCAGTTCGGCGTCGCGTTCTTGCACCTGATCAAGCAGACGGTCCAGATGGCGCGCCACCGCTCCGATTTCACTCTGCTCGGCGACTGGACCGATACGTGCGTCCAGAACACCCGCCTCCGCTCGCGCCATCGCCGCGGTCATCTTCTCCAATGGCGAGAAGATGCCCCTGGCCAGCCAGAGAAACATCGGAACCGAAAGTCCGATCACCGCAAGGAAAGCGATAACGAGCGTGACGATCGTAGCATTGCGCTGCGCCTTGAACGGCGCCTCGAGAAACCCGGTGTAGAGCATCCCGATCCTCTGACCGGAAATGTCGGTGAGCGGAACATAGCCGGAGATATACCAGTCGTTCACGACGAAGGCCCGGTCCAGCCAGGTCTCGCCGGTCTCCATCACCTGCCGCCAGACGACCTCCGAGACACGTGTGCCGAGAGCTCTCGATCCTTCGAACAGCCGGACATTCGTGGAAATGCGAACATCGTCGAGGAACAGTGTTGTGGTGCCCGCCCGTGCGATCTCGCCTGCTTCGTCTCGGTAGATCAGCGCATTCATAGTGTCGATGACGTCGAGATTCCGGTTCAGCAGGCGGCCGCCCATCAATACCGAGTCGCTATCGTCAGATCGGTGCGCGGCCAAGATGACCATTCCGCGGCTCTCCACGTTGCGCTCGATATGACGGGCCGCTTCCGTCGGAACGAGCGGGATGGCCGCCCGCGCCGCCAAAGGCTCGGACAATCGCTCGAGCTCTTCGCCCTCGAGCAAGATCAGATGAGCGCTCGGCGCTTCGGGTTTTGCAGCCGCGGCGACGTCGCGCGCTGCTTTGGGCAGCTCGTCGTCCGACATCGCCCCCCAAACGAGGAAGTCCAGCTCCAACGCGATGCGCTCGCGCTCGAGAAGTTGTTCAAGAGCGTCAGCGCCCTGGGCCCGCGCTGCGACGAAGCGGACGGATTCCGCCAATGCCGCCACCTCGGCCGCTTGCGTCGCCTCGATCCGCCCAAAGTACTGTTCGGCAACGCGAAGATCGCTGGCAACCTTGGCGATCAGTAGATCGTCGTAGCGATTGATAAGCCGCAGCATCGTGACGCCGAGCAGAAACGGGAGCAGTACGATCAGTGGCGCGAGCGCGATGACGAGAAGGCGGAGACGAACCGAGCGCATCCGCTTAGAGCCCCCAGCTCTGGCATTTTCGATCGATGGTCTTGCGCGCCACGCCGAGCCTGCGAGCCGCTTCTGCGCGGTTGCCGTTGCAGGCCTCCAGGACGCCGAGGATATGTCGCTGTTCGACGACCGCCAGGGTTTCGGCGCCCATAGGCGTCGATTTCGCGTTGAGCGCGCCCTCGAAGTCATTGTGGATCAGCGCCCGCTCGACCGTGTTGCGCAACTCCATGACATTGCCGGGCCAGCTGTGCGACAGGAGCCGCCGTCTTGCAAGCGGAGTCAACTCGGGGAGATCGACCCCCATCTGCCGCGCGAGGCTCTGGGTGAAGAAGGTCGTCAACTCGATGACGTCATCGGGCCGTTCCCGCAACGGCGGCAAGACGATTTCGATCACCGTCAACAGGTAGAACAGATCAGCCCGGAACGCGCGCTCCTCCGAGATGTCGCCGAGCGGACGCGTCGTGGAGCTGACTATGCGCATGTCGAGTTCAACGCTGCGGCTTGCGCCTAATGGGCTAAAGCGTCCTGTGCTGAGAAGTTCTGCGAGCAGATGCTGGCAGCCCGGAGACAGCATCTCCACGTCCTCGAGGAAAAGCGTGCCGCCCGCGGCGCTGAGGAGCATCCCTTCTCGATCGGAGAACGACCCGTCCGCTTGAGCTTCTAATTGCCCGAACAGACGCTCTTGAAAGACTTGTTCGGACATGCCGTGGCATTGCAGCCAGACAAACGGGTTATTGGCGTTCGGCGACGCGGCGTGCAGCATGCGGGCGGCGACCTGCTTGCCTGTTCCAACCTCTCCGCGAAGGACGACATGGGCGGGCGAGAGCGCCGCTCTCTCAATCGCCTGTCGCACATTTTGGATCTCGACAGAGGCGCCGAGCAGTGCATCGCGATGCCTGGGAATGTCTCTGCCGACTTCAAGCTCATGACGCAGAACGGAGTTCTGGCGTCTCAAACGCGCGCGGTCGAGGCTGTGGGCGATCGAGTTGAGAACCTGGTTCGAGCGAAATGGCTTAAGCAAGAAGTCGCTCGCGCCGGCGCGGATCGCACTGATCGCGGTATCCAGGTCCGCGTGCGCCGTAATCAGGATCGCATCGCTGAAAAGCCCAATTTGTCGTTGCTCGGCCAACCATTCCAGCCCGGTCTTGTCGGGCATGATGTTGTCGAGGACGATCACGTCATACGCGTTTTCATCCAATAGCAAAGACGCGTGTCGCGTATCCTTGGCGACGTCGACCTTGGCGCAGGTTTCCGACAACACCTTTGACAGGAAATTCCGCATGCCCGGCTCATCGTCGATAACGAGCACGGCCGCGCGCGAAAGCTCGTCGCTAAAACCAGTCGCAAGACCCTTAGTCTCAACTTGTCCCTTATCGGATTGCATTCATTGGCCAATGATAGACACCTAGGTCACCAGAGCGACCTGCTGAAACCGTTGGCGTCAACCCTTTCCAAAGAAAACAAGCGCAAATCCGCTCGGTGGCGATCATTCGCAAGCGCTTAACTGCTGAGTGTTTTCAGAACGTTGAGGCTGCGTCTTCCGGTCTTCGTGCTCTGCCGCCACGCGGCGCGCCACGATCCGCCGCGCACAAGTCTGAGCTTTGCGCAGCGAAGCGTCGGCGCACGGTTCGTTGATCATCGCCACGAAACTCGCTGGGCGCTAACTTAGGCCCCGGACAACCCGGATAGGGCGCGCCAGCGGACATTGCTTGTTTGCGAGCAGAGGACAGCTCTGCCGTCTCCGCTTCGACCAAGCGTCAGTTCCGCCACAATGTGAGCGCCAGCTTTTCAACAAGAGCACTCTCGATGGCGCACTTGGGACCAAAGTCTGACCTCAGTTGATCGAGCAACTTCAAGGACGCTTCCGTCTCTTCGCCATCGCCTATGATACGTGAACTGAGGATCCCATGGCGGATCGCGTTCAGACGGCTCACGACCTTTCCGGCGTCAGATTTTGGTCCGGTGCTTTTTTCGCGTCATTGCGGTTCGTCGCGAGCTTTTGGGACGACGGCATCTGCCCAGCTCGACACCGAACAAAGGTCGGAGGGTAGGCAGAAGCGTACTCAATTAAACGGGCGGCAGCCTAGATCTCTAAAAAATAACGAAAATTTCCGAAGATCTGGCGGCGCACGCAGTCGTACGCTGACTGGTCTCCTCAGAGTTGTCGACGATCTCAAGACGCTGTCTCGGGTTCCCGATGAACTG
>CALDSD010000101.1 GCA_937911325.1 uncultured Neomegalonema sp.
TTTTATATTTTTGTTTTCGTTTTATCTAGGTTTTGTGGTTGCTTCTCGCTTTGGCTTGCGCGTCTTATCGCTACTCGAATTCCGACCCGATCACCGGTCAAGCGGCTTGGTTCGATCTTCGGGTTTCGATCGAGAAAGCCGAACAGGTCGAGACCGGCGAAACCCAGCCTCGCTTTGAAGCGACGGCGACCGGCGGTTTGCCTCGATCGCCCAAGGTCGTGGCCTACGGCGCTCAGTTTCGGGAGGCGGCGCGGTGACGACGCTGCCGGAAAAGACCGAAAAGAAGCTGGGTCTGGTCATCGACCTCGACATTTGCGTCGGCTGTCAGGCCTGCGCGACAAGCTGCAAGGAGTGGAACACCGGCGGGTACAGCGCGCCGCTGACGGATCATGACGCTTACGGCGCTGATCCCTCTGGCGCCTGGCTCAACCGCATCCATTCCTACGAGGTCGGGGAGGGGGCCGGTTCTCGTACGGTGCACTTCCCCCGATCGTGCCTGCATTGCGAGGAGCCTGACTGCGTCACCGTATGCCCGACCGGCGCCTCGTATAAGCGCGAAGTCGATGGGATCGTTCTGGTGAACCCGGACACGTGCATTGGGTGCAAGCTGTGCTCCTGGGCTTGTCCCTATGGCGCGCGCGAATACGACTACGACGACGGCGTGATGAAGAAATGCACGCTCTGCGTCGACCGTATCTACAACGAGACGCTGGCGGAGGAAGACCGCGTCCCCGCCTGTGTGCGCGCATGTCCCACCGGCGCGCGTGCATTCGGCGATCTCGGCGATCCCGCGAGCGCCGTCTCCCAGTCCGTCGCCGAACGTGGCGGGTTCGATCTCCTGGAAGAGTTTGGCTACAAACCCGTGAACAAGTATCTGCCGCCTCGCTCGCCGGCCGAGGTGGTCGACACTCCGGCGGCGCCCATCCTCGAGGCGGCGATCGCTCAGCCTGACGGCTCGAAGGTCGAAGGTTTCTTCGCCTGGATCGACCAGGCCCTTTCTCGGTCGGAGGCCTGACATGCACCCGGCCTATTCAGTCATTCTTTTCACAACGGCGTCGGGCGCAGGCTATGGTCTGATGTTCTGGGTCAGCCTGATCCATATCTTCGGCGCAGGTCCTGATAGCCGCTGGTTCGAGTTCACGGCGATGGCCGTCTCGCTGATCCTGGTGACCGTTGGCTTGTTGGCGTCGACGTTCCACCTTGGTCACCCGGAAAGGGCGTTTCGCGCGTTCTCGCAGTGGCGCAGCTCGTGGCTTTCGCGGGAGGGCGTCGCCGCGGTCGCGACGTATGCGCCGTCCGGCTTTCTTGCGTTGATCTGGCTGCTGGGTGGTGAGACGGCGTGGACCGCGCCGCTCGCGCTGCTTGCAGCGGTGGGCGCTGTCGTGACGGTCTACTGCACCGGCATGATCTACGCGTCGCTTCGCACTATCCGACAATGGAATCTCGGGCTGGTTCCCGTCGTCTATCTTGGTCTGGCCGCCGCCAGCGGAGCGGTCTTGCTCGCGTTCTTTCTGGCGGCGTTTGGTCAATCGCCCATTTGGGCTGCGATGCTGTCTTTGATCGGCCTCGGCGGCGCCGCCGCATTGAAGGCGCTGTATTGGCGCAGGATCGATGCCGACCCCGGACGTTACACTGTCGAGATGGCGTTGGGCTTGAGCGCCGTGTCGGTCGGAGCTCAGGCGGGCGGCGTCCGCCCCCTCGACCCGCCACATACGCGTCCGAACTTCGTCATGCGCGAAATGGGCTACCAAGTCGCCCGGAAACACGCCCTGAAGCTTCGTCAGTTCTCTCTGATTGCGCTTTTCGCCGCGCCAGCCGCTGCGATCGTCTTGGCGAGCACCTTCGGCGTCGCCGTCACGGCGCTTTATCTGTTGGCGGCGGTCTCCGTCGGCGTGGGCGCGGTGCTTGAGAGATGGCTCTTTTTTGCAGAGGCCGAGCACGTCGTTACGCTCTACTATGGAGCGAGTAGGGCGTAGACGATCTGCGCCGACGATGTAGACGGTGGATCGCGGCCCTGGGATCGTTTCCTGTCTGCACAGTGCGAAGGAGACGCGAAATGGGCGAAGCCGAAATTCGGTTCGATGAGCTGCGCGACGCCGCTCAATCGCGTGAGGAGCCTTCGCCGTTCGGCGCGCGGCTTTCCGTGTCGGGGTCGTCGATCTCTGAAAAGGTCGGCGCGATCCTTGAGGCGCGCGAAGAGATCGTCGAGCAGTTTCACCGTGCCGGCGGACTGTTGCTGGTCCGGGGTCTCGAAGATCTGCGCGAGGCTCCCGATCTCCTCGTCAGGATCTCGGAGATCTTCGGACCCGAGGTCGAGAATGTCCGCCAGACGCTTACGAGCGATCGGTTCTTTCATGAGAGCGTTCCCGAGCTGATGGTTCTGTCGAACGAACCGCCGGTTGGTCATCCGCCGCCGCCGCTGCCCAGCCCGAGCCGAACGCCTGATGGCGCTCTCGTGGTCAGCCATCCTCAACAGTCGAACTGGCATACCGACCAGAGTTACCGACGGCCGCCGCCAGACGTGACGCTGCTGTTCGGTGTGGTCACCCCGCCGCCGGATCAGGGACAAACCCTTTTTGCGGATTGTTCGGCGGCGTTCGAGGCGCTCGACGCCGACACGAAAACGCGCCTTTGCGATCTGGACGGGATCCACGCGCCACGTTGGATTGGACGCAGCCCCGAAGATGTGCAGGCGGGCGTCACGCCGAAGCCGCTTTTGCCGCATCAGCGCCCCGTTCGGCAGCCGCTTGTAAGACGTCATCCCGCAACCCACCGGCCGGCGCTTTACCTTTGCCAGCCGCAGCAGATGGACTTCGTCGAGGGTCCGATCGTGGGTCTCGAAACAGGCCCGGACGGCGCCGGCGCGGATCTTCTCGAGCAGCTGCTGCGGCATGCGACGCAGGCGCGCTTCGTCTATACCCACGAATGGGCCGCCGGAGACCTTGTGATCGCGGACAATCGATGCCTGTTGCACTGCGCCACCTGGTACGCGGCGGACCGATATCCGCGATTGATGTGGCGGACGACGGTCCGTGGCGCGCCCGGGGAGGAATACGCCGGCGAGGCAAAGAGCTGGATGCCTCGCGACGGCGAAGCGCTGATGGCGGGGATGGAGGGCGTCTGAGGTCTTCGTCGCCGCAGAGGCGTCTCGGCCGGTCGCTAGGCGCGTCCGCCTGATCCTAAAAAAGACAGGTTTTTTGTTCACGATTTCGCGCGCTGACGATCCAAGCGATCGGCTGGCGCGAATACGTACAGGGGCACCGAAGAGGACGTGTTGATGAAGATGATTGCTATCGCCGCGCTCGCTTTCGCGACGACCGTGGCCACTGCGGACGCTTTTGAACGTGCGCATTCACGCTTGCTGACCACCGCGTACGACTCGGGCGACGTGCGTCGGGCGCTGGCCGGAGATGGTCCGGTCGAAATCATCGGTGCGCCGGTCGACAGCCAGGTGGTCGCCGACGCTCTCGATACGCCTGCGTATCTGGGACGGCCCGACTTTGTCGCCTTGCCCTCGACGTCTGAAACCAGAGAGCTCTCACGCTTGGTTTTGGTCTTCGGAGGCGCCGCAGGCGGCGATGCGTGCGAAGGGGAAGCCTCGGCCGGCGGTCGGAGCGACGTGTTGTACGCAGCCTTCTGCCACGGCGACAAGACGGTGACGGAGGCGCGCCTGATCTCGGACACGCTTGCGAACCCGACAAACGAAGCGTTCACCCGCAGCGTGCGGAACCTGATTCGGTACATGGCGCCCCGCACGAACCCGCTGACGACGGGCGGCGACCGAAAGCGTCGCAACTAGTCGCTTCGCGCGTCGGATGGGACGTTCCGTTCCTGTCCGCGCCCACAGAGCTTGGCGCCTTGCATCAGCGCCAAGCTCCATCCCTGCAGCGGTCCAGTTCCCATCTTTCACGTCTTTTGCGCCTTGCGGGCGGAAGCCAGCCTATTGGTTCGGCGAAACGCGTGGGACTGAACAGTTTGCGGCATCCGCCGGGGCGAGGCCTCACATCGGGCTGCAGAGCCTGAGCGCATCGTACATCGCGGCGGCCGCGTTGCGGCTTGCGACGGCGTCGCCGATTCTGAAAAGGCTCGGACCCGGCTTCTCCAGGCAAGGCTGAGGATCGCCGGCGAAGAGGGCGTCCATGTCGGTCTCGCCGCGGTTGCTGGCGTGGCTTTGCAAACTCTGAAAAACATCCTCGACCGGGATGGTGCCAAATTCGCTGATCATCATGTCCGCTTCGAAAACGGAGATCTCGCCCGTCAGTTCGCTCACCATCACGGCTTCCAGCGCATTGCCCGCGCGGCGAACCGAAACCAACGTGTGCTCGGAAACCGGGTGGATGCCGTGTTCCGCGAACGACTTTCGCCAGATGACGCGCTCGGCGTATGCGAGCTCCTTGGCAAGGACGTCGTCGACCATGACGTAGTCGAGCGACGTCGCGTCGCCGACGAGGCGCATCGCGAGGCTTGGGCCCGCATGCCGCCCCGAGCCGTCATAAAGCAGCACGCGGCCGGCGGGCCGCACGGCTCCGGTCAGAACATCCCAAGGGTCCGTGCACAGCTCCGCGCCCTCGACCCACCCGCTGCTGGGCACGCCTCCGGTCGCAATGATGATCACATCGGGCGCTTCAGCGCGCACGGTTTCGTCCTCGACCAGCGTGTTGAGCCTGACGTCGACGCCAAGCGCGTCAAGTTCGTTCGCACGCCAGTCAATGATGCTGTGAAGGTCCTTGCGCCAATCGGTTCCCGTCGCCAGGCGAAGCTGCCCGCCGAGCGCATTGCCCGCCTCAAAAAGCACGATCTCGTGGCCGCGTTCCGCCGAGATCCGAGCCGCTTCCAGCCCAGCTGGACCGCCGCCGACAACAACGATCTTGCGCGTCGGTCCAGAGGTCGTCTGGATGCGCTGCGGCCAGCGCCGTTCGCGCCCCGCAGCCTGATTGTGAAGACAGGTGGGCCTGTTCTCTCCCATGCAGACGGAGGCGCCGACGCAGGGTCGGATCCGGTTTTCCTCGCCGCGCGCGATCTTGTCGACAATGTACGGATCGGCGATATGGGCGCGCGTCATCGCGACCATATCAAGCAGCCCTTCGCGGATCGCATGCCGCGCCGTGGCGATGTCTGCGATCTTCGCCGCATGAAACACCGGTAGAGCGATCTCGCGTTTGAACCGCGCGACTTGGGTCAGCCATGGGGCGAGCGGCATCGACATGCCTGGCATGCATTCCGTCGCGAGGCCCAGTTCAGTGTCGATCCGCCCGCAGTTCGCGTTGATAAAGTCGAGATGGCCTTCGCGCTCGAACAGCTGGGCGATCCTCACGCTTTCATCAAAGTCCGAACCTCCGCTGGCGCTTTCATCGACCCCGAAACGTAGGCCGAAGATGAAGGCGTCTCCGACGTTTCGCCTGACCTCTTCGAAGACCATGAGGGCGAACCGGCAGCGATTTTCGAGACTGCCGCCGTAGCGATCCGAGCGTTTATTGGTCGCCGGCGACAGGAACTGCCCGACGAGATGGCCGTGCGCCATGATCTCGACCCCGTCGAGACCCCCGGCCTGCGCGCGGCGAGCCGCTTCGCCGAGCTGGCGAACGACCCTTTGAACGTCGTCTTCGGTCATCTCTCTGGGGATCGCTCTGTGACCGATCTCTCGAATGGCGGAGGGAGCGATCGCCGGCGCCCAGTTCTGGGTGAGCGCCTCCGCCCGCCGACCCAAATGCGTGATCTGGATCATCAGCGCGGCGCCTTCGTCATGAATGCGTTCGGCGAACTGCCGCAGGTGCGGAATGACGTCGTCGGTCGCCATGTTCAGCTGCCCCGACGCCCAGAGCGAGTCATTCGCCACATAGGACGAACCGCCGAACATCGTCAGCGCCAAACCGCCCCTGGCTTTCTCGAGATGGTAGCGTTGGTAGGTCTCGCCGGGCATGTGGCTTTCGTCGCCGAGCCCGCAAGCGTGCGCCGTCGACATGATGCGGTTGCGCAGCGTGAGCGCTTTCAGTTGGAACGGCTGAAGCAGCGGGTCTTTCTCGGCTTGCGGAGAGAGCGTTTGCGTCATGTCGGCTGTTCCGTTCAGATCTGAAGTCATCGAATGCAAGTCTGTCAGAGCTGCGTCGCTGATGACAGTCGCAGCTTGCCGGAGGAGGACCGGCCCAAACGCCGTCACATCGGACTGGGCCGCCCCCGCTTCAGGCGCGAAGAGGATCTCAATTCGAGGACGGCGCGAAGCGCGACTGCGAAGATAACGATCGCGCCGCCGACAAGAGTAAGCTCTGTCGGGATCTCGTTGACGAATAGCCAGACCCAGATCGGGCCGAGCGCAAATTCAAGAAGCATGAAAAGGGTAAGCTCCGCCGCAGCGAGATGGCGCGACGCCGCGACGAACAACGCGTTTGCAAATCCCGACAGCACTCCGCCCAACAAGAAGCACAGCAGAATGTCCTGCGTGGAAAGGTCGAACCGACCCCACCGCCAAACGCCGGACACGATGAGAATGATGACGCCTGAGACGATCAAAGTCGGCAGCATGTCGATCTGCCGGTTCCTGCGAACGATGATCGCAAAGCCTGAAAAACAGATCGCGGTGACGAGCGCCATCAGGTTGCCGTAGCTGGACCCGACCCCGACGCCCTCGATCATCATCACGCCGACGCCGATCGCGGCGGCGACCATGGTCGCCAGCGTCGCGCGACCGAGCGGCTCGCGGAGGAGCAGCCAGGCCAACGCCGCCGTGATGAAGGGGATCGCGCTGAGCGTGAACAGGGTGTTCGCGACTGTCGTGTTGGTGATCGCTTGAAGAAACGCCATGCCGGCCAGCGCCAGGCATGCGCCGCCCAGCAAACCCGGAGCGCCGATCTTTCTGACCTCCGCGAGCGTCCTGTCTCGGTGGCGCAGGATCATGATCAAGGAGATCGCCGCGAGCAGCGCCAGGGCTCGGAAAAAGTTGATCTGCCAGGCGTCGCTGGTCTCCATGCTGCGCAACACAAGGCCGCCGAAGCTGATGCAGACCGAGCTGACGACCATCAGCAGCATGGCGACGGCGCGCGGGTCGGTGCTCACTGAGGTGGTCGCATGCGGCATGTCACTCGTCTCGTCCGATCATCCATCATCGTCTGTCGCTCTGGTCGTTGTCCGTCGCGTAGGGGCCGCCGTTTGCGGATGACGCGTGAAGCGGCGTTGTCTTTTGCGACGCGGAGTAACGCAGTCTGCGCTCTCGATAGACGATCATCAGTCCGCCGAAGACGATCAGCAACGCGCCTGGAAACAAGTCCTCAACCGGCGCCTCGCCAAAGAAGATCCAACCCAAGCTAAAAGCGATCGGGATGCCGAAATAATTGAAGGGCGCGAGATTGCTTGGCTCGGTCATTCGATAGGCGATGATCAGGCAGAGCACGGCGCAACCGCCGAAGGCGCCCATCAAAACGATCAATAAGAAATCCGAAAGGCTGACGATCGGGGTGAAGCCGCCAAGCGCTGTGGCGAGCGCGACCGAGCCGACCGCTGCGACAGCCGAGGAATAGAGATTGAAAAGCGGCGTCGGCACGTCGGGGTCGATCAGACGCGCCGTGACGCCGGTAAACGCGTAGAGCGCGGCTGCGCCGACCGGAAGCAGCATGTGCCACGAAAACGTGTCTGCGCCCGGCTTGGTGATCAGCAGAACGCCGATGAAGCCGATCGCGACGGCCGACCAGCGCACCGCGCCGACGCGCTCTCCCAGGATCGGCACGGCGAGGGCCGTCGTAAACAGAGCGGTCGAATAAGAGATCGTCGTCGCAGTGGCGAACGCCATCAACCCCAGCGAGAGATAGAACAACAGTTGAGCAAAGGTGACGGCGACGCCGCGCCAGACCGCCAGGCGCCACTGCCGCAAATGCAAGCTGCCGCCGCTATCGCGCCACGCCGCGCTTGTCCACAGGGCGAGAGCGCTGGGGAGCAAGCCAAACACGTTTCGATAAGCCGACAGCTCAGCGGCGCTGTAGACCGGGGACAAGTACTTGATGATGAGGCCCATCAGATCGAACAGAACGAGCGCGGCGATGCTGATCGCAATAGCCAGAACCGCGTCGTCTGTTCGTCTCATCACATCGCGTTCCAACCATCCGTCGCGCTCTGACCACAACGAAGCCACGAGCACCCGGGCGATGGCCAGCAGTTTCTGTCGGACGTTCCCTATAGGCGCTTGGCCCCGGATCATGCGACGCTCACAGGGTTAGGACGCATGGAGACTGCGCGGTGACCGATGACGATGCCAGCACCTCGTTACCCCGAGAGGAACTCGCTCAGGCGTCGGCTCCCATCGCGACAGCGCGCTCAATGCCAGCCGGTTTCTATACAGATCCCGCTGTGTTCGCCGCCGAGCGACGCGATGTTTTCCTGAAGCACTGGTTCTTCGTCGGTCGCGAAGACAGCTTGCCCGATCCTGGCGACTTCCGAGCGATCGAGACGCCCGGCGGCCCAGCCTTTCTGATCCGCGGCGAGGATGGCGAGCTTCGGGCGTTTGCGAACTTCTGCCGGCATCGCGGTTCCATTCTCGTCGAGGGTTCGGGAAATCAGAAGCGGCTCGTCTGCCCCTATCATGCATGGAGCTATTTCGCCGACGGGCGCCTTTACGGCTGTCCTGACATGGAAGACGCACAGGGGTTCGATCGGGTTGAGAACGGGCTTTTGCCCATCCGGCTAGAGCGTTGGGCCGGGTTTGTTTTCCTCACTTATGCGCAAGACGCGCCGCCGCTGTTGGATCATCTGGGCGATCTTCCCGCGCACATGGCGTCGCATCGCCCGGCGGAGATGCGCCATGTCTGGACCCTGACGCTCGACGTCGCCTGCAACTGGAAACTGCTCCTCGAAAACGCCATGGAGACCTATCACACCGGAACGGTGCATCGTGACAGCGTCGGCGCGCAGACCTCACGCACGCTGCGCACGCAAGGGCAATGGTTCTGCATTCAAGTGCTCTCGGGTCGCAGCATCGCGACGCTGCCAGGCGCGCCGCCGAGTTTTCCTGCGATCGACGGGTTGGACGAGGAGGCGCGGCGGGGAACCTATTTCACGGCGATCATGCCGACCTGCCAGCTTGTCTTCGCGCAAGACTGCTTGTGGTGGCTGAATGTTCGACCTGTCGCCGAGAACAAATCCGTGCTCGAGATCGGCGGATGCTTTCCCGAAGCCGCAGTCGCCGATCCCGACTTCGAGGCAAAGGCCGCGCCCTATTTTGAACGTTGGGAGCAGGTCGGGCGCGAGGATGTCGGTATTCTGGAAAAACAGCAGCATGCGCTTGGATCGGTCCTCCACCGTCCGGGTCCGCTCTCTGGTCGGGACGACATGGTCCAGGCCATCGGCGTGTGGGTTCTGGATCGACTAGGATCGTCATAGGACCGGCGGCTTGACCTGCTGTTGGGATGTTGCGCGGGTTCGGGCGAGAACGATAGGGTGAGCGCGCTCAACTTGTGTGCTTGCGCCAATGCCGTTCTCTGAAGACGATCCGGAAACGCTCGCGATAATCGTCACGCCGCATTTCAATCTCGCGACGACGACGGGTTTCATCGATCCGTTTCGGGCGGCGAATTATCTTGAAGGCAAAACGCTCTATCGTTGGCGGCTCTTCTCGTTGGAGGGCGGTCCGGTCGAGGCCAGCAACGGGATGACGATCGACGCCGAGCCGCTGGCCAGCATCAAGGTTCGCCCGGATCTTGTGGTCATCTCTTCAAGCTGGGCGCCCGAACAATATGCGCATCCGCTCATTCACGGCGCATTGCGGCGTTGGGCTCGACAAGGCGCCACCACCATCGGCCTGGACACAGGCGCGTTCCTTCTGGCTGGCGCGGGTTTGCTGTCGGGTCGCCGTGCGACCGTGCATTACGAGCATTACGACGCCTTTGAAGAGCTGGCGCGGGATGTCGAGGTCTGCACCGATCTCTTTGTCGTCGATGGTCCCTGCATCACCTGTTGCGGCGGGGGCGCGTCGGTCGATCTGGCGCTTCAGATCATTCGCGAGCGTCACGGAGCGGGGCTCTCGAATTCAAGCGCTCGATACATCTTTCACGAGCGGAGCCGACCTCCGGGCGCTCAGCAGAACCCCGGCCTGATCGAACCGTTAGGCGGACTTGCGCCCGAAAAGCTGCGGCGCGCGATCGCCGTTATGGAGGCTAACCTCGAGGACCCGCTGACGATCCCCGAGATCTGCGCCGGCGTTGATCTTTCTCAGCGCCAGTTGGAGCGGCTGTTTCAGCAATATGTTCGCACATCGCCAAAGCTCTATTACCGCGACATCCGGTTGGACCGCGCGCGCGGTTTGGTCACGCAGACGACTCTGCCGCTGAAGGAGGTCGCCATCGCCTGCGGTTTCGCCAGTCAGGAACATTTCTCACGCGTGTATCGCGCGCGCTTTGGCGTGACGCCAAGCACGGATCGTGTCGAGGGGCGCGTGCGGTTCGAGTTTCGCGCATGGCCGATGCACCGCCCCGGCGCCCATTCTGACGCACCGTGAAGCGAAGGGCGATGTTCCTCGCATCTCATGTCGAATAAAATCAAATCCATGCCGCTCTGTGCATGGGATCCGACGGCGCTGCGGCCACTCTTGGATGGTGATCTTTGTCGCCGGCCGCGCAGCGGACGGCTTCTCGGAGGCCCGCCATGACCAGGATGCCGACCAAGTCAGAGTTCAAATCGATCCGGAGAGGCTTTGACGCGAACCCGGCGCGGTCGATGTCCCTGAAGGCGGACGCCTACATTGACCCCAGCTGGTTCAAAGCCGATCAGGAGTTGGTCATCGCGAAGACGTGGCAATGGGTCTGCCATGTCGAGAAGGTCCGTGAGCCGGGCGCGTTCGCGACCTTCGAGATCGCTGGCCGGCCCATTGCGGTTGTGCGCGATCGCGACGGCGTGCTGCGCGCCTTTTACAATGTCTGCAAACACCGGGCGCATGAGCTCTTGCGGGGAGAGGGCCAGACCACGCGCATCATGTGCCCATACCACGCTTGGGTGTATCGCCTGGACGGCCAGCTCGTGCGCGCGCCGCACTCGGAAAGTCTGGAGAGCTTCGAGCCTGAGAAGATCTGCCTCGACGAAGTTCAAGTCGAAGAGTTCTGCGGCTTCATCTACGTGAACCTCGATCCCAAAGCGCCGTCGCTGTCCTCGCAAACGGGCGAGTTGGAGATGGAGATCAAGCACTGGGCGCCCGACATCGACGGGCTCACCTTCGGCCACCGTCTGACCTATGACATCAAGTCGAACTGGAAGAACGTCGTCGACAATTTCCTCGAGTGTTACCACTGCCCGACGGCGCACAAGGACTTTTGCACTCTGGTCGATATGGACACCTACAAGGTGACCACGCACGGCATTTACTCGAGCCACATGGCGGACGCTGGCCAGGGCGCAAACAGCGCCTATGACGTGTCCAACGCCACCGTGAAGACCCATGCCGTCTGGTGGTTGCGGCCGACGACCTGTCTGATGCGCTACCCGGGCCGGTCTTCAATGATCGTGCTGAACATCATCCCCGTCGGCCCCGAGCGCACGCTGGAGACCTACGACTTCTTCCTGGAGACGCCAGAGCCGAACGCGGCTGAGAAAGAGTCGATCCGCTATCTCGACGAGGTGCTTCAGGCCGAAGACATCGCCATCGTTGAAAGCGTGCAAAAGGGCATGAGCACGCCGGCGTTTGATCAGGGGCGGATCGTTCACGACCCCGAGGGCTCGGGCAAGTCCGAGCACGCGGTGCACCATTTCCATGGACTGGTCTTAGATGCGTATGCCAACTGTCATGGATGAGACGCGGACGCCCAAAGCCGATGCACTTCCAGCCGCCGCCGGAGCGCGCCTGATAAGCCGTCAACGCAACGCTTTTCAGGAAGAACGCTCATCATGAAAAAACCAAACATCGTGCTGGTCATGGCCGACCAGCTGGCGCCGCAGTTCACCGGCGCGTACGGCCATCCTCTGGTGAAGACCCCGCATATGGACGCGCTGGCGGCGCGGGGCGCCAAATTCGACGCCGCCTATTGCAGCGCGCCGCTGTGCGCGCCGTCGCGCTTCAGCTTCATGTCGGGTCAACTGGTCACGCGGATCGCCGCTTATGACAACGCCTCCGAGTTCCCGGCATCCGTGCCGACCTTCGCGCATCATCTGCGGCGCGCCGGGTATCGGACGTGCTTGTCGGGCAAGATGCACTTCGTCGGCCCGGATCAGCTGCACGGCTTCGAAGAGAGGCTGACCACGGACATCTACCCCTCGGACCATGCCTGGACGCCGGACTGGGAGCTTCCCGACGAGCGCATCGACAAGTGGTACCACAACATGGATTCGGTGCGGGAGGCGGGCGTCGCGGCGACCACGTTCCAGATCGAGTATGATGAAGAAACGGCCTTCTTCGCCCGCCGGCGGATCTTTGAATACGCGATGCAGAAGGTCGAACCGTTCTGCATGGTCGTCAGTTTCATCCACCCTCACGATCCCTATGTCGCACGACCTGAATGGTGGGATCTCTACGATCACGACGCCATCGACATGCCGGGATCGCCCGAGGCCGAAGACCCGCATTCCAAACGGTTGATGAAGGGCATCGAGGCGGATGTCGTCGCCGTTTCCGACGAAGAGGTCCGCAACGCCCGACACGCCTATTACGCCAATACCTCGTACTTCGATTCGAAGGTGGGCGCCGTCGTGCAGGCGCTGGAAGAGAGCGGCCAGCTCGACGATACGATCGTCATCGTCACGGCGGATCACGGCGACATGCTCGGCGAACGGGGGCTTTGGTACAAGATGACCTTCTTCGAGCACTCCGGGCGCGTGCCGATGATCGTCGCCGGTCCGGGCGTGGCGCGCCGCGACATCGCCGAGCCGTGTTCGCTGGTGGATCTGCTGCCGACGTTTCTCGACGTCGCCGGCGTCGGCCAGCAGGAGTTCGGCGCGCCAATCGACGGACGGTCGTTATGGCCGCTGGCGAATGGATCGGCCGAGGACGACGCGTCGGGCGGCGAGGCGATCGGGGAGTATTGCGCCGAATGCGCGTCGCACCCGGTGTTCATGATCCGGCGCGGTCGTTTCAAATACATTCACTGCGACGTGGACCCGCCGCAGCTCTTCGACCTGGAGGCCGATCCGCACGAGCTCGTGAACCTCGCTGACGATCCGGAGCATGCCCAGATCGCCGCCGCCTTCGCAACGGAAGTGGCGCAGCGTTGGGACAGCGACCGGATCCGCGAGAACGTCATCGCCACGCAGCGACAACGCCGCGCCGTGCATGCGGCGATGGAGGCTGGGCAACTGACCTCTTGGGACTACCAGCCCAAACGCGACGCCTCACAGGAGTTCGTCCGCAACCACATGGACTGGACGGAAGCCGCCGAGAAGACACGCTTTCCGCCGCAGAAGGGGGAGGAGCCGGCATGAGCGCGCGTCTCGCTGGGAAGGTGACGCTGGTGACCGGGGGGCGCGGCGGCATCGGCCGCGCCATCTGCGCGCGTTTCGCTCGCGAAGGCGCCAAGGTCTACGCCGCCGATCTCACGCCGGGCGGCAGTCTCGAAAACGACGCCGCCGAAGCCGCTCAGTTCCTCAAGCTCGACGTCACGTCCGAGGACGACGCGAAGGCCGCGATGGCCTTCGTAAATGCAGAGGCCGGCCGGCTGGATGTGCTGGTCAACGCGGCGGGGATCGAGATCGAGGAGACGATCGAGACCACCACGCTCGAGCAGTGGAACAAGATCTTCGCTGTCAACGTCACCGGCGTCTTCTTGACGAGCAAGCATGCGCTGCCGTTGCTGCGGAAGTCTTCGGGCGCCAGCGTGATCAACTTCGGCTCCTACGACGGGTTCATCGCCGATCCGGGCCTGGCCGCCTATTGTGCGACCAAGGGCGCCGTGCATGCGCTGACCCGCGCCATGGCCTGCGACCACGGCCCCGAGGGCATCCGCGTGAATGCGATCTGCCCGGGCTATGTCGACACGCCAATGCTGCAGAGCTTCTTTGAAGGCGACGGCTCTGGCGGCGGCGGCGGCACGATCGAGACGCTGCAGCAGGCCGTGCGCGACGTCCATCCGATGCGCACTTACGGCACGCCCGAAGACATCGCCAATCTGGTGCTCTGGCTCGCGTCGGATGAGGCGCGCTACGCCTCGGGCCAGCTCTGGGTGCTCGATGGGGGGCTGTCCGCGCAAGTCCAGCAGATGAAGCTCTGATGCCCAAACCCGTCATCATCACCTGCGCGCCGACGGGCGGCATTCACACCCCGACGATGTCGCCTTATCTGCCCATTACGCCAGATCAGATCGCACAAGCGTCGATCGAGGCGGCGGAGGCCGGCGCGTCGATCATTCATCTTCACGCGCGAGACCCGGAAACCGGCAAGCCCGATCCACGCGCCGAGACGTTCATGCGGTTCCTGCCCCGGATCAAGCAGTCGACCGACGCGGTGATCAACGTCTCGACCGGCGGTGGGCTCGGCATGACCCGCGAAGAACGTCTGCGCGCGGCGCTGACCGCCTCGCCCGAGATGGCGTCGCTCAATGTCGGGTCGCTCAACTTCGGCATCTTTCCGATGCTCGAAAAGTACTCCGACTGGAAGCATGACTGGGAGCCCGCGTTTCTCGAGATGACGCGGGACTTCATTTTCCGCAACACGTTCACGGATATCGAGTTCATCCTCAAGGAACTTGGCGAGGGCCACGGCACGCGCTTCGAGTTCGAATGCTACGACCTCGGCCACCTCTACAACCTCGCCTGGTTCGTGGATAAGGGCGTGGTCAAGCCGCCCTTCTTTATCCAGATGGTGTTCGGGATCCTGGGCGGCGTCGGCGCAGACCCGGACAATCTCATGCACATGCACACGATCGCGCAGAAGCTGTTCGGCGATCAGTACGAATGGTCGGTCCTGGCGGCGGGACGCCATCAGATGCCCTTCGCCACGCAATCGGCGATGCTCGGCGGCAATCTGCGGGTGGGGCTCGAGGACGGCCTGTTCATCGGCAAGGGCGAGCTGGCGACATCGAACGCCGAGCAGGTCCGCAAGATCAGATCGATCATCGAGAACCTCGGGCTGACCGTGGCGTCCCCGGCGGAGGCGCGGGCGCGTCTCGCGCTCAAGGGCGGCGATCAGGTCGGCTTCTAGGCGAGAAACGGGAGGACGCTCATGCAGGAGAAGATGCTCATAAATGGGGAACTGATCGCAGGCGAAGGCGAGGCTCTGCCGGTGATCGACCCCGCCACAGGCGCGGAGATCGGCCGGATCGCCGAGGCGTCCGGTGCGCAGGTCGACGCCGCCGCAGCGGCGGCGGAAGAGGCCTTCGAGAGTTGGTCGCAGACCACGCCGGCCGAGCGCTCGGCCCTGCTGCTTCAGCTCGCCGACGCGATCGAGGCCAACCAAGAAGAGCTGGCTGGGCTGGAGAGCCAGGATTGCGGCAAGCCCTGGCCGTCCGCGCGCGACGACGAGATGCCCCTGACCATCGACGTCTTCCGCTTTCTGGCCGGCGCCGCGCGGACGATGTCGGGGTCGGCGGCGGGCGAGTACGTCGAAGGCCACACCTCGATGATCCGGCGCGACCCGGTTGGTCCGGTCGCGGCGATCGCGCCCTGGAACTACCCGCTGATGATGGCGTCCTGGAAACTCGCGGCGCCGTTGGCGGCCGGTTGCACGCTGGTGTTGAAACCCTCGGAAGTCACGCCGCTTTCAACCCTGCGCGCCGCCGAGATCATGAACGAGATCCTCCCCAAGGGCGTGGTGAACGTCCTTCACGGACGCGGCCCAAGCATCGGCGACCGGATCATCAACCACCCGTCGATGGAGGGGATCACCGTGACCGGATCGCCTGCGACCGGCATGGCGGCGATGCGGGCGGCGTCGAACCAGATCCGTCATGTGCATCTGGAGCTTGGCGGAAAGGCTCCGGTGATCGTGTTCGACGACGCGGACATCGACGCCGTGGTCGAGACGATCCGGGGCGGTTCCTACTTCAATGCGGGTCAGGATTGCGCGCAGCCGTGTCGGATCATGGCGTCCGATGCGATCTATGAGCGGCTGGTCGCCGAAACGGCCTCTGCGGTCGAGAGCATCAAAACCGGCGCGCCGCATGACGACGGCGTGGAAATGGGGCCGATCATCTCGTCGACGCAACGTGACCGGGTCGCAGGTTTCGTCGATCGCGCGCGCAGCGGCGCAGAGATTGCGGCTGGCGGCGCCGGCGAAGATCGACCGGGCTTCTTCTATCGCCCGCCGGTTGTCGCCAATGTCGACAACGACGCCGAGATCGCCTGTTCGGAGGTGTTTGGTCCGGTGGTGACGATCTCGCGCTTCTCCGACGCCGAGGATGCGCTCAAGTGGGCGAATGCGAGCCGTTACGGCCTCGCTTCGTCGGTCTGGACCAGAGACGTGGGTCGCGCGATGCGGATGTGCGCGCGGCTTCGCTATGGCTTCACTTGGGTCAATACCCACGGCGTGGGCACGCCGGAGATGCCCTGGGCGGCGATGAAGGGGTCGGGCACGGGCTGCGACATGTCCGTCTATAGTCTCGACGCCTATACCTCGGTGCGGCACGTGATGCTGGCGCACGGATGAGCCGGTTCTCGGGAAAGGTCGCCGTCGTCACCGGCGGTGGGCGTGGGATCGGCCGCGCCATTGTCGACGCATTTGTTGATGAAGGCGCGTCTGTAATGACCTGTGGCCGCGGACCTCGGCCGGACGAGCTGTCGAGCGAGGTCCATTGGGCCCGGGCCGACGTCTCCAGACCGGAGGACGTCGAGAGGTTGCGTTCGGCCGTCGAAGACACGTTCGGGCCGGTCCAGATCCTCGTGAACAACGCGGGCGTCCAAGTCGAGAAGTCCGTCGTCGAGAGCTCCGACGAGGACTGGGATCTGGTCGTCGGCGCAAACTGCCGGGGCGTCTTCAACTGCTGCCGAGCGTTCATTCCAGCCATGCAAAGCGCGGGCGGCGGCGCGATCGTCAACATCGGGTCGATCTCCGGCGTCAACGCTGATCCGAACATGGCGCTCTACAATGCGTCGAAAGCCTTTGTTCATGGGCTGACGAGGTCGATCGCCGTGGATCATGGGCCGCTGGTGCGGTGCAACGCCGTTCGGCCCGGCTGGATCATGACCGAGATGGCCGATGCGGCCTTTGCGCTCGCCGATGATCCTCAAAGAGCGAAGCAAGACGCGTTGGCCCGTCATCCGGCAGGACGTTTCGGGTCGCCGGAGGACATTGCGCGCCTGGTGCTCTGGCTTGCTTCGGACGAGGCGGCGTTCGTCACCGGTCAAGAGTTCACAGCGGATGGCGGCCTGACCGCCGCCTCGCCATTGCAGCCAGGATTGTTCTGATGACAGAGATTGAAAACACTGCCGTTCTGGGCGCTGGCGTGATCGGCGCGAGCTGGGTTTCACTGTTTCTCGCTGCGGGCAAGAACGTGTCGGTCCATGACCCAAGCGCGGCCGCCGAGGCGAGCGTGCGCCGCTATGTCGAGGACGCGTGGCCGACGCTCGAGCAACTTGGCCTGACGCAAAATGGCGATCCGGCCGCGTTGACGTTCCATGCCGACGCCGCCGCCGCGGTCGAGGGCGCGAGCTTCATTCAGGAAAGCGTGCCGGAGCGGATTGCGATCAAGCATGCGCTTTACGAGACGATCGAACCTGCGCTCGCCGCAGGGGCGGTGGTCGCTTCTTCAGCATCGGGTCTGACGCTTTCCGAGATGCAACTCGGCTGGCGCAACCCCGGACGTCTGGTGCTTGGCCACCCATTCAACCCGCCGCATCTCATCCCACTGGTCGAAGTGATGGGGAACGACCGGACCGATCAAGGCGTGGTCGAGACTGCGGAGGCATTCTACCAGGCGGTCGGCAAAGTCACGATACGGGTCAAGAAGGAAGTGCCCGGCCATGTCGCAAACCGTCTGCAGGCGGCGCTGTGGCGCGAGGTGATCCACCTGGTCAAGGAAGGCGTCGCCAGCGTCGAGGACGTCGACAAGGCCGTGTGGGCGGGTCCGGGTCTTCGTTGGGCTGCGATGGGGCCGACGATGTTGTTCCATCTGGGCGCAGGCGAAGGCGGCTTGCCGGAGTTCTGTGAACGATACTCCGAGAGCTTCAATCGCTGGTGGGACGATCTTGGAGTGCTCCACCTCGATCCGGAGCTTTCGGACCTTTTGGCCCAGGGCGTCGGCGAGGAAGCTCGCGGAGAGGCGCCGGAGGCGTTGTCCGCCCGTCGCGACGCCTTGATCAGCGCAATGCAAACGGCGAGCGCGCCTCTGCGCCGCGGCTAGCGTCAGGTTCCTCACGGCCAGCGGAACGATCGAATTTCGAGTTTCAAGTTCGCGAGATTCGAAATCCAGAAAACGCAAACGTGTTTTCTGGAAGGCTGTCGAACGCTCCCAACCCATTTGAGCTTTGTCCAAACGTCGCCGCCACGCTGACGTGAACACAGCCAAAAGGGAACACAGATGACCCGTCTGACTGTCAACGGATCCGCCGTCGAGATCGACGCGCCCCCGGAAACGCCGCTGTTGATCGCATTGCGCGAGCACCTGGGGCTCACCGGCTCAAAATATGGGTGCGGGGCGGCGATGTGCGGCTCGTGCACCGTCCATTTGGACGGCGCCGCGACTTACGCCTGCGTTACTCCGATTGGGGACGTCGAAGGGGCCGATGTTCGAACGATTGAAGGCCTGTCGGAGAACGGAGACCATCCTGTGCAGCTCGCCTGGATCGCCGAGCAGGTTCCGCAGTGCGGATACTGTCAGTCGGGTCAGATCATGCGCGCCGCCGCGCTCCTTGAGGAAAACCCACGCCCGTCGCGCGAAGAGATCATCGACGCGATGAGCAGCAACCTGTGCCGCTGCGGCACCTATGTCCGCATCGTGAAGGCTGTCGAGCGCGCCGCGAGCGAAGCTTAAGGGAGGTCAGGATGAGCAACTCAGCGCAACTCTCTGTCAGCCGTCGGGCCTTTCTTGCGAGCGCCGGGGCGACCGCCGGTTTCGCCTTCGCGATTGGCGTCGACGGTCTTCAACGCGTCGCCAACGCGGGAACCGCCGCAAGTTCCGCCAAACCGAACATCTGGGTGTCGATCGCCGCGAGCGGCAAGATCCGGATCATCTACCCTGCGACGGATCTTGGCCAAGGCTCCACCACCGCCCTGCCGCTGATGCTGGCCGAGGAGCTCGACGCGAACTGGTCGGACGTGGAGGTCGAACAGCTCAACGTCGATGATCGGCGCTACGGCAACCCGAAATTCGGCATGGTGCGCTACACGGCCGGCAGCAGCGCGGTTCAAGGCTATTACATGCCGCTTCGCCTCGCTGGCGCACAGGCGAGGTCCATGCTGATCTCCGCAGCGGCCGCGCATTGGGCGGTTCCAGAGGATCGCCTGCGGACCGAGCCGAGCGCGGTCGTGGATCACGAAACCGGCGAGCGACTGAGCTACGGAGAGATCGCCGCCTTGCCGGAGCTGGCGACCACGCGGGTTCCAGATGCGTCGGAGGCGCTGCTGAAGCCGACCTCGGATTTCCGGTTGATCGGGGCGGACGTTGCGCGGATCGACATCCCCGCGAAAAGCCGCGGCGCCTATCAATACGGCGTCGACGTCCGCGTGCCGGAGATGCTCTACGCGACGGTCGTGCGGGCTCCGGTCGAGGACGAAACACCCATCTCCGTCGATGAGACCGGCGCGTTGGCGATACCGGGCGTTCTGCGCACCGTCACGCTGCCCGACGGCGTCGCGGTGATTGCGGAAACACAGGAAGCCGCGTTGTTCGGCAAGTTTGCGTTGTCGATCGAATGGAGTGAGACATCGTCGTCGCGCGGCAACAACAGCGATCAGGATCTGATCGACTACGCGGCGACCGCCGAGGATCTGTCGCAGGACGGCGCCGTCTGGCGCGAGACGGGCGACGCCGGCGCAGCAGTCGGCGGCGCGGACCGACAGGTGGAGCGGACGTATCTGTCTGACTACGCCTATCATGCGCAGTTCGAGCCGATGGGCGCTGTCGCCTCGGTTGAGAACGATGGCGCGAGCGCCGAAGTCTGGATCGCAAGCCAAACCCAAAGCTGGTCCTTGCGCACCGTGACGGAAACGCTCGGCATCGACGCCGAGCAGGTCACCTTGCACATGATGCCGATGGGCGGGAGTTTCGGAAGACGAACCGAACTGACCCAACCCTATTTGCGAGACGCGCTGCTGACGTCGAAGGCTGTGGGCCGCCCTGTAAAGGTGCTCTGGACCCGCGAAGACGACGTCAAGTTTGGCGCCTATCGGCCCGCGGCGGCTCAGCGGATGATCGCTGGTCTGAAAGCCGAAGGCGGTTTGCAAGGGTGGCGGCATCGCGTCGCCGCGCCGTCGGTGATCGCGTATTTCAACCCGCTGCGCTGGGCGCAGGTCGAGCCGCAGGACATCATTACGATGCGCGGCGCCGAGAACAAGTTCTACGATCTCGGCGACATGCGGGCCGAGCATCTGATCACCGATCGGCGGGCGCGTCTTGCACCGTGGCGCGGCATCGGCGCCGCCTATACGAGTTTCGCGGCTGAAGCGTTCATGGACGAACTCGCGGAGGAGGCGGGCGCAGACCCGGTGGAGTTCCGCCTCGCGCTGCTCAAGGACAATCCGAGGGGCCGTTGGCTGGTCGAGCGTGTCCTCGAGATGTCAGACTGGAAGCGTGCGCGGGACGGGACGGCGCTTGGCCTTGCGTTCGCCGGCTATGGCGACTCGATGGCGGCCGGCGTCGCCGAGATCAGCCTTGATCGGGAGAGCGGCGTCATCGCTGTGAAGAACTTCTGGACCACCGTTGACGCCGGGGTGATCGTCTCGCCGGACAACTCGCTCGCCCAGATCGAAGGCGGCGTCGTGCACGGGGTTGGCAGCGCGCTCAAGGAGCGGATCACCATCGTGGACGGCGAAGTGCAACAGAACAACTTCTACGACTACGAGATCTTGCGGATCGACGAGACGCCGGAAATCGCGGTCGATATCGCGCAGGTGGACGCGCCGCCAACCAGCATTGGCGAAGTCAGCACGCCCGTCGTCGCCCCCGCGATCGCCAATGCGTTCTTCGCGCTGACCGGACGTCGACTGCGGCATATGCCGTTCACCCCCGAGCGGGTTCTGGCGGCCTTGGCGTAACGCGGCGCCTCGTCGGCTCGTGGCTGGCCCGTCTTACGCGCGCGGTTTCTCAAAGGCCTCTTCGCGCCGCCTCAACACCGCGACCAAGGTATCGTTGTAGGGCGTTGCAATCCCATGGCGTCGACCGAGGATCGGCACTTGCCCATTGATGGCGTCCAACTCGGACAGACGGCCCGCCAGATGATCAAGCAGCATCGACGGTCGCGCTTCAGGCATCCGCGCGGCAAAGGCGGAAACATAGGCGACCGGATCGTCGAACGAGAGGTTCACACGCAGAGCCTGGGCCAGCGCATAGGCCTCACGCATCGCGCCAAGAGCGATCTCCCATCGCGCTGGATCCGCCATGAGTTCGCCGACCGTCACGCCAAAGACGGTGCAGGGAGCGCTCAGCGTGACGTTGCATATGAACTTCTCCCAGATCAGCTGCTCGATGTCTTCGAAAGCGCGAGCAGTAAAGCCGGCGCCCCGCCACAACTCGGCGAGGCGTTCGGCTCGGTCAGATTTTCCTCCGTCAATCTCTCCGATACGGATCAGCTTCATCGCGTTGTGATGCACGTGCCCCGGCGCGCGTATCGATGCGCCGAACCCGTCCGCCACGCCCAAAAGCACGTTGCGGGTCTCCATGTGCTCGGAGATCCGCTCGGCCGCGCCGAGGCCGTTCTGGATCGTCAGAACAAGCGCGCCGTCGACCATCACCGGCGCAATCGCGCGCCCCGCCGCGCCCACGCCGCTGGCTTTGGTCGCAATTACGATCAGGTCGCACGGGCCGGCCTCGGCCATGTCGGTCGTCGCGCGGATGTCCGCCACGACGCGGTCTCCGCTTGCGCCCTCGATCCTGAGACCGTTCGCGTTGATCGCGGCGATATGCTCTGACCAGGGATCGACGACCCAGACCTCGTATCCCGCTTCGCGGAACAGCGCCGCATAAACCGACCCCATCGCGCCGGCGCCGTAGACTGCAATCTTCATTTCGGCTCCATACGGGACTGCGCAAGACGAATGTCGAACATGGAGCGTAGTCGGATGTCGAGCTCCGGGGAAATATGAGATGGGTAATGCGTTGCGAGAATGGTTTGCGCGCGCGCCCGGGCGACGTCGCGAATGTCCGGCGCCCCTCCGGCCTCCCAATCCTCGACGGAACGCCGGTCAGCCAGATCAGGATACAGAAAATCGGACGTCATCCGGTCAAAGGTCTGCGGATGCCCAAGGAAGTGACCTTCTCCGCGGACGGCCTCCACAATCATCGAGGGCGACAGCGCTTCCGGCCCCGTGTCAATCGGCGAGAGGCTGCGCAACACCGCGCCCAGCATGTCATTGTCGATCACATAGGCGTCGAAAGACGCGCCCATCAGGCCGGCCTGCATTCCAGCCGCTTGGGTGATGACGTTCGCCCCCGCTTGAGCCGCCATGGTCACGGAGAGCGCTTTTTCGTAACCCGCTTGCGCGTCGGCGGTTTTGCTATCGGTGGCGCCGGCTATGGTTGAAGACGGAACGCCGTAGGCGCGCGCCATTTGCACTGCAGCTGCGGTCAGAATGGACTGTTCTCCGCTGCCGCCAGCCATGGCGCCGGAGCGAAGGTCGGTCACCATCGGACGCGAGCCGTGGATCACGCGGGCGTCGGGATTGGCGAGCCAGGCGATGACAAGACCCGCCAGCGTTTCAGCGTTTGTCTGCGCAACGCAGCCAGAGATCGTCACCGGGCTGGAGGCGCCGAGTTGCCCGAACGTGTTCACCATACAGGGTATGTCGGCTCTGGCGGCTGCGACCAGCACCTCGACGGCATCCGCGGCAAAGCGCATGGGTGGGGCGACGTGATTGATGTTGAGCGACAGAAAAGGGCGCGCGGCGAACGCGTCGGGCGACCCCGCGAGCAAATGACAGATCGCTGTGATTTCGGCGACGTGATCGGCTTTGGCGGCGCTCACCATCACATGCTTGGATGTGCCCGCCAGCGCCGCGTAGCAGGTGTTCACGTCGAGCAAACGTTCGTCATCGAGATCGCGTGCGACGAGAGAGCGTGAGAAAAACTGCACATGTGGCAATCGGTCGACCAACCGCGCGGCGTCATAGAGATCCGCCAGGGTCGAGGGACGGTAGCGACCTGTCTCCAAATCGTGGATCAGGGGCGCCGCTCCGCCGGACCCCAGATAGACCGAGCCGAGCTCAAGCGAGAGGTCATGCGCTGGATCCTGACCGCAAAGGGTCACGTCGCGACGAAGTCCCTTCAGCGCTTCCTCGCAAAGTTCAGATGGAAATGTAAGACGCTGATCTTGTGAAACTCGTCCGCCGGCCGCGCAGACGAGATCAACGACGCCAGGGGGCGCATCCTCCAATCCAAAGTCGGAAAGCAGCGCAAGCGACGCGGCATGAATGCGGCGCACGTCGTCATCGCTCAAGACGTTCAGACGCCCGCCCATGGTCTGGAGTTTGACAGCGGCCTCTGCAGGCGTTCGAGCGCTCTCCCGCCGCCGGGTGGCGCGACGAGGTCCTTTCTTCCTAGTCATAGACCCCGTATCCGCCTTGTTGTCCGAATTGGCAAGGCGCCGCCGCAGATGCAGGGCGAAGGTGTTCTCCGGTCAGCGCGATCGACACGGGTTGGCGGACCCGTCCATCCGGCGGACGAGCCTGCGCGTGTCGGCAAGCTGCGCGGGCTGAAGACGTCACGGCGCGAGAGATCCGCGTTCGAAGTGGTCTGCGACGGAACCCAAACGGATCTTTTCGGGCGACTGGCGTGAGAGGCGCCCCGGAGGCTTAGGCGGCTCTGGCGCCTGGCGCGACCAGCCACCCGCTGAACCTTCGCTTGCGCGCGCTTCGTCGGACCATGTCCCCGGCTTTACTTCTCGCTATCGAGCATCGCCATGCCATGCGCGTCATAACGATCGCCTGCGACCGCGGACGCGGGCATCGCTGTTTCAAGCGCCGCGATCTCCGCTTGCGACAAAGTGATTTCAAGCGCGCCAAGCGCTTCCGTCAGTTGATCGCGGCGGCGCGCGCCGATCATCGGACAGATGTCGTCTCCCTTGTGGAGAGCCCAGGCGATCGCGAGTTGTCCAGGCGTCACGCTCTTCTGAGACGCGAAATCCCGCAATGTCTCGACCAGCGCCAGGTTCTGGCTCATATTGTCGCCTTGAAACCGAGGCGCCATGGCCCGGAAGTCGCGTTTGCCCGCATAGGCGTCTCGTGCGATCCGCCCCGACAAGAGCCCGCGCGACAGAACGCCGTAGGCGGTGACGCCGAGGCCGAGTTCACGGCATGTCCTGAGGATCGCGCCTTCCAGAGTCCGGCTGATCAGCGAGTACTCGATCTGCAGCGCGGTGATGGGCGCCGCGCGGTGGGCCCGGCGGATCGTCTCTGGGCCTGCCTCCGACAGACCGATGTGGCGCACGTAGCCCTGCGTCTGGAGATCTGCGACCGCGCCGACGACCTCTTCGATCGGGATGTCGGCCGGAACCCGCGCCGGCTGATAGAGATCGACATGGTCGGTTTTCAATCGCCGTAAGCTTTGGGCCAAAGCATTCTTGATCGCGACCGGACGGTAGTCGCCGCCGATAAAGCCGCCGCCTGGATCGCGCATGACCCCGAACTTCACTTGAATGAAGGCCTTGTCGCGCCGTCCTGCGATCGCCTCGGCGATCAGCATTTCGTTATGCCCCGATCCATAGAAATCAGCGGTGTCGATCAACGTGACGCCCGCGTTCAATGCGGCGTCGAGCGTCGCTCGGCTCTCCGCCTCATCGGCTGGGCCATAGAAATCGCTCATGCCCATCGCGCCGAGGCCAAGCGCTGAGACGGTCGGACCGCTCGGCCCAAGGTTGCGCATCTTCATCAAGTGCTCCTGTGCGGTAACGGGATCGAGCGCGGAAGGCCCGCGCTCGCCGACTGGATCATTTAGCGGGTGATATAGCCGCCATTGACGAACAGCGTCTGCCCGTTGACCCATTGGCTCTCCGGCGACGCGAGGAAGGCGACGACAGGGGTGATGTCCGCGATTTCGCCAAGGCGCTTTTCCGCCGCCAGTCGGCTGGCGTAGGCGACGGATCGCTCGTTCTCTTGTCCGTGAAAGAACGGCGTGTCGATCGGGCCCGGGGCGAAAGAGTTTACGGTGACGCGTTTCTCTCCCAGCTCTTTGGCCAGCATTCTGCTGTACTCTTCAGCCGGCGCTTTGGTGCCTGAGTAGATCGCATAGCCTGGGGCCGCCCCGGCAAGGAGTGAGGTCGCGTTGTTGATGATGCGCCCGCCCGGGCGCACGCGCCGGGCCGCCTCGCGCAGCATATGAAACAGGCCGCGGTTGTTGACCCGGTCCAGCCGATCGAACTCCGCGTCGGTGAACTCTGCGAGGGGCTTCTTGATGATCGCGCCGGCGTTGTTGACGACGATGTCGACGCCCCCAAACCGCTCTTGAGCTGCATCGAATATGGCCCGCGCCGTCGCCGGGTCGCCAAGGTCGCCCTGCACGAGCGCCGTTCGGGCGCCGGCCTTTTCGACGAGGCGGGCGGTTTCCTGCGCCTGTGCGACGGTTTCGGCTCGGTGATAATGGACCACGACGTCCGCGCCCATGCCGCCCAGCGCGATCGAAAACGCGCGGCCCATGTTTGCGCGCGCGCCGGTGACGACGGCGACCTTGCCTGCGAGAGGCTTCGCTTCGTTCGTCGCAGCTGCGGCCTTGGTCGTGGAGAGGGCGGCTGCCGCGGCGCCCAGCCCTGCTGCGCCGAAACCGGCGAGCGCGCGGCGGCGCGTGATTTCTGGCGATTGGCGGTCGGTCATTTCTTGTGTCCTTCAGAGGAGGCGCCAGCGTCGTTGCTGGACTGCGCTGAAGATGATGCATCCGGAAAAATGTTGGGACTGCGAAAAAACTGCTAACTTTGATCAGATAAATAGATGGATGGAGTGGCTTTTGCTCGATGCAGTCACCTTGGATCAGCTGCGCATGCTCGTCGCGGTCGCCGACGCCGGCAGCTTCACCGCCGCCGCAAAACGGGTTCAGCGTGCGCAGTCGGCGGTCAGCCACGCGATTGCGACGCTGGAGGAGCAACTCGAAGTCCAACTGTTTGATCGCTCGACAAAACGTCCGACCTTCACAGCGCATGGCGAGGCGATCTTGGCCGAAGCCAGGACGGTGCTGGTGCGGGCGGAAAGACTGCGCGCCACCGCTCGCGGCCTCGCCGCCGGCTTGGAGAGCGAGGTGACGCTCGCCACCAGCGTCATCGTGCCGGAAGACCCGCTTGTTGAAACGCTCGACAGGTTCCGTCACGCCTTTCCGGGGATCACCCTGCGTATCTTCCGAGAAGAGGTCGGTGGCGCCCCGGAACTTGTGGCGGGTGGCGTGGCGGATCTCGGCTTCGCCGGCTCTGAAAGCCTGGCCGCCTATGCTGAGGACGTATTCGACCGCACGCCGATTGGCGGCGCCGATGTCGTAACGGTCGCCTCGCAGGATCATCCGCTCGCGTCGCTCGATCGACCTTTGACCGACGCGGACCTCGCGGATTACCGGCAGCTGTCGCCCACCAGCCGGGTCGCGGCGAACTACCAGCACACCTTGGTTCATGACGTATGGGAGTTGGCTGATTTGCCGCTCCGTCATCGTCTGATCCGGCGCGGCGTTGGGTGGGGGACGTTGCCGGTCGCGCTGGCGGCTTCGGACCTCTCGACAGGACAGCTCAGGCGTTTGCGGGTCGAGGCGCGACCAGAGCAAGCTCTTAAGGTGCCGCTGTTCGCGATCTCGCGGACAGGCGACGCCATCGGCCCGGCGCGCCGCTGGCTGATCGAGGCGGTGCAGTCAGCCTTGAACGGAGCAGCCAGCGAGCGATCCGGTGAGATCGAGCTGGGTTGCGAGTTCTAGAGACTGTCGCGCAACCGCTTACGGATGCGCACGGACATCCCGGTTCGCCTGACAATCGCAAGCTTCAGCGGATGTCCCAAAGCCGGGGCGACAAGCCGCGCCCTGACCAAGGCTCGGTCAAGACAAGGCTTGGTCAAGAACTGGACAGGACCTCGGCGACCAGCGATCTGAGCCAGGCATGGGCCGGGTCGCCCTGTCGCCGAGGATGCCACAGGAGGTCGACCTTGAACGTGGGAGATGGGAAAGGCGGGTCGAATTGATCGATCATGTGACGGTTCAACTCGGCAAGCCTGGCTGGAAGCAAGGCGACGAGGTCCGAGCCGGCGACAAGCGCCGGCGCGAGCAGGAAGCTGGGCAGCGAACAAACAACCCGTCGTTCGCGGTTCGTCGCCGCCAGGATCTCGTCAGTTGCGCCGAAAAAACCGCCGCCTTCCGTAGATATCAACGCATGATCCGCTGCGCTGAAGGCGTCCAGCGTCCAGTCTTCTGTGCCGCGAGGATGCCCCTTGCGCTGGATGACCTTGAACGTCTCGGTCAACCCCGGCCGTCGTCGCGCATCCGGCGAGTTCATCCCTGTCGCCAAAGCGAGATCGGCTTCGTCGCTCTCAAGCTGCGGCCAGGCCTTTTGCGGGTCGAAGGGCAAGAGCGCGACACGGGCGTTCGGCGCCCGTAACGCAACAGATTTCAACAGTGGAGCGGCGAGGACCGCATGCACGTAATCCGTTGCGACGATGCGAAACGCTCTATCGGTGGTGGCGGCGTCGAACTGAGCGCTTTCGCGCACCAGAAGATCGAGATCCGCGAGCAGAGCCCGAAGGGACGGCTTGATCTGCGAGGCCCGCGCCGTTGGAACGAGTTTCCGTCCTGAAGCCGTCAGCAGGGGCTCGATGAACAAAACCCAGAGCCGAGCCAACTGAGCGGACATCGCTGGTTGGCTGACGCCGAGATCGCGCGCCGCCATCGTCACGCTCTCCTGCTCAAGGAGCGCGTCCAGTGCGATCAGCAACCCGACGTCTGATTGCTTCAGATCCATGAAGGTTATGCCTCATATAAAAACGATCGATTTTTATTATGCATAGGCTTTGTCTACTTCTCCAGCAGGACATGATGCACGAGGCGATGTCGCGGATGGGTTTTGGCGGCGCGGAACGATCGTCGATCGAAACAGGGTTCTCCGATTGTCTCGACGAAGCGGCAATCGATCCACTGAGGAGCTGAAGAAATGAAGTTTAAAGGTCAGACTGTGGCAGTTGTCGGCGGTGGTTCGGGCATCGGAAAGGCGATTGCCCACGCCTTGGTTTTGGCCGGCGCCAAAGTCGTCGTGTCGAGTCGAGACAGCGCCAAGCTTGATGCGGCGATCTCGGAGTTTGGCGACGGCGGTGTCGCTGCGCCCATCGATATGACGGCGCCAGAGTCGGTCGCGGCTTGGGCCGAGGAGATCCCACAGATCGATCATCTCGTGATCTCCGCGTCGAGCGCCGCGCATGGCTCATTCGAGGAGCTCTCGAACGCAGACCTTCGGCATATGTTCGATGCAAAGTTCTTTGGTCCTTACGCCACTGCGAGAGCCGCGGTGAAGAAGTTGGCTGAAGGCGGTTCGATAACGTTCTTCTCCGGAGTGCTCTCGCGGCGTCCGGGGTTGAATTGCAGTGGATTGGGCGCGGTGAATGGAGCGGTCGAGGCGTTGACGCGCGGACTGGCGCTGGAGCTCGGCCCGAGACTGCGCGTCAATTGCGTCTCTCCAGGGATGGTCCGCTCGGAGGCCTATGCCGGCATGGAGCCCTCCGCCCGGGAGGCGATGTATGAGGCGACCGGCGAGTCTCTGCCGACCGCAAGGGTGGGAGAAGTCGAAGAGGCGGCGGAAGCGGCGCTGTTTCTCATGTCGAACGCCTACACCACGGGTGTGGTGCTGGACGTGGACGGCGGCCATATGATCCGGCAGTACGCGAAACGATAGTCTCCCATATACCGGGCGGCGCGCAGTCGACGCGCCCTCCGGTCGGTCCGAGCTGGTTTCAGCGGTCGCTAGCGGAGACAGCCGATCGCGGAAGCCTGCAACTCAGGTGATCAAGGTCGTTGCGAGCGCGGCGGTGCGTAGTTGGCTCGAACATAGGTCTCTTTGAAACCGCAGCGCAGGATGTTCGAGTATGAGTGTTGGGGATCGCCCGGAACATCCTCGCCCGTGCACGTGAAGATCCGCGAACACCCATGATCGAGCGCAAACTGGATCCTGTGCGTCAGTAGCGCGGACTGCGCGCCGCGCCGGCGAAAGTCCGGCGCGGTTGCTCCAAAATCCGCCCAGGCTACGCCGCCGTCAATGAACACGGCGCCGGTTCCCGCCGGATGTCCGCCGTCAAACGCGACAAACACGCGCCACTTGTCGGATCTCGGCAAACGCGCCAGCCACGGCTCCGCCGCGGATCCCAGGTCAAAACCGTCGCACACGATCTTCGCGCTTGCTTCGGCTTGTTCGACGTCAATCAGCTTCACGTCGAGATCCGTCTTCTGAACTGCGACGGCGTCGCGACCGCGCTCGAACTTTTGCCACCCTCGCGCTTTCTCAAGACCGAGCTCTTGAAGCGACTGGTTTATCGTCGCGGGTTGCGCGTCGGGATGGACTTGAACAAAGAACCTTGAAACGCCGTCATACGCCTTAACGACACGCTCGATGGTCTGAGCCGTTGCCGGAGCCTGCAACCCCAAGCCGATGGTCCGATTGATCACAATCGCGGAGGCTGGCAGGGCTGACGCGACCGAGACGAACCCGCCCCCGATCTCCACGCCAGTGATCCCAAGCCTGGAGCGCACGTCCGAAGTCGCGCAGTTGTGGAGCTCTTCCAGGGCTAAGCGCTCGATTTCTTCTGCTGGATGCATTGCTGGTCTCCGTGTTCCAGAATCTAAGGAAGCCGCTCATGTCGAAGCTCGATGAGCTGTGCCGGCTCGAAGGATTTCGACGAGATCAGGAGCCGATCTTCACCGGCTCCTTTACGCGTCATTCGTTTCGCACGTCCATGTGCTAGCCGACGAGAGATCTTGGCGTGGCGTCGATCTGGTCCGCCGTCCGCAAGGCTTCGAGGATCACAGGGTTCACCCGATCAGGATGTGTCACCGGCGCCATGTGGCCGGCATGTCCGATGGTGCGATGCTTTGCGGTGAAAACAGACTTCGCCAGCACGCGACTGACCGCGCGCGCCGATTTGGGAGAGTCTGTGCCGCACAGAACCAGCAAAGGGATCCCCAGCGCTTCGAACGTCGAAGGCGAGGGACCGGGGTCAAGCAGCGCTGCGAAGTGATGGGCGACAAGCAACGCCTTCGCCGAGAGCTCCGCGCGCAGCGTCTCCGGCATGCGGCTCCAAGCGCCCGCGCCGTTCCAATAATCGACGAAACGCGCCATTGCGGACCGATAGTCGCCAAGAAGAACCAGTGATGACACGGCTTTGGCGACGGCTTCGATCTCGTCCAGCGCTGCGGATTCGTCGGGGTCGAAGCGAAGAAGGTCGAACAAGGCGGGCTCGAACAGGGTCAGGGATCGCACTCGGGCGGGATGCTTGAGCGCGTATCGGAACGCCACGGCGCCGCCGTAAGAGTGTCCAACGATGTGAACGGCGTCTTCGCCGCCGATCGTCGCCGCCAGGTCACGCGCTTCTTCAGCCAAACTCAGAACGCGTTCGCCGCCCCAGGGCGCGCGATCGCCGTGGCCTGTCAGCGTCACGCTGTGAGGTTCGAATTGCGGCGCGCGCCACGCTTCCAGCAGCGTCCCTTGCGCGGGTGCGCTGCCGGAACAGTGGATGCGCACCACACGCGCCGCGCGGCGCGCGACAGAGGTTGTGTCGGTCATGAGAAAGCCCTCGCTGAACGATTTGAGTTGAGATGCTCCGGCGGCGGTCCCGCCAGAGCCCGGCGCGTCATCCCCTCAGGCGGGTTGCCCAACGATGCGCAGATACGGTCTTGGCGCGGTCCAGCCGTCTGGAAACTTCTCCTTCGCGGCGTCGTCCGAGACAGCGGGAACGATGATGACGTCCTCGCCATAGGACCAGTCTGCCGGAGTGGCGACTTGATGGGCCGACGTAAGCTGGAGCGAGTCGATCACCCGAAGAAGTTCGGAAAAGTTCCGACCGGTCGACATTGGGTAGGTGATCGTCACTTTGATCTTCTTGTCCGGCCCGATGATGAAGACGCTGCGCGCCGTCTGGTTGTCGAGCGCGGTCCGTTCGCCTGCGACGCCCGCGACTGCTGCAGGCAACATGCCGTACAGTTTCGCGATCCTGAGCTCATCGTCCGCGATGAGCGGATAGTTCAGGGTGACGCTCTGGGTCTCTTCGATGTCTCCCCGCCAACGACGGTGAGAGTCCAACGAATCGACGCTGAGCCCAATCACCTTGACGCCCCGCCGAGCGAATTCGGGCATCGCGCGGGCGACCGCGCCGAGCTCGGTGGTGCAAACCGGCGTGAAGTCCTTGGGATGCGAGAAAAACACGCACCAAGAACCTTCGATCCAGTCATGAAATCGGATCTCGCCATCTGTGCTTTGGGCGATGAAGTCCGGCGCCAAATCTCCAATTGTGAGGGTCATTTTCGTTGGTCCTTTCGAAATCTGATGATCGAGGCCGCGCCTGTCGGCCACGGGGGCACCGCCTACGCATCGTTTCGGCGCGTGACCTGAGAAAGTTCTGAAAGAAATCTGAAGGCGAACTTTTTGGCGGGCCGTCGCATTCCGTTGTGTTCACGTATGATTGAACACGAGGCTCTTCTTTGGCCTTGGATCTTCTGCGAATGCTCCCGCGCGTGGACGCTCCGCCGAGGATTTCGCCTCCGGACCGTCGGAGATCGAATGACGCGATGATAGGCGACGGCGATTGGGCATTGGAGACAGACAGTCGTCTCCTGACGCGCGGCGATCATGTGTCTCGCCTCACTCCGAAAGCCGCGCATGTTCTCCGGCTTCTGTGGGGTGCGGAAGGGCGCGCGCTCTCACGTGAGGCGCTGCTCGAACACGTGTGGCCGGATGTGGTGGTCGGCGAGGAAGTCTTGACCCAATCAGTGGCCGAGATCCGCCGCGCTCTCGGCGAACCGGCTCGCGGCGCCGAGCGTCTCCAGACCGTGCACAAGCACGGATATCTGCTGCGCCGCTCGCGTTCCGCCTCCGACGCGCGCCCCACGGAATTGCGCTCGAGCGGGGCCATCGACGCCTACGCCGCCTATTGCGACGCCTGTGAACGCTTCAATGACGGCGGCGCGGAAAACGTCCAGAACTCTGTCGCCATGTTCGCGGAAATCGAAGCGAGCGGGGATGAGTTGAAGGCCATGTGCCTCGCGGGCGAGGCCCGCTCGCTCGGGTTTCTCTATCTTTATTACGGAGGCGGGGACGCGGCGCTCCAAACAATGCGGGCGCGCGCGGAGGCGGCCGTCGCGCTGAAGCCGCGCCAACCTCTGGCGCAAAGCGCCTTGGGGTTTGCCCTGTCGGTGCATGGTTGTGAAGATGAAGCCTTCGCCGCCTTTGAAACTGCGCTCGAGCTCGATCCGGCGCTTTGGGAGACGAACTATCTCCTGGGGCGGGCCTGCTTTGTCGCCGGCCGCGGACGCACCGCCGCCCTGATGCTTGAACGGGCGGCCGCCGTTCGGCCGGAGGACCACCACTCGCTGTTGTTCGCCGCGAAGTCGCGCAAATCCGCCGGCGATGACGAAAGGTCGCGCCTCAATCTGTCCCGCGCGTTAATGCGGATTGAGGCTCAGGCGGCTCATCTGCCGCAAGGGCCCCGGCTCGCAGCCGACCGGCTGGTATGCGCGATTGGCCTGGGCGCAGGGGAGCCGAAGGAACTCGAGAGTGCAGCCGACGACATGCTGCGCGGCGGCGAACCCTACGGATACTATCTTGCCGGCGCGCTCGCGGCGGTGGGTGCGGGGGAGATCGCGCTTCGCGCCCTCGACGCGATGGTTGAGAACGGTTGGAGCCACGGCGCCTGGATGCGGCGGGACCCGAACCTGAAAGACCTGCGAGAGACCTCGGGTTACAAGCGTCTTGAATCTGCTCTGTTTTAGCGCGAGCCCTTTTTTGGTGTCTGAGGCGCACGGTTTGCCCTGTCGATCGGATGACTTGCGATAGCCGACGGTTTGGTTTCAGGCGCAAGCCGATCGAAGGCCGCCGCTCCGGCGTGCGGGGCGCGCTTGTGTCAGCTATGGGCTGGGAAGAGGACGCGCCGACCGTGGCAGCCGCGAGGCGCTTGGGTTTGACCAACAGTCTTTATCTTTGAAGAACGCAGCGGGTGACGCCGAAGTCCAGATTGGGAAGTTCGCCGACAAAATCGCCTTTGAACTCCAGGCAACGGCCTCTTTGAACAGTCGCGCACCAGTATCGCCCGGCCGCATCGCGGTCCGGGGAGACCTCGCCGTCTCCCTTGACTTCGACAAACTCCCTCGCCGAACCCGGGGGCGTCTTCCACGTGAAACGGGTCTTGATGCGAGTTGCTTCGATCTTCGCCCGAAACTCGGTCGCGCGTTGGTTGTCGCATTCACCGCGCCAGTCGCCCTGCAAGTCTGCGAACGCCGTGGCGCGTTCTCGGCGCAGCTTTTCGGACCGAAGGCGCGCCAGCTTGGCCTGCGGGGCCTGTGAACAGCTTTCTGCGAAGGCGTCGAGTTCGTCAGGATCGGTGCTGAACTTGAGCGCATCAAACAACTGCCGCGCGTCTTCGGGACCACAGCTTTCTGATCCGGCGCTTCGCGGCGCGTCGCCGCAGTCGCGGATCGCTGCGCTCAGACAAGCGCGGTATCGTGTGAACTGCGCCTCGCACTTCTGGTCAGCGTTTTTCGGAACCGCGGTCTCGGCTGTCAGGACCCCGGCGCCGAGATCGGTCAGACATTCGCGCGCGAGGATGCTGCTGCATGTCCCGGCCGGGTTGGAACAGTCGGCGGTTTCGGCGGCCGAAATCGGAACCGTTGCGGCAAGGAAGTAAGCGAGCCAGCGCATCAGACTGTTCCTTTCGCCAGACCACAATCTTGGCAAAGCGAGGTCTTTAGCACAAGGCGCGGCGAGGTTGTGGCGCGGTCGTCATCTGGTCTCAAGTCGAAACTTGAGAAACTCTACGCCCTCGTACTCGACCCCGCCAATATGCTCTGCGCCCAGCCTTTTGAGCGCCCCGAGGTTCTTTCGAGACGGCGGCAAGAGAAACGTTACGAATGGAATACGGTCATCCTTGGCTGCGAACTCCATCGCCTTTCTCAGAATGCGGTTCCCAAGGCCGAAAGCGTCGGGCCGCAAAACCAGCCCGAAATCCCAGTCGTCCCCCTCTTTCTGAAAGCCGCCCCAGCCAACGTATCGGCTGTCGGATAGAAACGCCCAGTGCCCAAGCCCGTCCCGGGCCCAGCAGTCCTCCTTCTGAGCGACAAACCGCGTCACCGCCGCGGCGTCCCATTTGAAGGTCAGAAGCGGCATGTGCTCTGCGACACGAGGGTCGGACATGTGCGCCAAAATCTCTGACGGCTCAACTTCCGACAACCGAACAAAGGCGATATCATGTGTCACGGCGGCGTCCTTTCACGGCGCTCGGGTTCAAACGGCAGTTCTTCACGTTGGCCCCCTCGGCAGGAACGTCGAGATCGTGGATGAGATGACGGCCTCGCACGGCCTGGCTCAGTGTTTCGAAATACGCCCGCCTCCTCGGCGATGGCCTTGGCGAGGGTCGATTTGCCAGAGGCGATCAGACCGCAGAACGTGTGCAGCCTTGGCTTGTTCATGACCCCTCCCTGACTTTAAGCTTCGTTGCGGGTGTTCTGGTCGGCGTCTGACGTCGCCCCGCGACCAGCATCAGCTCCACCCAACGGCGGTCGCGCTTTGGCCGCCAACCCTGCGGCGAGGATGTCGAACACAATCCGGATGCGCCGGTTTGTTCTAAGCTCGCGGTGCGTCGCCAACCAGATCGGAAACTCCGGCGAGGGCAGCCCCGAAAGCACTTTCTCAATCCCTGGCTCCGCCTCCGCCAGCGGCTCGGGCTGCATTGAGACGCCATAGCCGTGTTTCACCAGCTCCCACGCCACGACGCCGTTTTCGGTCGACATCACAAAGTTCTCGGGCCGAACGGGGATGCCCTGATTGTGTAGGGGTGCAATGAGCCGCTCCGGATCGGCATTCCCCACGAAAGCATGGTCGGCCACCTCGCGCGGGGTCCGCGGGCGACCCGCTCGCTCGAGATAGGACGTGGCTGCGTAAAGGCTCGCGCGGAAGTCGCCGACATGCCGCGCGATCAACTCGGGTTGGTCGGGCCGGACATGCCTGATCGCGATGTCCGCCTCGCGCTCTAGCAGATTGCTAAGATCGTTTGAGCAGACAAGGCGGACGCGAACGCCAGGCGCTTTCAATCGGAGAGGCTCCAGGACCGCGGGCAGGATCGCCGCCGAGAGAAGATCCGTCGCAGTGACCGTGACCTCGCCCGTCACCTCCTGCGACCGCCCATCGGCGGACAGTGAAATCAGCGTCGCGGCCTCTGCCATCGCACGCACATGATCGAGAAGTTCGCGACCTGTCTGGGTCAGTGTCAGACCACGGACGCTCCGCTCGACCAGAGTGACGCTGAGCGACGCCTCCAGCGCCGAGATCTGCCGGCCGATTGTCGGCTGGGTCGATTTCAAGGCGCGCGCAGCGCCGCTGAAGGACCCTTCTTCGGCGACGGCAAGGAACGCGCGCACCTGGTTCCAATCGAAGGATATCGCCTGCCAGTTCATGCATGCGCGTATAGCAGATGCACATATTTCGACAATCCACTGTTCATCACCGCATGGGTAAACGAGCCGGGCCTCGGTAAAGGCGACAGGATCGCGAAAGGGATCTCCATGAAATCGATAAGCCGGCGCGAGTGGGCGCTCATGGCGGTTATTCTCGTCTATTCCTTCGTGCCAAGCTTTGGCGGTTTGGCGCGTGCGGTCGAGCTGTTCGGTGGTCCGGCGCTGGCGCCTGCGAACCCCAGGGCTCTCGCGGCTCCCGTGCCCGTGGGGCTGCATATTTTCAGCAGCGTCTTGTTCTGCTTGGCCGGCGCGCTGCAGTTCGTGGAAAGCCTGCGGAGCAACTATCCGGCGCTGCATCGCGTGGTCGGGCGCGCCGTCGCGGCCGCCGGGTGCGTCAGCGCGCTTACCGGCTTGTGGATGACCCATTTCTACGCGTTTCCGGCGGAGCTACAGGGCCCATTGCTGTACTGGGTTCGAATTGCGCTGAGCTTATCAATGCTTGGTCTGATCGCCTGGGCCGTCGTCACGATCAGATCTGGCGACGTCGTCGGTCACAAGAGCGCGATGCTTCGCGCCTATGCGATCGGTCAAGGGGCGTCCACGCAGTCAGTGCTTGGCATCGCCTGGATCGTCGTTGTCGGAAGCGAACCGCTCGGGCTGGTCAGGGACGGGATGATGGTGTTTGCGTGGGGGCTGAACCTGCTGGCGGCCGAGCTCTTGATCGGCCGGGTCTTTTCAACCCGAGAAAAGCGCCGCCGAGGCGTCGCCTGGGTGCAACGTTGAGCTCTTCAGCTGGCGCCGCCCCCGCAGAAGCCCCCTCCATCTCCGCGATCGAAAAGAGGACCAAAGAGACGAGTTTGCCCAACGCTGCAGGCTCTCACCTCCATCGTCTTAGACGGATTGCTTCACTCCTCCTCGGGCTAGGCTGCTTGATGCTCGGCGGCCTCGCCGTCGCCGAGCGCGTGGGATCGACCTGGGTTCATGAAAGCCTCGCGGCGGATGAGATGGATCCGATACTCATGGGCGCGATCTTGTTTGTCTATGTGGCGATGCTGGCCCTGCCGTTCGTGCCTGGCGCTGAAATCGGCCTCTTGTTGCTGCTGACTTTCGGCGCCGAGATGGCTGTGCCGGTCTATCTCGCGACGGTGCTCGCCCTTATGCTCTCCTATTCGGTTGGGCGACTGGTTCCTGATGCGCTGCGCTTGGCTCTTCTTGGAAGACTTGGGCTGGCGCATGCGGATGCGCCGACATGCGCGCCGGGGCGAGGAGCGCCTGAATGGGGGCGGGGCCTGAGCGCATCTTCCTGGCTGAAGAGGATCCTTGAGCACCGCGGCTTGACCCTTGTTGTTCTGCTCAACACCCCGGGCAACGCGGTTCTCGGCGGGGGCGGCGGGATCGCATTGGCGGCCGGGCTCAGCCGAGCTTTCAGCTTCCGAGCGTTCCTGTTCTGCGTCGCGATCGCAGTCGCGCCAGTTCCGCTCGCCGTGGTCGCGTCAGCGCAGTTTGGCGATCCATGGGATGGCGTCTTGCGGGCAACCGATCTGTTTCGCTGAATCGCAAACAGACGCAGATCGAAAGGGTTCGCCATTACCGACGCGATGTCGGCAAGAGACGCCGCGAAAGGCCCGGGTGTCGACGTTTGAACAATCTGTCGTCTGACGGCGCCGCAGGGCAAAGTGCGGCTGCGGCTTAGGGCCTCAACCCGAACACGACGAGGCCGCTTGTATCGAGCGTATACGTCAAGATCACGCCGGTGTCGGACTCGGTCACGACGACGCGTTTGGCGTCCATTGGGTCAAAAGCGATGTTGGTTGTGGTGCGCCCGCCGGTTGGCGACGCCAGCCTGAGGTTTGGCTCGCCCCATTTCGAGAATGTCCAGACACAGCCGTTGCCAGCGTCACAGACCGCAAGGTTCCCAGCCTGGTCCATGGCCATTCCGTCGGCTCCGCTGACGCCGCCGGCAAGCTGCGTGAAGACGCCGACTTTCGACGTTGAGCCGTTGGGATGTATCGGAGCGCGCCAGACCGCGTTGCCGCGCGTCATCGCGACATAGAGCGCCGTCTCCTCTGGGTTGAAGACGAGCCCGTTGGGGCTCGGGCAGTTGTCGAGCAGCACGTCGAGGCGTTCGGTCTTCAGATCGTAGCGGTACACTCGACCGGTCGGATCGTGCATCCCGGTCTGACCCTGATCGGTGAAATAGAGCCGGCCGTCGCGGTCGAAGGTCAGGTCGTTGACGCCCTTGAAGCCCTCGCTCCTGATCGAGGTCAGCACTGGCGAGACGCGGCCGCTCTGCGGATCGAGAACCATGACGCCGTTCTTGTAGTCGGCGATGAAGATCCGACCGTCGCGATGCAGGGCAAGACCGTTGGGCCAGCCGTCATACTCGGTGACAAGCTCCCACTTTCCGCCGCGATCGATCCGAAAGATCCGGCCGTGTGGAATGTCCGCGACAAAGAGTTCGCCGTCGCGGTTGAAACAGGGACCTTCGAGGAAGCTCGGGACCCGTTGTCCAGGCTTGTTCGCGTCAATCCACCCGGACGTGCGCTCAGGGTCGGCGAAGTGATCGGGAAGGCGGGTGAAGACTTCCAGCTCTCGGATTTCAGGAGGTGGGTACAGGCTCATGCGTCGCTGTCCTCCGCGCGGCCGACGGGCGCGTCGATCGGGTTCGGCCCGTCATAGGTCCAGCGATAGGCGGGCGGGGTCGGGCCCTTGTTCCGCTCGCCCTGCTGCAACTGCTCCCACGCGTGAGCGAGCACGCCGACGGACCGAGACAGGCAGAACAGGCCACGAGCGAGCGGCCCGGCGAAGCCAAGCTCAGCATAGATAACGGCGGTCGCGCCGTCGATGTTCATCGGAACCGGCTTGCCCTTGCGATCATTGAGCACCTTCTGCACGGCGCGGCCAATGGCGGCGAAACGTCCCGTGACGACGCCCTCGGACGCCGCGGCGTCGACCAGCCCCAGCAGACGCGGGGCGCGCGGATCTTCGGGTTTGTGAAAGCGGTGGCCAAAGCCCGGCGCGAACCTGGTGCGCTCGGCTTGCCATCGATCGATCATAGCGGCGGCCGCGTCTTCCAGGTCGGGATCGGCGCCCGCCGCCTCGTCGATCCAGCCATAAAGCTCGACCGCCTGTTCGCCGGCCCCGCCGTGAACGTCGTCGAGCATGTTCACCGCGCTGGCCATGGCGCCGTTCAGACCGAGCCCGCAGGTCACCGCCATTCTGGCGGCGGCGATCGAGGGCGCCTGGGGTCCGTGATCGACGGCCGCCACGAGCGCGCATTCCAGCAGGCGCGACTGCGCCTCGTTGGGCAGCTCGCCCCGGGTCATCAACCAGACCATCTGCGGAAAGCTCACCGCGCCGATCAAATCCTCGATCGGACGCCCGCGCATCCGGATCTGGCCCGGCGCCATGTCGATGATCGAGGTGGTCCACCAGTCGGAGACGTCGCTGCGTGGGCCGCTCATATTGCTCGCTCCTCGCGGAGCGCGGCGATCTCATCAGCGGTGCATCCGAGCTCCGACCAGATCTCGTCCGCGTGCTGTCCGAGGCGCGGCGGCGGGTCCTCGACGCACGGGGCCTCGCCGTCGATCTTGAGGCCTGTGGTCACGACCGCGATATCCCGGCCCACGCCGGGCACGTCCTCGTAGCGCGCGAGAAAGCCGCGATCCGCGACCTGCGGCGTCGCCAACACTTCCGGCACGCTCAAAACCGCGCCCGCCGGCACGCCGAGGCGGTTCAGTTCCTTGGCCCAGTCGCGCGCCGGACGCGTCATGAGCACGTCCTCAAGCTCTGTCCGGAGCTGAAGCCGGTTGCGTTTGCGGTCCTCGCGCGTGGCGAATTCGGGGCGCTCCAGCAGGTCCTCACGATCCAGATGCCGCGCCAACAATCGCCATTGCTCGTCCTTGTTGGCGGCGATGTTGATGAGGCCGCCGCCGGCCCGGAAAGCCCCGGAAGGGGCAGAGGTCGGGTTCTCGTTTCCGTGCGGCGCGGGCTCGACCCCGGCGATCAGGTGGTTCGAGACCACCCAGCCCATGGTCGCCAGCACCGACTCGAGCATCGACACATCCAGAAACCCGCCCCGCGGGTCGTCATTCAGCGCCGCGGCGATCCCGAAGGCGGCGGTCATGCCGCCGACCGTGTCGGCGATCGGATAACCGACGCGCAGCGGCGCGCTCTCAGCATCGCCGGTGATCGACATGACGCCGGAGGCGCCCTGGATGATCTGGTCATAGGCCGGTCGGTGGACCCACGGCCCTTCCTGCCCGAAGCCCGAGATCGCGCAGTAGACGAGACGCGGAGCGACGTCCTTGAGCGTCTCGTATCCGAGGCCCAACCGATCCATCACCCCAGGGCGAAAGTTCTCGACCACCACGTCGGCCGTCTCAACCAGTTTTAGGAACAGCGCCTTGCCGCGCGGATGTTTGAGATTGATCGTGACGGACTTCTTGCCCGCGTTCTGCGCCAGGAAGGACACGCCCATCCCTTTCGCGTTCAACTCCGCGTCCGCGCCGAGCTGGCGGGCGAGATCGCCCCGTCCGGTCGCCTCGACCTTGATCACTTCCGCGCCCAGATGCGCCAGCTGGTGGCAGCAGAAGGGCCCAGCGAGAACATTGGTCAGATCCAGAACCCGCACACCGTCGAGAGGTTTGGACATCGTCTCACCTCACAGGTTGTTGGGTATCCAGAGCGCCAGATCCGGCCAGAACCATAGCAAGACCGCTGTCGCCAGCATGATCGCCGCGAAGGGCGTCGCGCCGCGCACCACTTCGCTCAATCGCGCCTTGCCGACCGCCTGGATGACAAAGAGGTTCAACCCGACCGGCGGCGTGATCAGCGCGGTCTCGATCAGGACGACGAAGAAGATCCCGAACCAGATCGGGTGGATGCCCATCGCCTCGAGCGACGGGAACAGCACCGGCACCATGATCAGCAGCATCGACAGCGCTTCGAGAAAGAAGCCGATGAACAGCAGCACAGCGCCGACCGCAAGCATGAACCAGTTCGGGTCCGAGAGGTTCTCGGTGATCAGCTGGCTGATCGTCTGCGGGATCAGGTAGAGCGTGATCGAGTAGGAGAACACCTTCGCGCCGAGGATGATCATGAAGATCATCGCCGTAGTGACCATCGCCTTGTGCGTCGCCTCGCGGACCTTCTGCAGGTTCATGCGCCCCATCGCGAAGGTGATCGCCAGCGCCATCACAAAGCCGACGCTGGCGCTCTCGGACGGGGTCGCCACTCCGGTGTAGATCGACACGATGATGATGGTCGCCAGCAGGATCGTGGGCGCCGCGAGCAGCGAGGCGCGGCCGCATTCCGACCAGCTCGCCTTCGGGGTTGGCGTGTAGCCGCCGCCGAAGCTCGAATAGGCGATCCCGTAGATCACGAACATGGAGGCCAGGAACAACCCCGGCCCGATGCCGGCCAAGAACAGGGTCGGGATCGATTCCTCGGTCACCACGCCGTAGATGATGAGCGGGATGGAGGGCGGGATCAGGATCCCCAAGGTTCCTCCCGCCGCCAGCATGCCGAGCGTGAAAGATCGGTCATAGCCGCGTTTCGCCATTTCGGGGATCGCCACCGTGCCGATCGTCGCCGCGGTGGCCACCGACGAACCGGAAATCGCGGCGAACAGCGTGCAGCTGATGATCGTGGCCACGCCCAATCCCCCCGGCCAGTGTCCGACCCAGGACTGCACGGCCGCGAACAGGTCGCGCCCCACGCCGCCGGCGAGCAGGATGTTCGACATCAGCAGGAACATCGGGACCGCAAGCAGCTCGAAGCTGTCGAGCGTTCCGTAGATCCGCTGCGGGACGCTGATCAGCGGGAAGCCCTTCCACCAGAGCAGTGCGATGCCCAATGTGCCCAGTGCGAAAGCGACCGGCACGCGAATGAGGAGCAGGAAGACCAGCAGCCCAAGGATCAGGAACGGTTCCATGGCTCAGAGCTCCTCGTGGTTCGCGGTGGCGGGAACGCCGTCGACCCAGATCCGGATCAACTCGACGACGCACTGGACCAGCATCAGCCCGAAGCCGACCCAGAGAGAGCTCTGGATCATCCACTTGGGCGGTCCCAGGAAGGTGTCGGTCGTGTGCCCCGCAAGCGTCGACTTCAGCCAGAGGTCGAAACCGTATTTCGCCGCGACGAAGCAGAAGATCCCGATCAGCACGATCGAGAAGGATTCGACGACCTTGCGTGCGACGGTCGTGCGGTCGCGAAAGGCGATGTCGATCAGGATCAGCTCGCGATGCCTGAGCAGATAGGCGCCAGCAATGAGCGTCGCCCAGATCTGGAAGATGCGGCTGACTTCGTCGACCCAGATCGTCGGCGCGTTGAAGGCGTAGCGGAGCAGCACCTCCCAGGCGACGAACAGGCCAATTGCGAAAAACATCCAGGCTGCGATCGCGCCGAACGCGTCGCTGACGACATCGAACTTACGCCACATAGCGAGGCTCCACGGATTCAGTCGAAGGCGCGTCGCCCGGACGCGAACGGTCGGGCGACGCGAGCATCGCGCGACTTACTGCGCGGCTTCGATCACGGCCGCAGCCGTGTCTCCGCCCTCGCTGACGAAGCGATCGACGACGCCTTTGGTCGCGTCGCGCCACTGGGCGCGCTCGTCCTCGGTGAGTTCGACCACGTTCATCTTCGTCCTGAGATACTTGAGCGCCTCGGCCTCGATTTCGAAGATGCTGTCGCGCAGCTCCCGTTCGACCTGCAGGCCGCACTCGTTGACGACGGCTTTCTTGTCGTCGGACAACGCCTGGTAGAAGTCCTCGTTCATCACGGCGACGAACTCGATGTCGCTGTCGAATGTGAGGGTCATGTTCGGCATGACTTCATAGAGCTTGCGGGACTTCGTGCCGGTCAACCCGGTGATGCCGGCGTCCACCGCGCCCTGCTGATAGGCGAGGAATTGCTTTGAGCCCGACATCAACGTCGGCGCGCCGCCCAGAGCCTCGACGGTCCAGCCGAGCAGCTTGCCGAAAGTGCGGACCTTCTTGTCCTCGATGTCGGCAGGCACGCGGATCGGGTCTTTCGACAGGTAAACGGTGCGACCGAAGGCCTGCCACCACAGGATGCGGGCGTTGCTCTCTTTCAGCACCGCCTCATCGAGGATGGCCCGCATCGCCGACTCGGGCGCCGTCGCCTTGCGGACTTTCTCCTCGCTGTCGAGCAGGAACGGCACATAGACCGCGTCGACAGCCGGGACCTGCCCGGCGAAGCGGGTCAGCGACGCTGTGCCCATTTCGATTGCGCCGGACCCCACCGCCTCGGGCACCTGGCTGTCCTTGTAGAGCTGCGCGGACGGGAAGATCTGGACCTGCAGGTCGTCCGACTTTTCTTCGACGCATGACTTCCAGGCGGCCAGATTGACGCCGAGCGGATGCGTCTCCGGCAGCTGAAGGGTCACGCGGATGATCTCGGCCGATGCGGTGCTCGCGCCCATCGCCAACGCGGCGGCGGCGGTCATGCCCAAAAGTGCGTTTCGAAACTTCATGTCTTCCTCCCGATGGCTTGGAGCCAGGTCTTGTTTTGCCGTTCTGATAGACAGAACGTGCATTCTATTTTATAAGTTACAGAACCAGACGCAAGCTGAAATGCGAGTGCCCTCATGCCCGAGAACCGAGTCGAAGCAGTCGAGCGGGCTTTGACGATCCTGGAGAGCTTTTCCGAGCCGGGGGAGGAGGTCAGCCTTGGCGAGCTCTCCAAACGCACCGGTTTCTACAAGAGCACGCTCCTGCGCCTCCTCGGATCGCTCCAGCATTTCGGCTACGTCGTCCGCCAACCAAACGGCGCTTACAGACTTGGACCCAGCCTCTGGCGTCTCGGATCGCTCTACCGACGCGAGTTCCTGCCGGCGGAAACGGTGCGTCCGATCCTGCGTGAGCTTCAGGCGCTCTCCGGCGAAACCGCGTCGTTCTATGTCCGGGATGGGGACGAGCGCGTCTGCCTCTACCGGATCAACTCGAGCAAGCCGATCCGACACCATCTGGAGGAGGGCGCTCGCCTGCCGCTGCGTCGGGGCGCGGCGGGCAAGCTCATTTCTGCATACATGGATGCGAGCGACCCCGAATTCGCCGAGATCCGTGACCGCGGCGTTGCGATTTCGCGCGGCGAGCGGGATCCAGAGATTGCGGCGATCGCAGTGCCGCTGTTCACCAGCGACGGGCGGTTTGCCGGTGCGCTTGCACTGTCCGGTCTGGTCGCTCACTTCGACACCGATGCGTCGCAGAAGTATGTCGCCGCGATGAAGGAGGCGGCGCGCACGCACGCCAGCGCTCTCTGAGCGCGCACCGAGATGAAAAAAGGCTCGCCCATGAAGACGACGGCTCCTGACAGGTTGCGACGCTTGCTCGCGGAAGATCCGTTCCTGACGATGCCATGCTGCTTCGATGCTTTGTCGGCCAAGCTGATCGAGCAGGAGGGCTTTCCACTGACCTTCATGTCGGGGTTCGCCGCCTCCGCCTCGCGGATCGGTGCGCCGGATCTCGGCTTGATGAGCTATGGCGAGGTCGTCGACCATGCGCGCAACATCACCGATGCGATCTCCATCCCGCTCATCGGCGACGGCGACACCGGCTATGGCAACGCGATGAACGTGAAGCGAACGGTGAAGGGTTTCGCCCGGGCCGGATGCGCGGCCGTCATGATCGAGGATCAGCGCGCGCCAAAGCGCTGTGGCCACACTCCCGGCAAGGAGGTCGTCGATCGGGAGGAGGCGTTCGATCGGATCCGCGCGGCGGTCGACGCGCGCACCGAAAGGGATGGAGCTGACGACATTCTGATCCTGGCGCGCACCGACTCATTGCGCTCGCACGGATTGTCGGAAGCGATCGCGCGCGCGGCCCACTTCAAGGAGCTGGGGGCCGACATCCTCTTCGTCGAAGCGCCGACGACGCTCGAGGAGATGCGGACAATCTGCGACGAGCTGCCAGGGCCAAAGATGGCGAACATCCTGGAAGGCGGTGAAACGCCCGTCTTGACTCAGCGCCAGCTGCGCGAGATCGGCTTTTCGATCGCCGCTTACCCCCTGACTCTGATGGCGGCGGCGTTGCAGGCGATGACGTCGACCTTGTCGGCCCTTCGGGATGACAGCGACCCGTCGAGCGGCCTGATGGGCTTCGCTGAACTCCGTCGTCGCATTGGCTTTGACGAGTACTACGACGCATCGGCAAGCTACGATACCTCTCGTCGAAACAAATGATCGCGGTGACGATCTCGGGGATGATCGCGATGTCGCCGCGGCGCGGACGCTCGCCGATCCGCCAGCATTCTCGGCGGGCGGCGCGCGCGTGAACGTCTGCTCAAGCGATCAAGATCCGACGCCCAGTTCCGCACTTCATTGACGGTTCGGGGGCGACACCGACATCGAAGAAGGTGGATCTCAAACCACAGACAGTTCCGCGGCGCGGTCGCTACGCCGTGATGCGGCCTTGCTCGCCGATCGCGGGGCACGCTCGCAACCCGCCGCCGGAAAGGGCCATTCAACAAACAGGACTGCGGGGTTTGAGACACCTTCGTCACGGACAAGCTGGCCGAGTTCCGAAAGTCTTCCGGTGAAAACGCGCGTTTGCGCATGGGCCGCGTTCTCGACAACCTGCACCAAAAGGTCAGAAGGCGCTCCCGCGGATTGAAGCGCGCGCGCCATTCTGTCTGCGTTCTCGACGCACATGTAATAGGCGATGGTGCCGCCCGGACGCGCTTCCGCGACGAAGTCGGGTTCGGCGGCTCCTTTCGCACTGTGGCCGGTCGCCAGAACCAAGCGCTGGGTTTTCCCGCGAGAGGTCGGAAAGATCTTGGCTTGGGATGCGGCCGCGAGCGCCGCCGTGACCCCTGGAACCACTTCCCACTCGACGCCCGCCGCATCGAGCGCCTCGGCCTCTTCCGCCGCGCGCCCAAACACAAGCGGGTCCCCGCATTTAAGGCGCACCACGCGTTTCCCCGCCAGCGCCGCCGCGGCGATCACGCGGTTGATCCGGTCCTGCGGCCAGTGATGGGCGCCAGGCTTTTTGCCGACATACACACGCTCCGCATCCCGGCGGGCAAGCTCAAGAACGCCTGGATCGACCAGGCGATCGTAGAAAATCACGTCCGCCTCCTGAAGGCGTTGCACGCCCCGCAGCGTCATCAGATCGGCCGCGCCGGGCCCGGCGCCGACCAGGCTGACGAGGCCTTTGCCCGCAGTTTGTTCAACCTGTCCTCTGGCGTCGATCGCCTCCTTGATCGCGCGCGCCGCCTCTGTTTCGCGTCCGCTGGCGAAGCTTCGGCGCGGCGCGCCGACGAAGACCCAACGCCAAAAGGCGCGATGCCGGGCGCGGGGCACCTTGTGGGCGACTGCGTTGCGTAGCCGGCCCGCCAGAGCTGCGAGGTCGCCGAGCTTGGGCTCGAGCAGTTCTTCGATGCGGGTCTTGATCTGTCGCGCCAGAACCGGCGCTGTGCCTTCGGTGCCGATGGCGATCACGACGGGATCGCGGTCGACCAAAGCCGGGGTCGTGAGGTCGCACAGGTCTGGGCGGTCGACGACATTGACGAGAACCCCGACATCGCGCGCGATGCCCGCCACGCTGGCGTCCGCGCCGGCGCAGCCCGTCGCGACAAAAGCAAATCTCGCCTGCTGCAAGGCGTCGACAAGACCATCAGACGAGACCTGTGTAGCGCGACCGCGCGCGACGAGCTGGCGCAGCTCGTCGTCCAGCGCGTCGGCGACCAAGAGGAGGCGCGCCTCGGTCTTGAGCGCGAGGCGGGTCTTCTGCGCCGCCTGTTCGCCCCCGCCCACGACGACAATCGTCTTGTCCGCGACATTGATGAACATCGGGAAGCTCTTCATGCGTCGTCTCCTAGCGTTCTGTTATTCTGCAGCAACGGCGGGCTGAGCCGGCGCATTCTGCGCGAGCATCTCGAGAAGATCGGTGCGGCACGAACCGCAGTTCGTTCCCGCGCGGCAGGCGGAGCCGATCTTGTCGAGAGTGTCGGCGCCCGAGCTGATCGCGCGGGTGATCGCGTCGACGCTCACGTTCTCGCAGATGCAGACCGTGCGGCCTTGTTGGGCTTGTCCGGATCCCGCGCGACCGGCGAGCAGGGCCGAGCGCAGGTTCGACTGCGGCTTGCCGTCGTCGAACTGCGCCGCCAACCAATCCCGCGCGAGTGCGATCGGCCCCGGCCCCAGATAGAGGACGCCTTCCAGGCGGTCGCCGTCGAACAGCGCAAAACGGTGAGTTCTCTTCGCTGCGTCGTTGACGCTTAAGAGATCGCTTGGATCGCCGCCAAGCACGCTCCGCGCGAGCTCTTCGGGGTTGGAGAGCTTCCGGTCATCCGCCATCTCGGCGCGCCATCCGCGTTCGGTGCGCGCAAGCGCCCAATAGGCGCAGTCGAATTCCGGCTCGCGGGTGAAGAGCGCGAACGCATGCCATTTGGCGGCGAAGCGGCTGACGCGAACCGGGGTTCGTTTGCTTTCGGGTTGCCCAGAGACCGGATCCGTCAGGGGCTGCACGAGCGCGTCGACACGCCCTCGGCTGGCGGTCTGGCTGCTCCAGTGCATCGGCACGAAAACCGAGCCTCGGCGTTGGCGGTCAGTGCGCCGCACGCGAGCAATCACCTCGCCATGCCGGCTCGTGAGCCAAGCGAGATCGGCGTCGAGCAACCCGAGGTCATCCGCATCTTGCGGGTGCAGCTCGACATAGGGTTCAGCGACATGCTTGGAAAGCCGCGCGGATTTCGCTGTACGGGTCATCGTGTGCCAGTGGTCGCGCACACGCCCTGTGTTCAAAACGAACGGGTAGGCGTCATCGAGCGGAGCGCCGGTCTCTCGCGGGCTGAGAGGCAACAGCCGTGCGCGACGATCCGGTGTGAAGAACCCACCCTCGGAAAAGAACCGCTGCGGCTGCTCTGCGTCGGCCGCGCCGGCGGGAGCCGGCCACTGAAACGGCTGCATGGTCTCGAAATCGGCGTCTGCGATCGAGGCATGTGCGGAGATGTCGAAACCACGTGCGCCAGCATTCTCAAAACCGGAAAGAGCGGCGTACTCTCGAAATATCTGAGCTGGCGCGTCGAAGGCGAAGGCGGGGGACCAGTCCTCGCCAAGCTTGCGCCCGATCGCGCGCGCGACGTCACAGATGATCCGCCAGTCATGGCGCGCCTCGCCAGGGGCGTCGAGGAACGGGCGCTGCCGCGAGATCCGCCGCTCGGAGTTGGTGACGGTTCCGTCCTTTTCACCCCAACCGGTGGCGGGCAGCAGCACATCGGCCAGTTCGGTGGTGTCGGTCCGGCGCATGATGTCTGAAACCGCGACGAAGCCGCCTGAATGCGCGATCGCCGACGCGACGCGATCCGCATCGGGAAGGCTGACGGCGGGGTTCGTCGCCATCACCCAAAGCGCCTTGATCCGGCCATCGCCCAGCGCTTCGAACATCTCGACAGCCTTTAAGCCCGACGCCGCCGCCATCCGCGGAGCCGACCAGAACCGCTGAACAGTTTCTCGGTGGCTCGGGTTCTCCAACGCCATGTGCGCGGCCAGCATATTGGCCAACCCGCCGACTTCGCGACCGCCCATCGCATTTGGTTGCCCGGTCACCGAAAAAGGTCCGGCGCCAGGGCGACCGATCCGACCTGTGAAGAGATGGCAATTCAGGATCGCGTTGACCTTGTCCGTGCCGGTCGACCACTGATTGACGCCTTGGCTGTAGATCGTGACGACCCGGGGAGCGCGCCCCCAGGCGTCGTAGAACCGCGCCAGAATCTCCCGCGGGAGCTCGGTCGCCTTCGAGATCGCTTCGAGGTCGAGCGGGCCTGCCGCTGCAAGCGCCTCACCGACGCCTGTGGTGTGGCGCGCGACATAGTCGGCGTCTCGCAGGTCATAGGCGTCCAACCAACTCAAGAGGCCGTTGAACAAGGCGACGTCGGCTCCGGGCTTCAGTCCCAGATGCATATCCGCGATCTGACTGGTCGCTGTCCGACGGGGATCGATGTTGACGACCTGAAGGGCCGGGCGGGCGTTCTTGAGGGCGGCGATCCGCTGGAAGAGGACCGGGTGACACCACGCCAAGTTGGAGCCGACAAGGACAATCAGATCCGCTTGGTCGAAGTCCTCGTAGACGCCAGGGACGATGTCCGCGCCGAACGCACGTTTGTGCCCTGCCACTGACGACGCCATGCAAAGACGCGAGTTGGTGTCGATGTTCGCGGAACCAACGAAGCCTTTCATCAGCTTGTTGGCGACGTAGTAGTCCTCGGTCAGCAACTGGCCTGAGACGTAGAGAGCGACGCTGTCGGGTCCGTGATCTCGGATCGAACTGGCGAAGGCGTCTGCGACTGTCTCGATCGCCACATCCCAAGAGGCTTGGCGGCCATCGATCTCGGGGTGCGACAGCCGGTCTTCCGGGCCGACTGTCTCACCAAGCATTGTCCCTTTGACGCAAAGACGACCAGCGTTGGCGGGATGCTCCGGATCGCCGGCGATCTCGACCTGACCATTGGACCTCTTGGCCAACACGCCGCAACCGACCCCGCAATAGGGGCAAGCGGTGCGTATCGCGGGCGTATCAGCCGTATCGCGCATCGGACTAGGCGGCCGCGCGCGCGCGCAGCGCGTCTCGGTCCAGCAGAATTCGCCCATCTTCGATCCGCGCGGCGATCGAACTCGTGCGGCCCTCGTCGGCGCCCTGCGCATGGCCTGTTTCGAGCGAGATCACCCAGTTGTGCAACGGGCACGTGACCGATCTGCCGTGCACGATCCCCTGGCTCAAGGGTCCGCCCGCGTGGGGGCAACGATCTTCGAGCGCGAAAACTTCGTTCTCCGCCGTGCGAAACACCGCAACGCACCCCAACGGCGTCTTCACGACACGCGCGCCGCGCAACGGAATGTCGGCCACCGCGCCCACGTCGATCCAACTGGAGACGATGACGTCCATTACGCCACCTCCGCCAACGGCTTGAACTCGTGCGCATCGACATCGCGCCGCGCCCGTTCCGCCCATGGATCCACCTGAAAGATGCTTTGGGAAAAGCGGAACCGATCCGACAGCGCCTCACGACTGTCGGCGTCCTCAACGACCCGCGACTGGATGTGCTCCATGCCGACCCGAGCGAGCCACTTGTACATGCGGTGAAGATACTGGGCTTCTTCTCGGTAGAGCTGAAGGAGCGCCTCGACGTGTTCGAACACCTCCGCTTCAGTCGCGACCTTGCACAGGAACTCGGTCTGCTTCACGTCCAGTCCAGCCGCGCCTGCAAAGGAGATCTCGTAGCCGCTGTCGACGCAAACGACCCCGATGTCCTTGCAGGTCGCCTCCGCGCAGTTTCGCGGACAACCGGACACGCCCAGCTTGACCTTGGCGGGCGTCCAGGACCCCCATAGCCGTTTCTCAAGCTGCACGCCCAGGCCTGTGGAGTCCTGCGTTCCGAAGCGGCACCATTCCTTGCCGACGCAGGTCTTCACCGTCCGCAACCCTTTGGCGTAGTCGTGGCCGGAGACGAAGCCGGCTTTGCCGAGATCCTCCCACACGCCCGGCAGGTCCTCCTTCTGCACGCCCAGCATATCGATGCGTTGACCGCCAGTGACCTTCACGGTCGGGATCTTGAACTTGTCGACCACATCCGCGATCGCACGCAGCTCGTCAGACGAGGTCATGCCGCCCCACATCCGCGGGACGACGGAATAGGTGCCATCCTTTTGAATATTGGCGTGGACGCGTTCGTTGATGAACCGGCTTTGGCCGTCGTCGATCGCTTCGCCAGGCCATGCGCAGAGCAGGTAGTAGTTGAGCGCTGGCCGGCATTTCGCGCAGCCGCACGACGTCTTCCATTCCAGCGCCTGAAGCACCTCTGGGATCGACTTCAACGATTGCGAGACGATCAACCGACGCACGTCCAAATGGGTGAGATCGGTGCAACCGCACATTGGCTCCACCGTCTTGGCCTCGAAACCGTCGCCGAGTTCGATCGCCATGACCTGCTCGACCAGACCCGCGCAGGTTCCGCAGGACGACGACGCCTTCGTATGGGCCTGCACCTCCGCCAGCGAGGTCAGTCCCTTCTCGGCGATCGCTTCGATGATGGCGCCCTTGCATACGCCGTTGCAGCCGCAGATCTCCGCCTCAAGCGGCAACGCTGCAACGGCTTGTAGAGGGTCCGCGGCACCGCCTTCCGCGAAAGTCGGCCCGAAGATGACGGTGTCGCGAATATCCGAGATATCCGTCCCGTCCTTGAGCAGTTGGAAAAAGTACGGCCCGTCGACCGTATCGCCGAACATGACCGCGCCGATGATGCGGTCATCCTCGATGACAAGGCGCTTGTAGACGCCGCGCGCCGCATCGCGGAACACGATCTCCTGTCGCCCTTCGCCCTCCGCGAAGTCGCCGGCCGAGAACACGTCGCATCCTGTGACCTTCAGTTTCGTCGAGGTCACGGACCCGGCGTAAGCCGCTTCCGTATCCCCGGCCAGACGCGCGGCGAGAACCTTCGCCATATCGTAGAGCGGAGCGACCAAGCCGTAGACGGCGCCCCGATGCTCGACGCATTCGCCGACTGCGAAGATGTCCGGGTCCGACGTCGCCATATGGTCGTCGACGAGCACCCCGCGACCCAGCTCCAGACCAGCCTCTTTTGCGACGGCGATGCTTGGTCGGATGCCGACCGCCATGCAAACGAGGTCCGCCGCCAGTTCGGTTCCATCATCGAGCTTCACCGCCCGCACGCCGGCATCAGCGTCGCCGAGGATCGCGGCGGTGTTGGCGCGCGTGTGGATCTTGATGCCTTTCGCCTCGAGCGAGCGGCGCAGGAGGGACCCGGCCGCCTCGTCGAGCTGGCGCTCCATCAGCGTCGGCATGAGGTGAAGGACGGCGACGTCGACGCCATGCGTCGCCATCCCGGCGGCGGCTTCGAGACCAAGGAGCCCGCCGCCGATGACAACGGCCTTGGCGCCCGGCTTCGCGCCCAGCTTCATCATCGCTTCGGTGTCTTCGAGGTCGCGATACGCAAGCACGCCAGGCAAGTCGCGCCCAGGAACGGGAATGATGAAGGGATCCGACCCAGTGGCGAGCACGAGCTTGTCATAGTTGTGAGTCTCGCCCGCATCGTCGGTGACCGTTTTGAAAGCCCGGTCGATCTTCGTCACCCGCCGGCCAAACACGGTGCGCACGCCCTTTTCGGCGTACCAGGCGTCGTCATGCGTCACGATCTCTTCGTAAGTCTTGTCGCCCGCCAGAACCGGCGAGAGCATGATGCGGTTGTAGTTTCCGCGCGGTTCGGCGTTGAAGAGCGTGATTTCGTAGGCGCCGGGCGCACGATCGAGCAGCTCTTCGAGCATTCGCCCAGAGGCCATACCAGCCCCAATGATCAGGAGTTTTTTCGCCATCACGCCGCCTCCCGCCCGTAAGCGGCCTGGATCATCGCGGAGGAAAGAACGCCGTAGGCCGAGGCCCAAGCCTCTTTGACGTCAGGCGTGAACTCGTCCTGAAGACCTTGTTCCAGCGCCCAAAGCAGCGCCTCGCCGACCGGCGCGTAATGCGCGGCTTTGACGCTGTAGCCAACGTGGCGTTTGGCGAGGTCCGCCGCCGCCGGCATCAGGACATCGGGGTTGTCGAGCTCTTGAACGACGATCGCCAGCATCGCCATCAGCTTCTTGCCCTGAGCCGCCATTTCAGGCGAACCGCTCTCGCCGACAAACAGGGGTTTGACGTCAGGCGCGATGAAGAACAGGCGGTCGTAGAAAAGCTCCGCCGCCGTCGTCGAGATCGGCACGACCTTGCGGAACGTCGTTCGGATCAGCGCGATCTGCTCGACGCTCAAGGCGTCGGGCGCGGACGGGGCTGCGACCGCCTCAGCGATCTTCTTGCGGGTGAAGAATGTGCTTAGTCTGAGCATCACGCAGCCTCCTTCTCAGGCTTTTCCCCCGTCGCGGCCTCGGCATGTTTGGCCAGCGGCTTTGTGGGGTCCTTGCCGCCTTCATAGGCTTCCAGGAACTCGAGCAGCTCTTCGCGATAGGCGTAGTAATCGGGGTGTTCGAGCAACGCCTTGCGCGTGCGCGGTCGCGGCAGGTTCACGTTCATGATGTTGCCGATCGTGGCCCGCGGACCATTTGTCATCATGATGCAGCGGTCTGCGAGCAGGATCGCCTCGTCGACATCATGGGTCACGCAGATCGCCGTGACCTGGGTGCGCGACCAGACCTCCATGAGCACCTCCTGAAGCTCCCAACGCGTCAGGCTGTCGAGCATTCCGAACGGCTCGTCGAGGAGGAGAAGCTTCGGCGAAAGAGCGAACGCGCGGGCGATGCCGACCCGCTGCTGCATGCCGTTCGACAACTCAGATGCCGGTTTGTCCATCGCGTCCGCAAGGCCGACGCGCTCAAGGTAGTATTCAACGACGTCCTGCCGCTCGGACCGAGAGGCTCTCGGATAGACGCGGTCGACGCCGACCGCGACGTTCTCCTTGGCGGTCAGCCAGGGAAACAGCGACGGCGACTGGAACACCACCGCGCGTTCAGGATCCGCGTCGACGACATGCTTGCCGTCGAGGACAATCGCGCCCTTCGAGATCTCGTTGAGACCGGCGGCCATGGTCAGAACAGTCGACTTGCCGCAGCCGGAATGCCCGATCAAGGTGACGAACTCGCCCTTCTCGAGCTTGAGCTCGAAATCCTCGACCACTGTCAGAGGTCCTTTCGGCGTCGGATAGACCTTGTGCAACTGCGAGAACTCGAGGAACCGATCAGGGCGCGGCGTCGTTGGTTCGGCCGCCTTGCGGTAGGCGTTTGGCAAGGCGTGCAGGGGGGTGACGTCAGGCAATGTGCGACCGCCCGCAGTTGCGGCTTTCGCCTCGATCCCTGTCTCCATCAGGTAACGGGTGATGTCGCCCCGCAGCGTCTTGAACGTCTCCGAATGATTGAGCGCGCTGCGCTCACGCGGACGGGGCAGATCAACAGCGAACTCCGGGCCGAGCGTCGCCTCCGGCCCCGGCGTCAAGGGGATGATCCTGTCCGCGAGAAGGATCGCCTCATCCACATCATTGGTGATCAGGACGATGGTCTTCTTTTCCTGTTCGCAGATCGCTGCGAACTCGTCTTGCAACTTTGACCGGGTCAGGGCATCCAGCGCGGACAGAGGCTCGTCGAGAAGCAGCATCTCGGGGTTCATGGCCAGCGCGCGCGCCACGGACACGCGCTGGCGCATGCCGCCCGACAACTCCGCCGGGCGTCGGTCACGGGCGTGGGAGAGCCCGACCATGTCGATGTACTTGCTGATCCGCGCTTCGCGGTCTGCTTTGCTCTCGCTGCCGAACAGACTGTCCACAGCCAGCTTGATGTTCCCATGGACAGTCAGCCACGGCATCAGCGAATAGCTCTGAAAGACCAGCGCCCGCGCAGGGTCCGGCTCGGTCACGGGCTCGCCTTTGAAGAGCATCTCGCCCGCGGATGGACGTTCAAGCCCCGCCGCGAGGTTCATCAAGGTCGACTTCCCCGACCCGGAGAAGCCGACGACCGCCACGAACTCTCCCGGCTCAACCGCGAGGTTGATGTCGGCGAGGACGTCCTCCCGGCGCGCGCCCTCACCGAAGCTTTTGCTGACATTGCGATATTCGAGAACGCTCATACCGGCCTCCTCAACGTTTTGCTGCATGGGTGAAAGCCGCCTGGATCGCGTACATCGTCCGATCGAGCAGCAGACCGATGATCCCGATGGTCAGCACCGCGACCATGATCTTTGCGAGCGACTGGCTGGAGCCGTTCTGGAACTCGTCCCAGACGAACTTCCCGAGCCCTGGGTTCTGCGCGAGCATCTCCGCCGCGATCAGAACCATCCAGCCGACGCCCAGCGACAGGCGGAGACCCGTGAAGATCAACGGCAGCGCCGACGGGAGCACCAGTTTGAAAACCTTGGTCCAGAAGCCGAGCTTGAGGACACGCCCAACGTTGACCAGGTCCTTGTCGATCGATGCGACACCCAGCGCCGTGTTGATCAGCGTCGGCCAAAGCGAGCAGAGCGTCACCGTGATGGCGGAGGTCAGGAAGGACTTCGAAAAGGTTGGATCCTTGGTCACATAGACCGCTGAAACAACCATCGTGACGATCGGCAACCAGGCCAGTGGCGACACGGGTTTAAAGACCTGTATCAGCGGATTGAGCGCGGCCTGGAATGACGGCGACAGACCGCAGAGGATCCCGAGCGGAACCGCGAACGCCGTGCCGATCATGAAGCCCATCAGGACTGTCTGGATCGAGGTCCAGATCTGATCGTAGTAGGTCGGCTTGCCGGTATAGTCGCGCCACTTGACGCGATCTTCCTTGCCTGCCGCCATCAGTTTGGCGTTGCGCTCTTCCTGGCGCTCGTAGAATGCAGCGCCTTTCTCTCGCTCGCGAACATGGTCTTGATGCAGCAGCTCCGCCGCCGCCCATACCTGTGCGGGGCCGGGCACGGCGCCAAGCGATGTCTGCACCATCGGCGCCGACCATGCCCAAAGCGAGAGGAACGCGATAATCGCGAGCAACGGCGCGCCGATCAGGCGCCAAAGATCGCGCGTGTTTTGCTTGACGCTGTCGCCTGCGCCAATGCGCAGAAGCGGCGTGATGAAGGACAGCCCGATCAGATCGAACCATTTGCCGATCTTGTTGATCCGGGCGAAGAGCCGCTCTCGACGCGCTTCGGTCGCTGCGTCTTCCGAGGAGGATGGCGAAAGAGGGCCGGTTGCGGTGGCCATGGCGGGCTCCCGTCCGTTGGAGAAAGTGACTAAGTGAAAAAGCGCAGGGCGGGCTCGTCTCCGCCCTGCGGTTCAAGGATGCGCGATCAGCCGCCGACGACCTCGTTGCCGGAGACTTTCTGCTCACCCTTCAGGCCGATCGGGAACTGCTGCAGGTAATCGTTGGGTTTGCGCCCGTCGTAAGTGATCCCGTCGATGAACTCGGTCTGCGGATCACGGTAGCCGTCGGTGTCCCAGGGGAAGTCCGCTTCAGCGGCGAGACCCTCGTCAACCAGCATGCGCGCGGCCTGCAGGTAGATGTCCGGGCGATAGACTTTCTTGGCGACTTCGTCGTACCAGCTGTCCGGCTTGGATTCGGCGATCTGACCCCAACGGCGCATCTGGCTCAGGTACCAAACAGCGTCGGAGTAGTAGGGGTACGTCGCGTAGTAGCGGAAGAACACGTTGAAGTCCGGCGCCTCGCGGCGGTCGCCCTTTTCGTACTCGAAGAAGCCCGTCATCGAGTTGGCGATCACTTCGTAGTCGGCGCCGACATATTCAGAGCGCGCGAGGATCTCCACCGCCTCTGGACGGTTCGCGTTGTCGTTCTCGTCGAGCCAGATCGCAGCGCGGATCAACGCCTTGGTCAGCGCCAGGGTCGTGTTCGGGTACTCGTCTGCGAACTCCTTGGTGATCCCGAAGACCTTCTCTGGGTTGTTCTTCCAGATTTCGTAGTCGGTGATCACCGGCACGCCGATGCCTTTGAACACCGCTTGCTGGTTCCAAGGCTCGCCGACGCAGTAGCCGTAGATGGTGCCCGCCTCGAGCGTCGCCGGCATCTGCGGCGGCGGGGTCACCGACAGCAGAACCTCCGCGTCGATCTGACCTGAGACGTTCTCGGGCGAGTAGTAGCCTGGCTTCAGTCCGCCAGCGGCGAGCCAGTAGCGCAGCTCGTAGTTATGGGTGGAGACCGGGAAGACCATGCCCATGTTGAACGGCTTGCCTTCGCCGCGGATGCGATCGACGACCGGTTTCAGCGCCGATGCGGAGATCGGGTGGATGGGCTTGCCGTCCGCATCGTGCGGCACGTACTGTTTCATCTCCTCCCAGATCTCGTTCGAGACGGTGATCCCGTTCCCGTTTAGATCCATCGAGAACGGCGTGATGACATGCGCCTCGGTGCCAAAACCGATTGTCGCCGCCAAAGGTTGCCCGGCAAGCATATGAGCGCCGTCGAGCTCGCCGTCGATCACGCGATCGAGCAGCACCTTCCAGTTCGCTTGCGGCTCGAGCGTGACGAACAGGCCTTCGTCTTCGAAGTAGCCTTTCTCATAGGCGATCGCGAGCGGCGCCATATCAGTGAGTTTGATGAAGCCGAATTTCAGCTCGTCTTTTTCGACATCCAGCAATTCGGCTTGAGCCGAGCCGGCGGTCAGGCCGACCGATACGGCCCAGGCCAGAACGCCTTTCAGCGTCGTACGGCGAGAGAAGAATGAGCGCATGGAGTCCTCCAGTCTGCTCAGCGGCGACACCAGCGCCGCAAACAAAAAAACCGCCCATCACGACCGGGACCAGAAATCCCTGTGTGAGGAGCGGCGATGCTCGGAAGTGGCCGATCATCGGCCATATGTTTTGCGCGACCGTCGTTGGACTCGCTGACTTTAGGATGCAGAAATGCTGCGCCGCATCAAGCCCAAAGTGACCACGAAACAGGCGGACATTATACCGCGCCTAAAATCTATGCATCTACAGTTGGTTGGGATCGAAGACGCTCTCGTCAAAGAACTGATCCGGGCCAAGCCGAAGCGAGCCGGAGACGCCGGGAGCCTCCACCGCCTGGGGCATCGCGCCTTCGAGTTTGGCCGAGGCGGCAGGCAGATTCGGCGCGATGCGCGAGACTGCGGACCGATAGACGTCGGGCCGGAACACGTCGCTCGCACGCGCCGCCAGATCCGCGTCCAAACCGTGCCGGTCGACCAGCCGGGCGGCGATCCAGGCCGCCTGACTGCGCCACGGAAATGTCGCGGCCGACCCGAACAGCTCGAGAGCACGGGGCGTGTTTCTGACTTCACCCGCGCCACTGACGATCAAGGAGCCACTCAACGCGCGCTCGATCAGTTCCGCCGGGGCGTCGACATACTCGGGCCGTGAAAGAACCTCGGCGATGGCGCCGCGATGCATCGGGCGCGACGCCCACTCAGCGGCCCGATAAAGCGCCCTGAGCAGGGCCGCCAAAGTCTCCGGGCGATCGCGCAACAGCGGCTCGCCGACGCCAAGAACCTTTTCCGGAGCAAAGCTCCAGATCGACGCGGCCGAGAGAACGAGCGCGCCCGCGCCGCTCTCACCCGCCGCGGACCCCCACGGCTCGCCGACGCAAAAGAGGTCGATCTCGCCGGCCGCCAGCGCCTCGGACATAAAAGGCGGCGGCACCACGTTCAGCGCGATCTCGCGATCCAGATCGAAACCGCAGCGGCCGAGCCAGTAGTCGGTGAGAACAGTGTGCATCGAGAACAGCCAAGGCACGCCGACGCGCAGCGGCCGCCGATCTGCAGCAGACGCCAAAGCGTCGGCGGCCAGCCTTGGTTCATCAAAGAAAACAGATCCTTGCGCTGCAGATATGCGCGAGGCCAACGCCTGTGAGACCCCAAAGACATCCCCGTTCACCGACAATACGAACGGCGCATGGATAGGGGCGGCGAAAGCCGACAAACCAAGGCTCATGGCGAGCGGCATGGGCGCCAACATGTGAGCGGCGTCGAACAAGCCGAGCGCCATCTTGTCACGGATATTCGACCATGACGCTTCGCGCCGAAGCACAAGGTCGACCCCTTCCTCGGCTGCAAACCCAAACTCGCGCGCAACGACCAGCGTCGCGCAATCCGTCAGCGGAATAAAACCGCAGACGATCTCGCCCTGTCCTCGCTCGACGCTCATTTCAACAACTCCGCGGCGGTGACGATGCTCTGCGCGATCTCGGAGATTTTGCGGTTCTGATCCATCGCGGCGCGCCTGAGCGCGCCATAGGCTTCTTCTTCGGACAGGCCCTTCGCCTTCATCAGAATGCCCTTGGCGCGGTCGAGGATCTTCCGCTCGGCCAGGGCGGCCTTGGTGGCGTCGAGTTCAGCGCGCAGGCGGGCGATCGAATGAAATCGCGCGATCGCCGCCTCCAGCACGGGCTTGATGCGCTCCTTGCGCAAGCCGTCGACGACATAGGCGCTGACGCCCGCTTCGATTGCTGAGCGGATCATCCCTTCGTCCGACCGATCTACGAACATGGCGACCGGCCGCTCCATCGCGCCGGAGGCGTGCGCGACCTGCTCCATGACGTCGCGACTGGGGTTCTCAAGATCGATCAGAACAATGTCCGGGTTGATCTCGGCCAATCTTCGGGCGACCCCGGTATCGTCTCCGATCACATGAATGTCGTTCTCCCCAGCCTCCTTGAGGCCGTCGACAATCAGCAATGCGCGTTCACGATCCGGGTCGATGACAGCGATTCGAGTAGACATGCCTCCAGTTTAAGCATCTTGCTGCGCCGCAGCATAGCGCCAACTCCGCCGTCCGCTCCAAGCATACGCGCCTCAGAAGCGGATACAGCGATCTGGATGCGCGCCGCCGAGAGAGAGCGGTCATCCCCACCGCCGACGCGCCAGCGATATCGGTCGACTGTCGCTGCAATCCATGTTGGTCTCTGCGGCCCGAGAGGGTCTGAAACACCGGCGAGAACATGCGAAAAATGACTGAAGCCGATTTGGAGCGTATCCGCGCTGAAACTCCAGGTGTCAATCACAGCGTTCATTTGCTCGCCTGTGGTTCGGCCCTGATGCCCAAGCCTGTCGTTGATGCCGTGATCGAGTTCACCGAACTTGAAGCGACCATCGGCGGCTACCAGGCCCATGCGCAACGGGCCGCGGAATTGGATGCCGTCTACGACAGCATCGCCCGCCATATCGGCGCGAACCGTCGCGAAATCGCCTTGGCGGAAAACGCAACGGTTGCATGGTGTCATGCATTCTACGCGCTCCCACTGAAGTGAGGCTCGCGCATCCTGACCTGCGAGGCTGAGTACGCGGCCAACTATGTCGCGTTTCTCCAACGGGCCAAGCGAGATGATCTGAAGATCGATGTGGCGCCAAGCGACGCGTCTGGGATGCTCGACCACGAGGCCCTCGAGAGGATGATCGACGATGATGTCGGGCTCGTTGCGATGACTTGGGTCCCGACAAACGGGGGGTTGGTCAATCCGGCGCAAGAGGTGGGAAACATCGCGCGGAAACACGGCGTGCCGTACCTCCTGGACGCTTGCCAGGCGGCGGGGCAGATGCCGATCGATGTCAAAGCTCTGGGCTGTGATTTCCTTTCGGCGACAGGCCGCAAGTTCCTTCGAGGGCCAAGGGGAACCGGTTTTCTTTTCGTTGCGGAGAGGTGGTTGGAGGACTTGGAGCCCGTGACGATCGATCATTTTGCGGCGCCCTGGACGGCGCGCGACCAATACACCTTGCGCGACGACGCAAGACGGTTCGAAACCTGGGAGAACTCCTACGCATTGCGGATGGGTCTCGGAGCGGCAGTCGACTACGCCGACAGGATCGGAATTCATGTGATCGAGCAGCGCGTTCGTGCGCTGGCTGCTCGGTGCCGAGAAAAGCTAAGCCGGCTCGACCGGGTCATTGTGAGAGATCTTGGCGAAGAGCCATGCGGCATCGTCAGCTTTTCGGCGGATGGCGTCGAGCCCAAGACGATCTGCGCCAAGTTGTCTGATTCGGGATATGTGATCGGCGCTTCGGCGACCGCCTCAACTCGGCTCGATTCCGAGCGAAGGGCGCTTCCGACCTTGTTGCGGATCTCGCCGCACTATTACAACTCCGAGCAAGAAGTCGACGCCGCAGTCGATCAGATCGAGGCGCTTTTGAGCTGAGGCCGAGACGTCGGGAAGGGCGGCGAACCACGGTGTCGACACCCAGAGCTGAAACGGCCGCTTTATCTCAGGAGCGGACGATTGCCGTGTGATCGGGTATGATGTCTGCGGATCAAAGGGCTGAGCTGAGTAAGGCGAACACCCAAGGGCTGAGGGTCGCCATCCGTTTTTTGTTGGGAGACCCCGCGATGACCAAAACCAGGGCGACGGTCGTTTTACTCTGTTCCCTCATGCTCACACTGATGGTGAGAGCCGCTTTGGCCGCCGACGGCGACGAGTGGCGTATTCACTCCCAAGAAGCGAACGGCGATATCCATTTCTTCGATGAGACGCGGATGGACGTGACGGACGACTCGCATCGGGTTTGGACGCGAATTCGCTACAACACATCGGTCATGGGTGCGATGAGCTATCAGAGCCTTTTGGAGGTCGATTGCTCGGAGCGCACGGTGAGAACGTTGCAGAGGACTTTTTTCTCCGACAGGAAGTGGGAAAAGCCTGCGATGAGCACTGACAAGAAAGAAAAGCCGAAGCGCCCGATCAAGGCGGACTCCGCCGTGGGGCGCCTTTCTGAAATCTTGTGCGATCAGTAGCGACAACCTCGAGGCCGACGCGGCCAACGGCTTGCCACGACGCAAAAGAAACACCCGCGCCGGTTCTGCGGCGCAGGTGCATTTGTTAACAGGTTACTGGAGGCTTTCCGCCGTCACTCTGTAGATGTCGCCCGCGTCTGTGGCGACGTAGAGAGCGTTGTCCGGTCCCATCACCAGACCCCGGAACCGCGCCGAGAAGCCCAGAGGCATCCGCGTGATCCCATTGATGCCCAGGCCATCCGGCGTGAGGCTGATCATATCGATTCTGGAACCCTCAGGCGTGTCGCCGAAACCGATGCCCATAATGCCGACAGCCAAGTGGCCCTCGTAGACCCCCCAGTTGCCGCCCTTGAGAAAAGCCGCAGAGCCAGTGCCTTGCGAGTATCCGTTGTTGTTCCAAGAGGCCGGCATCAGATCTTCGAAACGCGTGTCGCTCATCGGGGTGTAGGCCGCACGCAGCGCCGGATCCATCGCATCCTTCTGATTAGGCTCATACCCACAATACTCATCCGGGCACTCGCCGCGGCCACCCGTGTTTTGCGCTGGGTCCCAACCAGCGTTCCCGCCATTCACAAGAGCCGTGATCTCGTCGTTGTGCCAAGGACCATGTTCAGCGGTGAACGCTTTGCCGTCGCTTGGACGGAAGTCGATGCCCTGAACGTTTCTGTGCCCATAAGTGTAAATGCGCTTGTCGAAACCTTCAGGCGGGTTGTTGTCCGGGTGCGCGTTCCCGTCAGAGTCGATGCGCAGAACTTTCCCGCATAAAAGCGTTCCATCCTGAGGGCAGATCCCTCTGTGTCGATCGCCGCCGGCGACCCAGATGTAACCACCCGGCCCGACGCGGAGCCGGCCGCCGTTGTGCGCGCCCGGACCGCCAAAAGGCTGATCCGAATCGAAAGGCTTGTATTGAATGTCGGTGACGATGTCAGTTCGGTCAGAGACGCTCTTGAGGTCTTCGCTGACCGTGAACCGCATCACGATATTGCCGTCGCATTTCTCGAAGTTCGTCTTGCAGCCGTCGCCGTGATACTTCGTTGAAGAAGAATAGACGTAAAGGTAGCGGTTCTTTGTGAAGTGCCGGTCCGGAACGACGCCGAGCATTCCGGCTTGTCCTTCGCAGAACAGGTCGTCGCCGCTATCCGCGTAGCCCTCGGTCTCCTCCATACCGTACAAGGCGTTCACGGCGCCGTCCGCCGTTCTGACCGAGAGCCCCTCGCATTTCTCTGTGTAGAACATCGTGCCATCGGGCAAGAACGCCATGTCCCAGGGATCCTGCAGCCCTTCCAACACGGCGGTTGGCGTTATCTTGGGCACGTCCATTCCTTGGTGACCGTCGGCCTGAGATGTCAACGGCGCCCCGATAATGACGGCGGACGCCAAGACCCCAACGTGTAGGTTAGAAATTTTTTTCATCATTCTTTTCCTCCCAGTTTTTTGTGCGGACGCGTCTCTGCGGTGCGGCGCCCACTAGCTCAACCGTGCAGTATTCGGCAATACAAACAGCGGTCGGAGACGTAGTATCATAATACTACATCTTGAAATCGGCGATCTGGAGCGAAGTCCAATCGTCGACGAAAATAATGTTGGCGCCGGTTTCCAAATTGCGCTAGCGTTTTTTCTGTGATCACAGCGCTATGGACGGAGGTAATAACATGGTTTGGAGCGCACCTAAGGCTGAAGAGCTTTGTGTCGGCATGGAAATCAACATGTATGTCTCTGCTCGGCGTTAGGCCGAGCTAGGTCGACGGACAATTGAACCAGGTTTCCAGCAGCGGGGCCGAGTCTGCTCAGCTCCGCTGTTTTGTGTTGGGATCCGCCGCGAGCGACGGCTTTCCACCGGGTGACGGCTTTCGACAATGGAACCGCCGCTGCGCGAACCGCGAAGTCTGCTGGTCGAGCGATCCTGATCTGAACGGGCGCATGCCGTCGTCTGTGGTGGCCGCCGTCAACGCCGAGGATGGGTCGGTCCTGACCGCTTCCCTGATCTTCGCGCGCAAATCATCGTATCGCCGCCGCCTTGCCCGAGTAGCGGAAAACGCCATTCGCCGAGCGTGTGGGCTCGGCCGACCAACGGCGATCTCGATCCATCCTTTGGGCGCACGCCCGGACTGGCGGCGGCCCTTCTCGCGCCGAAGGGCAAAGCGGCTTTCTTTCTCGAAGGCGCCGCCCGCAAGGTCTCTGTCCATACCAACAAAGCCAGTCCAGGGTTCGAAGAGCGCTCGGAGAAGCGCCGGGTTCCGAAGAGCGCGGGCTGGGAGGTGAGATACGACCGTATGGAGGTCCCGCTATGAGCCAGCCAATGTCGCGGGAGGCGTTCGAGGCGAAGCTGCGCGCGATCGGCGACGCGCGCTATCATGACAAGCATCCGTTCCACGGCATGCTTCATGGCGGGGACTGTACGCAGGACCAAGTACGGGCATGGGTCTTGAACCGGTACTGCTATCAGGCGGCGATCCCCCGAAAGGATGCGGCGCTCATGTCCCGTTGCGAGGAAATCGAGATGCGCCGAGCGTGGCGCTCCCGCATCGAAGACCATGACGGCAGCGCCGGCGAGGAAGGCGGTATCGCGCGCTGGCTGCGTCTGGCCGAGGCGGTTGGTTTCGACCGGCGCTACGTCGCCTCGATGACGGGCGCGCTCCCCGCCTGTAAGTTTGCTGTCGAAGCTTATGTGCGGTTCGTCCGGGACGCGACGCTGCTGGAGGCTGTTGCCTCGTCGCTCACCGAGTTGTTCGCGCCAAAGATCCACCGGGACCGAATCGCCGGGCTTCTGCGGCACTACGAGTTCGCAGACGAGAATTCGCTCGCCTACTTTCGCACCCGGCTCGACCAGGCGCCGAAGGACGTCGCCTTTGGTCTCGCTTATGTGCTGGAGCATGCCGATACAGCGGAGAAACAGGAAGCGGCGGCTGCGGCGCTGATTTTCAAGACGGATGTTCTCTGGGCACAGCTGGATGCGATCTACGGAGCGTATGTTTCTCCAGGTGTCCCACCGCCCGGCGCATGGGCGCCCGGTGAAGGCCTGAAGGACGTCGATCGCCATGGCTGATCTCAACGACGCCTCCGTTCCGAAGCTGCCCCGCGGCGTGAAGCTCCGGGAGGACGCCGAGCGCGGCTGGCTCCTGCTGGCGCCTGAACGGGTGCTCACGCTCGACGCGATCGCAATCGCGGTCCTCGGCGAGGTCGATGGGGTTCGAAGCTTTGGCGAGATCGTTGATCGGCTGGCGGAACGCTACGCCGCGCCGAGGGATCAGATCGCCGGCGACGTGAAGACCTTCCTGACCGATCTGATAGAGAAGCGCATGATGGATGTCTCGCCATGACGCCGGCTAATCCTACAGCCATGCTGGCGGAACTGACGCATCGTTGTCCGCTTTCTTGCCCATATTGCTCGAACCCGCTTGAGCTGATCCGTCGCGACGCCGAGTTGTCGACCGAACAGTGGGTCGAGGTGTTCCGCCAGGCCGGTGAACTCGGCGTGCTGCATGTGCATCTCTCGGGGGGCGAGCCCGCCTCCCGTCGGGACCTCGAAGACCTGACCGAGGCGGCGGCGGAGGCGGATCTCTACACCAACCTGATCACGTCCGGCGTCGGCTTGACCGCAAAGCGCATCGCAGAGCTGGCGCGGCGCGGTCTTGAGCACGTGCAGCTGTCGATTCAGGGCCCGACCAAAGCGATCGCCGACGAGATCGGCGGTTACGCTGGCGGCTACGAGCGGAAGATGCAGGTCGCCGACTGGATCGCCGCGGAGGGTTTGCCTCTAACCGTGAACGCGGTCATGCACCGGCGGAACTTCGAGAAGCTGGAGGACACCATCGACCTTGCAGTGAAGCTTGGCGCGCGCCGCTTGGAGGTTGCGACAGTGCAGTTTCATGGCTGGGCGCTGCAGAACCAGGCGGCGCTGATGCCCACGCGGCGACAGGTCGAAGCGGCCGAGACGATCATCGACGACGCTCGCAACCGTCTGCGCGGCGCGCTGGTCATCGACTACGTGGCGGCGGACTATTTCGCCCGTTTTCCCAAGGCCTGCATGGGCGGATGGGGCTCTGTCGGCCTGGTCGTCACCCCGTCTGGCGCGGTGATGCCCTGCCATGCGGCCGACACGATCCCGCATCTCGTTTTTGAGAACGTGCGCGACCGACCGCTGTCGGAGATCTGGGAGAAGTCGGACGCGTTCAACGCCTATCGAGGCGTCGATTGGATGCAGGAGCCCTGTCGCTCCTGCGAGCGGCGGGAGATCGATTTTGGCGGGTGCCGCTGTCAGGCGATGGCGCTCGCCGGCGACGCCGCCGCCACCGATCCCGCCTGCGAGAAATCGCCCCTCAACGAGAAGCTTCAGGCTGACGCGGACGCGTTTTCTAGGGGAGGGGACACCCTGGTTCATCGCGCCAAGGCGCCGGCGTCTTAGCTGAAGCGCGGCCCGCATCTCCGATGACGCGCACCCGATTACGCTTGCTTGGAACCTGACAACTTTGCGCGCCCAACGGTGCGCCGTTGCAGGGTGGAAGCAGACGCGGCGCGACCGCTTCGCGTCGTCCTGGCAGCCCTTGCGACCAGCTCACCGATGAACCGCGTCGCATCAGCAGGAAGATCATCGCGGCGCGGTCGAACTGGAATTCGCTTTTGCAGGAAAACTGCTTCTATTGGGTCGCCGACAGTTTGGGCCAAAGCCTCCAGGAGCGACAAACATGAGCAACGTAACCAGCAAACTTGAGCTTCGCGGCGGCCGTCAGGAGGTTGCGGCGGATGAAGCGTTCGCGATCATTGTCGAGATCTTCCGTCGCTTGGGCTGTGCGGACGACGTCAGCCGAACCATCACCGAGCACCTCATAGAAGCCAATCTTTGCGGAGTCGAAAGCCACGGCGTCATGCGCGTCATGCAATACGCCGAGCGGATGAGAAACGGCTCGATGCGGGTCGACGTCCTCCCTCAGGCGCGCACGACTGAGACAGGTGTGACCGAAGTGGACGGCGGCATGGGCAACGGCATTCCCGCGATGAAGCTCGCTTATGAGACCGCTGTTTCATTGACGGGGAGCAACGGGTTGGCTGCGGTGTCGGTGCTCAACACCGGACACACCGGCCGTCATGGCGCCTTTGCGGAACACGCGGCGGAAAAGGGCTTCCTCACAATTTGCACCGGCGGCGGTAATCATCGGGTTCACGGCATGGTGGCGCCTTATGGAGGCGCGCGCGGCATGCTGCCGACCAATCCGTGGTGCATCGGCATCCCTGGCGGCGACCGAGGACCAGTGGTTATGGATTTCGCGACTGGCGTGATCGCTGGCGGTTGGCTCTACGCCGCGCGCTCCGCCGGGGCTCTGGTGCCCGAGGGCTGCGTGATCGATCGCAACGGCGATCCCACACGCGATCCCGAGGACTATTTCAATGGCGGAGCGATTTTGCCAATGGGCGGACACAAGGGCTACGCGCTATCGCTCATGGCCGAACTGATCGGCGAAGCGATGCTCGGCCCGTCCTCGCCAGAGTGCAATTGGTTTGTGCTCGCAGTGGATACCCAGAGATTTCGGCAGCCAGGCGCGTTGCAAGCCGCGGCGGAGGACCTGCTATCGGACTTGAGAAACTGCCCGCCGGCGCGCGGCTTTGACCGAGTGGAAATCCCCGGCGAGCGGGAGCGCGAGCAGAGACGCCGAAGCAACGGCGTTATCGCCGTGCCGACGGAGACTTGGCGGCAAGTGCTCGCGCTGGCCAGCCAGCTCGAAGAGGGGAGCGCGCAATGAAGATCACCGACATCAAAACCTATTTGGTCGAGGCGCATCGAAGAAACTGGGTGTTCATCGAAGTTGAAACCGACGAGGGCGTCACAGGCGTCGGCGAGGCGACGATCGAGCCGTTCGAACGCACAATGACGACCCTGATCGAGGATTATAAGCGCACCGTCATTGGCAAAGATCCGCGTCGGATCGAGCACATCTGGGAAGACCGGTATCGAGGCCAGTTCCTGCGGTCGGACCTGCTGGTCAACGTGGCTTTGAGCGCCATCGAGATCGCGTGCTGGGACATCAAGGGCAAGTCGCTCGGCGTGCCGTGTTACGAGCTCTTCGGGGGGCCGTACCGCGACAGCGTCCCCGCCTACGGCAACTACTGGTTCATGAAGACCCGCATGGGTAAGACCAGCGTCGGCGAGTACGCTGAAAGCGCTGCACGAGCTGTTGAAAACGGCTTCACGGCTTTGAAGTGGTCGCCCTTTGGCTTTGCGGCGCATTCGATGACCCCAGAGCAGGAACACATCGCTATCGAATGCGTGCGCCAGGTGCGAGAGGCTGTGGGCCCGGACGTCTGGCTGATGGTCGACGCCCATGGTCGTTTTGACCTGCCCCAGGCGCGACGGTTGGCGCAGCGTTTCGAGGAGTATGATCTCTACTTCTTCGAGGAGCCGTTGCCTCCCGAGAACCTGGACGCCTTCGTTCAGCTCAAAGCCAGCACGAAGACGCCCATCGCCACGGGCGAACGCTACGTCGCCCGTCACCAGTTTCGGGAAGTGCTGGAGAAATACGCCTGCGACTACATACAGCCGGACGCGATCTACACCGGCGGAATGAACGAACTGCGCAAGATCGCTATGATGGCGGAAGCCTATTATTGCCCTGTCATACCGCATAACTGCAACGGCCCGGTTTGCACGGCGGCGACGATCCATGCCGCCGCGTGCATGCCGAATTTCCGCATTATGGAGTACATTCCCGTGCCGGAGCGCCAGGAGATCCTGGTCGAGCCTCTGGAGTTCTCCGACGGCGCCTTCAAGTTGCCGACCAAGCCGGGGCTCGGGGTCGAACTCAACAAGTCGGTGTTCGATCAATATGTGTATCAGCCTCGGGACCTCGATCACTTTACGCCTGCGCGCGAGATCGTGCTTTAGCCGCTCGCCAGACCGGCGAGACGGCCGCTCCCACGTCTGCTGTTGCGATGAAGCCGTTTGTGGTCAGCGGTGATCGGTGCGTCCACGTCGCGATCAAGTGACGATCGCGCCGGCGCCGTCAAAGAAGGGATAAGGTCCGTCGGAAGGGTCGATGTAGCTCACATGCGAGACAAACCGTCCCTCGCGCTGACGATGAACGACGATGGCCCCGGGCTCGAACTCGAAGACCGGCGCGGCGTCGTCGCGAAAGTCGAGGCTGACGGCATGCTCTGCGACGTCTCTGATTGTGACCCGGCCGCGCACTGCGCTTTACCCAGTTGCTGATTCATCCGTTGCGCAAACGTTTGCGGCGCGAACCTCTCAGGTCACGTGAATATCTTGCAACGCTCTCAGCGCGGTCGGACCGGCCAGTTCCATCTGACGACCGCGACCGACATGAAGCGGAAAAGGAAGCGCTTGGAAGGGAAGCGCAGGGAAGGGCAGGGCAGTGCGGGGAAGCGCGGCGCCATCTGCGTCGCCCTCGATAGCCGCCTATGCGGTGGGCGCGCCTGACGGCGGCTTCATCCCTTTCGCGGCCACACACGGGTTCGCGGCGAAGGAACCGGGCCGGATCTCAGCCGCGCCAGCTCGCCAGCACATTGCGCAGCGACTCTTCAATTTGTCCTTCGCACCAGACGTCGCCCCACCGCTCCGCCTGCTCGGCGCGCAAGGCTTCTATGGGCGCCAGGTTCGATAAGCGTTGGGAGAGAGCCAGCACGTTCGGCGCGTGTTCGGCGATAACGCTCTGCAGTTTGGGCAGCTTGTCGCAGATCGGGGTCCAGAGCGCCGCGCACGCAAGATCAGCGACGCCGGGCTCCGGCGTGCCCAGCAAGGTTCCTGAACCGGGCTTTAAATCGTGGCGCGCGCCCAGTTCCTCGAAGATCTGGAGCCAACGTGGAAGACGGTGCTCGGCGAACATGGTCCACTCCTCCGCCGTCCACATCGTGGCGCCGCAATCTCGCGTCAGCGCCTGCAAAACGTCCACACAGTCTCCGAGAACCTTCTGTGTCAGCGCATCCTTCGCCGGAGCGCCTGGCGTCAGATGCAGGACCTCGCCCAGGTAGCTCGCGATTGCGCACGACTGCGATATCCAGACGTCTTCCTGGTGGTCGCGCAGCAGTGGCGGCCCCATGAAGGGCATGGGCTGCTTGGCGATCGGCCCCTGATAGAGCGCAAGCACGTCTTCACGGCCTGGCTCGCTCCAGGTCTCGCCCGCGTAAGCGAGAATGTAGCGGATGCTCTGCGCGCGGAAGGGAATTGGCCAATAGTACAAGGTGAAACGGGCGGGCATGGCGACGCCTTTTTGTTTTGCTGCGGCGTCGTCAGTACACCGCTGATACGAAGCGCCGATCGCGCCCCTCGAGCCAACAATGAAACCACGTCTGTTGACCTTTGTCGCATGCAACGCGAACGGCTCTTCGCGGAGGCCCTAGCGTCTGCGGCGCCACAGATCCTGTCGATTGCCCGACAAGCTCTGATATCTTCTGCGTCAAAAGCTTTGAGCGATGAGCCGACGTAAAGAACTGGCCTGTTCGAGCCCGCGGAGGACAAATGGCTTGGAGCGATGGCGCTCGGGCGACGGATTTGGGTCAACTGCGCCGTCAGTTTCTTCGACGACGCACTGTATCGCTCTCCTCCGCCTAACCGTTCCGGCCGCCCGCCGAGCGCCAGGCGATCATGCAGGCGTAGTTCTGAGAAGAGGTCGGATCGACGATGTTCGGCTCCAGATGTGCGATCGACTGCGGATCTTGGAAGCCGGCCTGACGCAGAAACTCCAGATGCGCGGCGATCTCGAAGCGGCCCGGCTCATACTCCCAAGACGTGCCGTCGGGCTTGATGAAGTCGCCGTTCACGAGCACGCCGCCTGCGGGCAGCGTTTCAAAACACCTGGCGTAGACGTCAGCGACCGGTTGTCGGCCGCCCAGGTCGTGGAGCGCCCAGGTCGAGATGATCGCATCCGGTCGCCGCGTCAGTGCGCTGGGCCATGACTGGTCGGTCAGGTCTGCTTCGGTGAAAACAACGCGATGCGTGAGATCGCCGATCGTCTCGTGCGCGATATCGATGAAGACCTTCGAGAAGTCGAGCGCCTCATACGTCAATCGATCATGGCGCTCCAGAATGTGGCGCGCCATGTAGCCAGGGCCTGCGCCAAGTTCGACAACATGCGGCGCCGGCGCGCCGATCGCCTCGATCTGGTCGAGAACCATGTCGAACAATTGCAGCCGTGGCGCGGTCGGGACGAACCGGTCCGCCCAACCGCGCACGAAATCGGCGTCATGAAACGCGTGCTGTGCGCCGACAAAGCCCGTCATCCGTAATGCGCCACCGGTGTCCGCGCGAGCGCGGCGATGTTGAGAAGACCGCGTGGGGTCACCGATGGGCTGACGATATGCGCCTTGTTGCCCATGCCCATCAGGATCGGTCCGATCTCCAGGCCCCCGACAAGCTGCTTGAGGATGTTCCGGGAGCCCGAGGCGGCGTCGACATTTGCGAACACCAGACAGTTGGCCTTGCCGGTCAGCCGCGACCCCGGGAAGACCCGTTCAAGCAGCTCCGGATCCAGCGCATGGTCGGCGTGCATTTCGCCCTCGTACTCGAAGTCGACCTCCATGCCGTCGAGAAGCTCCAGCGCGGCGCGCACCGTCGGCCCCGATCCGCCCGCCGTGCTCCCGAACACCGAGTGGCTCAGCAGCGCGATCTTTGGGTCCACCCCGAAGCGGCGGATATGGCGCGCGGCGCCGATGCAAATGCTCGCGAGCTGCTCTGGCGTCGGCTCAAGATGCACCTGGCTGTCACAGATGAAGATGACGCCCTGCTCGAGGATAACCGGCGAAAGCGCGCCGATCGGATGGAGGCGCCCGCCGTCGCCGTCGTCCAGGCCGCCGAGGATCTGCTCGAGGTAATTGAGATGCCAGCGGTACTGGCCGGAGGTGCCGCAGATCATGCTGTCCGCATGTCCCAGCCGCACGGCGAGAGCCCCAATGACGGTTGTATTCGTGCGCGCGATCGTCCGCGCGGTGTCCGGCGTCACGCCCTTGCGCTTGAGGATCGAGTGCACCGTTTGCCAATAGTCTCGGTAGCGCGGATCATTCTGTGGGTTGACGATCTCGAAGTCTTCACCGGGCCGCAACGGCAGCGCATCGCGCTCGATCCGGGTGGCGATCACTTCGGGGCGGCCGATCAGGATCGGGTGGTCGATGCCTTCCTCCACCATGGCCTGGGCGGCGCGGAGCACGCGTTCGTCCTCGCCTTCAGCGAAGATGACCCGCCGGCCCGAGGCGCGTGCTGCGTCGAAAACAGGGCGCATGAGCATCGCGGTTTTGAAGACGCTATGGTCGAGCTGCTCGCGATACCTGTCGACCTCAATGGGTCTGGTTGCGACGCCGGATTCGATCGCAGCCTGGGCCACGGCGCCCGCAACGTTGGACAGCAGCCTTGGATCGAAGGGTTTCGGGATCAGATAGTCTCGTCCAAACACCATTCGCTCGCCTTGATACGCCGCCGCGGCCTCCGCCGAGGAGGTTTTGCGGGCGAGCTCGGCCAACGCTTCGGCGCAAGCGACCTTCATCGCGTCGTTGATCTGCGTCGCGCCGACGTCGAGCGCGCCGCGAAACATGAAGGGGAAGCACAGGACGTTGTTGATCTGATTGGGATAGTCGGAGCGCCCCGTGCAGATGATCGCGTCTTCGCGCGCCTCACGCGCCTCGTGCGGCCAGATCTCGGGCGTCGGGTTCGCCAGCGCCATGATGATCGGGTCGCGGGCCATCTGCTTGACCATGTCTGCGGTGAGCACGCCGGGGCCGGAGACGCCGAGGAAAAAGTCCGCGCCTCCGATCACATCAGCCAACTGGGGCGTTTCGCCCTGATCCGGCTGCGCGAAGCGCTGTTTGGTTTCATCAAGGTCCGTCCGCCCCATGTGGCAGAGCCCCTTGCGGTCGAGCACCCAGATGTTCTCGCGCTTCACCCCGAGATCCATCAGCAGCGAAAGGCAGGCGATGCCCGCGGCGCCGCCGCCGACGGTCACGATCCGGATCTCGTCGAATGTCTTCTCCGCGATCTTCAGCGCATTGATCGCTCCGGCTGCGACAACGATCGCGGTGCCGTGCTGATCATCATGGAAGACCGGGATGTTCATCCGCTCCTTGCAGATGCGCTCGACCTCGAAGCACTCGGGGGCTTTGATGTCCTCGAGGTTCACAGCGCCGAACGTCGGCTCCAGAGCGATCACGATCTCGGCCAGTTTTTGGGGGTCGGTCTCGGCGACTTCGATGTCGAAGCCGTCGATCTCGGCGAACTTCTTGAAGAGGGCGACTTTGCCCTCCATCACCGGCTTGGACGCCGGCGCGCCGATGTCGCCAAGGCCCAGCACCGCGGTCCCGTTCGAGATGACGGCCACGCGGTTGCCACGGCCGGTGTACTTGTACGAGTCCGCCTCGTCCCGGTGGATCTCCAAGCAGGCTTCAGCCACGCCGGGCGAGTAGGCGAGCGACAGATCTCGCTGCGACGCCATGGGTTTCGTCACACGGATCGCGAGTTTCCCGGGGGTTGGGCGCGAATGATAGTGGAGCGCGGCCTCCCGCAGCGCTTGTTCGGCGGCGACTTTATCGCTCATGTTCCTGATTTTTCCTCTGTTTTCATGGCGCCCGACTCGCGCTTTGGAAAAATCATGCACCGTGAAGAGGCGTCGCGGCTAGCCTGCGCCACTGTTGCGGTTGAATTAGACGCTTTGCTTTTGCGGCGCATCGGGTCACAGGACATCACCTGACTGGCGGGTTTCGCGTCGCGTTGGCGAACCCGAAGTAAGACTTGGATCCGCCTTTCGTCGAACCTGTCGCGCGTCCGCAGTGTCAGGTTTCGCCCGAACGCTAAGGGAGATCGCGCTTCGTGGAGTGCCCTGAGCAAGCGCGAAAGCTGACATTCAGTGACGCGAGAGGAACGCACCGATTCTGACGCCGCATTGGCGCGGTCAAACGCGGGCAGCTCGGGATGCGGCGTAAAAATCGATGAAAGGTGTTGATTTTATTGGAGGCGTCGGCCGGAATCGAACCGGCGTACACGGATTTGCAATCCGCTGCGTAACCACTCCGCCACGACGCCTGAACCGCTGACTTGAGCGGCAGAGCGGTGAGATACGCAATGCAGTCGTGGAAGTCCAGATCGAGCGCGCGTCGTTTTTCCTTTGACGAGCTGCGATCTTGCTCCGAGCCGAAAGCGCCGCACAGGGCTGCGGCTTTGGCTCGCCGCGCGCTCCGTCCCTTTGACGGACCTGCATTGACGCGCCGCGCCGTTCTCCGCATATCACTTCTGTCGGATGGTCGGATGGCTGCGGCGTGTTTCGCGTCGAGGAAAGTCCGGGCTCCATGAAGACACGGCGCCGGGTAACGCCCGGCCGGGGAAGGGGGCGACCCCGAACCCGAGGGAAAGCGCCACAGAGAACAGACCGCCGTCCAATAGGGCGGTAAGGGTGAAACGGTGCGGTAAGAGCGCACCGCGCGCCTGGCGACAGGAGCGGCACGGCAAGCCCCGCCGGGAGCAAGGTCGAATAGGGATGACAGTGGGTCACACCACAGGGCGCGTCTTCCGCCCGTCATCCGGGTAGGCTGCACGAGGCGTCGAGCAATCGGCGTCCCAGATGAATAGCCATCTATCGCGGCGCGGTCCGAGCAGGGCCGAACTGCGGGGACAGAACCCGGCTTACAGACCGTCCGACGCCTTTTCCTGATGTCGTCCGAGATCGGACGCGCGCCGGCTTGGGCCATGCGAATGGGCCCTGCGCTTCTCACGCCTCTCACGTCTTTTGCGCCTCTTGCGACGGTGCGATGCCGATGTCGCATGGGGGCCCAAACCCAAATTTTCCCAAATTTCCGACGCTGCATTTCGCCGGCGACAGCCGAGTTAATGCTTTGTTCACGTTCGAAAGGGCAGAAATAGAAGGAATTGGGTTGTTTATGGCCATTAATCCCATTGAAACCCATTAAATCCCATAGTATACCAAATCCAGACGGACGGCGGGTCGGTATCCCCATCCCCCATCATCCCACCGCCCCGTTCGTTGTTGATCGGATCGTCAGCCGGTCTCGTCAGACCCGAAAACGGGCGCGAGACACGCTCACCGGCTGGAGGTTCGGACCCGATTGAGGCGGGTTTCGCGGGACGCGCGAGGTCTATGGGCGAGAGCGAGGGTCGCCCGGCAATCTCCGCGTCCCGCCAGCCTCGACCGCGTCAAAGGAACGGATAGGCAAGCGAGCCAGGCGAAAGCGCGATGAAGCTGTTCCTTTCGAATTTCACTCAGAAGATCGACAAGAAGGGCCGGGTTTCGGTTCCTTCGAAGTTCCGCGACGTGCTCGAAGAAGAGAGCTTCCGCGGCGTCGGCGTGGCGCAGCCGCTCTCTGATCTGCCTTGCTTGGAAGGTTACGGCTCCAGCGAGATCGAACGCATCGCGTCATCGCTGGAGCGCATGAACCCGTTGACGGAGAGCCATGACAGTCTGGCGACCGCGGTGCTGGCGAGCCTCCGGCAGGCGCCCTTCGATGGCGAAGGACGGATCATGCTCAACGAGCAGGAGATCGACGCGGCCGGGCTCGACGGCCTCGCCTTGTTTGCGGGCATGGGCAAGAAGTTTCAGATCTGGAACCCGGATCGCTTCGCCGAACGTCAGGCCGAGGCGCGTCGTCGGGCGCGGGAAAACGCTGATCAGCTTCCTTGGGTGAACGCGAAAGAGGGCGGATCATGAGCGATCTGCCGTCAACTCGCGAGGCGATGATCGCAGCGCGTGACGCGGCCGCGCCTCTTCATGATCCGGTGATGCTGAGGGAGGTTGTCGAGGCGCTCGATCCGTCGCGGGGCGGCGACTTCGTCGACGGCACTTTCGGCGCTGGCGGTTACGCGCGTGCGCTGCTGGAGGGCGGCGCCGAGAGGGTGATCGCGCTCGACCGTGATCCTGAAGCGATTGAACGGGGCAGAGCCTGGGCGCCGCTTTACGGCGGCCGGTTGATCCTCGATCAGAAAGAATTCAGCGGCCTCGATATCAGCGCCGAAGTCTACGCCGGGCGTCCGCTCAATGGAGTGGTGCTCGACATCGGCGTGTCTTCGATGCAGATCGACGCCGGCGAGCGCGGCTTTTCGTTTATGCAGGACGGTCCGCTGGACATGCGGATGGGCGATCAGGACGAAACCGCCGCCGATCTGGTCGCGACGCTGGCCGAGGCGGCGCTGGCGGATGTGATCTTCCAATATGGCGAGGAACGGGCGTCGCGCCGGATTGCGAAAGCGATCGTCGCGGCTAGAGACGAAGCGCCGATCGAGACGACGTCGCGCCTCACTGAAATCGTCGAGAGCGTCATGCCGCGCCCGAAACCCGGCCAGCCTCATTCGGCCACGCGGACGTTTCAGGCGCTCCGCATCGCTGTGAACGACGAACTTGGCGAATTGGGGCGGGCGCTCGAGGCCGCTGAAAGAGCCCTCGGCGAAGGCGGCGTGCTGGCGGTTGTGACGTTCCATTCGCTCGAGGACCGCATGGTGAAACGGTTCTTTCAGGAACGAACGGGTCGAGCCCCTGGGGGCTCCCGGCATCAACCCGAACTTAACCGTGACGACCCCACATTTCTATCAGTGATCAAGGGCGCTGCGACTGCTGGCGAGGACGAGGTGCGGCGCAATCCGCGGGCCCGTTCGGCCAAGTTGCGCGCAGCTCGGCGAACGACGGCGCCGGCGAGGGATGTGGATCTGGCGGTTCTGGGCGCGCCGCCCTTGGCGCGGGACTTGGCGCGGGACCGCGCGTGAGCGCAAATTGGAAAGGGAGTGACGACGATGACGAGCATCTTTCACTTCGGAGCGGCCGGATTGGTGGTCGCGACCTTCCTTGTGAGCTACGGCGTCAAAGAGGAAGGGCAAGCCCGCCTGGATCGCATCGACAACCTCAAAGACAAACAGGCCACGCTCGAGGTCGATATCGCGTTGTTGGAGGCCGAATGGCGATACCTCAACAGCCCGGAAGCGTTGAACGCGATCACCGCGTCTCTGCCGCCGTCTGTGCGCAACGAACTCACGCCCGCCGGGCCTGACCGGCTGGTCGCGTTGGCCGACTTGCCGGTGCGTGGCGTTCGTCACGGTTTCCGGCACGGAGAGACGCTAACGCTTTCACAACAAACGACGATTGATTGGACGCTCGGGTTCGTCGCCGCGGGCGCAGCGCGCGGAGACTGAAGGTGAGTTTCACCCGCCTCAAATTGCGCCAGGAACGGCCTGTCCGCGACCGATCGGCGAGCCTCGGCGGTCGGCGGCTGCTGTGCCTTGGCGCGGTCTTCGCACTGAGCATGGGAGCGGTCGGTCTTCAGCTGGCGGAGTTGGCGGGACAAAAAAGGGTTGTGGCGTTCGTGGAGGCTCCGGCGGAGACCTCGACGAAGCGAGGGCCTCGGCGCGACGTCGTCGACCGGAACGGTTTGCCCCTCGCCTTGAGCGTTCCGACCTTCGAGCTGGATTTGGACACCCGGTTGCTTCGGAGCGAGAAAGAGCGCGACGAGGCCGCGATCCGACTGGCGGAACTGCTGCCGACTGTCTCGGAAGAGGATATCCGCCGCGAGATTGCGCTGGGCGCGATCGACGGCAACGCCAAGACCCGTCCGATTGAGCGGCCGATCAGCCCGCGTCTGGCCCAGGCGGCGCACGATCTTGGAATTCCGGCGATCAGCCTCACCCAGCGTTACGACAGGCGATATGTGGCCGGACGGGCGACCTCGCATCTGCTGGGCTACACCGACATCGACGGCGTCGGCCAGGCGGGGCTGGAGGCCGGGCTCGAAAACCGCCTTCAACAGCCGGCGTCGGCCGGTCCTCTGCGGCTCAGCGTCGATATGCGTCTGCAGACCCTTGTGCACGACGTTCTGTCGCGCGGCGTCGCCGCGTTCGACGCGGAAGGCGCGGTTGGGCTGATCATGGACGCCCGCACAGGCGAGATGCTGGCGATGGCCTCGCTGCCAGATTTCGATCCCGGCGAGCGACCGACCAAGGCGGATATCGAGAATAAAGAGCGCAGCCGCTTCTTTCCGCGGGCGGCGAAGGGTCTTTACGAGTTGGGATCGGTCTTCAAGATCTTCACATGGGCGCTGGCCTTTGAAATGGGCTTGGCGGACCCCGATGAAGTCCTTGACCCGCCCAAGAGTTTTTCGATCGCTGGTCGGCCGATTAGCGATCTGCATCCGATCCGTGAGCCCGTCACGGTCGCTGAAGCCTTTGCGCAGTCCTCAAACATCGTGGCCGCGCAACTGATGTTGGAAGCGGGGGCGCCGGCGCAGCGAAGGTTCTTCAGGGCGCTCGGCTTCGATGCGCCGACCGGGCTCGAGATGATTGAGGCGGGCGGAGCGAGACCGGTCTGGGCCGACAACTGGGGCGACGCCGCCACCGCCACGGCAGCCTACGGGCATAGCATTTCGGTGACGCCGACGCATCTCGCCGCCGCCGTCGCGACAATCCTGAACGAAGGTCGACAGGTGACGCCAACGCTCTTGGCGAAAGACCCAAATGCGGAACAGCCACCGCAGCGCAGCGTGATCTCGCCGCGCACGTCGCATTTGATGCGCCGCGTGATGCGGTTGGCGGTCACGGAGGGCAGCGGCAGGTCCGCCGACGTGTTCGGCCTCGCCGTCGGTGGAAAAACAGGAACCGCCGAGCAGTTTGCCAGCGCCGCGGGTGGGTATGTCGATGAGAACGTCATCGCCTCATTCGTGGCCGCTTTCCCGGTTCATGACCCCAGATACCTGGTGCTGGTGAGTTTTGACCAAGCGGAGGATCGATCGGGACCAGAGCCGGTCCGCGTCGCCGGCCGCACCGCCGCGCCTGTTGCAGCGGAGATCATAGCCCGCGCTGCGCCATTGTTGCGGATCGTTCCAGAGAAGTGAGCGGATCGGTGTTAGACGTCAGTTCAGCTTCAGTTCTTGCGCCTGTCTGATTTCGACGGGGCCGAGCAGCTCCCGATGCGCAATTCTGACAGAGTGGATCGGCCCTGCCTGTTCACGCTCCCATTAGTCCAAAAACGTATAGAGTTTGGGAAACCTTGGAGCAACATCGTAATCCTGCCAAATAAACGGCTGTAGGATCGATTTAGCGTCAGGCATACGGTAGAGAATTTCAGCTGTCGTCAGGCTGAATCCTTCCAACTGTCTGACAAAATCCGGGTCGGATTTGATCGAGTTTTCTGGCGTCCTCAAACTGTTCACTCCTGCAAGAACCACCAACTGATTGTCGATGTTCTTGTCGCAAGTCATTGCTTGCGGGAGCGGAGACGCTCGTCTGTTCGACGACAACGCCACAGACCCGGTCACTTCATCGTGCCAAAAGTCTCACGTTTCGAAAAGACACAGTCTTGCGATTTATTTAGGCGGAGCAGATCTGGCGCCTCAATATTGAGCTGCACTGGCTCTATAGCCTTACAGATGAGCGCTTTCAGCGAACAAACGCAGCCCCAAGGCTGTTGCGCCAAGGCAACGCCACAGCTCTTGCACGGGCGCGGATCTAGATCGAAAAGCTTGTCCCACAGCCGCAGCTGGACGACGCATTCGGGTTTTCAATCGCGAAACGCGCGCCGATCAACTCAGTCTTGTAATCGATCACCGCATCGCTCAGGAACGGGAGCGAAACGGCGTCGACCAGGACAGTGACGCCGTCCTTTTCGAGGGCCAGGTCGTCGTCTTCCGCTGCGTCCGTCAGCTCGAACTTATACTGAAAACCCGAGCAGCCGCCGCCCAGAACGGCGACGCGCAACATCTTCGGCGCGCCTTCGGCTTCAATGATCTCGGCGATCCGTTTGAAGGCGGCGTCAGTCACCTGAGGGGCGTTGTTTGTCGCGTCCACTAGGAATTCCCTCACAGCTCGTATTCGGGTACGTCTGAGCGAAACTTATGCGCTTTGGCGCTGGCCGCAAGCGAAGGCTGAGATTAACGCCGATGAAACGCGAGACCGCCGCCTACGCCGTGGACCCCGCCAAGAGCCGAGGGCGGCTCTATCCGGAGCCTGAAAGCGCGCATCGATCGCCCTTTCAGCGAGATCGCGACCGCATTATTCATTCTGCTGCGTTCCGCCGGCTCAAGCACAAGACACAAGTCTTCATCGAGCATGAGGGCGACTATTTCCGCACCCGCCTGACGCATTCGATCGAGGTCGCGCAGATCGCGCGCACGATCTCCCGAGCGCTGGGCCTGGACGAGGACCTCGCCGAAGCGTTGTCGCTGGCGCACGATCTGGGGCACACGCCGTTCGGCCATGCCGGCGAACGGGTGCTGAACGAGCTCATGCAGCCCTATGGCGGGTTCGACCACAATGGTCAGGCGTTGCGCATCGTCACCGAGATCGAGCGCCGCTACGCCGAGTTTGACGGCCTCAATCTGACATGGGAGACGCTTGAAGGTCTGATCAAGCATAACGGACCCATCGACGTCGACACGGCGCCGTACGGCGTCGCCGAATACAACCGGCGTCACGATCTCGAATTGCACACGCAATCAAGCGCCGAGGCGCAGGTTGCGGCGATCGCCGACGACATCGCCTATAACAATCATGATCTAGACGACGGGTTGCGGGCTGGGCTGTTCACGCTGGACGAGACGCGCGAGCTTGGGATCGTTTGCGACTGCGTCGAGGAGGTTGAGCGGAAATACCCGGGGCTCGAGGAGGGGCGTCTGCGGCACGAGGCCTTGCGGCGCGTGTTCGGCGCGATGGTCGACGATGTGATCGCGGAAAGTCGCCGCCGCATCGCAGCTTTGGCGCCGCAGTCTCCTGAAGACATTCGCGCGGCCGACGCGCCGGTCGTCGGGTTCTCGGAGGCGCTGCTCGCCGGGAACGCGCCGTTGCGCGAGTTCCTTTTCACACGGATGTACCGACACACCCGGGTCAACCGCATGATGTCGAAAGCGGGTCGGGTCGTGGCGGAGATGTTCCCGCGCTTCTTGGAGCAGCCAAACCTCCTGCCGGACGACTGGCGCGAGCATGCCGAGCGCGCGCAGACGCCGCAGCGGGCGAGACTGGTCTCCGACTACATCGCGGGGATGACGGATCGGTATGCGCTCGACGAGCACCGCAAATTGTTCGATCCATCGGCTGACGCCTAGGCCGGCTTAGGCGCCGGGACCCGGCCTGTGCTATGCGGGCGCGACTCGTATCTGCGTTCCCCGAATGAACGCCCAAACCAAGCGGCAAGAAAAGACCGATGAACCTGTTCGCTGAATTTCGCGCCGTCGTGCTGACGGCTCTTGAGACGCTCGTATCCGACGGCGTGCTCCCTGACGGCCTCGATTTCACAAATGTCGCGGTCGAGCCGCCGCGCGATGCGGCGCATGGCGATCTCGCGACGAACGCGGCGATGGTTTTGGCCAAGCCCGCGAAAGCCAAGCCGCGCGATATCGCCGAGGCTCTGGCGCCCCTGTTGGGGCAGGACGCGCGGGTGACGGCGGCGGAGGTCGCGGGACCGGGCTTCATCAATCTGAGGCTGGCGAACGGCGTCTGGCGCAACCTGATCCAAGGCGCGCTGGCGAGCGGCGCAGACTGGGGGCGTGGCGACGGGGGCGGCGGTCGCAAGGTCAATGTCGAATTCGTCTCGGCCAATCCCACAGGCCCGCTTCACGTCGGCCATACGCGAGGCGCAGTCTTTGGCGACGCGCTGGCGGGATTGCTGTCATTCGCCGGCTGGGAGGTGACGCGCGAGTACTACATCAACGATGGCGGCGCGCAGGTCGACGTGCTGGCTCGCTCGGCCTATCACAGATATCGCGAGGCGCATGGCGAGAACGTCGTGATCCCCGACGGCCTGTATCCGGGCGACTATCTTGTTCCGATCGGAGAGGCTCTGAAGGCCGAGTACGGCGACGCCTTCTTGAATGCGGCGGAGGAGGAATGGCTGCCGATCGTGCGCCCGTTCGCCACTGACCGGATGATGGACCTGATCCGGGGTGATCTGGCGGCGCTCGGCGTCCACATGGACGTCTACTACTCTGAAAAGTCGCTCTATGGCACGGGGCGCATCGAAGGCGCGATCGAGGCTCTGCGCGAGAAGGGGCTGATCTACGAGGGTGTTTTGGAGCCGCCGAAGGGCCGAAAACCCGACGACTGGGAGCCGAGGGAGCAGACGCTCTTTCGCTCGACCGAACACGGCGACGACGTCGATCGCCCGGTGATGAAGTCCGACGGCTCCTGGACCTATTTCGCGCCGGATATCGCCTACCACTTCGACAAGGTCGAACGTGGTTTCGATCTATTGATCGACGTGCTGGGCGCGGACCATGGCGGCTACGTCAAGCGTCTCAAAGCCGTGGTGGCGGCGCTGTCGGACAAACGCGTCGATCTGGACGTCAAGCTCTGCCAATTGGTGAAGCTGTTCAAAAACGGCGCTGAGTTCAAGATGTCCAAGCGGGCGGGCACGTTTGTGACGCTGCGCGACGTGCTGGACGAAGTTGGACCTGACGTCACTCGGTTCATGCTTCTGACGCGTAAGAACGATCAGGGCTTTGACTTCGATCTCGACAAGGCGTTGGAGCAGTCGAAGGACAACCCTGTCTTTTATGTTCAGTACGCGCATGCGCGGATTGCATCGATGCTTCGAACCGCGGCGGCCGACTATGGCGCACCGAGCGTCGAGGATCCGGCCTTGGCGGCGCTGGATCTCTCGGCCCTCGATCACCCTGAACAGATCGTTCTGGCGAAGAAGGTCGGTGAATGGCCGCGCGTCGTCGAAGGCGCTGCGCAATCCGCAGAGCCGCACCGGGTCGCGTTCTACCTCTACGACCTCGCAGCGGAGCTCCACGCGCACTACACGAAGGCGCGAGAGGCGCCGGAGTTGAAATTCCTCCAGGGCGCGGCTGAGGGAGATTTGCCACGCTTGGCGCTGGCGCGCGCGGTCGGACTCACAATCGCGAACGGCCTCGCCATCTTGGGAGTGTCGCCCGCGCAAGAAATGCGTTAAAAGACGCAGTAATAAGAAAAACGGTTGGCGAGAGAGCAGACGAGGCCGCCGGCATGTCAGAGTTTGATCATTTCGACGACCCGCGCCCGAAACGCGGCGGTCTTCGCGTCGTCGTATTCCGCACAATGTGGATGGCGGCGTCCCTTGGGGCGCTCGTGTTCGTCGTGATGCAAGCCTATGAGTTGGGCTCGAGCGGCGGTCCCGTGCCCGAGTTGAACGCCGAAGGCCCTTATCGGACGGCGCCGTCGCAAGAGACCGGGCGCGTTTTCGCGGGCCGCGATCTCACGGTCTACGAAGGCGTCGAAGCTGGGGACGACGCCTCCCGCAGCATTGCGGAAGATCCCGTCAGACCAACGCCTGAAGATCTCGCCGCGGCGCAGGCGCGCCTCACTGGTCAGGAAACGTTGAACCTGATCGCGGAAGCCTACGATCTCGATCCGGACAAGATCCGCCGGAAGATCGTGAGCCTCGAGACGCTGGAGACCGAACCCGGCGCCGTGGAGACGCTGGGCGATGAAGCCGCAGCCTTTGCGCCGGTTCCGATCACCCCGGCGCCTCAACGCGATGAGCCACAGGCGGTCGAATCCGTTGTCGCGGGCGATGTCGATCCCATCGAAACGGCTTCAGTCGAGGCTGGAGACTCGGTCGTTCTGGGCGCGCAAGCCGCGCCGCTCGAGCCAGTTGAAGTTCAGTCGGTCGAGCTGTCGCCGGTCGTCGACGATGTCGCCGAAGTCCGTGAAGTGAATGAAGCGGATGACGCGCCTGAGGCCCCGGCGCAGGCGGATCAGGCCGCGAACGTGGTTGAAGACACGAACCCGCCTGAGACCGTCGCCGCGCTTGGGGGCGGCCTCGGAGCACGCTTTGAGGCGCAATTGGCGGCGCTCGGCAGTCGTGAGGCTGTCTCGCGCGAATGGGAGAAGCTGCGGAAGACGCATTCCGATCTGTTGGGCGCCTACTCGCTCCGCGTCGAGCCGGCGACAATCGATGGCCAACGGCTCTTTCGTCTCAGACTGACGCCGTTTGTGGACCGTCAGCAGGCGGCTGAGCTTTGCCGCGCTTTGGCGGAGCGCGACGTGGCTTGTTTCGTCGCCGCTTCCGGATAAAGGACGGGGCATGACGACGAGCGCCCCAGAGAGAACATCCGCAGCGATCTTTGGCTGCTCTGGCCTCCGCCTCACGGACGATGAGCGAGCGTTCTTTCGAGAGTCCGCGCCTTGGGGGTTCATTCTGTTCGCTCGGAATGTCGGCGAGCCCGATCAGGTGCGGGCGCTTGTCGACGAGCTGCGGGATGCTGCGGGGTGGCGGGCTCCGGTGCTCATCGATCAGGAAGGCGGGCGCGTGGCCCGGCTGAAGGCTCCGCACTGGCGCGAATGGCCCGCGGTGGGCGACTGGTGCGCGGCCGCGGACGCGAGCGCGTCGACCCGTGCTGACGCCGCAGCGGTCGCGCTGCCTGAAGAGCAGCTTTGGCGTGCGCTATCCTTGCGGTACCAGATGATCGGGGCGGAGCTTCGCGAGCTTGGCGTCGACGTGGACTGCATGCCGCTTCTCGACGTGCGCGTTCCGGACGCTCACGACGTGATCGGCGACAGGGCGTTGGGGTTTGGCCCGGAGGCGGTCGCCGCCCGCGGAACGGTGATATGCGACGCGTTGCTGACGGCTGGCGTTCTGCCTGTCGTGAAGCACCTGCCTGGTCATGGCAGGGCCTTCGCAGACAGCCACGAAGCGTTGCCCGTGGTCGACGCGTCGATCGACGACCTGCGCGCATCGGACTTCGCGCCGTTCCGGGCGCTGCGGGATCAACCTCTCGGCATGACGGCGCATGTCGTCTACACGTCGGTCGATTCTGAGAGATGCGCCACGATTTCTCCGATTGTGATCAATGACATCATCCGAACGGAAGTCGGCTTTGACGGCTTGTTGATGACAGACGATCTGTCCATGAAAGCGCTAAGTGGCGATTTCGCAACGCGGGCGCGGGAAAGTCTCGCGGCGGGCTGTGATCTTGCCCTACACTGCAACGGCGTCATGTCGGAGATGCTTGACGTGATGCATGGTGTTTCGGCGCTCGACCATGCGGCGCGGCGCCGGTCTGGCCGCGCGCTGTCGCTGAGAGGCGCCTGCGAACCTCTGGATCTCGCCGCGGCGGAACAGGAGATGCGGGATCTCGCGCAAAGGTTTGATAGTGCGGCGGGCGACGTGAAAACTGGGGCGATGGCGAATGTCTGAGGAAGACGCGAAGTCTGAGGGAGCCGAACCGGGCGCCGAGCCTGTCGCCGAGCTTGGCGCTTCTGGGCCGCGTCCGCCGGAGGTCAGCGGGGCGACCCTTGATCCGGTGCTGCGCGCGGTGGTGGCCGACTCCGTGTTCGAAAGCGCCAGCGAGCATGACGGCGAACAGCTGCTGTTGAACCTTGGAGCTTTCGAAGGCCCGATCGACGTGCTTTTGGAGTTGGCGCGCTCGCAGAAGGTCGACCTGAAGGAAATCTCCGTTCTCGAACTCGCCGAGCAGTACCTGAGTTTTATCATGGCGGCGCGCCGTCTTCGGCTCGATCTGGCGGCCGACTACTTGGTGATGGCCGCCTGGCTCGCGTATCTGAAGTCTCGTCTCCTGTTGCCGAAACCGCCGGAGGAGGAGGGACCCAGCGGAGAGGAGATGGCCGCGCATCTCGCCTTCCAGCTCGAGCGGCTTCAGGCGATGCGTCAAGTTGCCGAGAAACTGTTCGAACGCGAGCAACTGGGCCGGGATTTTTTCGCCCGGGGCGAGCCGGAGAAACGGCGCATTTCGACCAAGGTCGAGTGGACCGCGTCGATGTTGGAGCTGCTGCGCGGCTATGCCCGCATGAATACGCGCGGCAACTTTCGCCCTCTGCACCTCGACCGACCGCCGGTGGTGCCGATCGATGAAGCGCTCGCCCGCATTCGAGCCCTGATCGGCGATGTGAGCGACTGGGCCGCGCTCGAGAGTTTTATGCCGAAGGAATGGCGCGACCCGGCGCTGGCGCGCTCAGCGGTCGCCAGCACGTTCGCCGCAACCCTTGAGCTGGCGAAGCACGGACAGCTGCGTGTCCGGCAGGCCGGACTGTTCGAGCCGATCTATGTGGTTCATCGGACCGACATAGAAGAAGACGAGCAGGTTGCCGGCCCGGCTTTGCAAGATGGTTCCGAGCGGCGCGACACCGCTGCTTGACCCGTGAGAGAGAGAAGTGAGGATAAGCGATGATCCGCTTTCCATTTGTACGCTCCAAGAACGCCGACGGCGAGCCGGAGAAAGAAGAGCTTGCGGATCAGCCGCTGACGCAAGTCGACGCGGCGGAAGAGGGAGACGCCCCGAAAGAGGGGTCCGCTTCAGGCGATGAAGTCATTCAGCCCGCGGTCGCGGTGCGCATTGAGGATGCTGGTTTCGACCTCGACAAGCTGACGGACAACGCGTCGTCGGACGAGCCTGCGGCCAACGGCGCAGGGGCGACCGCCCGCGTTGGGGTGATGGGCGCCGCGCCGCTTGAGGCGGCCACGGCGGACGCTGATGCAGCCGAGGCGTCCACCGACGAGACGCCCAACGTTGCGCCCGGAAACGCGCCGGCCCCGGAGGTTCAGGCGCGGATGGTCGAAGCGATGCTTTTCGCGTCCGAAAAGCCGTTGTCTACGACAGAGCTGTCCGAACGGATGCCCGTGGGATGCGATGCGGCGATCGCCGTACGAAAGGTCGAGGAGATGTACGCGGGTCGAGGGGTCACCCTGGTGCGCGTCGCCGGCAAATGGGCGTTCCGCACTGCGCCGGACCTGTCGCATCTCATGCAAACCGAGGCCATCGAATCGCGTCGCCTGTCCCGCGCCGCCATCGAGACGCTTGCAATCGTCGCATATAATCAACCGGTGACGCGGGCGGAGATCGAGGAGATCCGTCAAGTCGGCGTCTCACGCGGAACGATCGATCTGCTGATGGAGCTTGAATGGATCAAGCTCGGCAGGCGGCGTCAAACGCCGGGTCGGCCGGTGACGTTCGTCACCACTGACAAGTTCATGGAGCATTTTGGGCTCGAGTCGATCAAGGATCTGCCTGGTCTCGAAGAGTTGCGCCAATCAGGCTTGCTGGAAAGTCGACCGGCCCCCGGATTGCCGTTTGGGGCGAGCGGGGAAGACGACGAGGACCACGAACCTTTCGAACTCGACGACGAGGAGGAAGACGAGGCGGACGATCAGCGCCAACAAGATCTCATCATGTGAGCACGGGCGTCCGATTCAGGTCTGTCGAAAGTGTTTCGACAACCGAAGTCCTTGAGCCTGGTAGTTTGACCCGATACCGACGCCGTAGAGCGTGTCAGGCGTCTCTAGCATGGGTTCATAGATGAGCTGGCCGACGATCTGACCATGTTCGAGGGCGAACGGCGCTTCGTGACAGCGAACTTCCAGAACGCCTCTCGCGCCGGCCCCGCCAGTCGCTTCATGCCCGAAACCCGGGTCGAAAAACCCAGCGTAATGCACCCGGAACTCGCCGACGACGGCTTGGTAGGGCGTCATTTCGGCTGCGCAGTCGGGCGGCACATGGACGGTCTCGCGGCTTACGAGAATGTAAAACGCGCCGGGATCCAAGATCATCGACCCGTTTCTGGACGCGAAAACCGGGTCCCAGAACTCGGCAGGGTCGTAATGACCAAGCTTCGACAGATCGATCAGCCCCGAATGACGGCGCGCGCGGTAGCCGACGGGCGGACCGTCTTTCGGCTGGAGATCCACGCTGAAACTCAATCCAGGTCCAAACGACGTCGCGCCCGGGATCAGCCTCTGGTCGCGTTGAAGTCTCTCAAGCTCCTCCGCGGTGAACCGTGGTTGGCCTTGCCGAAAGCGGATCTGGTTGAGCCGGTCGCCGGAGCGGGCGAGGACACTGAACGTCCTTGGGGAGATCTCGGCGTAGAGAGGTCCGTCATATCCGGGCTCGATGCGATCAAACTCGACGCCGCGATCGGTGATGAGGCGGGTGAACACGTCAAGCCGACCAGTTGAGCTCTTTGCGTTCGCAACGGCTGAGACGTCGTGCGCGAGGCGCACGCGCTCTTGCAACGGAACGACATAAACACAGCCGGTTTCGAGCGCTGCGCCCGCGCTCAAGTCGATCTCGTGCATCCCAAAGTCTTTGAGGCGATCTTCGACGGTGTTCTCGGCCCCCGCCAGAAAGCTCGCGCGGACCCGATACGCTGTGGATCCCAGTCTCAAGTCCAAGCTGGCGGGTTGTACCTGCGCGTCGGTGACGGGGTCTCCAGTTTCGATCGGCGTTATCGCGCCGTCGGCAATCATCCTGCGAATGGCTTGCGACGGGAGGACGCCCGCGCGGCGCGGCGTGTCGACTGGGTTCGCGGCGGGAGTGTCGGACGCTGGGTGCAAAACTGGCCTGCCGCCTCTTATGGCTCGGCGCGGGAACGCGCGATTCCGGATCGTTCGCGGCGAGTGGTCGGGCCGGCGGGATTCGAACCCACGACCTCTTGCGCCCCATGCAAGCGCGCTACCAGGCTGCGCTACGGCCCGACGGCGCCGCGAAGACAGGCTCTATAACGCGGGCGGCGCGCGGCGGCAACGCCGATCACGCCGCCGCCGCTGTGCTAAAGCGTTTCGTTCGCCTGCGCCAGTCGCGCCCGCAGCGCCACAAGACTATCGAGCGTTGCGCGCAATTTTTTCTTTTGATCCTGCGGCGAAGACGGCGCCGGGCCGGCGTCGATCAAGTCCATATCGATGTCCAAGGGGTCCAACACTGCGCCTGCGCGCGCAGCCTCGGGGCGCTGCGGGCGCGGTTGTGCGCTCCGCGTCAGAAACGGCTCGGCGCCCTCACAGCTCGCCAGCGCCTCCAGCTCCATCAGCGTTCGATTGTCGCTCCGCAAAAGCAGCTGCACGCCCTCGAGAATTCCGCAATCTCTTTGGGTGAGCCTGCCGTCGGGCGCGGATGCTGAAAAAACAGGACCGAGCTTTGTTATCCAGAACCGCGCAAGCTGGATGTCTGCGCCGATCCGCGCGCAGACGTCCTCAAGAGGCGAGTCCTCGGCCATGCCGCGACTTACTCGGTGCTGATTGCTTTGGTTTCGCCGTTCAGTCGTCCTTTGAGCACATGACTGGCTCGGAACGAGAGAACCCGACGCGGCGAGATCGTCGCTTCTTCACCGGTCTTGGGGTTGCGACCGATACGAGCCTTTTTCTCGCGCACCTCAAAAGCTCCAAACGACGAGATTTTGACAGCGCCCTCTTGCACGAGCGCCTGCATGATCTCGCCGAGCACGCGTTCCACGAGCGCTGCGCTGTCTTCGCGCGAAATCGGCTCTGGCGGTTCGCTGCTGCGATTGAGGACGCCGAGGCGATACACCGCCTCCGTCAGGTCCGCTCGGGTCAATGTCTTGTCGCTCATGCTTTCAGCCTTCTGCGCGCCTCGCTAGGTCGACCGTCACCCCGTCGGCGCCATATTTTCGACGCCCGTTTCTCTCCAGATTTACCGGAACTGCCTAAAATCAAGGCAATCCGGACGTATTTTCAACGACTTGTAATAATAATAGATATGTCGGAATTGAGGCTTTACCAGCGCAGAAGCGCTCCACCCCAGGTCATTCCGCCGCCCATGGCCTCCATGAGCAGCAAATCGCCGCGTTTGATGCGGCCATCCTGAACGGCTGCATCAAGGGCAAGGGGGATCGAAGCGGCTGACGTGTTGCCATGCTTCTGCACGGTGATCACGACTTTCTCCAGAGAAACCCCCAATTTCTTGGCGGTGGCTTCGATGATCCGGATATTGGCCTGATGGGGCACAACCCAGTCGATGTCTTCTTCCGCGACGCCGGCCGCGTCCAACACAGCGCGTCCGGTCGCAGCGAGGTTGACAACCGCGTGACGAAACACTTCGCGGCCCTGCATCCTAAGATGCCCCGCGGTTTGCGTCGTCGAAGGGCCGCCATCGACATAGAGCAGTTCGATATGATCTCCGTCGGAGTTGAGATCTGTCGCCAGAACGCCCCGGTCCGTTTCCGCGCCCGACGCGTTTTCCGCGCGCAGCACGACCGCTCCGGCGCCGTCGCCGAACAGAACGCAGGTGGTGCGATCGGTCCAGTCGAGGATTCGCGAGAAAGTCTCCGCGCCGATCACAAGAGCCGTCTTCGCCTGACCCGCCTTGAGGAAGTTGTCGGCGGTCGCCAACGCATAGATAAAGCCGGAGCAAACAGCCTGTTGGTCAAAAACAAAAGCTCGCTTGGCGCCGAGCGCCGACTGCACCTTCGCGGCGGTCGCCGGAAAGGTGTAGTCAGGGGTGGCGGTGGCGACGATGATCAGATCCAGCTCGGCCGGATCCACCCCCGCATGTTCAAGCGCGGCCCTGGCTGCGTTTGTCGCAAGGTCCGAGGTGCGCTCGCCCTCCGCTGCGACATGCCGCTCGTGAATGCCCGTTCTCTCGACAATCCAGTCATGGGTGGTGTCGACGATCTGCGCCATCTCCGCATTCGTAATCACGCGCTCGGGCAGGTACGAGCCGCAGCCAAGACAAACGGAGCGGGTTGTGGTCATGCCAGCATTCCCAAAAGCGCGCGCTGCAACGTCTCGCGCTTGTCACGCATCGGCGTGCGGCTTTGTCGAAAGGCGGATCGGCTGATCATGAGGCGTTGCCTGAGTGTGAGGACCAATGCTCGTCGCAAAGGCTAGGATTCGATTTGAGGATCATCTTGGTCCGACGCCAGTTTTGCAACCTGGCGTACGATGCGGTCGGCGATCCTCTCTCGTCCCAGGCGCGCGGCGAGCGCGACCGCCGAGGCGACGCCCACGCCGTCCGCCGCGCCATGGCTTTTGACGACGACGCCGTTGAGCCCGAGGAAAACGCCGCCATTCACCCGTCGCGGGTCGATCCGCAGCTTAAAGGCTCTCAGCGGACCATACGCAAACAGGGCCGCGATGCGCCCGCGCCAGCTGTCCTGGAAGGCCTGACGAAGGAAGCCGCCAATCAACCGAGCCGTGCCCTCAGCCGTCTTCAGCGCGACGTTTCCCGTGAAGCCGTCGGTGACGATGACATCCGCAGCGCTGCTGGCGATCTTGTCGCCCTCGATGAAGCCGACATAGGAGAAACCCGCGGCGTCTTGATCGGCGGCGTCTTTGAGCCTGTCGGCTGCTTCGGCGATTTCGGGCCGGCCTTTGGCGTCTTCGGCGCCGATGTTGAGCAAAGCGACGCGAGGCTTTTCGACATCCAGCGTCAAGCGAGCGTATTCCGCGCCCATCAGCGCGTAGTCGAACAAGTTGCGCGCTTCGGCCCGGATGTCTGCGCCCATGTCGAGCACGACGTTGAACCCGGCCGGGTTCTGCGAGGGCCAATGGGCGGCGATCGCGCTGCGTCCAATGCCGGGCGCCAAGCGCAGGCGAACCATTGACATGGCCATCAATGCGCCGGTGTTGCCCAAGGAAACGGCGGCGGCGGCCTCGCCGGAGGCGACCGAATCCAGGCAGCGCCACATCGAACTCTCGCGGCCGCGGCGCAACGCATCCGTCGGCCGGTCGCCCATCGCCACCGTCGCCTCGCAGTCGCGAAGCTCCACACGTGTGGACAGGGTTGGGCGTTTCACGAGCAGCGGCCGCAAAGCGGCTTCCGGCCCATGGAGCAAGAAGCGCAGGTCGGCGGCGGCCGGTTGCTTCAGCGCCTCAGCCAGGCCATCGACGACCGCTGTCGGTCCCAGATCTCCGCCCATTGCGTCGATCGAGAGCACGACGGCTTCCTGAGCGTCCTGCTCGTTTCCGGCGTTGTCAGCCTCTTGCGACCCCGACGCGGCCTCATCTCTCGCCATTTCTGGTCACCATTCTAGAGCTCTCGCGCCAGAGAAGCGCTTCGGCGCGCGCAACATCGACTTAGGCGCGTCGATCGAGCCAACGCAAGAAGTTGAGCCAAGCGACCCGCTAGACGCGACAAAGCCGGCCCACAGCGTGAACCGGCCTGTTAAAGGGAAGATGATCACCCGAACAGGGCGGAAGCGTGGCCTGTGCCTACGCTGCTTCCTCGTCGTCGAAATCATCTTCGACCTGAGCAATGACTTCACGCCCGGCATAGTGGCCGCATGCTGCGCAAACGTGATGCGGGCGGCTCAGTTCACCGCAGTTCGAGCACTCGATGTAAGCAGCTGCGCCAAGCTTGTCGTGCGCGCGACGCATGTTGCGCTTCGAGCGCGTCACTTTACTCTTAGGGACCGCCATTCTAGGCCTCTCACAACTCGGCGCCGATCCAGGCGGCGTTCAGAGCCATCCCAAACTCGGCGTGGGGCGCAACGGCAAGAACCTGTTGACGCCCAGCAATTCCAAAGAAGCCGCGAAAATACGCATCTTGCGTCGTTGCGCAAGTGCAATCTGCGATCCTTTTCATCGAACAGCGCCGCGCGGGCCCGTTCTCGTCTCACGCCATTGCCGCAACAGGGGGTGTCGCGCCACGACGTTACTTGGCGCGCTTGGCGTCTTTAGCGCCGTCCGTGCGATTTTCCGCTGTCCCAGCCGCGTCATCCCCTGAAGATCCGGCAAGTTTCTCCCGAAGCTCTGCGAGATCGGCGAACGGGTGCTTTTCCAACGGTTCGTTCGGATCCACCCCGGGCGGCGCCGCCACCGTCGGCTCTAAAAGGGCTCCGCTAACACGCGGATAGGGATCCAACGCCAACGAAAACTCCTCCAGGGCGATTGCGCCCACATCGAGCACGTCCGGGATCGGTTCGACGTCCGGTCTTTCGTCATCGACATCGACGGTGACCTCCTTGGCGTCGACGGCGCCATGTCCGAATCGGCGTTCCACCGGGCACGAGAGCGATGCCGGGACCGGGTCGAGCGTCTGGACGCAAGCTTGGCTCAGCTCGGCGGTGACTTGGCCGTCGAGCCTCCAGCCGGCGCGACCCCAAGGCGTTAACTCAGCGCGGATCTGGAACTCGTCGAGCGTTAGCAATCCATACTCTTCCGCGATCGCCCGGCGCTCGTCGTCCGACGCGGTCTCCAGGATCTCTACCGTTCCGGGACGCGCCGCCAAACGTTTGAGGTCCACATGTCGGGAGAACGGACCTGGCGTCTCTCGCCCGATTTCAGGATCGTTTTCAGATGTTTCGCGGTGTTTCGCCATGTCGCCGCCTTATCCGTTCTGTTTTTTGGTCGTCAGTTGATCACGATCAGAATGCTTGCGCTCTTTTGCAGCGATGGGTAGCTCCGGAGGTCGGGATAGATTAACCAGACGCCAATAGTTGCGCGATGCTCGGATACATCTCTCTGCATCGCTTTTCAAATCGGCTTGAAAAGCCCACGGAATGCACCTTGGAGAGGTCAATGGAACGTTCGCTTGCGCCTGCCGCTCACGCCAGCTTGACGATGTCAGGCACGCGACCGCTGAAGACGCGCGCCGGTTTCGCCGCGTTGGCGTTGGTTTTCGGGCTGTCAGCGGCCGGCTGTACGCCGATCACGCATACCCACGGCTACACGCCCCGCGCCACTGAGCTTGAAGAGATCCGCGCCGGTCAGGACACGCGGGAGACGGTTCAACGAAAGCTGGGCAGACCGTCGACCATCGGATCGTTCGATGAGGACGATTGGTATTATATCTCGATGAAGACGGAAGCTTTGGCCTTCTTTGAGCCTGAGGTCGTCGATCAGCAAGTCGTCACTGTCAGTTTCGATTCCACCGGCGTTGTGGAGAATGTGAACCGCTATGGCCTCGAAGACGGCCAAGTGGTTGATCTGGTGACGCGCACCACTCCCACCAGCGGTCGCAAGCTGACCATCCTCCAACAGATCTTTGGCAATCTCGGCCGCTTCGATACGCAGGACGGCGGGGGGGCGATCGGTAGCAGCCCGTTCTAGAACGCCGCTAGGCCTCGAGCGTGGGCCGCTTGATGCTTAACCAGAGCAGGGCGGCCCCGGCCAGACATAGAAGCGGAACCATCGCCAAGTTCACCGCGCTCCAGCCGAAAAAGTGCAAGAGCGCGCCGGAACTGGCGGACGCCACTGCGACGAGGCCAAAAACGCAAAAGTCGTTGAACCCCTGGATCTCAGCGCGTTCCTCGGGGGCGTGGCTGCTCGCAAGCAGGCTTGTCGCGCCGATAAACCCGAAGTTCCAGCCGACGCCCAAAAGAATGAGCGCGAGATAGAAGCGCTCGATCTCAACGCCGCTCAACGCGACGACGCCGCAGCCGGCCAGCAGCGCCAGTCCGACAGCCATGATCCGGATATGGCCAAACCTGTTGATCAGTCCGCCTGTGAAGAAACTCGGCGCGAACATCGCAAAAACATGCGCCCCAATCACCGAGCCGGCCTGATCGACGCTCAGCCCGCATCCCACCATCGCCGTCGATGTGGAGGTCATCACGAGGCTCATCAGCGCGTAGGTGATCATGCCGCACAGGATCGCGACTTGCGTCACTGGCTGCGCGAGGATTTCGCGCAACGGTCGGCCGGAGCGGGGCGCGCCTTTGGCGCGGCGAGGCGGCTTTGGGATGTCCAAGGCCAGAATCGGAATTGCGCCGATCAAGTTGACGCCTACGACGGCGGCGAAGGCGCCGGCGAGGGCGAAGGGCGCCAGCGCGTCCTTGAACGTGGCGGCGACCCAAGGCCCCGTGAACGCCGCGACGAGCCCCCCGGCCAAAACCCATGCGACAGCCTTTGGTTTGAAATGTTCTGGCGCGGTGTCGGTTGCCGCGAAGCGGAACAGGTGTTGATGCGACTGGTAAATCCCTGTGAAGGCCGCTGCGACCAGAAGCAGGGGAAAAGAGTTGATCACAATCGCCGTCGCCGAAAGCGCCCCGCCGATCGCTCCTGCGGCGATGCCCAACAGAAATCCCGCCTTTCGACCGATCCGTCCCATCAGCAGCGACGCCGGAGCCGAGGCGAACATGCTTGCGACAACCATCACCGTGATCGGAAGGGTCGCGAAAGCCGGATTGGACGCGAGCATCGCGCCCGCGAGCGGCGAGAAACCGATCTGGATGAGCAGCTGGGTCGAGAGGATCGCCTGCGCAAGAAACAACGCGCCGACGTTCCTCTTTGTGCGTGCGTCGACGGGCTCGTGCACGGGCGCCGTGTCTGCAGTCGAAGTCATCTCACCGTCTCCGGGACCACCTGTGTCGGACCCTAGACGCGACGGCGGTCAGGCGGAAGCCGTTGAGGTGTGACGGCGACAATTCGCCCGGGCCGAGGGCGGCCCCGCCCGCTACTGCGCGCGCCTCGTCACCTTCAGGGGCATCCCGCCCTTTGGCCTCAGGGTCATCGTGACCACCGGTTCGGGCGTGTGGCCTGGTCGTGGCGCGAACTCAAGTCGCGCCAGAAGCGTCGCCAGGATGATGGCGGCCTCCATCAGCGAGAAATTCATTCCGATGCAGACACGCGGCCCGGCGCCGAACGGCAGATAGGCGTAACGGTCCCGCGCCTTCGCCTTTTCCGGGGCGAAGTTGTCCGGATTGAACTGCAGCGGGTTCTCCCAAAGGAGTTCGTGACGATGCAGCGCGTAAATCGGCAGCGTCACGAGGTCTCCCTTGCGGACCTCGCGCCCGCACAACTCATCGTCGACGCGCGCCGTTCGCGACAGCATCGCCGCTGGTGGATAGAGCCTCATCGCTTCGTCAAGAACCTGGCGGATGTAGGGGAGGTGCTCGAGGTGCTCGGCGGCGGCCGGGCCTTGGCCGTTCGCCGCCCGGCTCTCATCGGCGGCGCGGTCCAGGGCCGCATTATCGTTAGCGAGCAGGTAAAGCGACCATGCGAGGGCGAGGGCGGTCGTCTCATGGCCCGCGACGATGAAGGACAGCAGATTGTTGCGCAGGGTCGCGTCGTCCATCTTCTGACCCGTTTCGGGGTCCTCGGCGCGCAACATGTAGCCGAGCAGATCGTCGGCGCCTTCATAGCTTTCGAGGCTCGCCCGCCGGGAGGCGATCAGTTTGTCCACCATTTCGACGGTGCCGTTCATGACCCCTCGGTTCATCAGCTGAGACGGTCTTGGGATCCAGTTGGGCACACCGGCGATATCCAGGATCGAAACCTTGCCGATCGTGTCGAAGTACCGGGTGATCGCGCCGCCGATTTCACGCCGGTCGAGGCCCTCGCCGCCGGACAAGAGCGCGTCACAAACGATTTCGAAGGTCGCCGTGACCATTTCGTCCATGACGTCGGCGACGCCGGTTCCGTCAAACCCGTCATCGATGCTTTTGGCCAGGCGTTCAGCCGTCCGGTCGGCGGCCGCGGTCATCATCGGCGACAGCGCCACCATCTTGCGATGGTTGAAGATCGGCGCCGCGGCGCGTCGTTGCCAACGCCACTCGTCGCCTTCCGAAGTGAAGATCGACGTTCCGATCGCAGGGCGAAGCAGGCGCGGGGTCAGCTCGGATTTCGGGTAGTCGTCGACGGCGTCCAGCATGATCCGGCGGAGCGCGCCTGGATCCATCACCATATGCCAGCGGATGATGGTTTTGCCGGACACCATCGGTTGTCGGTACGCGATGGCGGGTATCGTCTCGAGCGCGTTGCGCCGCGCAGCCGAAACGATTTGCGGCAGCGACATGGGCTGCATCACCCCAGGAACGTGCGCGGGTGTGAAAGGGGCGGGCTGGGCGTCGTCGAGCATCTCGATCTCCGTTCGCTGTTGCGTAGCGAAATAGAACCGGGATGCGGCGCCGGCGAGGCGGCGGAGATGTAATTTTTTATTGGGCCGAAAGTTGGAGGGGGGGCGCACTCTAACGCGCCGTCATCTCCTCGGCGCGGGCCTCGCGCGCCATGTGGTCCAGAACCGCGTTGGCGAACCGGCTTTCTTGCCCTTCCGGAAAGAACGCTTTGGCGACGTCGACATACTCGTTGATCGCGACGCGAGGGGGAATGTCGGTGCGGGCCAGAAGTTCGTAACCGCCGCAGCGAAAGATCGCGCGTAAGGTCGGATCGACGCGTCCGAGCGGCCACTTCGCCACAAGAGCGGCGTCGGTAAGCTTGTCGATGTCGCTCTGGCGCTCGACGACGCCCTCGAGGATGGCTCGGAAGAGGGTGATGTCCGCTTCGCGGTACTGTTCGCCCTCGATCTCGGCGCCAATTCGGTGCGTCTCGAACTCCTGGCGAACCTCGCGCCAGGAGGCGCCGGTGATCTCCATCTGATACAGCGCCTGCACCGCGGCCAGCCGCGCCGCCGACCGCGCCAGACGCTGCGCTGTGCGCTTGTCTTCTTCTTGAGACTTCTGCTCCGTCATGTGGATCAGGCCATCAGGATGTGGGCGTCGTCTGAATGGAAACTTCGGCCTCCATCCTCGAACCGACGTTCAGCGGCGATCAGATGAAGGCAGGCCTCAGCAGCGCCGCCCCCCTTGTTCATCCGGGCCGGGTCGGCGCGCTCTGCGGCTTGTTCTTCGGTCTCGACCGTCAGAATGCCGTTGCCGATGCAAAGGCCGCGGTCAACGCCGAGCAGCGTTATGCCGCGCGCGCTTTCCCCACAGACGAGCTCATAATGGCTGGTCGCGCCTCGGATCACGCAGCCCAGCGCGACGAAGCCGTCGAACCGCGCGCCTCTCGCGGCGAACCGGATCGACGGAGGGATCTCGAGCGCGCCGGGCACTTCGAGCAGATCGACTTCGGCGGAGGCTTTCGCGAGTGCGGACCGCGCGCCGGCGATCAGCATATCGGCGATATCGCGATAAAACGGCGCAACGACGAGCAGCACGCGGGGCGGCGTCTCGAAAGCAGGAAGGGGCAGAGCCTTATCGGTTTGTTCGGCCATCGTCCCTTTTCCTATTTGGCTGCGATGTCGCGCATGCGAGCGACATAGCGAGCGAGCACATCGATTTCGATATTCATTTTGTCGCCAGCCGCCAAGGCGTCAAAGGTCGTCCATTCCTTGGTATGGGGGATCAGGTTCACCCCGAAACGGACGCCGGCTGGCCCATCGTCCACTTCGTTCACCGTCAAGGAGCAGCCGTCGAGCGCCACCGATCCCTTTGGCGCGATGTAGATCGCCAGATCGCTCGGCGCCTCGAGGATGACCCGCGTGCTGGCGCCTTCGTCGCGCGTCTCGATCACCGAACCGACGCCGTCGACATGGCCGCTCACAATGTGACCTCCCAGCTCGTCGCCGACCTTCAAGGCGCGCTCAAGATTGATGCGTCGCCCTGGCGTCCAGTCGCCGAGGTTGGTCTTCGAGAGCGTCTCCGCCGAGGCATCGACGGCGAACCATTTCTCTGACGGGTTCTTTTCGGTCACGGTCAGACAGACGCCCGCGCAGCAAATCGACGCGCCGAGATCGACCGTGCTCAGATCATAGCGGGTGCGGATGCGCAGACGCGTATCTCCGCGCGCTTCCGTCTCGATCAACTCGCCGATATCGCTGATGATGCCGGTGAACATGGCGGTGGGCCTTTCAAGACGATGCAAGCCAAACGATGCAAGCCAAACGATGCGAGCGACGGCTCTGACATGCCGGCCGGCGCTTGGCAACAGATATGGCGTCTGCGCGCCATGCAAAGGGCCGCGGCGCGCTGGACTTCTCTCTACGCCGCGGCATATCGCGCGGCGTAGAGATTGAAGGACGCATCATGACCGTAATCGGCGTTTTCCGGCTCCTCCTGGCTGTCTCGATCATTTGCGATCTTGTGGCCTGGACCTGGCGCGACATCGTCTACACCCGGGTGCTGGAGCCTGACCTGGCCAAGGGCGATACGGCGCTGATGGTGACAGCCGTGCTGTTTGTCGTCTTCGCGGTCCCGCTTTGGCGGCGATGGAAAGGATCCGCCGCCTTTATGATTGGGCTTACGGCGCTGGCGGTGATCGGTCGGTTGGTTGATCCCGCAACCCCATGGACGACCAACAACGCGATCATGATCTTGGAGATCATCGCAGCGACGACATGGGGGGGCATGCTGGCGATCGTCCTGATGCCGGAGAGCCGCAAACAGTTCGACCGCGGTCTACTCTGAGTTGGGCGCGGGGATGGGGCGCCACTCCGTCAGCACATCCGCACCTGTCACTTCCGAGGCGACGAGTTCGAAACGTGCGGCGGCGGCCAGTTGATCCAGAACCAAGGGACCGACGGCCGGGCGACCGTCGGCGCCGATCGCCATTCCCGCCGTCGCCCACAAAAGCCGATCGACGAGCCCGGCCTTGAGCAGCGACCCGGCCAACGCGCCGCCGCCCTCGCAGAACACGCGCGTTACGCCTCGGGCCGCGACGCTTCGCAGACCCGCTTCTAGGTCGAGCATGCCGTTCGCGACCGGCGTCTCGATGAGGATAGCGCCGATCGCCTCGAACGCGTCTCGATTTGCCGCGGGCGCGTCCGACCCATGCAGCATCCAAAGCGGTCGCTGAGGGGTGCTCTGAGCCAGCTGGCTCTCCATCGGCAGGCTCAGACGGCTGTCGGCGACGATCCGGACGGGGGAGCGCATCTCCAGCCCTGGCAACCTCACGTCGAGGCCTGGATCGTCGGCCCGCGCCGTTCCAGCGCCCACCAGGATCGCATCGTGACTGGCGCGCAGCAGATGCACCCGCCGGCGCGATTCCTCGCCTGTGATCCATTTGCTTTCGCCGGCCGATGTGGCGATGCGGCCGTCCAGCGTGCTCGCAAGCTTGAGCGTGAGAAACGGCCGCCCCTTGTCGCGCCGCATGAGGTAGCCGGCGTTCACGTTTCGCGCCTCGGTTTCCATAAGGCCGGTCGTGACTTCGATGCCGGCGGCGCGCAACAGGTCGTGTCCCCGGCCGGCGACACGCGGGTCGGGGTCTTCAAACGCCGTCACCACACGTGCGACGCCAGCAGAGACCAGCGCTTCGGAACAGGGTGGGGTGACGCCGTGGTGAGCGCAGGGCTCCAGTGTGACATAGACGGTCGCGCCCTGGGCGCTGGAGCCCGCGCGCGCCAGCGCTTCGACCTCCGCATGAGGGCGGCCGCCCGGTTGCGTCCACCCGCGGGAAACCAGTTCGCCGTCTTTCACGATCACGCAGCCGACGGCGGGGTTTGGCCAGGTCCGACCCAACCCGCGTCGCGCCAAGTCCAACGCAGCGCGCATCCAGCGGAGGTCGTCGTCAGCGCTTCTCTGCGGCGCAGATGCGGATTTATGCAGCGTCATCCTCGCTGGCGGTTCGGTTGTTTTCGATGAACTTCATGAAGTCTTCGACGCTGTCGAAGTTCTTGTAGACCGACGCGTACCGCAAAAAGCCGACAGGGTCCGTGCGTTCTAGCGCTCGCATGACCTCATCGCCGATAACCTTCGACGTGATGTCGGTGTCGCCGCCAGTTTCAAGACGCCGGACAATCCCGGTGATCAGCTGATCGAGGCGCTCTGGCTCGATGTGGCGGCGGTTCATGGCCAGCCGGATCGATCTCGCGAGCTTGTCGCGGTCAAAGTCCTCCCGGCGTCCATCCGACTTGATCACGACGAGATCGCGCAACTGAACACGCTCGAACGTCGTAAAGCGACCCTGACAGGCTGGGCAAAAGCGCCGGCGTCTGATCGAGGCGTGCTCTTCGGTGGGGCGGGAGTCCTTCACCTGGGTTTCGGTGTTTCCGCAAAAGGGGCAACGCATGATCTTGGTCCTCAACGGCGCTGGCGACGATATATGTATAGTCGTTACAGCGCCTTGGGGGAAGACCTGTTTCCTACTGCGATATGTGGGGGGTGGCTCAAATCGCCTGGACGGCGGCGCAGAGCCGCCGCCCGGGAAAACCTGATCGCCTAGAGATACGGGTAGATCGGGAAAGCGCGGCACAACGCGACGGCGCGTTCCTTCACTTGAGCCTCAACCGCCGCGTTGCCTTCTTCGCCGTTGGCGGCGAGACCGTCCACGACGTCGGCGATCATTTCCCCGATCTGCCGGAACTCGTCCTGCCCAAACCCGCGGGTCGTGCCGGCGGGCGAGCCCAGCCGGATGCCCGAGGTGACCATCGGCGGGGCCGGATCAAACGGGACGCCGTTCTTGTTGCAGGTGATATGGGCGCGTCCGAGCGACTTTTCGGCTGCGGCTCCCGAGACGCCTTTCGGGCGCAGATCGACGAGCTGCAAATGCGTGTCGGTGCCGCCGGTGACCAAGGCCAATCCGCGCTCCACTAGGACCTCTCCCATCACTTGCGCGTTTTTGATCACGCTGGCGATGTAGTCTTTGTACTCGGGACGCAGCGCCTCGCCGAAAGCCACGGCCTTGGCCGCGATGACATGCATCAGCGGACCGCCTTGCAGCCCTGGGAAGACCGCCGAGTTGAACTTTTTCGCCAAGGCCTCGTCATTGGTCAGAATCATCCCGCCGCGCGGGCCGCGCAGGGTCTTGTGCGTCGTTGTCGTCGCCACATGCGCATGTTCGAGCGGATTTGGATGATGTCCCGCAGCCACCAGCCCCGAGAAGTGGGCCATGTCCACGTGCAGGATCGCGCCGACGCTGTCGGCGATTTCCCGGAACCGCTTGAAATCGATCTGGCGAGGGACGGCCGACCCGCCTGCATAGAGCAGGGTGGGCTTGTGTTCGTCGACGATCCGCGCCACGGCGTCATAGTCGATGCGCTGCGTATCCTCGGCGACGCCGTATTGCACCGCATTGAACCATTTGCCTGACAGGTTGGGTCTCGCGCCGTGGGTCAAGTGTCCGCCCGAGGCCAGATCCATCCCGACGATCGTATCGCCGGGTTTGATCGTTGCGAGCATCACGGCCTGGTTCGCCTGTGCGCCTGAATGCGGCTGCACATTGGCGAAGCCGCAGTCGAAGAGCTTGCAGGCCCGCTCGATCGCGAGACTCTCGGCGACATCGACGTACTGGCAGCCGCCATAATAGCGCCGGCCCGGATAGCCTTCGGCGTACTTGTTGGTCATTACCGAGCCCTGCGCCTCGATCACGGCGCGCGAGGCGATGTTTTCCGATGCGATGAGTTCGATTTCGTCGCGCTGACGGGTCAACTCGTCTTCAATCGACGCAAAGAGAGCCGGGTCGCTATCGGCAAGTGATTGTGTGAAAAAACCTTCATATTTAATGTCTGCGTCCGCCATGTCGTCCTCCCGATGTGGCCGCGTTCGCCGAATCTAAAAAATTCAGATCCATCTTGGCCTTGCTAGTTAGGCTGATAATCTGTTTCGGACCAGCGACGAGTAAAGATACGACCTGTCGCACCTGAAGAGCGAACGAATTCGAGGCCCTCATGGCGCGCGCCGAATCGACCACATCCGCCGCTCAGGGCGCAGGACAGGTCCTAGCGTCAGGCGAAGCGCCGCGTATCTGCTTTCTCGCAAGCGAGGTCGACAGCGCCCAGGCGGCCATGACCGCTCTCAGGGATCGCTATGGCCATACTTCGTCGGAGGATGCGGATGTCATTGTCGCGCTAGGAGGCGACGGCTTCATGCTCCAGGTCATGCACGCCCACATGGATCTGAGCGTGCCGTTCTATGGGATGAACCGCGGCTCGGTCGGGTTCTTGCTCAACGAATATGTCGAAGACGATCTCTTGGAGCGGCTGGCGTCGGCTGAGCGCACCACCGTCACGCCGCTGCGCATGCGCGCTTATCGTGTTGACGAACAGATGGTTGAAGCTTTGGCGATCAATGAGGTCGCCCTTCTGCGCGAGACGCGACAGGCGGCGAAATTGAGGATCCTGGTCGATGGTCGGGAGCGCCTTCCGGAACTGATCTGCGATGGCGCGTTGGTGTCGACCCCTGCGGGGAGCACGGCCTACAATCTCTCCGCCCATGGTCCGATCATCCCGATCACGGCCGAGTTGCTGGCGCTCACCCCGATTTCAGCTTTTCGACCCCGCCGATGGCGCGGCGCTCTTTTGCCTAAGGGCGTTTCGGTTGAAATCCAGGCGCTGGAAGCGCGAAAGCGGCCGGTTTCCGCGGTTGCGGATTTTCACGAGGTCCGCGACGTCGCGCGTGTTGAAATCCAGTCTGCCGATGACAAAGCGTTAACGTTGTTGTTCGACGGCGGTCACTCGCTGGAAGAACGGCTGATGCGTGAACAGTTTTCGCCTTAACCATCTAAAACATGCGCGCAGGCGAATTCTAAATCCAATTTTAAGCTCTCCAAACCACCTTCCCATAAGGAAAAACGATCGACCTGCCGCGCTGCGCCACAGCGACGGCGAGGCGTGGAGAGTGAGCATGACCAATATCCAACCGGATCAGGTTAGCGAGGACGCGGGCAGCTTTTACTTCACCGCTGCGCACTGGGAGGCGCAGGATGCCATCATCCAGGCGATCTCGGACGGAGACGGCCTCTCCGCGCTGATTGGACCGACGGGGTCCGGAAAATCGGTCTTGGCGCGTCAAATCGCGGCCGAGCTCCCGTCCGATCATATGAAAATCACGCTTGCGGTGCCGCCTGGCTCGGCGCAAGAGCTCGTCAGCGCCTTGCATGGCGCGCTGGGCGCGGAAACGGCGGCGCGTGAAGCCAAGAGCGTCTCGGACGCCGTGCGTCTTCGGCTGCATCAGCTCGTGGAGGCGGATCAAAAGGTCGTCCTTTTTGTGGACGATGCGGATCGCTGTCCGGAAGACGTCGTCGAACTGATCGCTCGCATGCGCCGGATCGGCGAAACACAGAGCGGCGATCCGATCGGCGTCCAATCAGTGCTGATCGGAGGACCGACGCTTCGGCAGATGTTTGACGATGCGTCGTCGTCGATCGTCGCCGAAGCGCTCGGCGTCAGAGCGCATCTACGGTACCTGACCTCCGAAGAGATCCGCCGGTTTTTGGCTCAGCGCTTCGACTATCTCAATGCGATCGCTGCGCCGGGACAGGCGTTGATCGACGTCGACGCGATTGATCGCATCGAAGACCTGACGGTCGGGGCTCCGCGGCTTCTATCGCTGTTGTCCAACCACATCGCGCTGTTCACGAAAGACGCGAGCGCTCTGCCGATCACGATCGATATGGTGGACGAAGCGGCGGACGCGACGTCGATGTACTTGAAACGGACGGTCGCGATCGCAGAGGCCGAGATGCTCGCCGATCTGCCGACGGTATTGCCCGAAACCCGGGCTCAGACCCCTCTCGACGCTCTGGCGCCTCTCGCGCCGACGGCTGAGGCGGCTCCGAGCGACGACCCAAAGGCGGGCGAGGTCGCGCCGCCCTGGCGAAATCGCCCAACGCCGGACAACCAAGCTCAAAAAGGGCCGCGCGTTGTGCGGACCGTGCGACGTCGCGGGCCCATCACGCTGTCGCGAAAAGCCTATGTGATCGCTGCGGGCGTCGCGGCGATCGCGGTGACGGGCATCGTCGCGCCGATGGTCGCGCCAGCGGCGCTGCGCGCCTGGGAACAGCACAAAGCCGCCGCCGAGGACAGCTCGGTCGATGTGGGCGGCATGCTGGATGAAACAGGGCGCCGTGTGAAAGACGGGGCCGTTGAGACCTTTGAAAAGGCGTCGCTGGCGTTTGAAGACGCGCAAGTCGTCGCCGGCTCGACCTATGAAGACAACCGCGGCGAGCTTCTTGATGTGGTCGACGGCGTTCTCAACAGCGCGGAGGACGTCGCGCGGTCTTTCGCCGACGACGCGGAAACGCCGCAGATCGTGCGCGACGCGGCCTCCGCCGTCGCGTCCAATTTGAACGAGAAGCGCGCGACGCTTGAGGTCGGACAGGCGATCGAAGCCGCGCGGGCGCGCGGTGACCAATCGGTTTCCGACGCCCTCCGTTCGCAGGTCGACGCCTATCTCAAGACCGCTCGTCAACGGTTCGAAGCGGAGCAATTCACCGCTCCGATCGGCGATAGCGCATACGATGCGTATCTCGCGGCCCTTCGCTTGCAAGGGGCTAACGCGCAGGCTCTCCTGGGCCTGCAAAGTATCGAGAACATCTACCGACAGCAGGCGAGTAATGCGCTGCGACGCCGCAAATATGAAGAGTTCCATCAGCTCTCCGAACTTGCAGACAAGGTGCGCGCGCGACAACCGCTCTAGACGGGGCCTGCATAATGAAAAGACGGCTCGACGCCGGCTTGAGGGAGCATTATGTCAAGCGCCAGACACAGCGACGGCTGTATTTCGCAGCCTTCGCGTCCGGTCCGTTTGGATCCGTATCGTCTTAGAACACGTCCAGCAGCGGTGAAGCCTGCGCCCAAGATGCACGAAACGCCCGAGCAGGAGAGCCCGACTGGGCCGACGCAGTTGCTCCTCGATTTGTCCGCGGCGCCTGGCCTCTCCGGATCGGGCGACGCCAGGCGCTCGCGCAAAGGCAAACCCGAGATCACCGAAGCGAATTCGGTCGTGCATCGGATGCTGTCGGCCCCGGAAAGCTGGGAAAGAGGCGTCGTCGTGCTCGTTGGGCCCGGCGGGTCGGGCAAGACGACTTTGGTCGAGCATCGTCACAGCGATCTGCGCCGGTTGAGCGCCGACGATGTTGAGCGCTTTGAGCGCAATATGGGCTCAGACGAGGCGACGGAACCAGTCGTCGACCTGCTGTTGGATATGGCCGCGCGGAAAGTGTTTCTCTTCGACGACTTCGACCGGGCCGTCGAAACGGGGGCGGGCGCCGATTTCGAGCGTGGAGCGTTTCATCTGCTGAACCGCGTGGCGGAAACGGGCTCGAGACTGATCTTGACCGGGCGCAGCGCGCCGTCCCGTTGGTCGATCAACCTGCCCGATCTCAAGTCGCGTCTTGAGGCCGCGACGCTGGCGCGCATCGAGGATCCCGACGACGCGTTGCTTAGAGCGATCTTGAGGAGCGGGTTCAACGCGCGCGGGGTCAGCGTCGAGGACGACGTCCTGAAGTATCTCGCGTCTCGGATGGAGCGGAGTTATGAAGCGGCTCGGCAGATGGTCGCCCGACTCGACGCGGAGTCGCTGAGACTGAAGCGACCAGTGACGATTTCACTCGCGGGCGCGGTCCTCGGCTGGGTTCCAAACCGTTTTTAACGGCCAGGGCCGCCGTTTTTCACGAAATCTACGGTTAACGCCGCGTTTACATAAAGAATCGGTAACGCGCAGGACATAGTGTGTCCTCTAAAGCGCCGCTCTTGCGAGGGGCTCCGGCTAATGCGCGTCTTCGGAGATTTCGGCAGGGAAGCCCCGTCGAAAGAGCGTCGGTTCGGTTAGGGGAGAGCGTGATGCGCGCGGATTTCTTGAATTCGGTGGTCGATCCTTCTCAGGCGATCGACCCGACGTTCGATATCGCGTCGCCCGATCGCTTCTTCAATCGCGAACTGTCCTGGTTGGCGTTCAACTGGCGCGTGCTGGAGGAAGCGCAGAACCGGCGGCAGCCGCTCATGGAGCGGGTTCGGTTTCTGTCGATCTCGGCCTCCAACCTCGATGAGTTCTACATGGTGCGCGTCGCCGGCCTTTCCGGGCTTGCGGCGCAAGGCGTCAAGAAGGTCAGCGTGGACGGGCGCACGCCGGAGCAGCAGTTGGTCGCCATCGACGCCGACGCCCGAGCGCTGATGAAAAAGCAGCAGGAGCTTTGGGCGGAATTGCTCGAGGAACTGGCTGAACAAGGCGTTGAGATCCTCGGGCGCTCCAGTCTCGACCGCGCCGATCGCGAATACCTGGACGCGCATTTTCTCAACCAGGTCTTCCCGGTGCTGACGCCGCTGACCATAGACCCCGCGCATCCGTTCCCATTCATCGCCAACAAAGGGTTTGGCGTCGCATTGCAACTGCGGTCGCGGACCGGCGGCGAAGACAAGATCGCGTTGATCCCGATCCCGCCGCAGGTCGATCGCTTCATAAAGCTGCAGAGCGAGCAACCCAAGTCCGACGCGCCGCCCAGACTGCGGTTCTGCCGGTTGGAAACGTTGATCGATCTGCATATCGACCGTCTCTACCCGGGCTACGACGTGTCAGATCGCAAGGTTTTCCGAGTGCTGCGCGACAGCGATATCGAGATCGAAGAAGAAGCCGAAGACCTGGTGGCGATGATGGGCACCGCGCTCAAGCGCCGTCGCCGCGGCGACGTCGTCCGGTTGAGCATGGAAGCGGGCTCGTCCGGAAAGTTGGCGGGTCGTCTCATCCGCGCGCTTGAAGTCGAGCCCGACGAGGTCATCGAAATGGACGGGATCCTCGGCGTTTCAGACGTGAGCCAGATTATCGACGACAAGCTGCGGCCGGATCTGTGTTGGCAGTCCTATGCGCCTCGGATGCCGGAGCGGGTCCGTGATCATGCCGGCGACGTGTTCTCGGCGATCGCCGAGAAGGACATGCTGTTGCATCACCCCTACGAGAGCTTCGAGATCGTTGTGCGCTTTTTGCAGCAGGCGGCCGCTGATCCTCATGTCGTCGCGATCCGACAGACGCTTTACCGGACATCGAAGGAGAGCCCGATCGTCGCGGCCCTGGTCGAGGCGGCCGAAGCTGGAAAGAACGTCACAGCCCTGGTGGAGCTGAAGGCGCGGTTTGACGAAGCGGCGAACATCCGCCTTGCAAAGATCCTCGAACGCGCCGGCGTCCAGGTGATCTACGGCTTCGTCGAGTACAAAACGCACGCGAAGATGAGCTCAGTGGTGCGGCGCGAGGGTTCGGAGCTGGTCACCTACAGCCACTTTGGCACTGGCAACTATCACCCGATCACGGCGAAGATCTACACGGACCTGAGCTACTTCACGGTCGATCCAGCCATGGGGCGCGACACCACGCGCCTGTTCAACTATGTCGGCAGCTACTCGACGCCGAGCGACATGGAGAAGCTCGCTTACTCGCCCGTGACGCTGAAGGACACGATCCTGAAATCCCTTCAGACCGAGATCGCCAATGCAAAGGCGGGCAAGCCGGCGCAGGTCTGGGCGAAGATGAACTCGATCGTCGAGCCGGAGGTCGTCGACGCGCTCTACGCCGCCAGCCAAGCAGGCGTGAAGATCGATTTGGTCGTCCGCGGCATATGCGGGCTGCGCCCCGGGGTGAAAGGTCTGTCCGAGAATATCCGAGTGAAGAACTAGGTCGTCCCATTAAAATAAAAAAAACGCATTTGCTGCTTTGCGAACGGCGAGACGCTGCCGAGCGACAAGGCGAAGATCTACATCTCCTCGGCTGATTGGATGGACCGCAACTTGCACCGCCGGGTGGAGACGCTGGAGCCCATGGAGAACGAGACGGTTCGCGACCAGATCCTTGAGCAGGTGATGGCGGCCAACCTGATGGACGAACAGCAATCCTGGGTTCTGCAGGCGGACGGGTCGTTTGTTCGGGCGCAGGCTGCTGAAGACGCCTTCAACATCCACGACTTCTTCATGACCAACGCGTCGCTGTCAGGTCGAGGCGAGCGTGGAACCCATGACGTGACGCGGCTGCGCCCCGACATCGCAGCATTGCAAGCCAGCAAGAAAGCAGCGTCGAAAAAGAGCGCGCCGAAAAAAGCGGCCGCCAGAAAGTCGACGCGAAAATCTGCGGTGAAAGCGTCGCCCAAGTCAGCATCGAAGGCAGCGCCCAAAACAGCGCCAAAAGCAGCGGCAAAAACAGTTGGCGGCGCATCCCGACGCGTCACCGGGCCGGCGCCGAAGGCGACCCGTGGCAAAGCCGCTCGGAGCAAGTCGACGCGGACCTGACAGGCTCAACCGAGTTTCAGGCCATCGACCAATTCGTCCAGGAGCCGCCGGTGAGCGGCGGCAAGCGCCGTCGTCGGCTGTTGCGCGGCGATCCTCGCCCCAAACGCGTCGCCGGCGTCGATCGTCGACCCGGCCATCTCTTGCAGGACCGCATGCCCGCAAAACGGGACATGCGCCTCCGAGTACCCGCCTTCATGCGCCATCATCAGTCGGCCGCCGCACAGTTTGTCGGCCAGATCGAGAACGCGCCGGGTCATCTGCCGAAACGTCTCGGCCGACGCCAGCATCCGCGAGAGCGGATCGACGCCCGATGCGTCATATCCGCAAGCGATGAGGATCACGTCGGGGCGGAACCGGCGAACCGCGGGCGAGACGATCCGGTCCATGGCGTCGAGATAGAGGTCGTGGCCGCCCCCCGGCGGAAGCGGAATGTTCAGATTTGCGCCGTCTCCAGCGCCCGCGCCACGCTCGGTCGCTGCGCCGGTCGTCCATGGATAGTTGTTTTCCTGATGGAGCGAGATCGTCAGAACCTCGCCGCGCTCTCGGAAAATCGCTTCGGTCCCGTTGCCGTGATGCACGTCCCAGTCGATCACCGCGACGCGCTCGGTTTCTCCAGCCGCAAGGGCGGCTTCAACGGCGATGGCGAGGTTGGCGAGCAGGCAGAACCCCATCGGCTTTGCTGGTAAGCAATGATGCCCGGGCGGGCGCGTCAGCGCGTAGGCGTTTTGGTGGCCGCCGGTCAGAACGCTGCGAAGCGCCGCCGTCGCCAGCCCCGCAGACAGTGCTGCAATCTCGAACCCGCCGGCGCCGAAGGGCGTGCGCTCGCCAAGCTCGCCGCCGCCCGCATCGCTGATCCGTTTGAACTCTTGAAGGTAATCCAGGTCGTGAACGCGCCGAAGATCGTCTTCGGGCGCGGGCGGCGCGGATCGGTGATCGAGTTCGCGCAGCAACCCCGTGACCTCGAGAAGGTTCTTCAACCGTCGCTTCGTCTCGGGGTTTTCCGGCAAGCCGCCTGCCGCCAACGGCTGCACGAATCCGCCGACGGGCGCCGTTAGCGCATAGCTCCCGCCGGCGTGCCAAAAACAGCGCTCGTCGCAGAAGAAGCCGGTTTTGCTCATGCGCGTTTGCTTTCCTCGGGTGTCGAGGCCGTAGATTGATGCCACGATTGGATTTGGCCAATAGAAAAGGCTTGGGACCGCTCAGGCGCGGTGTTCGAGAAAGGGAAGACGCGATGCGTGATCGTTTGCCGCCGCATCAGGGGCTCATTCGCTCGGCGACCAATTGGCCGGTCGTCGGGGAAAGCGCGCCGCGTGTGACGAACGCGCCGTGGCGCATCGTCGTCTGCGGCCTCGTGGCGCGTCCGCTCGACCTTTCGCTTGAGGAGGTGAGCACGCGTCCGCAAGAGACCCGGGTCGTCGACTTCCACTGCGTCACGCGTTGGTCAAAGTATGACATGGCCTTTGGTGGAGTGTCTTTGAACTCGGTGCTGGAAGAGTCGGAGGTCCGCTCGGAGGCGCGCTATGTCCGTTTCATCGCGCGCTCGGATCGCGACCACGACACGTCCTTGACGCTCGACGACGTGCGGCGGCTCGACCCGCTGATCGCCTTTACGATCGACGGCGCGCCGTTGCCATTGGAGCATGGCGGGCCGGTGCGGATCGTGACGACCGGCAAGTACGGCTACAAGTCGCTGAAATGGCTGGAACGGATCGAGTTGCTCGAGGAGAACAAGCTTGGCTTCTGGGAATCGGGGCCCGGGTATCACGACAACGCCGATCCTTGGGCGGAAGAGCGCTACGTCACCGGCAATATTCCACCGGATCTCCGTGCGCGGATGATCGAGACGCGGAGGATCGGCGGCCGCGAAATCCTGTCTGTCGATTTCTCCGGGGCGGATCTTGCGGGGCTCGACGGCGGGGGCGCCTCGTTGCGAAACTGCCGGTTCGAGGGAACCGATTTAACCGGAGCTGATTTCCGCAACGCCAATCTGTCGAACGCGTTTTTGCGCGGGGCGACCCTAGTGAACGCCAATTTCGAGTCGGCTGATCTCGAGGGGGCCGATTTCGCCGGCGCAAACCTGACCAACGCCAACTTTACGAACGCCAGCCTGTTCGGCGCGAGTTTTGGCGGCGGCGCCGGGGCGGTTGGGGCTGACTTGTCGGGGGCGCAGATCACTGAGGCCCAGACGTTGCGACTGGTCGACGCGGAGCAGTCTTACGTTCGTCATAAGCTTGATCTGTGAGCCCATAGCGGTCCATACCGCCGCCGCAACAAGGTGACTGGAGACGGTATGCCCAGGAACTTCTTTCGCTCGTTGAGCATGCGCGAATGGCGTGAGGCCGCGCCGACGGAAGAAACGCGGCGGGTCGGGGTCGTTGATATCGGCTCGAACTCGGTTCGGCTCGTCGTCTTTGACGGCGCCGCGCGGTCGCCGTCGGTTTTCTTCAACGAGAAGGTTCTCTGCGGTCTTGGCGAAGAGCTTCAAACCACGGGCCGTCTCGCCGAAGCCGGCAAAGCGCGGGCGCGCGCTGCGATCCGCCGCTTCGCCGCGCTGTCGGAGCGCATGAACCTCACGGCGCTGATCGCCGTCGGCACGGCGGCGCTGCGCGACGCGGAGGATGGTCCGGAGTTTGTCGCGCGGGTTGCGGCGGAGACCGGCCTTTCGATCCAGGTGGCCGAAGGCGTCGACGAGGCGCGTCTGTCGGCGCAGGGCGTTCTGTTGGGGGATCCCGAGGCGCATGGCGTCATCGCCGACCTGGGCGGAGCGTCGATGGAGCTTGTCTTCGTCAAGGACGGCGAGGTCGGATCTGGCGTGACGACGCCGCTGGGGCCGTTGCGCCTCAACCGCATCCGCGGCGATCACACCAAACACGTGGACGCGGCGCTCAAGAAGTCGGTGAGTCGGCGCCTTTTGAAACCGCCGGCGCTCTACGTCCTCGGAGGGTCTTGGCGGGCCTTGATCAATGCGCATATGGCGCAGACGGATTATCCGCTGCGGGTTCTGCACGGCTATGCGCTGGATCTCGACGAAGCGATCGCCACCGCAGAATGGGGCGCGCATCTAACGCCCGATGAGGTGCGTGATCTCGCCGGTTGTTCCGAGCGTCGCGCCCGCGTCGTTCCCGAGTCGGCCTTTGTCCTGTCGCGGCTGTTGCGGGTCATTCGGCCGGAACGATTGGTGCTGTCAGCCTTCGGTCTGCGCGAAGGGATCCTGTGGGAACACCTGTCAGAAGAGCTGCGCAGTCAGGACCCGCTGGTGCAGGTCTGCGAACGCATGGAGCGCGAAAGCGGCCGGATGCCAGGGTTTGGTCATGAGCTTTGGAGCTGGCTCTCGCCCTTGTTCCCTGAGTTTGACGAACCACGTCGCCGACTGGCGCTTGCGGTGTGTCTTTTGGCTGACGTGAGTTGGCGCACGCATCCAGATTATCGCGCCCGCTCCTGTTTCGAGTTGGTGACGCGGAACACGTTTGGCGGCGTTGATCACGCCGAGCGCCTCTTTGTCGGCGCGGCTCTGCTCTTTCGCTACAAGAAGGGCAATCGGATGGTCGCGGAAGAGCCCGCGGTGGCGCGGTTGCTTTCGGCCGAGGATCTGCGGCAAGCGGAAGCCCTTGGTCGCGGGGTTCGCTTGGGCGCCATGATCTCCGCGGCGGCGCCCGGCGTTTTGCCAAACTGCCCGATCGAAGCCCTGAGCGACGGGTTGAAGCTGACGCTGCCGAACGTTTACGCAGCGCTCGAGGGTGAAGAAGTCGTCCGTCGATTGGAGGCGTTCGCCCAAGCGCTGGGGCTGCCGGGCGAATTGAATGCGGACCTCGGGCAGCTGGTTGACGCGGCGTCATAGCCCTGCTGCCGCAGCTATGGCCTGAAATTTGCCGAGAAAGGCGTGTCGGGCGGCGTTTCGAGGCCGTCGATCCGTTTCCCCCAATTGGTCGGCGGGATGCGTCGTCCGGCGCTGGCGTATTTCAGGCGCCGGATTGCATTGCGCGAACGGCCGCTATCTCTTATCGCTCGCCCGGTAGGTTAACCTGGCGCGTGAGGCGGGATGCGGCTTTCTCGATACTTTTTGCCTGTTCTCAGGGAAACTCCGGCGGAGGCGCAGATCGTCTCGCACCGTTTGATGCTGCGTGCGGGGATGATCCGGCAAGAGGCCGCCGGCCTGTATGCCTGGCTACCCTTGGGATACAAGGTGCTGCGCCGGATTGAGC
>CALDSD010000102.1 GCA_937911325.1 uncultured Neomegalonema sp.
CCCTGGTGAGAACTTAGAGATGTTCGGCCGCAACGCCCCCATTACGGAGCCAGAAAGGACGCTTCATTGATACTCGCGGCCATTCCCTTTCCGGATATCGACCCGGCGCTGTTCACAATTCCAGCGTTTTCGCTTCTGGGATTCGAGATCGGGCCACTGAGCCTGCGCTGGTACGCGCTCGCCTACATCGCGGGGCTCGTGCTCGGCTGGCGCTTGATCCGCGATCTGATGAAGCGTCCGAAGCTGTTTCCTGGCGGGGCGTCGCCCATGGCGCCGGAGAAGACGGACGATCTGCTGTTCTGGATGACCTTGGGCGTTGTGCTGGGCGGACGGCTGGGCTTCACGCTCTTCTACCGGCCGGAACTGCTCTGGCAGGACCCCACGCAGATTCTGCGGATCTGGGAGGGCGGCATGGCCTTTCATGGCGGCATGATCGGCGTGATCCTGGCCGTGATCTGGTTTTCCCGCGTCGAAAAAGTACCGCTCCTGTCGCTCGGAGACGCTGTGGCGGTGGCGACGCCGATCGGGCTGCTCTTCGGACGGTTGGCCAACTTCATCAATGGCGAACTCTGGGGCCGGATGACCGACGTCTCCTGGGGCATGGTCTTCCCGCAAGTGATGCTCTACGCGGAGCAGTATCCCTGGGTTCTCAAGGACGGCGAGAACGTGCCCCGCCACCCGAGTCAGCTCTATGAGGCGGCGCTGGAAGGCGCATTGCTGCTGGGGGTGCTGACCTGGCTCGCCTATCGGACGGAGGCGTTGAAACGCCCAGGGTTCCTGACGGGCGTGTTCCTCGCCGGCTATGGCCTCACGCGCGGCTTTTGCGAGTTCTTCCGCCAGTACAATGTCGAGATCGGGTTCGACTTCTTCATCTTCGGGGTCGGCATCACGCGCGGTCAGGTGCTGTGCATTCCGATGATCGTCGCCGGCGCCGTCTTCATCTACTACGCCCACAAACGGGCGCGCCTGGCGACAGCGTGACGTCTCAGACTCCGCTTGAAGCCGTCATCCGGGCAGAGATCGCCGAGAGAGGGCCGATGGGTCTCGATCGGTATATGGCGCTATGCCTGGCGCATCCGCAGCACGGCTACTATCGCAAGCAGGATCCCTTGGGGATGTCGGGCGACTTCGTCACCGCGCCCGAAATCAGCCAGATCTTCGGGGAGTTGATCGGGCTCTGGGTGGCGCAATGCTGGATCGACCAGGGCCGCCCGGCCCCTTTCGCATTGGTGGAGACGGGGCCAGGCCGCGGCACGTTGATGGCGGACGCCCTTCGGGCGACGCGCGCTGTTCCAGGATTTCACGACGGCATGCAGCTCAACCTGGTCGAGACCTCGCCCGTGCTGCGTGGACGTCAAAAGGAGACGCTGCGCGACTACGATGTCACCTGGCGCGACCGCTTCGATGAAACGCCGGACCTGCCGCTTCTGCTCGTCGCCAACGAGTTCTTCGATGCGCTGCCGATCCGTCAGTTCGAGCGGGCGGGAGACGGATGGCGTGAGCGCCTCGTGGCGATCGTCGACGAAAAGCTCGACCTTCAAAGCGGTCCATTGCGTCCCGAGCCTCACCTCTCGATACGAGGAGACGACCTGCCCGAGGGCGGATTGATCGAAACCAGCGAGATCAGCGAAACGATCGCCGCCGAGATCGGCGAGCAGCTGCGCGCGCGGGGCGGTGCAGCGTTGATCATCGACTACGGCTACGACGCTACGATGCGAAGCCGGGCCGGCGGCGTCGACACCATCCAGGCGATGCGCGACCATAACTTCGTCAACCCGTTCGACGACCCTGGAGAGGCGGATCTGACCGCGCATGTGGACTTTGACGCGCTGGCTTCGGCTGCAAACGTCCGAAAGCATGGGATCGTCGATCAAGGCGCGTTCTTGTTGGGCTTGGGCGCGGCGCAACGCGCTGAGGCTTTGGCGAAAACACATCCTGACCAGGCGCACGACGTCAAAGGCGCCCTGCATCGCTTGACCGACGCATCCGAGATGGGAACGCTTTTCAAAGCGATGGCGCTGACGGCGGATCCCGCACCGCCGCCCGCTGCTTTCCCAGCCTGAGGACCAACGCTATGGCCGAATTTATCACCTCTGACGCGCTCTCGACCCGTCACGGGTTTTTCACCCGCAAGGGAGGCGTTTCCAACGGGATCTACGGCTCGCTGCAATGCGGTTGGGGCGCAAAAGAGGACAGCCGCGAGAATGTCGAGGCGAACCGCGGGCGCGCGGCCCAAGCGCTGGGCGTCGCGCCAGATCGACTGATTTCTCATTATCAGGTCCATAGCGCAGACGCCGTTACGGTCATCGCGCCCTGGGACCCTGCCGACGCGCCAGAGGCCGATGGAATGGCGACGGACCGGCCAGGGATCGCATTAGGCGTCTTGGCTGCGGATTGCGCGCCTGTTCTCTTGGAGGACGTCCCAGCAGGCGTTATCGGCGCCTGCCATGCGGGTTGGAAAGGGGCGCTGGGCGGCGTGATCGAAGCGACGATCGCGGCGATGAATGATCTTGGCGCGCAGACGCCCCGGATCACGGCCGTCGTCGGACCCTGCATATCCCAGGCAAGCTACGAGGTCGGCCCGGAATACGTCGACCGTTTTCTCGACGACGACCCCGAAAGCAGCCGGTTCTTCAGCGGGTCCGCCAACGAAGGGCGCGCCTTGTTCAACCTGGCGGGCTATGCGCTCTCGCGTCTGCGCGCCGCCGGCGTCGGAACCGCCGACGCGCTTTGGCGCTGCACCTACGCCGAACCTGACCTTTTCTTTTCGAACCGTCGCGCCTTTCACCGCGGCGAGAATGATTACGGCCGTTTGCTTTCGGCCATCGTGCTGGAGGACACCCCATGACCGAGACCCGCCATATCCATTTCAGCCGCGAAGAATTCGCAGAACGTCTGGCGAAGACCCGCGTCGAGATGGCGACGCGCGACCTGGATGCGCTGCTCGTGTTCTCGCAGGAAGGCATGTACTGGCTCACCGGCTACGACACGTTTGGGTTCTGCTTCTTTCAGTGTCTGATCGTCCGCCCCGAAGGCGAAATGACGTTGGTGACCCGCTCCGCCGATCTGCGGCAGGCGCGTTTCACGTCGATCCTGGACGACATCCGGATCTGGAAAGACGCCGCCGACGCAGACCCGTCGATCGATCTGAAGGCCGCGCTGGACGATTTCGGTCTGTCGGGCGGCAAACTGGGCGTCGAGTTCGACACGCAAGGCCTGACAGCCCGGAACTGGAGGCTCGTTGAAGCGCGTTTGGGACAAACAGCCGAGCTTGTCGACGCGTCGTACCTCGTCGCCGACCTCCGGTTGATCAAGTCGCCGCAGGAGATTGAGTACGCCCGCAAAGCCGGAGAACTGGGTGACGCGAGCTTTCTCGCGGCGCGGCCGCTTATCAAGGCGGGCGGAGACGAAGGCGAGATCCTCGCGGCGATGCAGGGAGAGATCTTCCGCCGAGGCGGCGACTATCCCGGCAACGAGTTCATTATCGGATCAGGCCCTGTCGGGCCGGATTCAGGCGCGCTGCTGTGCCGCTTCTACGCGGGTCGCCGGACCCTTTCTTCCAGCGATCAAATCACCCTCGAATGGGCGGGAGCCTATCGACACTACCACGCCGCACTGATGCGGACCGTCGTAATCGGCGAACCGCGGCCCGAGCACGTCAAGATGCACGAGGCGGCCCAGGCGGCGCTTCTGGCGTGCGAAGCCGCGCTCAAGCCGGGTCGACCGATGGCGGATGTCTTCGACGCGCACGCAAGGACGCTCGACGATGCCGGATTGGGCCACGCGCGGCTCAAAGCCTGTGGATATTCACTTGGGGCGAAATACACGCCGTGCTGGATGGACCATGTGATGTTCTATGAAGGGGCAAAAACGATCATGAAAAAGAACATGGTTTTCTTTTTGCACATGATTTTAATGGATAGTGATTCGGGGGCGGCGATGACTCTGGGGCGCACATCCTTGGTGACCGAGGCGGGCGCAGAGCCGTTGTCGCAATTGCCGTTGGATCTTGAGCGGTCGTAACAGACCGCCTGTGGAGCGGGGTTGCAGATGGGACTTCTTGGCGCCGCGAAAAGGCGAAAAAACGCAAAAGCTCTGGCTCCGGTTTGGCGGGTTCTGGCCGCGATCGGACTGATGTCCGCCGTCTCCGCTTGCGCCACGGGATACACCGAGAACTACACGCCCACGCCCGTTCCCGGGCTGAATGACGCCCTGCCAGCAACCGCCGAGAGCCCGAAACCACCTGAAGTTCTGTCGGAAGACGGCTTGGAGGACGCAACCTCGGAAATCGTGGCCGAGGCCGCGGACGCCACCGACGTGGCGAGCGTGCCGGTCGCGGCCTATCGCCCTCGCCCCCGGCCCGCCAATTTGAAAGCGGCCCAGCCAAGGAAAGCGGCGGCGCCGACGCCCCTGGTGATACAGTCGGTCGTCGGAGCGCCCGGGGACGGCGACCAGGCTTTGGCGGCGGCGATGCGGGAACATATGCTCCGCGTCGGGGCGCCATTGGCCGACAAGCGCGACGGCGACGCTTACATTCTGGACGGCTTGGTCGTGAACCTTCGCCGAGAAGATCTCGACGAAGTCACAATCATCTGGCGTCTCTGGGCGGGAGACTCGTATCTCGGAGAAGTCGTGCAAAGCGCCAAGGTTCCGAAAGGCGCGCTCGAGGGCCCGTGGGGCGAGCAAGCTGTGATGGCGGCCGGAAGCGCCAGAAACGGGTTGCTGGCGATGATTGCCGCGCATTCAAAGGCGAAGCGTCGCGCTTCGCAATCAAAGCAGAGCTAACGGGTTTTCGTCCGCCCGCTTTTCAACGAATGCTCGGCCAACGCTCTTCAAGGACGTCGAACGGGACGCCAGGCAGAGACTTGGCGCCGCGGATCACCAGAGACGTCTTTACGCTCGAAACATTCGGAGCCGCCGTCAACTCGTCGGTGAGGAAGTCCTGAAAACTCGACAGGTCCGGCGCAACGCATTTCAGCAGAAAGTCGATCTCGCCATTGAGCATATGGCATTCGCGAACCAGCGGCCATTCGGCGCAGCGCGTCTCGAAATCCGCGAGGTCCTTACCTGATTGCTTGTCGAGGCCGACCATGGCGAAGACCATGACTTCAAACCCCAGTGCTCGCGCATTGATGTCCGCGTGATAGCCGGTGATAAAGCCGTTCTCCTCCAACGCCCGCACGCGCCGCAGGCAGGGCGGCGCCGAAATCCCGACGCGCTTCGAAAGATCGACATTCGTCATTCGCCCATCTTCTTGTAATTCGGCGAGGATCTTCCGGTCGATCGGATCGAGTTTGACACCGGCCATTGGGGCTCCGAAAAGCTGAGGTTGAGGTCGCGACGCTACTTCAGGAAAGATTATTGCGCAACTGGGGGCGCTGGAGACATGACAATCGAATCTGTCAGCCTCGACGCCAAAAGAAACGCGCGCATCTGGGTCCTGACCGACGGCCGCCCGGGAAACGTCAATCCGGCGATGGGCCTGGCTGAAGAGGTCGCGGCCGTCCGCTCTGACGTTCAGATTGAGCAAAAGCTGCTCGAGCCGATCAGCCCGCTGATGCGACTGCCGCCGCGCTTCGCAGAGATCGCCTGCTCTCTATTGGGGGCCGGCTCGCACCGCTGGCCAGCCAAAGGATTCAAGGACGGACCTGCGCGTCTGGCGCCGCCGTACCCGACTCTGGCGATAGGCTGCGGACGACTGAGCGCGCCGGTGACAGCGATGCTTCGGTTTCTCAGCGACGGGCAGACGCGCGCGGTACAGCTGTTGAACCCGCAGATGCCGCTGAACCGGTTCGACCTCATCGTCGCGCCAAGACATGATCGGTTGTCCGGCGGCAACGTGTTGGAGACAACCGGCTGGCTGTCTCGCCGAAGGGCCGATGTCGTCGGATCCGACAATTCGGCGCTGGATCGCCTCCCCCGTCCCCTTCTCAGCGTCCTCATCGGCGGGGCGAGCAAAAGCGCCCGGTTCGAGAGCAGCGATGCGGAGGCTTTGCTGGCGCAGCTGAGAACGTTCCAGCAGAAAGGGTGGGGAATTGCCGCGACGCTGTCCAATCGCACGCCGGCCGATCTTGGCGCCCGTCTGCGGGACGGCCTGACCGAGCTTGGGGGGTGGGTTTGGGACGGAACCGGCGAAAACCCGTACCCCTCCCTTCTCTCGCAGGCTTCCGCGCTTGTCGTCACCGCCGACTCGGTGAACATGGCCTCTGAAGCGTGCGCCACTGGCCAGCCGGTCTATATCGCGCCGGTTTCGCGACTGTCGCCGAAACTCACGAGGTTTCATGCGGCGCTGCGTCAAGGCGACCACGCGCGTCCCTTGGACGAGGCTTCCACAGCGGCTTGGCGCCCCGTCAAACTCGACGACATGCCGCGAGCGGCTGCGGCGGTCGCCCGGTTAATCGCCTGAGAGATCCGGAAAGACATGCGCGCCGTCTTCGCCGAGCGGAAGGGGTCGCGCCCAGAGCGCCTCCGACGGAGTGAGCGTTCTGTACAGATGCGGAAAAAGCGCGCCGCCGCGCGACGTCTCCCATTTCAGCGCCTCTCCAAGCGCCTCCGTATCGAACGCAATCAACAAAAGCTCGGTTTGCCCGGCGAAGTGCTTGGCGGCGGTTTCCCGAACCTGATCAGCAGTTGAGAAATGAATGAACCCGTCGTTCAGATCGACCGGCGCGCCCTCGAAAGAGCCGGAGATCTCGGCGTCTCGCCAGAGTGAAGACGGCGCGATTTTGAAAATGAGCATCAGACTCGCCTTTTTAAGCCTCTTGGGTCATATTGCAGCGCAGCATTAATGGCGCAACGAGGATTGCATGAACGGTTGTCTGGTCGATCCTGTCACTGGAAGTCTTAGGCTCGCCGCGAAGCTGGCGGAACAGCCCTTTGGCGCAGCGACCGCAACATCCGTGACGCAGGATCAGACAGCAAGCGACGCTGCTTTCTGGTTTCTTCGCCAACGCAACGCGTTTTTGGACTGGATGTTCTATGACGTCGCGTCCCTGAGCGCGCTTGAGCGTGACAAGGTCGCGATGCTTGCGCAGAGCGCCGGCGCGATGCTCGTGGTCTCGCCAAGCGGCGGTCGCTCTCCCCAATTCTACCCCACGATTGAGGACCTCGCCGTCTCGATCCATCGAGACGTGCGGGTGGCTGCGCTCGCTGGCGTCGGCAGCACGGCGCTCGGCGCGGCGGCCCTGGCGCGAAATGTGGCGGATGCGGTCGGGGAACCCGTCGTCACCGTGATCTCCGATTACACCGTCGTCGACGCGATGAACGAGGTCATGGGCGGGTGGTTCATGTTCGAAGCCGCCCGGCGCCTCACCGATCCAGGCCGGATCAGCGAACACACGTTCGTCCAGTCCGGCCGCGACGTCGACACGCTGGCGTCTCTGCTGTCCGACGACCGGTTCGATCTGCGCTTGCTGGTGGGGCACAGCAAGGGGGGTACAACCCTCTCGAATGCGCTCTATCGGCAAGTCCGAGCCAAGCGTCGAGGCGAAGGGCCCGGGCCCGACAAATCGCGTTTGATCATCACCCTGGGAGGCGCGATCGTGATGCCGAAGGGGCACACGGTCATCGACGTCATTGGCGACTTCGACGCCTTGGGTTGGCTCAATTCCGATCCTCGCGCCACCATCGAACGCAGAGCGCCCTTGGCTGGCCACCATACGAATACCATGGCGCCCAACCATCTGAACGTGCGCTCTACGATCGAGACGGTGTTGGGAGATTTGGCGGAGAACGACGCCTGGCTGCTTGCAAACAAGCCCAACCGCCGACGGCTGCCTGAGATCGCCGTCGTCGCCGACTAGGCCCAAGCGACGACGGGATCGGGACTGCGATCGCGGATCTCCGGCTCCGGCGTTGGAATTGGGTCGCCCGTCAGAGCAACCCCTCGGCCTTCGCCCAGTGCGCCGTTGCGTCGAGCGCGCTTTCGACCGGTTCGAACATCGCGTCGATCTCGTCTTCCTCGATGATCATCGGCGGGCAGAACGCGATCACGTCTCCGATCGCCCGCACGATGACGCCCCGCGCCAACATCTCCGCCTGCATTTTCGGCCCGACCTTCATCGGCGGGTTGAACATCGTCTTGCCCGACTTGTCGGGCGCCAGCTCCAGCGCGCCGACAAGACCGCTGCTGCGTCCCTCGCCGACGAGCGGATGCTCGGCGAGCCGCGTCAGGTGTTCGGCGAAACGAGGCGCGAGGCGCGCGACCCGCTCGGGGATCTTGCGTGTCTCGTAGATCTCCAGCGCCTTGACCCCGACCGCGCAACCGAGCGGATGGCCGCCATATGTGTAGCCATGGCCGAAAATCCCGATCTTCTCGGACTCCGCATCCAGCGCATCCGCCATCGACTGATCGACCGCCACCGCCGATAGCGGCACGTAAGCCCCCGTGAGCTGCTTTGCGAACGAAGCCGACTGTGGCGCCATGCCAAAGGTCTCGGCGCCGAACCAAGCGCCCGTCCGACCGAAGCCGCAGATGACTTCGTCGTCGATCAGCCGGATATCGTACTTGCTGAGGATGGGTTGGATCGCTTCGAAATACCCCTTGGGCGGAATGATCACGCCGCCTGCGCCCATGATCGGTTCCGCGATGAAGGCGGCGACTGTGTCCGGACCTTCATGAAGGATAAGATCTTCGAGCTCCTGAGCCAGACGCGCCGAGAACTCGAGTTCAGTCTCGCCCGGTTCGGCGCCGCGCCAGTAATGCGGCGTCGAGGTGTGATGGATGCGATCGACCGGCAGATCGAAGTCGCGGTGATTGTTTGGCAAGCCGGTCAAACTTGCGGCGACGATGGTGACGCCGTGATACCCCTTCACCCGACCAATGATCTTCTTCTTCTCGGGACGCCCATGGGCGTTGTTGAAGTACCAAGCGAGCTTCACCTGGGTGTCGTTGGCCTCAGAGCCAGACGACGCGAAGAACACGCGCGCCATCGGCGTCGGGAACTTCTCTTTGAGCTTTTCCGCCAGTTCGATCGCCGGCTCGAAGCTCTTGCCGCCGAACAGATGGTAATAGGGCAGCCTGTGCAGCTGCTCGACCGCCGCGTCGATCAGCTCCTTGTCGCTGTAGCCGAGCCCCGCGCACCAGAGTCCGCTCATCGCCTCGATCAGGCGACGGCCCTGGTCGTCGTGTACATAGATCCGTTCGCCCTTCTCAAGAACGTGCGGACCCACGCTGCGATGGGCGTGAAGGTTCGTGTAGGGATGCACGATCGTCTCAACGTCGCGCATCTGCATGTTTGTAAGCGCCTGCGGCTCCACCTTTGACCTCCAATCATGGGCGGCGCGGTTTCGCCCGCTGTCCGCCGATGCTGATTTGCAGCTCACTCTGCGCCGGAGATCGCATCCCGCCAAGGGAGAAGTCGATTGTCGCCTGCGACGGAGCGCCCCCGTTCCCCGAGGAAGACTGCCGACCAACGGAGTGGAACGAGGGCGCTGTCGCCACCAAGGCGAAATCTACAAAAGAGATACATCCCCAGTCCACAAAACCGCTGTCGGGGGGAGGTTTTTTGGCGCAGGCGCGTGACGCTTTCGTGCGACGCGCGCAGCGGAGACCATGACGCCCGTCGACCGCACGATCCAGGCGCACGCCGCACATGTCTATCTCGGAGACACCGCCGAGAAGGGGCTCGCGATGCTTCTACCGGTCCAGCGCGCCGCGAGCGGAGCCGACATCTCCACGCCGCGTTCGAGCAGATCCGGCTACGGATCCATAACCAAGGTAAACAGCCGTAAACCCTATAACTGCAATACGTTCACGACTCGTCAACACCGTTGACGCTTGAATGTCTGCGTCAACCCAATTGACGAGCGGTAGATATGATCACGACGACTGACAGTCCGTCGCTGCAGCTGGTGTTTGCGCTGCGGCAGACCTTTGACACGATGCTCGACTATGTTGTCGACAACCTCTCCGACCGCGGATATCGCGGCGTCACAACTGCGGATCTGCGGTTTTTGGGCGAGCTTGAGAAGCGCCCGAGCCACGCTGCAGAGATCGCTCGGCGACTGGGCGTCTCGCGACAGGCGGTTCGAAAATCCGTAAAATGTCTCTCAAATTTGGGACTAATCCGACAGGTTTCGGATCCAGATGCGCCGAACCAGAAGATCATCCACTTCACAGACCAGGGAAAGTGGCTGATGGACGACGCCCGCGAAGTGCTTGAAACACTCGACCAGCGCCTGACGCGGCGCCTGGGCATCGGCCGGATCGAGTCGCTGGCGCAGATGCTGGCGGAGACGGATCAGACCACCCGTCTCGCCTGAACCTGGTCTATTGCACGCGAATGAAGAACGCGCTCCAAACCTGAGCGTCGCCGAGGGTTCCGGCCTTTTCGGCGTCGTCCGGCATTTCAAACACGACCATGGTCGGCCCCAGGTCGCCGATGCCCATGGGCTCGCCGTCGACCCGCGTCGCCAGGATCGCATTGTGGGCCTCGATGTCGGCGACAGCGATATCAGCCGCATAGCCGTCCAGCGCCATCACTGAGATGATCTCCGGCAAGGCGCCAGAGCCCTCCTTCCGGGTTGCTTTCAGCACATCCATCAATGGCGGGCCGGAATAGGCGACGGTGAGATCCGTGCCGGGCAGCTTGCCTATGATTTCACGCATGCCCATCGCCTCGAGCGCTTCGAGATCGAGCGCAGCTCCGTTTTCAAACGTCACTTCGTGATACTTGAAAAATCCCGGCGTCTCTTGCGTGACCGCGTCACGGTTCGGAGCGACGTCGGGCCCGGCGATCGTGAGGATCGACTGGCCCGCCTGGGCGGCCGTCGCGAGCGCGACGACGATGAGCGCCGCTGGAAACGTGAACCGCATTGAACACCTTCTCGTCTGTGAACATCTCGTCTTCACTTGGTCAGCGAGATCTAAAGCGCACCTTGAGCAGGCTTATTTCTCAATCTTCTATGGCGGCGCGGCCGCGCCGCACCCTGTGCACCCTCAAACAGAACGCGGTGGGTCGTCTAAGCCGCCTCTCGACCGCGCTCTCCGACGAGTTCGACAATGTCGGCCATGATCTTGGTGAGCTCGAAATCCTTCGGCGTGTAGACCCGAGCGACGCCATAGGCTTGCAGCGCCGCGGCGTCTTCCGGCGGGATGATTCCGCCCACAATCAGCGGCACGTCCTCAAGCCCCTGCGCGCGCATGCCGTCGATCACCTCTTTCACCAGCGGCATATGCGAGCCCGACAGGATCGACAGGCCGACGACGTGGACGCCTTCCTCGAGCGCGGCGTTGACGATCTGCGCCGGGGTCAGGCGGATGCCCTCGTAGACGACCTCCATCCCGCAATCGCGGGCGCGCACGGCGATCTGCTCGGCGCCGTTCGAGTGACCGTCAAGCCCGGGCTTGCCGACGAGGAACTTCAAACGCCGGCCCAACTGCGCAGACACGGCCTCGACCGAGGCGCGAACGTCCGCGACCCCCTCGGCCGACGACGACGCCGCTTTGCCGACGCCGGTCGGCGCGCGGTACTCGCCGAAGACTTCGCGCATCACTTGGCCCCATTCCCCGGTGGTCACACCTGCTTTGGCCGCGGCGACCGACGCGGGCATGACGTTCCGTCCCTCCTGCGCGGCCGACCGCAGCTCTTCAATCGCGGCTTTGGCGGCGGGTTCGTCGCGCGCATCGCGCCACGCGTTCAGGCGTTCGATCTGCTCGGCCTCCACCGCCGGGTCGATGACTTCGATCGCATCTTCGTTGGCGGACAAGGGGCTCTCTTCGGTTTCCGTGAACTTGTTCACGCCGATCACGACTTGTTCCCCGGACTCGATCGCCGCCAGGCGCGCCGCGTTGCTCTCGACGAGCCGCGCCTTCATGTGATCGATCGCAGCGACGGCGCCGCCAATGTCGTCGATCGCAGCCAGTTCGGCGCGCGCGATCGCTTTCAACGCGTCGACCTTGCGGTCGACCGCCGGATTGCCGTCGAACAAGTCGTCGTATTCCAGCAGATCGGTTTCGAACGCGAGCACCTGCTGCAAGCGGAGCGACCATTGCTGATCCCACGGACGGGGCAGCCCCAGCGCCTCGTTCCAAGCCGGCAGCTGCAGCGCGCGGCATCGGGCCTTCTTCGACAGCGTCACCGCCATCGCCTCGATCAAGATGCGGTAGACGTTGTTCTCCGGCTGCTGTTCCGTCAGGCCCAGGCTGTTGACCTGCACGCCATAACGGAACCGACGGTTCTTGGGGTCCGTCACGCCATAGCGGGTCTCACAGATCTCGTCCCACAGATCGACGAACGCGCGCATCTTGCACATCTCGGTGACGAAACGGATGCCGGCGTTCACGAAGAACGAGATGCGGCCGACGACGGCCGGGAAATCCTCTTCAGAGATCTCGCCGCGCTCTTTCACCGTATCGAGCACCGCGATCCCCGTCGCCAACGCGTACGCCAATTCCTGTTCCGGCGTCGCCCCCGCCTCCTGCAGGTGGTACGAGCACACGTTCATCGGATTCCATTTCGGGATCTCGCGATAACTGTAGGCGGCGACATCCGAAATCAGGCGCAACGACGGCGCCGGCGGGAACACGTAGGTGCCGCGCGAGAGATACTCCTTGATAATGTCGTTCTGGACCGTGCCCTGAAGCTTGGCCGGGTCGACGCCCTGCTCCTGGGCGCAGGCGACATAGAGAGACAGAAGCCACGCCGCGGTCGCGTTGATGGTCATCGAGGTGTTCATTTGCTCAAGGGGAATGCCCTCGAACAACGTCTTCATGTCGCCGAGATGCGCGACCGGCACGCCAACCTTTCCAACCTCGCCGCGGGCCAACAGGTGATCGCTGTCGTATCCCGTCTGCGTCGGCAGATCGAACGCGACAGACAATCCGGTCTGCCCCTTCGCCAGGTTCTTGCGGTACAGCTCGTTGGACTTCGCCGCCGTTGAATGACCCGCGTAGGTCCGGATGATCCAGGGTCTGTCCTTTTTGGGGGCGCTCTCGCTCGACGATTGGGAGGTCATTGCGGCCATATCCGTCATTGTCTCGTTTCCGACGACTATACCCATCTCGTGCTGCGTCGCAAAAGAAAGAATGTGGCGTAGAGCTTGTGTTTTGTGTAATTTTGTGGCGCAGATGCGCGGCGGGCCCTCAGGAATACAGGACTTAAAGCCGCCAGCGCTTGTTCCAATTTTGCAACGCAACAAATGCTTGCGACCGCAAAATCGTAATGTCATTGTCCAGCTCCGTTGAAAAACGACCGATTCTTTCGTCACGTCTTTCCGCGCCCGCACAAAAAATGCAGAACAGTCGGGTCAAGACAGCTTTGGAGAGCCAGATGGCAGCCCTCGACGCGCACGCCCCTGCGGCGACTTACGACGCCCCGAAGAAGGACCTTTACGAGGTCGGAGAGATTCCGCCGCTCGGTCATGTGCCCAAGCAAATGTACGCCTGGGCGATCCGTCGCGAGCGTCACGGTCCTCCGGAAGAGGCGATGCAGCTCGAAACGGTCGAGACGCCAAAACTCGACAGCAATGAAGTGCTGGTTCTCGTGATGGCCGCCGGGGTGAACTATAACGGCATTTGGGCCGGGCTCGGCGAGCCGATCTCTCCGTTCGACGGCCACGGGGCTGATTTCCATATCGCCGGATCCGACGCATCCGGCGTGGTTTGGGCTGTCGGCGACAAGGTCAAGCGCTGGAAAGTCGGCGACGAAGTCGTGATCCACTGCAATCAGGACGATGGCGACGACGAAGAGTGCAACGGCGGCGATCCCATGCACTCGCCGACGCAGCGGATCTGGGGCTATGAGACCCCAGACGGGTCGTTCGCCCAGTTCACCCACGTTCAGGCCCAGCAGCTGATGCACAGGCCGAAACATCTGACCTGGGAAGAAAGCGCCTGCTACACGCTCACCCTGGCGACCGCTTACCGAATGCTGTTCGGGCACCGGCCGCACATTTTGCGGCCAGGCCAGAACGTGCTCGTCTGGGGCGCGTCGGGCGGTCTGGGGTCTTACGCGATCCAGCTGATCAACACCGCCGGGGCCAACGCGGTCGCGGTGATCTCGGACGAGGGCAAGCGCGATTTCGTCATGGGTCTGGGGGCGAAAGGCGCGATCAACCGCAAAGACTTCAACTGCTGGGGTCAGATGCCCAAGGTCGGCTCGGAGGAATACAAGACCTGGTTCGCCGAAGCCCGCAAGTTCGGGAAGGCGATCTGGGACATCACCGGCAAGGGTGTGAACGTGGACATCGTCTTCGAGCACCCAGGCGAGGCGACCTTCGCCGTCTCCAACTTCGTGTGCAAGCGCGGCGGCATGGTCGTCATCTGCGCCGGCACGACAGGCTTCAACACCACCTTCGACGTGCGCCATATGTGGATGCACCAGAAGCGACTGCAGGGTTCGCATTTCGCCAACCTCTTGCAGGCGAGCCAGGCGAACCAACTGATGATCGAGCGCCGTCTCGATCCGTGCATGTCCGAGCTCTTCCCATGGTCCGACATTCCCAAGGCCCACACCAAGATGTGGAAGAACGAGCATGCGCCGGGCAACATGGCGGTGCTGGTCGGCGCGAAAGAGCCGGGTCTGAAGACGCTGGAAGACGCGGCGGAACTGGCCTGGGGCTAAAACGGCCCTGTGATCAATGATGGCGAGGCCGGGCGAGAACCCGGCCTCTTTTTGTTATGACGGCATCTTCCGCTCGGTGACGATCTTCTCCGCCTCGCGCCCGTAGAGCTCTTCATAATGGCTGAACTCGGCGGTGTAGCGCCCGACGCCCTGCGTCGCGCTGCGAAGTTCGGCGATCAGGTTCTCGAGCGCCGGCCCAGGCATCTGCGTGCGCATCACGTCCCAACCCTCCGCGTCTGGATCGCGATCGAAGCCCAGAACGTGACCGCGCTTGCTGGAGACGATCGGCTGCAACGCGCCGGTGAAATGCGACGGAACAGAAAACTCGACATCGAAGATCGGCTCGAGCAGGACAGGCCCCGCCTCGGTCAAAGCCTGTGAGACGCCGGAGCGCCCGGCGATGCGGAACGCCATGTCCGAGCTGTCGACGGCGTGATGCTGGCCATCCAGAAGCGTCACTGAAACGTCGACTACCGCAAAGCCCAGCGGACCCGACCGCATCGCCTCTCGCGCGCCGGTTTCAACCGCCGGGATGTATTGTCGAGGCACCGCGCCGCCTTTTACGGTCTGATCGAACAGGAACCCTTCGCTGCGATCGGAGGGCGCGACGGTCAGCTTCACATCCGCGAATTGCCCGGCTCCGCCCGACTGTTTCTTGTGCCGATAATGGGTTTCAACGCGACGAGAAATGGTCTCGCGGAAAGCGGTGGCGACGGGATAGTCCTCGGCCTCGACGCCGAAAACCTCGGCCAGGTTTTCCCGGAGACGACGCAGATGCAACGCGCCTTGGACGCCGACGACCTGCGCCCCGCTCTCGGGATCCTGACTGACGGTCAGTCCCGTATCCTCGCCCGCAATCGTTGCGATCGCCTCGGAGAGTTTCACGTCGTCCCGCTCATGGACCGGCCGAAGCGCGCGGTGCAAGAGCGGCCGGGCGACGGCGCGCCACGCGGGCGGTTCCGAGCCGCCCTGCGCGGTGTAGAGCCGCGCAGGAACAAGGTGATCCGACTTCAACGCTGCGGCGACGCCGCCCTCTTCGACCTCCGCCAGCGCCGCCGGTTTGTCAGAACCCGCATCGGACAGCATGCCGACGCCGCCCCCGCCAAGGGTGTCGCCGGCTTTCAGCCCTTCGCCAAAGACCCGCAAAAAAGTCGTCTTTCCCACATGTTTGCGATGACGCGCCAGGAAGCTCACCGCGGCCGGGGCTCCGCCCAGACGGTCGCGAGCGGCGGCTGGCGGCGGCGTCTCATGCCGCAGCGCCTTCATCAGACGGGTCACGCCGTTCCGATGCTCGGCCGAGGCGATGAACGCCTCTGTGACGCGGTTTTCAGCGAGGACCCGCGCGCAGATCGCGTAGACCGGGCTGTCCTGTGGGTGCTTCTCCTCGATGATCTCTTCGAGCAGCCAGTCATCGTATTCCGACAAGCTCTCCAGCATCTCGTCCCGAGCCTCCTGCTCGCGGTCCATGAGATCCTCAGGGATTTCGATCAGCGCGGATTGCGCGCCGTCGCGGTATTTCCATGCGCGCTCGGAAAACAGATCGACGGCGCCGGCGAACCTCTCGCACTCGCGGATGGGGATCTGCCGCAGAACGATGGGCGAGCTTGAATACGCTTGCAGCGCAGCGGCGATGTCGCGCAGACGGGAATGCGCCTCGTCCATTTTGTTGACGACGATGAAATGGGGAACGCCAGAGCTTTCGACCAAGCGGATATAGGGCGCCGCCAACACGGCTTGCTCGGGATCGGGAGAGACGACAATCAGAGCGGCGTCGGCCACCAGCAACGCATCGGCGGCGTCCTGAATGAACTCAAGGGAACCCGGACAGTCCAGCGCCGTCCAACTCTGGTCGAGGAAACGAAAGGGAACACATCGCAATTCATATGGTTCGGCGGGTCGGGGCGGTCGACCTTCAAGCTCGCACAATCGGTCGACCAAGGTCGACTTTCCCACGTGAGAAGCCCCCAGAACGGCGATGCATCTGGCCATGTTCCCTTCCTTTCTTCGCGTTTCCTCCGGTCCCGCAGTTCTTTGCGTCTGCTGAGACTCTCCAGTGAAGCCGAGGAAACCGCGCTTGGGAAGCGCAATATCGACAAATTGGAAGCGGACCCTTGTGCGACGACGGACGCGGATCGCGTTTTTTCAGCCCGCAGGATGAACCTGCGCGGAGCCGATCGAACCGGATCACAAACCTGTCTCAGAAGTCGGGTCGCTGCGTCGCAGTTTAGTGCTATGTCGGCCGCAGGGGGCCTCGCCCCGCGAATGCATGACAAGCAGACATCTCCCAGGGAGTTCTGGATGAGCCGCGACCGAGTGATCAACGAAGCCGAGATCTGCAACAAGGCTGAGGCCTTCGAAGCCTATGACGACATCCCGAAGAATCCGCATCTGGGCGATACGATCGGAGACGTGATCAACAGACGCTACGGCCGTCGGGACGTGTTGCGCGGCGCATTGGCGGTGTCGGCGACAACGGCGCTGTTTGGCGCGACAGCCTTGACCTCGGCGCAACAGGCGCAGGCGGCGACGGGCTCGTTCGCGTTCTCGGAGATTGAAGGCGGGATCGACCAGACCCACCATGTGGCGGAAGGCTATGACGCCGACATCCTGTTGCGCTGGGGCGAGCCGATTTTCGCCGAGGCGCCGGATTTTGATCCGATGAACCAGACCGCTGAGGCGCAGCTGCAGCAGTTTGGCTACAACAACGACTATGTCGGCTTTGTTCCGCTGAACGAGGCCGGCGATCGGGGCGTTCTTTGCGTGAACCACGAGTACACGAATGAGGAAGTGATGTTCCCCGGCCTCGGCCGGCACGACAAAGTCCCGTTCGCGAGCACGACGCGCGAGCTGGCCGAGATCGAGATGGCCGCCCACGGCGGCTCGGTCGTCGAGATCGCCAAAGGCTCGGATGGCAAATGGGCGCTGGTCAAGGACAGCGCCTTCAACCGACGCATCAGTCCGCTCAATACCCAGATGACCTTCAGTGGACCCGCCGCCGGGCATGACCGTCTCAAGACGTCGACCGATCCGGCGGGTCTGTCGGTGATCGGCACCATCAACAACTGCGCCGGCGGCATCACGCCCTGGGGCACCTATCTGATGGCCGAGGAGAACTTCCACGGCTACTTCTGGACCGACAAGCTCGACGCCGAGGGCGATCCGATCCTCGACGAACAGACCCAAGCGGCGTCGATGAAACGCTATGGCGTTCCCGGCGGCTGGTATGCCTGGGGCAAACACCACGAACGCTTCAACATCGACAAGGAGCCGAACGAGACCAATCGTTTTGGTTGGGTGGTCGAGGTGGATCCGATGGATCCAAACTCGACGCCGGTGAAGCACACTGCGCTCGGGCGGTTCCGACATGAAGGCGCCGAGTCGATCGTCAATGGCGACGGTCGCGTGGTCGTCTACAGCGGCGACGATGCGCGCTTTGACTATCTTTATCGCTTCGTCTCGTCAGGGCGGATCAGCGGCGACAAGGCCGCCGATATGCAACTGCTTTCGGAGGGCGAGCTGTCCGTGGCGCGGTTCAACGACGACAGCACGCTTGACTGGCTGCCGCTGGTGTTTGGCCAGGGGCCGCTGACGCCGGAGAACGGCTTCGACAGCCAGGCGGACGTCGTGATCGATGCGCGCCTCGCAGCGGACGCGCTTGGCGCCACGCCGATGGATCGTCCTGAGGACGTGCAGCCCGCCGGCGACAAGGTCTACGTCATGCTGACCAACAACTCGAAGCGCAAGCCTGGCGACGAGGACGCGGCGAACCCACGGCCCGAAAACCTTTTCGGACACATTATCGAGCTCACCGTGCCTGACGGCGATCACGACACGTCGACAGCACGCTGGGAGATCCTGGTGAAATGCGGCGACCCGTCAGTGTCCGAGGTTGGCGCTCAATGGGGCCCCGCGACGTCAGAGCATGGCTGGTTCGCATCGCCCGACAACTGCGCGATCGACGCCGACGGTCGCCTTTGGGTTTCGACGGACCAAGGCCGTGGCTGGGCGCGGACGGGCAAGGCCGACGGACTTTACGGGGTCGAGACGGATGGCGAGCTTCGGGGGTCCTCGAAACTGTTCTTCCGCGTGCCTGTCGGCGCCGAACTCTGCGGACCTTACTTTACGCCGGATCAAGAGACGCTGTTTCTGGCGGTCCAGCACCCGGCGACCGACGGAACCAGGGATTTTCCCGGATTTGAACGCGCCTCCACCTTCGAAGATCCCGCGACCCGCTGGCCGGACTTCCAAGACGGCGTTCCACCGCGCCCCTCGGTCATGGTCGTGACCAAACAGGGCGGTGGAAAGATCGCGGTCTAGGCGGCTGCGCGCTCAGGAGCTGGGCAACTGATAGCCCTGCTCCTCGAGCATCTTGCGGATCGAGACTTTGGAGATCTTGCCAGTAGCGGTGTGTGGGATCTCCTCGACGAACAGAACGTCGTCGGGAACCTGCCACTTCGCCACATGTTCCGCGATCTGAGCCAAAACTTCCTCCTTGGTCGCGGACTTTCCAGGGCTGCAGACCACCAGAAGGACCGGCCGTTCGTCCCACTTCGGATGGGGAACGCCCACCGCGGCAGCCTCCGACACCGAAGGATGGGCGACCGCGAAGTTCTCCAGATCAATCGAGCTGATCCACTCGCCGCCCGACTTGATCACGTCCTTTGACCGGTCGGTGATCTTGATCGAGCCGTAGGCGTCCATGTTGGCGACGTCGCCCGTGTCGAACCAGCCGTCCGGGTCCGCCGCTTCAACATCGGCCTTGAGGTACCGTTGCACCACGCCAGGCCCGCGGATGAAGAGGCTGCCCGCGGTTTCGCCGTCGCGCGGCGCATCGGCGCCGTCATCCGTCTTCACGTTGAGGTCGACCGTGTAGAACGGACGCCCGGTGCGTAGTCGCGCCTCCATCTGCTCTTCGTCGGACAGTCCCAGGATTTCCGGCGTGGGCGTGGCGAAGGACCCAAGCGGACTGGTTTCAGTCATGCCCCAGGCGTGGATCACTTCGACGCCGTAGACCTTCTCGAATTTCTCCATCACCGCGCGGGGGCAGGCCGACCCGCCGATGACGACGCGTTTGAGAGTGGAGAGCCGCTGGCCGGTCTCCTCCAGGTGCTGCAACAGCGCTAGCCAGACCGTCGGGACGGCCAGGGTGATGGTGACGCCCTGTTCCAGCATCTCGTAGAGCGCCGGCGCCGTCATATCCCGGCCGGGCATCACCATTGACGCGCCCGCCATCGGCGTCGAATAGCCCGTCGACCAGCCGTTGGCGTGAAACAGCGGAACGACGGGCATCACGACGTCGTTCGCCGAGAGCCCGAGAACATCGGGCTGCAGCACAGCCATCGCGTGTAAGACGTTTGACCGATGACCATAGACAACGCCTTTGGGGTTCCCGGTCGTGCCCGAGGTGTAGCAGATCCCGCAGGCGTCGCCCTCGTCGACCGGCGTCCAGCCCTCGTCCGCAGACTGTTCCGCCACCCAGTCTTCGTAGCAAAGAGCGCCCGGCAACGACGTTTCCGGCATATGGGCGCGGTCGGTCATGACAATATAGCCCTGGACCGTCGTCAGATGCGGGGCGAGGCGCTCGATCAGCGGCACAAGGTCGTGATCCATCATCAGCCAACGATCCTCGGCGTGATTGATGATGTAGATGAGCTGGTCGTCGAACAGCCGCGGGTTCAGGGAATGCGTGACGCCGCCGGCGCCTGGAACGCCATGCCAGACCTCAAGATGTCGCCCGGTGTTCCACGCCATCACGCCGACCCGGTCGCCGGGCTGAAGTCCGAGCTTTCGCAACCCGGCCGCGACGCGCCGCGCCTTATCGCGGATCTGCGCCCAGTTCGAGGTCACGACAGGTCCTTCCGCGGACCGTGTCAGGATACGTCTGTCGCCGTGAAACCGCGCCGCATGATCAATGATTGTGGTGCTGACCAGCGGCCAGTCCTGCATTTGCGCACGCATGCGCGTCCTCCCGGAAAACCCTTGTTTTGCGGAAGACTAGCAACTTCCTCGCCGGCGAAAAGGTCTATGGGCGGATTTCTGGGTTTGACGGGGCTCGACCGATTGACAGATCCGCGCGAGAGGCGCACGAGCCGTCGAGTTGCATCGAAGGCAGGCTGATGACCCCGAATGTCCGCGGCGCGATCGCCATGTCGATGGCGATGCTCTGTTTCGTCCTGAACGATCTGGCGATCAAAGGCGTCTTGAAGGACTTGCCGACAGGACAAGCGATGTTCCTGCGCGGACTTTTCGCCATCGTCTTTGCAACGGCTCTGGCCTGGAGATCAGGCGCGTTCCGGCATGCTCGCCTCTTGCTGAACCGCATGGTTCTACTGCGCTGCGTGCTGGAAGGCTGCGCCGCGAGCTGTTTCCTGACGGCGCTCGCCTTCGTGCCGTTCGCGACGCTCAGCGCCACGCTGCAAATGACGCCTTTGATTGCGACGGGGCTCGCGGCGCTGACGTTGCGGGAACAGGTCGGATGGCGACGCTGGGCGGCGATGGGCGCAGGGCTCGTCGGCATGCTGATCATCTTGCAGCCCGGCGTCGAGGAGATCTCGATCTACGCGTTGCTGGGCGTTGCGACCTCGTTCCTGGCGGCGGCGCGAGACATCGCGACCCGGGTCGCACCGCCGGAGACCCCGACCATGCTCTTCGCCTTTGGCAGCGTCATCACCATCATGGTGGCCGGGGCTGCGATGAGCGTTGTCGAAGCGAACCTTGGCCGCCCGTGGGCGACCGCGGACAACGAGCATCTGGCCCTGCTGGTGATCGCGTCGATCATCGTGATCGGGGCCAACTTCTTCGTCAGCAAAGCGATGCGCCTCGGCGAGGTCTCCTTCGTCGCGCCCTTTCGCTATACCTCTGTTCTGTTCGCCACGCTCGGCGCGTGGATCGTGTTCCTCGAAGAGCCGGGTTTGAATGTCCTGGTCGGAGCCGGCGTGATCATCGCCGCCGGGCTCTATACGTTCCACAGGGAGCAAGTCAGAGGCCGCGACATCGCAACCAGGCCCCAACCGCCTCAGAGCCGATAACGGTTGGTTTCGATCCAGTTGAGCGCTGCGCTCAGTCCGATCAACGAAAACCCGACAAGCCGCGGCGCGCCATCGAGATCCCGAAACGCCAACGACATCCGGCCGCCGTCGCGCATCGCCGGAACGATCGCCACATTGGCGATGCTCTGGGAGAAAAGGTAATCGTTCACACCGCCGTCGGGTTGCCGCGCCCAGCCAAGATTCTCGCCAGGGATCAGGTAGGCGATCTCCTCGTCATCCACGGTGACAAGGATGTCGCTTTCCTCGGACACCATCGCCGCCACGCCAGTGAAGACGACGTCGTATCCCAAACCGGGCGCGCCGGAGGAGACCCGGATTATGTAATTGGCGTCGACGCCGACGGCCTCTGGCCCAACGCCATTGTAGGCGAGGACGCTGCAATATCCGCCTGGACGGCAGGCCGCCAGCCAGTCTTGGAACACCGCCCGGCGTTCGCCGTAACGCTCATAGATGAGATCCGGCTCTCGCGCCGCCGTCTCTACAATTGCACCCGCCCCAATCACGGCGAGCACAGCCGCCACGAACAGCTTTCGCGAAAACATACCGCCTCTTCACCTGCTCCAAAGCTGTGATACCGCGTCTCGGCGAGCTCCGCCAACAAAGACCGCAGGCAAACTGTTCATTCGTCGCAGATGGTTCGAAGCGCCGCCCATTCCTGCTCCGAGAGGACCGGTCGCGCGTCTGAATTCGCGTTCTGCGTGAACTGCTCCTCGCGAGAACCGTGGGTTGGATGCGACGCAAGATAGCTGTCGTCGTCGCCGAACCGCTGAAGCAGTCGGCGAAAGAACCCGCCGACAGGGGCTGGGTCGACGTCGGCCGCCTGCAGGATCCGGATCGCCGTGGCGTCCGCCTGCGCCTCGATTTCGCGCGAATAGCGAGCGTTGACCGCCGCATCGACCATCGCCGTCAGAGCGAACCCGCCAAAGAAGTCTCCGAACAGAAGGCCGATCACCCCGGCGGATCCCAGGGTTCGCAACGCGCCACGGGTGGGATCGCGCGTGATCACATGGCCGATCTCGTGCGCCAAAACGCCGGCGACCTCTTCGGGGCTTTCGGCGTCTTTGATCAGCCCGCTGAGCAGGAAGATATGACCGCCAGGCAGTGCGAAGGCGTTCGGCGTGCCGGAGTCCAGAACCTTCACGCTCAGCGGCACATGGGCATCCGCCACAGGTTCGAGCCGGGCGACCATCTTGTCGAGCGCGGCCAGACCCTCAGGCGCGTCACAGGCGCCTGGACGCAGTCCCATCAGGAAGACGCCTTCAGCCTCGATCTCGTTGGCGATGCTCTCTCCGAGGGCGACTTCGCTTTCGGGCGGAATAAACTGGGCGATCTGGTTGGCCAGCAACGGCGCGATGACGAACACGATCGCCAGGATCGACGCGATCGCCGTGCCGCCCCAGACCAGAACCTTCCGCTGAAGGGCCCGTGGCGCGGGCGGTTTCACGTTCAACCCTGTGGCGGCGTTCTCAATGGCGGCGATGAGTTCCGGATCACGCAGCACAAGCCTGGCTTCCGAGCCGAACTCCGGGATCAGACGAAGCTCCCCCGCGACCGCTTGCGCGCCGGGCAGGCGGCGGATCTTATCGATGGGCCACCGCGCGAGCTCGGCGCCTTCGAGCGTGGAAAGGCGCAGCGCATTGACGTCGAGGCGGGCTGTAACCTCGCGCCGGCCTGCTGTCTCCCCATCGAAGTAGTCGGCGCTCGCTTGCACGTTCGACCCCTAGAACGCCCCGACGTCCAATGCGTCGGCGAAGCCCTCGGCCGCTTGCTCCTCGGTCTGCGCCTGCTGGCGAGCGCTTGACATAGCGGCCACGTTCTGAATTCGGAGCGTGCCGATCGCGCGGTCGATATAGCGGCGGTTGACGAAGATCTCCGCTGCGATGACGGCCGCAACGCCGATGATGAGATAGAAGACGATCACAGCGCCGAAGATCACGACCAATGTGGCTGGATCAGGATCCCCTTGGTTCAGCGACGGATCGAAGACCGACAAAAGCTCGGGATAGGCCGCGGCGACACCGGCGCCGGCGACGCCAAAGACGAGCGCCATTCCAACCGCGAAGGCGATGGTGATCAGCATCGTCAGGAACAGGCCGCCGATGACCACCATCGTCATCCGCCCCGGCTGCATTTCCGAGATGATCTGCGCGGGCGCGCCTCCGTGGCTCGCGACTTCCATGCGGCTCAGAATGTACTTCAGCCGAAACGAGCCGTACCAGATGAAGCCGATGATCGCCGCGAGGTAGACGAAAAGGCCAAGCGCGATCAGCGGCCCAGACGGTTCCGGCGTCGCAAACGGGTCGTTCGCCGGCGGAGGCGTCGCCGTCACGGCGACCGCGACAAAGACAGCTACCGTCGCCGCAATCAGAGCCCAGACCCAAATAAACCCACGATAAAGGCCGCCCGCCTTACCCGTCAGTTCAAAGCGCTGATCTCCAAAGGTCATGCGCTTGGTGATGAACTGGCGCAGTTTGAAATCGGCGAGCGGATATAGCAGCCCCAGCGTGACAATGCTGCCGAGCGACCAAAGCAAAGAGCGCCACGTGTAGGCCCAGGCTTCCAGATCCAGGCCGAAGCGAACGCCTTTCCAGCGCGTGCGCGACAGCAGATAGCGCTGGGCGCGATACTTGGCGTAGGGGATCAGCGGCAGAAGGGTGAGCAGCGACAGAAACGCCGCGGGCTCGTAGCCCTGCCAGTAGGCCATCGAGGCGAAGCTCAGACCAAAATTCACCACCGCCAGGTAAATCGCGAGGAAGAAGATCGCGATCAGGAAACCGAGCAGCAGCTCAACGCCTTTGCCGGTGTATTCGAGCGGCTCGCCGTCTAGCCGGGTCGAGCCCCAGTAATACCGACGCAGATGCGTCTTCATCCAAAAGCGGTAGATGCCAAGCGTCAGGATCGTCAGCAGCAGACCCTTGAACATGATGTTGAACAGCGACCCGGTTTCACCGGTGAACTCGCCGCGCCCGGCGCCGTCGTCTGACGGCGCTGCCGTCGGGTTTGTCTCTGCGATGGTCATCTCGCCCCCGTTGTTCGGACGCCGCGATCTGTCGCGCGGCTTTGTCGCCAAAATCGCCCCGTCGCGCCGCCAATGCAAGCAGAGCTGCGGAAATCCACCGGCGGTTTAGCGGGCTTGTGTGACGTCCGCGCGAACGGAAAAGAGCGGCCCCGCCGGACCGCTCTCTGTGCAAGGCTTATCCGAGATCTCTTCTAAGCCGCCGCTTGTTGCGGAGCGAAACGCCCATAGAAAGTCTCGCCCTTCGCCGCCATGTCGTTCAGCAAAGCCGGCGCTGCGAACCGGTCGCCATGCTTGGCGGTCAGGTCGTCGCAGATTGATTTGAACGTCGCCGTCCCCATCATGTCGACCCACGAGAGCGGACCGCCAGACCACGGCGCAAAGCCCCAGCCAAGGATGGCGCCGACATCACCCTCGCGGATGTCGACCAGAACGCCTTCCTCGAGCGCGCGGATCGCCTCCAACGCCTGGATCGCGAGCAGACGGTTGCTCACCTCCTCGCGATGCGGTTGGTCGGCCATGGCGGGGTACATCTCGCCCAGCCCCGGCCAGAGGCCCTGGCGCTTGCCCTTCTCGTCATAGCCGTAGTAGCCCGCGTTGGCCTTGCGACCCAGACGGCCCTTCTCGACCATCTTCTCCAGCAGATCATCCGCGCCCGACGCAGGATAGGCGTCGCCCATCGCCGCCTTGGTCGCCTGCATGATCTTGAGACCCAGCTCGAGCGACGTCTCATCCGTCAGTTGCAGCGGTCCGAGCGGCATCCCAGCCTGTTTGGCGCAGTTTTCGATCAGCGCTGGGGCCACGCCTTCCGCGACCATCCGCGCGCCTTCGTTCACATACGGAATGATGCAACGGTTGGCGTAGAAGAACCGCGCGTCGTTCACGACGATCGGCGTCTTGCGCAGCTGGCGAACATAGTCGAGCGCCTTCGCGACCGCGCGGTCGCCGGTCTGCGCGCCGCGGATGATTTCGACCAGCATCATCTTGTGCACCGGCGAGAAGAAGTGGATGCCGATATACTGTTCAGGCCGTGAACTCGCCTTCGCCAGATCCGAGATCGGCAGGGTCGAGGTGTTTGATGCGAAGATGCAATCAGCGGGGATGCTCGCCTCCGCCATCTCGGTAACTTTGGCTTTCAGGCCCGGATCCTCGAACACCGCCTCAACGATCAGATCGCAGCCCTGCAGGGCGGAATAGTCCGGCGTGGCCGTAACGCGAGCCAGGATCTCGGCCTTTTTCTCCTCGGTGACGCGGCGACGTTTCACACCCTCGTCCAGAAGCCCGGTGATCGTCGCGAGACCGCGATCGACGCCTTCCTGATCCCGGTCGATCAGCACGACCTCCATGCCCGCCGAGGCGGAGACATGCGCGATGCCCGCGCCCATCATCCCGGCGCCGAGCACGCCGACCTTCTTCACGGTCTGATCCTCGACGCCCGCCGGACGGCGGGCGCCTTTCTCGATCGCCTGTTTGTTCACGAACAAAGAGCGGATCATCGCCTCCGAGCGCGGATCCATCAGGACGGTGGTGAACCAACGCGCCTCGGCGCTGATCGCCTGATCAAAGGGCAGAAGCGCGCCTTCATAGACGGCTGACAGCATCGCCTTGGCCGCCGGGTAGACGCCCTGGGTTTTGCCATGCGTCATGGTGATCCCGCCCATGAACGTCGGGAAGCCCGCCGGGGTGTAGGGCGCGCCGCCTGGCAGTTTGTAGCCCTTGGCGTCCCAAGGCTTGATGATGTCGGCGTCAGTCGCGTTCAGCACCCATTCCTTGGCCTTGGAAACCAGCTCCTCCGGCGCGACGACCTCGTCGATCAGACCCGCTGATTTGGCCTTCTTGGGGTCTGAGAGCTTGCCTTCGAGCAGGAACGGAGCGGCCCCCATGACGCCCATCATCCGGATGAGACGGGTGGTGCCGCCAGCGCCCGGGAAAATCCCGACCATGATCTCGGGCAGGCCGATCTTCGCCTTGGGATTGTCGGCGGAGAAACGGCGATGCCCGGCCAGCATCAGCTCGTAACCGATGCCAAGCGCGGTTCCTGGCGTGGCGATCGCCACCGGCTTGCCGCCCTTGTTCGTTTTCGGGTCCGCGCCCATGCGCTCGATCTTTCGCAGCACGCCGTGCAGCTGCATGACGAAGCCGTAGATCGTGTCGGCGGGATTGCCGCCCGACGCAATCGCCTGCGCCTTCATCTTGCCGATGACGTTCAGGTCCATGCCGCCGGCCATGTCCGGCTTGCCCGAGGTGATCACGACGCCTTTCACCGCCTCGTCCGCGATGGCTGCGTCGATATGCTGGTCCAGCTCGCGAATGCCCGCCTCGTTGAGGACGTTCATCGACTTGTCCGGGCCGATATCCCAAGTGATGACGGCGACGCCGTCGGCATCGAGGGAATAATGGAACATTTCTGACATGGCTGGTCTCCCTAGTCTGGCGAAGGCGCGGTCGCCCGGCGAGCTTTCCTATTCATTCAAATCGTGTCTTCGTCGGCGTGAGCGGACTGCCGTCGCGCCGGCGGTATTCGGTCAAGCCGTCATGGTCGTGGGCCACGAGGTCATGGTCGGGGTAATGACATCGGTCGGTCTTCGGGCGCGTGCCGATCTCAAGCATCGTCACCGGTTCGGCGCTGCGGTTCTCAAAGCAATGACCGTTGGCGTCGCCGCCAGGAAACCCTGCCGCTTCGCCGGCCTTGATCTCTGTCTCACCGGCATCTTCGATCAGCGTCAGGACGCCCGACAGCACGTAGACCATCTCATCCTCGACCTCATGCCAGTGCCGGAGCGCGCTACGGCAACCAGGCGGCAGGGTCGTGAAATTGACGCCAACGGTGGTGAGCCCGACCGCGTCGCCCAGACGTCTGCGTGTTCGATCGGAGAACTCGGCGTCGAGGGGCGCAGGATAATCGCTCCCCCGCGTCACCGGCGCCTTATCGAAATCGACCCTCGGCATTGATCAGACCCGCTCGAGGATGGTGGCCGCGCCCATGCCCGACCCGATGCAGAGCGTGGCCAATCCGGTTTCCTTGTCCGAACGCTCCATCTCGTCGATCAGGGCGCCGAGGATCATCGCGCCGGTGGCGCCCAACGGATGCCCCATGGCGATCGAACCGCCATTGACGTTGACCTTGCCGTGATCGACGTCGAAAGCCTGCATGAACCGCATAACCACGGCGGCGAACGCCTCGTTGACCTCAAACAGATCGATGTCGCCAATCCCCATGCCGGTTTCGCGCAGGATCTTTTCCGTCACCGGCACCGGCCCCGTGAGCATGATGGTCGGATCGGTGCCGATCTTGGCTGTCGCCCTTACGCGGGCGCGCGGCTTCAGGCCCGTCTTCTCGCCGAACTCCTTGTCGCCGATCAGAACGGCGGCCGCGCCATCGACGATGCCCGACGAGTTGCCCGCGTGGTGGATGTGATTGATCTTCTCCAGATGCGGGTACTTCAGAAGCGCAACCGCATCAAAACCCGGCATGTTCTCGCCCATGTCCTTGAAGGACGGCTTCAATGCGCCAAGCGCCTGCATGTCGGTGCCCGGACGCATGTACTCGTCATGGGCGAGGACCTCGACGCCGTTCTGGTCTTTGACCGGCACGATCGACTTGGCGAACCGCCCGTCTTCCCATGCGGCGGCGGCGCGCTTCTGGCTTTCCACGGCGAGCGCGTCGGCGTCGTCGCGGCTGAAGCCGTATTCGGTGGCGATGATGTCGGCCGAGATGCCTTGCGGCACCATGTAGGATTTGAACGCGAGATAGGGATCGACCGCGATCGAGAACCCGTCCGACCCCATCGGCACGCGGCTCATCATCTCCACGCCGCCGGCGACATAGGCGTGACCGGCGCCGCCGCGAACCTGGTTCGCCGCCATGTTCACGGCCTCAAGGCCACTCGCGCAGAAGCGGTTGATCTGCACGCCCGGCACGCTCTCGTCGTAATCCGCATAGAGAACCGCGGAACGGGCGATATCGCCACCTTGCTCTCCGACCGGGCTGACGCAGCCAAGGATCACGTCCTCGATCTCCGCCGTGTCGATCTCGTTGCGGTCGCGGATCGCCTCCAGAACCGTCGCGGCGGTGCGCAGCGCCGTCATCTCATGCAGCGAGCCATCCTTGCGGCCCTTGCCGCGCGGCGTACGGACAGCGTCGTAGATATAGGCGTCGTTCATGATGTCCTCCGTGCAGTGTTTGGCCGGTCACCGCCGGCCTTGCATTCTTTAGGCGGCGTCGGCGCACCGTATTCCGCGATGAAATCCTGGTACGCGGCGTCAAGTTTCCTCGGATCCGCAAACTGGTCCAGTCGTTCCTAAAGCACTGTGAGCAGGTAGTTATTGCCGAGCCCGTATGCAGCGTTCAGTTCTCGCAAACGTGTGTAAGCGTCATCGGTCAGCGCCGCGTTGAAGCGTTTGGGCAGCGGCAATCGTTTTGGCGGGCGCTTGGCGGCCATCTCATACGCTCCCCGAAATGGGGTGGCCCGGCATCAGTTCATACGGCGCCGCCCAACCAGGCAACGCGGCGATCCGATCAAGCCAGGCGGAAATGTTGGGAACATCCGCGCGATCGACCCCGATTTCGTCGAGCCAATACAGGTATCCGCAGCAGGAAATGTCCGCGATCGTCGGTCGATCCGGCGTCGCGACAAAGTCCTGAGCGCCGAGCCGCGCCTCAAGCACCTTGAAAGCGATTTTGCGCCGTCCTTCCAGAAAGGCGATCACGGCGGCGTCCCGCTTGTCCTCAGGCAGGAAGTTGGTCATGAACCGCAAGGTCGCCGTGTAACCGGTGAGCTTGTGGTTGTCCCAGAACATCCAGCGCAGGATCTCCTCGCGTTCTGGCCAGGTCTCTCCACCGAACTGACCATAGGATTCGACCAGGTGATGAAGGATCGCGCCAGATTGCGTGACCACGCCCTTCGGCCCGTCGAGCACCGGCACTTCACCCATCGGATTGAGCGCAAGAAACTCGGGCGACCGGCCTGCGCCGTTGAAGAAGTCGACGAAGATCGGCTCCCAATCGGCGCCGATCAAGTTCAGCATCAGCGCGGCCTTGTAGGCGTTGCCGGACTGCGCGAAGCAATGCAGACGATACTGCGGCATTCGAGCGTCTCCCCTAGCTGCGCCGCATCGCTTGAACCGCCCCTCTTCGATGGAGGCTGGCGTTCGGCGCGGCGCGATAAACGCCGATCAGAAGGCTTCCGCCGGCAACGCCATCACGGTTTCACCGCCTGCTTTGATCCGCGCCAACCGCATACCGGTCTCTGGCAGGAGCTTCTGCATGTAGTAACGGCCCGTCATCAGCTTGGTCTCGTAGAACGCGGGATCGTCCGCGGTTCCACTCGCCAGCGCTTCGTTGGCCACCTTCGCCATCTTCGCCCACATCAGTCCGAGGCAGACATGACCGAAGAGGTGCAGGAAGTCGGTCGACCCCGCGAGCGCATCGTTGGGGTTCTTCATACCCGCTTGCATGAAGAACATGCCGGCCTCTTGCAGCTCCTTGGAGGCCTGCTTGAGCGGATCCAGGAAGTCCTTCGCCAAGGCTTCATCCTCGGCGTTTTCCTGGATGAAGCTCTTGACCATCTCGAAGAAGGCCATCACCGCCTTGCCGCCGTTCTGCGGAAGCTTCCGTCCGACCAGATCCAGCGCCTGGACGCCGTTGGCGCCTTCGTAGATCATCGCGATCCGGGCGTCGCGGACGTATTGCGACATGCCCCATTCCTCGATGTAGCCGTGGCCGCCGTACAGCTGCAGCCCCTGGCTGGTGTTCTCATAGCCTTTGTCGGTCAGGAAACCCTTCAGGATCGGGGTCAACAGGGCGATCAGATCGGCCGCTTTCGACTTCTCGGCCTCATCCGTGTGCCGATGTTCGCTGTCGATCAGCGTCGAGCCCCAGAGCATGAAAGCGCGGGCGCCCTCGACAAACGCTTTCTGATCCATCAGCGCGCGACGCACGTCCGGATGCACGATGATCGGATCGGCCGCTTTCTCAGGGGCCTCCGCGCGCGTTACGGCGCGGCCTTGCAGACGGTCCCGCGCGTACTCAACCGCGTTCTGATAGGCGATCGTCGCCTGGCCGAGGCCCTGCATCGCCACCGCGAGGCGCGCTTCGTTCATCATCACGAACATGGCGCGCAGGCCCTTGTGCTCCTCACCGACGAGCCAGCCTTTCGCCTCGTCATAGTTCATGACGCAGGTGGCGTTGCCGTGAATGCCCATCTTCTCTTCGATCTTGCCGCAGCTCACCCCGTTGCGTTGGCCGAGCGAGCCGTCGTCGTTCACAAGGAACTTCGGCACGACAAACAGCGAGATCCCTTTGACGCCGTCCGGACCGCCCGGGATCTTCGCCAGCACCAGATGAACAATGTTCTCCGCCATGTCGTGCTCGCCGGCGGAGATGAAGATCTTCTGACCGGAGATCGAGAACGAGCCGTCCTCCAACGGAACCGCCTTCGCGCGGATCAGGCCGAGGTCCGTGCCGCAATGCGGCTCGGTCAGGTTCATCGTGCCGGTCCACTCGCCCGAGACAAGCTTCGGCAGGTATTTCTGCTTTTGCTCGTCCGTGCCGTGCGCATGCAGAGCAGAGTAAGCGCCGTGGGTCAGACCAGGATACATCGAGAACGCCATGTTGCAGGCCGAGTGCATCTCGCCGACAGCCGCCGCCATGATGTTCGGCATGCCTTGCCCGCCAAATTCAGGATCGCATTCGAGCGACGGCCAACCGCCTTCGCGCACAGCGTCGAACGCTTCCTTGAACCCATCCGGGGTCCGCACCACGCCGTTCTCCAAATGGCACCCTTGCTGATCACCCGTCTGGTTGATCGGCAGAAGGATCTCGCGGGCGACTTTCCCGGCTTCATCGAAGATCGCAGAGGTCAGATCCTCGGTCAGATCCTCGTAACCCTCGATGTCCTGTCGGTCCTGAACCTTGAAGGTCTCGTGGAAAAGGAACTTCAGATCACGCTGAGGGGGGGTGTAAGTCGGCATGACGCTTTGCTCCGTTTCAATCGTTCGGTGGTTGCGGTTTGGCGCCCTTTGTTTCGCGGCAGGGCCCCGTTTCGGCTGTGTGGACGTGACTCAGTTTACTCTAATCAACTGACTTGGCTCTCGCCGCGCTCACGCAGCATGTTGCGGACAAGCCCGATCTGGTTTTCAAGATCGCCGATCACCGCGGTGATCTCTTCGCGCCGCTCTTTCAGTTCGTCGAGCTTGCCCAGCGCTGTCTCAAGGGTCAGCGAAAGCTGGGTCACTTGACCGTCTCCCAGGTCATACAGATTAAGCAACTCACGGATTTCCGCGAGGCTGAAGCCAAAGCGTTTTCCCCGCAGGATGAGCTTCAACCGCGCCCGGTCGCGCAACGTGTAGATGCGCCGCTGCCCATCTCGGCGCGGCATGATCAACTCTTGCGACTCATAAAACCTCAAAGCGCGTGGCGTGACGTCGAACGCGTCACAAAGGTCCCGGATCGAGAACTCTTCATCCGATCCAAAGGCCGCCTGCGCGTCGGCCAACTGATTCATCATGGCAAGGTCCTTTTCGAATCTCACGCCTCTAGTCAGCATGACGCTTACGTAAACGTCAACTCAAAAATTGGACATTTTGCGTCTTTCCAAGCTAAACGCTTAGAAGTCCGGGGAATTTCGGCGTTCTAGATGGCATGGGGACTAGAGCGCTGCGTGGGTCCGGAAGGATCGCGTCCAGTCTTTTTTAACCATGCCAGTGTTACCTCGATGGAATGGCGGCACTACCAGCCGCACCCTGTCGAGCTGTGAGGAACGTAATGAAGACCTCGACACCGTGGAGCATCAAAGGGATCGACCCCGAAGCTCGCGTCGCCGCCAAGGAAGCGGCGAAACGCGAAGGGATGACCCTGGGCGCTTGGATTTCGCAAAAGATCATCGAAGAAAACTCGGAAGACCTCGCGGGCGAGGCGACAGTCGCCAGCGCGCAGCGTCGGAAGGGCAAAGAAACAAAGCCTCGTCCGACCGCGATCGATGTCGGTGCGTTCGCCGCGGCCCTCCGCGACGTCGCAGAGCGCACTCAAAACAGCGAGCGTCGTAGCGAAGACCGCGTCGAAGCGCTGCGGAAGACGCTTGAGAACATCGTAGGCCGCGTCGACAGCGTCTCTACGAGAATGAGCGAAGTGGCGACGGCTGTTCAAACCATGTCAGGCGGCCTCGAGCGCACGGCCGAACGCGCCGAGCGCGCGGAAGCTGAAGCGGCGGCGCTTCGTTCGGACATGACGGACGCGTCCGAGCAGATCTCCGAAGTTCGCAGTCAGACCGGAGCGACGGTCCGCGCCGCCACCGCACTGATTGAGAAAGTCGACGCCCTCGCCGATCAGTCGCCTCAGACGACCTCGGGCGACGACGAGACCAAAGCGGCGCTCGAAGCGCTGTCCGCACGGTTAGACGACATCACCGCCGCTTCCGAAGCGGTCTCCGCCAAAACGGAAGACGCTTTCGAGCGATTGGTGACGCGCCTGGACGACGCCAATGACCGTCAAGACCGCGCCGCGACTGCGATCGGCGACGCGCTCGAAGCGCTGACCCGTCGTCTTGAGGCGGTTGAAACAGCCCAACAGGAGCAGATCGAGCACCACCTGGCGCCACCGGCCGCTGATGATGCTCACGACGCGGAGACGCACAGCTCAGACAGAGTCGAAAACATCTTTGACGAGGACCCGGCGCTCGACGACGATCTCACCGAGTTTGACGTCGAACGCAGCGTTTCGCCTGCGGACGACAACGCGACTGACCACGATGACGCGGCCGACTATCCGGCGCGCCCAGACGCAATCGACGAAGACTTGGCGCTGCAAAATCAAGCGCAGAACCCTGAACCTTGGGAAGCCGAGGCGTCGGAGGATCAGATCTGGGAAGACGATCTGGAAACGACCGAGGCCCCGCAAGAGGCTTACGATCATCCCGTAGACAGTGATTTCGAAGCCGTCAGCGAAACAGACGCTGCGCCCGAAAGACGCGTTGAACGGCCCTCGCTCGACGCTCTGTTCAAGGACATAGACGACGACGCTCCGACGCCTGATGCAAGAGCGTCCGAGCAGAGCGTTGATCGGGATCGCGACTACGAAGGGCCGCCGAGCCTCGCTGCCTTGCGGGCGCGCCTTCGCGACAGCGGCGCAGCAGCGCCCAAAAGCTCACGGGCCAACACCGCCGGACCGGAGCAGAGCGAAACGCTCGCCGCGTCGCTCGACTCGTTGAAACGAATGCTGCCGGACCGTGAATCCGAAGCCGTCGAAGCAACCGACCATTCGGCTGACGCGCACCCTCTCGAAGACGTCGAGATGGTCGAAATTGCCGAAACGGCGGATGTCGACGATCTGTTCGACGACGCTCAGGCGATCAAGGCGGCGGACGTCGCAGAACCGCATGACGAGATCGAATCCCAAGACGCCTTTCTGCGGTCGCAGCGGGAAACGCAACCGATCGAAGAGGATCCGCTCGCTCAGATTGAAGATCTTGAGACCGTGGAAGAGCCCAAGTCACGCTCGCTCTTCGCACGTTTGAAGGGGCGCTTCGCCAAGCGCGACAAGCCAAAGGAACACCCCGGCGAACCCCTCGATGCGGATGACGGCCTCGTCGATCCGATGGAGCTCGACGCGTTCTCCGAGGAAGCGGCCGCTCAATTCGATCACGACTTGGAAACCGACCTTTGGGAGGAGTTCGAAACGGAGGAAGCGCCTCGCACAAACCGCATCGTCATGCTTGCGGTCCTGGGCGTCATCGGCGCGATGCTCGGCGCCGGGTTCCTCTATATCTACACGGCTTTCAACACGGTCGGCGGCGCGGGCTGACGCCCTCTCCAAACGAAACCCACACGCCAAAGACGCCCGCCATCGAGCGGGCGTTTTCTTTTTGCCCAAGCAGATGGCGTCGATGCGCAGACAATGGTTGGGCTGGACAGTCGCCCAGACGCGTCCTACGCCAATCTGACACAAACCCATGTTTCCGATTGTTCCGTCAGCTCGGACCCACGCTATGACTGAAGAAACCGACGCCCTCTCCAGTTTGATCGGCAGGCCGCCCAAAGAGGTCGGAGAACTGATCGCGGGACTGCCCTTCGCGAAGGCGCTTGGAATGCGGCTCGTCAGTAGCGGCGACGGAGAGGCTGTTCTTTCCATCCCCTACCACCAAGACATGATCGGGGACCCTGAAACAGGCGTCATATCCGGCGGCGTGGTGACCGCGCTGCTGGATACCTGCGGCGGCATAGCGGCAATGGCCTCGGCGACCAAACCAACATCGGCTGCGACGCTCGATCTAAGGATCGACTATATGCGCCCAGCGACGCCGCAGCGCGTTCTCTTCGCAAAGGCGACCTGTTTTCGTGAAACGCGGTCGATAACGTTCGTACGGGCCTCGGCCTATCACGACACGCCGGAAGTCCCGGTGGCGACCGCCGTCGGCGCGTTCATGGTGGAGAACCGGCGGAACTGGCCGGTCTCAAAGCCTGATGCGCCGCCGACGGATCCGAAGGGAGCGTCCTGATGCCCCCCCTCGAAAAGATACGTGCGCAAGAGGCGCTGCGCGACCAGGCGCTTTTGCGGCTCGCGGGAGCGGCCCCTTACGTCAAGTTCCTAGGCGTCGAGCTGGACCGCCGGGGCGACGAGCTCACAGCGATCCTGCGATTCGACCCCAAACTGATCGGCAACCCGTTGCTGCCTGCGCTTCATGGCGGCGCTACGGGGTCGTTTCTCGAAATCACCGCCATTATGCAGCTCGCATGGGACGGCATTTGGGAGCGGATCGAAGCCAGCGAGCCCGACGCGCAGTCGATCGCTTTGGGCCAGTTGCCGGCAATGCCAAAGACGGTCGACATCACCGTGGACTACCTGCGGGCGGGACGACCGCGCGACGCATATGCGCGCGCCATCGTCGCCAAGCGCGGTCGGCGCGTGGCCAATGTCCGCGTTGAGGCGTGGCAGGACGAGATCGAACGGCCTTTCGCCGCGGCGCACGGCCATTTCCTGTTGCCAGGGGCTGGCGAGAACGCTCCATGAGCAGATCTGAGGACGCCGCAGGCAACCCTCAGCCCCGCGGCGCAGTCACCGCCCTTCGCATTCTGACAATCGCTTTGCCGGTGGTGCTGTCGAACGCCACGGTGCCGATCCAAGGCGCCGTCGATACGGCGCTGATCGGTCAATTGGGGGTCGTGGCGGCGCTGGCCGGTGTCGGCCTGGCCGCGGCGATCTTCGACATCGCGCTGGGCAGTTTGAACTTCCTGCAAATGGGCACAAGCGGACTTTCGGCGCAGGCCCTCGGGTCGCGCGCACACGAAAGGCTCGCGAACACGCTGTTGCGCGGCTTGATCATCGGCGGGACCATTGGTCTCGCCTTCATCCTCCTTCAAACTCCGGTGATATGGCTTGGCCTCACCTTGTTCGAAGCCTCCAGCGAAGCCGAAACCATCGCCGCTGAATATTTCCATATCCGCATCTGGGGCGCCCCGGCGGAACTGATGAATTACGCGCTGTTGGGGTGGTTCACCGGTCAGGAGATGACCCGCAGACTGTTCCAACACCAGCTAGTTCTGACGCTGTCCAACATCGCCCTGAACCTGTTGTTCGTTCTGGTGTTCGATTGGGGCGTCGCCGGCGTGGCGCTGGGCACGTTGATCGCCTCGGTTCTGGGTCTCCTCTATGGGCTTTGGATTGCGCGCGCCCGCATCCGCGTTCTCGTTCCGGCTTCATGGCGCCCATCGCGCGATCGACTGCTTAAGCGCGACGAACTCTTGCGTCTGCTGGCGCTGAACAGAGACATCTTCATCCGTACGCTGCTATTGATCGGCGGGTTCGCCTGGATGACGCGCATGGGATCGATGCAAGGGGATGTGATCCTCGCGGCCAATGTCGTGCTGATGCAGTTCTTCTTTGTGTCCTCGTACGCGCTCGATGGTTTTGCGATGGCGGCGGAAACGCTCGTGGGTCAGGCGATGGGCGCGCACGACCTGTCGCAACTCGATCGAGCAGCCTGGATGAGCAGCCTGTGTTCCGGCGCGCTCTCGTTGCTGATGTCGATCGCGTTCGTGGCGTCGTCTGGTCCGATCATCGACCTGTTCACAACGGCCGAAGAAGTCCGAACAACCGCTCGGGACTATTTTCTGTGGGCTGCGTTGATTCCCCTTGCGGGGTTTGGAGCCTTCCAGATGGACGGCATCTTCATCGGCGCGACCGGGTCGGTCGAGATGCGCAATTCCATGATTGTCTCTTCAGCTTTCTATTTTCCCATCAGTTATTGGATGCTGCTTGAGTACGGCAATCACGGCATCTGGGCGGCGGTCTGGATCTGGTTGATCCTACGAGCGCTGACGCTGCTGGCGCTTTACCCTCGGATCCGGGCGCGCGCCGAGTCGGCGATGGCGGCTTAGGAGGCGTCGACGCCGACCGCGTCTTTCAGATGGGAGAACCCGTCCCTTTCCAACCGCTCGGACAGGCCGGCGACGGTCCGCCCGATCAGCGAAGGGCCTTGGTAGACCAATGCGGTGTACAGCTGGAGCAGCGAGGCGCCTGCGCGGATCTTCGCATACGCGCTGTCGGGACCGTCGATCCCGCCGACGCCGATCATCGGCACGCGGCCCTCTGTCCGTCGATAGAGCGCTCTGAGCACTTCGGTCGATCTCTCAAAGACCGGCGCGCCGGACAGCCCGCCTTTCTCCGACGCATGCCCGCTCTGCAGGCTTTCCGGGCGCGATATCGTCGTGTTGGTGGCCACGACGCCGTCGACGCCCGTCGCCAAACACACCTCTGCGACGTCGGCGATCTCCGCCTCGGAGAGGTCCGGCGCGACTTTGAGCAGGATCGGCGGCGGCGTCTCAACCCCAGCAGCAAGTTCGTTTCGGGCCGTCACAACCCGATGGAGGAGCGCCGAAAGCGCGGGCTTGCCCTGCAGATCGCGCAGTTTCTCGGTATTGGGCGAGGAGACGTTGACCGTGAAGAAGTCGCACGCCCCCCACAGCCCTCGCATGACCGTCTCGTAATTTTCCATCCGGTCTTGCGCATCTTTGTTTGCGCCCAGGTTGGCGCCGATGATCCCACGCTCTCGCGGGAGCGCCTGAAGCCGAGCGCGGACGGCCTCCAAACCCTCGTTGTTGAACCCCATCCGGTTGATCACCGCACGGTCCTCTGGCAACCGAAACAGCCGCGGCTGCGGATTGCCCGCCTGCGGTCGCGGCGTCACTGCGCCAACTTCGACAAAGCCTGCGCCAAGCCGAAGAAGCGCCAGCGGCGCCTCCGCGTTCTTGTCGAAACCTGCGGCGATCCCGACCGGGTTCTCAAATCGGAGCCCCCAGAGCGTCTGAGCAAGCTTTGGGTCTGATTCCGAGACACTTGACGGGCCCAGTCCCATCGCCAAGGCCTTCAAGGTCAGACGATGCGCCGTCTCTGGCGGCAAAGCACGCAGGATCGGCAGCGCCGCGCCTGAAAGGTCGAGTGAGAACGTCATGTCGGACTACAAACATGGCGCTGCTTCGGGAGCAATGACCAAAGCGCAACGGCTCTTCGCCGCGGCCGCATACGACAGGTTGCCAAAGCGCCGCCGTTAAGGCGTAAGTCGGACGGCGCGCGGCAGCCCCAGGGGGTCGACTGACAGATATGAGCCAGTTTCAGCTTCTCATCTCAATATGGGCCGTCGCCTTCGGACTGACCATCGCAAGCCTTGCGGCGTTGTACCGAGGCGGCGCGATCCGAGCGGCGTTTGAACGCGGGGCGTTGTCCGGCGCCCTGTTGACGGTGACGATCGCCTTGTTTCTCGCTTGGTTCGCATCGACCGTCGCGGCGACCTTCATTGACGATCAGATCCTGGAGATCGCGCTCGGCGACAAATTCGCGCTCGGCAAGATTTCTGGCTTCATCGCGATCCCGATCTTGCTCGGCTTGTTCTTCGCAGCGCTGATCCGAGCGTCGGAGAGCCTGCTGCTCATGCTCGCCTTGGCGTTTGGCTTGGCCGTTATCGATCTGTTCGACATGGCGTCTCGCCTCGAGGTCTTGCGGCTCGCCTTCCTGGAGACCATGGCCGAAGGCGGCGGCTATGGCGAAGAAGCGCGCATTTATCAGGATTACTACTTCGAGCGGCCGCATCTCGAACGGATCGCCGTCTACCTGGCGGCGTTGTTGTTGGCGGGCCTCTTCGCAGCCTTGTCCTTCAACGCGCCCGGTCTGGGCGACTGGGTCGAGCACATCGGCTTGCCTGGCTTGGCGAGCCGCGCTGCGGCATCGGGTCGAAGCCTGCGCCTCATCGCGCGACTGATCATCCTTCTGGCGATCACGCTCAATCTGGCCGTGTTGTGGTCTTGGCGGCTCGACCGCATCGACGCCTTGGAGACGGCGGGCTTCAGCCCCTATCCGGTATTGGGTCGAAACGCCCCAAGTATCGACACTATAGAGTGAGGTTCGCCGTCTTATCGGAAGCCTCAAGCTCTCTCGCCAAGCCAACCTTTGAGATCCGGCGCTTATCGCTCAGAGACAACATTCTTGAAACAAAATCAGGAGCTGGGTTCACCGGGAGCCCCAGATCTGGATCAGTGAAAATGATAACGTCGGGAAAACCTCGAAACCCTTTGTGTTCCCACAATGCTCGGCGGCGGCGTGATCACTCTTAGGCGAGAGCGTTTGCAGTCCACCGGAGAATGCACCATGTTCGCTCTCGGAAAAGTTAACCTTTGCAGTCGCCGACAATAAGGCGGCGCGACGCATGAGAGGCAAGCGGTAGTCAACATGTCCCAAACTCATAAGACCAAGGTCCTTATCATTGGGTCCGGCCCTGCCGGCTACACAGCGGCCGTTTACGCCACTCGGGCGATGCTAGAGCCCATTTTGGTCCAGGGCATCCAACCCGGCGGCCAGTTGACGATCACAACTGAGGTCGAGAACTGGCCGGGCGACACCGAAGTGCAGGGCCCGGAGCTCATGGTCCGAATGGAAGAGCATGCGCGCGCCGTCGGCGCAAACATCATCACCGACCATATCCTGTCGCTGGATCTGTCGAAGCGCCCGTTCACGGCCACCGGCGACAGCGGCGATCTGTATGAAGCGGACGCCGTGATTTTGGCGACAGGCGCACAGGCGAAATGGCTTGGGCTGCCCTCCGAAGAGCGGCTCAAGGGGTTTGGCGTCTCGGCTTGCGCGACCTGCGACGGGTTCTTCTACCGCGGAAAAGAGGTCGCGGTGATCGGCGGCGGCAACACAGCTGTTGAAGAAGCGCTGTTCCTGACGAACTTCGCGTCGAAAGTGACGCTGATCCACCGACGCGATAGCCTTCGTGCGGAAAAGATCCTGCAAAAGCGGCTGTTTGAGAACCCGAAAGTCGAGCTGATTTGGGATCATGTCGTCGAGGAGATCCTTGGCGACGACAATCCCAAAAGCGTCACCGGTCTGCGGATCAAGCATGCGAAAACCGGCGAAACACGCGACCTCTCGGTGCACGGCGCGTTTGTCGCGATCGGCCACTCGCCGGCGTCCGAGTTGGTGAAAGACCAGCTAGAGCTTCACAGCGGCTCCTATGTCTGGGTGAAGCCAGGAACGGCGCAGACGTCGCTGCCTGGCGTTTTCGCTGCGGGCGACGTCACGGACGACGTCTACCGGCAAGCCGTCACCTCGGCTGGAATGGGCTGCATGGCGGCGCTGGAGGCGGAGAAGTTTCTGGCGGAAAACACCGCCGAGACGGCGGTCGCGGCAGAGTAAGTCTGGAACGGCCCCACGCCCCTTCCGTACAATCAAACGCTGCGCGCGGCCTAGGCCTCCGTGTATTGTTTCCCTGGCGACGCGAGCGCCGAATGAGCGAGAACCAAAATGGCGCTAGAGCGGGTGGTCACGGAAATGGGGATGGGCGTGGACGTCCATGGGCGCGACTATACCCAGGCGGCGCGGCGGGCGGTGAGCGATGCGATCCGACATTCGAGCCTTCACCTGTTTCGGGTCATGGGAAAAACGCGCGACGAGATGAAGATCCACGTCGTCATCGGCGCGCCGGAGCCTGAAGCCGTCGACACAGACGCCGTGGCCTCGGAGCTGCCATATGGCGACGTGACAGTCGCTTGCGAAAAGGGCGGTCTCGAGGTTCCCAGCCCGAACGGCTCCGACGCGATCGTGATCGCAAACGCCGCGGTGATGGTGCATTTCGAGATCGACTGACGACAACGCTGAGGCGCCGCTAAGCGCTCAACGCCTGTGTTCCGTTGGTTTTGGACACCAGCTCCACGAATGCCTCCGCCGGCATCGGCCGGGCGAACAGGAAGCCCTGAAAGCGGTCACACCCCAGTTTGGTGAGCAGTTCGCGCTGTTCCTCGGTTTCCACGCCTTCAGCGGTCACGGCGATCCCAAGCGAAGAGGCGATCTCGCAGATAGCGGCGACGAGCTTCATGTGCGACGGCGAGTGCGGCAGCGGAGCAACCAACTCTCGGGCGATCTTCAGGCGCGACGGGTTGAGCGACAAGAGACTCAGGAGCGACGCATGACCGGTTCCGAAGTCGTCAATCTCGACTTTGACGTCGAGCTCCTCGAAGAGGTCCAACGCGTGGCGCGCGCTGTCGTCAAACCGATCCGAGAACATTGTTTCAACGACTTCAAAGACAAGCCGGCCCTGAGGATGTGCGTTCGACGTCAGAAACGCTGCGAGATTGGGGTCGCGCAACCGCGCCGACGAGATGTTGAGCGACAAGGTCGGCACATCGAGACCGAGCGTATCCCATGTCTCCAGGTCCTCGATCGACTTTTCGAAGATGGCCTGATCGATCAGGCCCATGTAGCGCAGGCGCTCCGCGATCGGGATGAAGACGCCCGGCGACACCTCGCCCCGCTCCGGATGACGCCAGCGCGCAAGCGCCTCGACACCGCAGATCCGCCCGGTGACGGCGTCGAACTGCGGCTGGTAAACCGGGAAGAACTCTTCCCGCCGCAGCGCCATGGCCAGCTCATCCGATAGGGTCTTGTACTCTTCGACCTCACGGCGAAGGGTCTCGGAGAAGAACTCGAACCGGCCACGGCCCATTTCCTTGGCACGATAGAGCGCGATGTCCGCGTTAGCGATCAGACGGCTCGGGTCGATCGAGCTGCCGCTCTCGCAAGCGATCCCGACGCCGATCCCTACGCTTGCGCCAAACTGACAAAGCTCGCCATGATACCGGATCGGTTGGCTCAAAAGCTCGATGACGCGGGTCGCGACAGCTTCAAGTTCGCGCCGGTCGCGCTGACCAGAGCGGACGATCACGAACTCGTCCCCGCCGATGCGCGCGACAAAATCGTCTCCGGCGGCGGTGTCTCTCAAAACGTCTCCGACATGGCGCAGGACGTAGTCGCCAGCCGCGTGGCCCAGCGCGTCGTTGATCTCTTTGAAACGATCGAGATCGATATGGAGAACCGTGACGGACCCGCCGGTTTCGTGCGCCTCCGCGCTCAGCCGCTCGATTTCGCGTTCGAAACTGCGGCGATTTGCGAGTCCGGTCAGGGAATCGTGCAGCGAGTCGTGTTCGGCCGTCGCCCGCAACTGCTCAAGTTCTTCGTTGCGCTGCTCGACTTGCTGGTGCGCGTCACTGAGGTTTTGCGTCTTCGCAGAAAGCTGATCAATCGCCCTGCGGACGGCGTAATGCGCCGGTATGAAGATAAAGACCGCTTCCACGAGCAGCACCAACAGCGCCAGGACGAACGTGACGTTCTGAACGGCTGTCAGATCGTTTGAGTGGTTCTTTGCGTCATGCTGATGCGCTTCGTTGGCTTCTTGCAGCGCCGCTGGGAGGATTCTGTTGCTGGCAATCCGAATGCGCTGGAGCGCCGCTTGCGCGTCTTCGCTTCGGGTCTCGAGCGCCGCGACAATGCGCGCATCCGCGATGAACTTCCGCATAACCGGGTCGAGCGCCGGACCGCGACCGCCTTGAAGATACGGTTCTCGGAGCGCAGTCGAATGACGAGCCGTGGCCACGAGCATCTTGTGCACGCGTTCCAACTCGTTGATTTCCGCATTGATGCGATCGCTGGACGCCTCAACGCGCAGCTTCGCCGCCATCTCTGCGAAGGACTGGATGCGGGCGACCCGGGCTTTCTGGTTCGCGCTCTCCGAAATCACCTCGTTGCTGCGCTTGATGTTCGAGACCGTCGACACGGCGGCGAGATGGCTCGACACGATCAAGAGCAGGATCAAGCCCAGCGCTAAGATGTACCGCGACAGGAGGCCGCGCGGATCGAGTGTGTCGCCCTGGTTCGGCAGCAGTTTGAATTTGGACATGAGACCGCCACTGTCTATTCAGCGCTCATGCCTAAAGAACTCGCGTGAAAAAGAGATTATCAAATGCGTTTTTAACTTCAATTTGAAACAAATAGCCGAACCGAAGCGATCATATTTCAAAAATTATGATAAATTTTATTTTAAACATACGCCTTAGCGAAAGATAAATCGAAAACATACTTCCTTTCACTTATGAAAAATCAAGGCATTCTCATTCTCAGCGCGGGCTCCCCGCTGGTCGCAGATCTCGAAGAGACATGCGCGCGGGCCAGGATACCGATTGCTGCGATCATTCGCGGAGATACCGGCAAAGAGTTCGCCCTCGACCCCTCTTTGCTTCTCGACGCGCAGGAGCTGACCGACGTGCAGCTGCGCAGCCCGGTGATCACGCCGATGATGACCTCGGGCTTAAGGCAACGCGCTTACCGTCGACTGTCCGCCGTTCTAGGCGCAGAGCGGATGCCTCGCTTCGCCACCGTGATCGATCCGACGAGCATCGTCGCAAGGTCGGCGTCGCTGGGCGAAGGATCATACGTGAACGCGGGTGTCGTCATCGGCGCGGCTTCTGAGTTTGGAGCGCATTGCGTCCTCAATCGAGGCTGCGTGTTGGGCCATCACCTGGAAGTCGCCGACTACGTCACGATCGCGCCCGGCGCTGTTGTGCAAGGCGATGTCGTCATCGAGCGCGGCGCAACGATCTGCAGCAACGCGACCATCAACGAATACGCTCGGATCGGCGCAAACTCGGTGGTCGGCATGGGGTCCGTCGTGATGAAGGACGTGCCGCCAAACACCGTCGTATGGGGCAATCCGGCCAAGGTGATGAAGACCGGCGTCGCCGGCTACAAGGATATCGGCGTTCTACCAGATGCTCAGCTGAACCTGTTGTCCTTCGGGAAGCCGCGCGGCGCATCGTTGCCGGCCGCCGCCCTGGCGCCGCGCCAATGATCAGTGTTCGCTTCGGTGCGCGTCCGCCCTGCAGGATCGCGCCAGCTGACCCCTTCCTCGGAGTGGAAGGTCTTCAGATCCGATAGCCCCACCGGGATCATGCCAGCCTGACGGTACCGCTGCAGAATCACCCCCTTGCCGCGCCCCATCTCCGGCAACTCGGAGACCGGGAACACCAGCATCTTGCGATTGTCGCCGACCACGGCCAGCAGATCGCCTTCGATGCGCGCGCTCGCCTTGGCGAGGTTCGGCCCGTCGGTGACAAGCACCTGCTTGCCAGACCGGGTCTGCGCAACCGCGTCATCCTCGGCTACGACAAAGCCCTTTCCGTCCGAACTCGCCACCACGCGTTTCGCGCCCGCTTTGTAGACGAACAGGTCGACGATTTCGTCTTCCTGATCGAGGTCGACCATCAGACGCACCGGCTCGCCCATGCCGCGGCCACCCGGCAGCTTGTCGCATCCAAGGGTATAGAAACGGCCGTTCGAGGCGAAGATCATCAGCTTGTCGGTGGTCTCGGCGCGCAGCAGGAACTGACCTTCGTCGCCGTCCTTGTACTTGACGTCGGCGCCTTCGGAGAGATGGCCTTTCTGCGCCCGGATCCAGCCCTTGGCCGAGCAGATCACCGTAATCGGCTCACGCTCGATCATCGCCTCGAGCGGCACCTCCTCAATGTCCGGCGCGTCCGTCAACACAGTGCGGCGACCGCCCTCGGACGAGCCTTTGCCGAACTCGTCGCGCACGTCGCGGATCTCGCTGGCGACGCGCTTCCACTGGAGTTCTTCGTCTCCTAGCAGCGCATGCAAGGCCGCGCGTTCGTCGGTCAACTCGTCGCGTTCCTTGCGGATCTGAAACTCCTCAAGGCGTCGCAAGGACCTTAAGCGCATGTTCAAGATGGCTTCGGTCTGCACTTCGGTCAGACCGAATTCCGCCATCATCATGGGCTTGGGCTCGTCCTCGGTGCGGATGATCTCGATCACCCGGTCGAGGTTGAGATAGGCGGTCAGATATCCCTCAAGGACCTCCAACCGATGATCGACTTTGCCCAGACGGTGCTTGGAGCGGCGCAACAGCACATCGCGGCGATGGTCGAGAAAAACCCTCAGAACCTCGGTCAGCGAGAGGACCGCCGGCGTCTTGCCATCGCGCAGAACGTTCATGTTCAGCGACACGCGCGTTTCGAGATCCGTCTGCTTGAAAAGCGTCTCCATCAGCAACGCCGGCTCGACGCTGCGGGACCGCGGCTCGACCACCAAACGCACGTCTTCCGCGGACTCGTCGCGCACATCGCCCAGGATCGGGATTTTCTTGGCGTTCACGAGATCGGCGATTTTCTCGACCAGTTTGCTTTTCTGCACCTGGTACGGGATTTCGGTGATGACGATCTGCCAGACGCCGCGGCCGAGGTCCTCGACCTCCCATTTCGCGCGCAGGCGGAAAGACCCGCGCCCGGTGCGGTACGCCTCCAGAATGCTCTCACGCGGCTCGACGAGGATCCCGCCTGTCGGAAAATCCGGCGCTGGGATCATCTCGACCAGAGTCTCGGTGCGCGCGTTGGGAAACTTGATCAGGTGCAGCGCCGCGTCGCACAGCTCGCCGACATTGTGCGGCGGAATCGACGTCGCCATGCCCACCGCGATTCCGCTGGCGCCGTTCGCAAGCAGGTTCGGGAAAGCCGCCGGCAACACCACCGGCTCTTCGACCGAGCCGTCATAGTTCGGGCGGAAGTCGACCGCGTCTTCGTCCAGCCCATCGAGCAGCAGTCCGGCGAGCTTGGTCAGCCGCGCTTCCGTGTAGCGCTGGGCGGCGGGGTTGTCGCCGTCGATGTTGCCGAAGTTCCCCTGCCCGTCGACCAGCGGATACCGCACCGAGAAATCCTGCGCGAGTCGCACCAGCGCGTCGTAGATCGCCTGATCCCCGTGCGGGTGATACGAACCCATCGTATCGCCGACGATCTTCGCGCTCTTCTTGAACGACGAACTCGGGTCGAGCTTCAACGCGCGCATCGCATAGAGGATGCGTCGGTGTACGGGCTTCAGACCGTCGCGCGCGTCGGGCAGCGCCCGATGCATGATCGTGGAGAGGGCGTATTGCAGGTAGCGCTCGCCCAGGGCCCGCCGCAGCGGCTCGGCCATTACATTATCTTGTTCGACTGTATCGCTCATGCGCGAGATATAGCAGCGGCTTGGCGCCAGATGCTAGATGGTAAACACCACCTTAACGCCGTGATCGTTGCAGCGAGGCCGCAATCCATATCACGGCGGCCGCGCCGACCAGCGCGCCGATCACCCCGAAAAGCAGGCTGAACACCGCCTGCAGCAGCAACCCGCCGACAAGCGCGCCGAGCGCGCCCGCGGCGATCGACATGGTTTGGTTGAGCGGCAGGTCCATGTGACGGTGCGCCAGCCAGCCCGCCGCGGCTCCGACGCCCATGAGAAGAAGAAAAAACATGACAGCTCTCTCTACCGTCGGATGCGACGGTGCTTTTGCACTCAGGATTCTCGCTTTACCTCCACCGAAAATGCGGCGGGATAACGAGCGACGCCCACTAAAGGCGGCGTTTCGTCATCAAGGGCGACGGCCATCAGATTGGGACCCGACCAGGGCGCCTCGATATGCTCCGCCGCGGCGGCCGAAAACCCGAATCGTCGGTAGTAGGTCGGATAGCCGAGCACAATCACCGCCTCGAACCCCTTCTTGCGGCACTGCGCCAAGCCAGCGCGGATCAAAGCGGCGCCGACGCCGCCCGCCTGCTGTTCCGGAGCCACGCCGATCGGGGCGAGCGCCGCGGCGCGCACGATCGCCTCGGGGCCGTCGATCGGCAATTCACTGAAAGCGGCGGCGCCAACGACGTCTCCATCGTTCTCGGCCGTTAGAAGGAAACCGAGATCGCCGTCCTCGCGCAAACGCTGGAGGAGCTGAAACTCGGCGTCGCTGCCGAACGCCGCGTGGAACATCGCTTCGATGCGCGGCCAATCGGTCGGCTTGTCAAATCGGATCGTCGGCTTGCTCATGTCATGCGCGTCCCTGCGCGAACGGGTTTCCCGCGAAGGAACTCCTTCGCCGAAACCGGCCCCTTGCCCGCGCGTTGAACCCTGAGCAGCCGCAGGGCGCCTTCGCCGCAGGCGATCAACAATTCATCGTCCAGCGCCTGTCCCGCGGCGCCGGCTCCCGGCTCCGCCCGACAAAACAACACCTTGATCCGCTCGCCGTCCAATTCGAACCAGGCCCCGGGAAACGGCGACAGTCCCCGAGCGCAGCGATCGAGTTCAGCGGCTGGGCGCGCCCAGTCGATCCGCGCCTCGGCCTTGTCGATCTTGGCGGCGTATTCGACCCCTTCATCGGGCTGCTGGGCAGCAGTCGCACGACCTGCATCGACCTCTGCGAGCGCGCGCGCCATCAACGGCGCCCCAATCGCAGCGAGTCGATCATGAAGGCTCTGGGCGGTGTCCTCTAGGGTGATCGGCGTGGCCTCGCGCGAAAGAACCGGGCCAGTATCCAATCCCAACTCCATCTGCATGACGCAAACGCCTGTCTCCGCGTCTCCCGCCATCAGCGCCCTCTGGATCGGCGCCGCCCCACGCCACCGCGGCAAAAGCGACGCATGGAGGTTGAAGCAACCGAGCCTTGGCGCATCGAGCACGGCTTGCGGAAGAAGCAGTCCGTAAGCGACGACGACCGCGGCATCCGCGCCAAGATCCGAAAACGCGGCACGGTCCGCCTCGTCCTTGAAGTTCAACGGGGTTCGGACCGGCAGTCCCGCGGCTTCCGCCGTCTGATGCACCGGCGAGGGCCGCAGTTTCTTGCCCCGACCGGCCGGGCGCGGCGGCTGCGTATACACCGCGACGATCTCGTGATCCGCCTTGATCAGGGCCTGCAGCGTGGGAACCGAGAAATCCGGCGTTCCCATAAAGATCAATCGCATGGCCGGCTGCACCCCCTTGCACGACTCATTAACGCTACGAATTCAATCAATTATTACCTTTGAACGGCATTCTCTTCATCAATTAAGGCACGACGGCCTGGGACAAGACGGCCTGGGAACCGCCCGCCGAGGAAACGGGTAAGGAAGCGCGGATGGCGCAGACGCGCAGGGCGCATGCATTCGGCGCCAAGTTCATCACGGTCATGGCGATCTGCGCATCGCCCGGTCTCATGGCGCTCGCGGCTGGCGGCGTCGGGGTCGTTTCGTGGTGGGTGGCTGGCCCGATCTTTGGCGCCGCCTTGATCGCCGCGATCCTCGCATCGTTCAAACTGATGGCGAGCTTCCGATGCGGCGTGTGCGGAAGCCTGCTTCCACCGCCCAAACGGTGGTACGCCGCCCATGACAACGCGCCCCTCGTCTTCAAATGCAAAGAGTGCGACGTGACCTGGGACGTGGGTCTGCGCGGCTCGAACGACTAGCCACTCGCGTTCCGGCTAAACCTTGGCTCTCTCCCGAGCGCGCTCGCGCTTGAGCTTCTTCATCTTCGACGTGATCATCGCGCGTTTCACGGGCCCGAGATAGTCGAGAAACAGCTTCCCGTTCAGGTGATCGATTTCGTGCTGGACACAGGTCGCCCAGAGACCGTCCATTTCTCGCTCGCGCGGCGCGCCGGTTTCATCAATCCAAGTGACTTTCACCCGCTCCGGCCGCGTCACGTCGTCGAACTGATCAGGGATCGACAGACACCCTTCCTGATAGACGGACGCCTCGTCAGACATCCATGTGATCTCGGGGTTGATCATCGCGACCGGCTCCGGCGCCGGCGGAGGCGCGTCTTCATCGTCGGCCGCCGCGCGACTGGCGCAGTCCAACACGACAACGCGTTTCAGCACCCCGATCTGCGGGGCCGCCAGACCAATGCCAGGGGCGTCATACATCGTCTCGAACATGTCTCGGACCAGCTGGCGCACTTCGTCGTCAACGGTCGAGACGGGATCGCAGACTTTTCTCAGTCGAGGGTCTGGGTGAATCAGGATTGGTCTCAGCGCCATGGTGCCGAGGTAAGCGAGCGCCGTCACAGGGTCAAGCCGCAGCCGAGCGCGTCCCAAATGCAACGTCGGCGACGGAACAAACGGAGGAGACCGGGCCGGACGCCTGGACTTCGCTGTTGGAGTTTTATTTTAGAACAAGTGGCCTTAAAACTGCACCGTCTGAACGCGGTTTCGAGTTCAAGAACGGGCGCGGTGCAGGTGGCGCTCGACACAGCCTTTGGGGAGGCGCGCCGTGGGGCGATTTTCGGTGATTTTGACGGCACTTCTGTTTACTATTTTACCATTTGGTGACCATAGTGCACAGGCGCTGACTAAGGGCGACACTAGTAGACAGTGCCACGATGGCGCGTTTGGTGGACGCGCCGTCTGCATTCACGCGGATCGCTACTTTGAGGATGTCTGCAGCGCGATCGGCGTGCTCGCCACGGCCGAGGGACTTCCGCGTGGCTTCTTCGCCCGGCTGATCTGGCAGGAAAGCGGCTTCAATTCGAGAGCGCTGAGCCCTAAGGGCGCTCAAGGGATCGCCCAGTTCATGCCAGGCACCGCCAAGATCCGCGGTTTGAAGAACCCCTACAATCCGGCGGCGGCGCTTGCGGCGTCGGCCGCGTATCTGGGCGAGCTGAAGCGCGAGTTTGGCAATCTCGGACTGGCGGCCGCGGCTTATAACGCCGGCGAAGGGCGCGTTCGGCGGATCCTCGCCGGGAAGTCTCGGGCGCCTTCGGAGACCAGACACTACGTGTCGATCATAACCGGCCACAGCGTCGATGATTGGGTCTCTGGTCAGCCGAAAGCCGTCCAGTATCGCCTGAACACAGGCGCGACATTTCACGATGCGTGCGTGACCATGGCGCAGAAGCGGAAGTTCCGCGGCTTTGGCCCGGCGCCCAAAGACCGCAAACCATGGGGGGTTGAGATCGCAACCCACAACTCGGCCGCAACAGCGCGCAAGCTGTTCAAAGAGGTGCAGACGACCCATGAGAACCTTCTGTCCTCTCATACTCCGACAGTTGTGAAACGTCGGGCCGCAGCATTGGGCGGCGGCGCTCCGAAGTACTCTGCGCAGATCGCTCGACTTGACCAAGGCGGCGCGATCTCACTGTGTCGCAAACTTCGACGCTCCGGCGCGGTGTGCCGGGTGGTGCGGAACTAAGCGAGCGGCGGCGCGCCTGGAAGCCTCTCACCTTCTGCGGTGAAGCGTTGACCAGAGAGTGTCTGCGTGCATATGTGCGCCGCAGCATTAGCTTGCGCAACATTCGCAAAGGTCAGACGCCATGAGCTTCAAGATTCAACCGCAGACACCTGCGCGCCCCAATCGCTGCCAACTCTTCGGTCCAGGGTCTCGCCCAGAGCTGTTCGAGAAGATGGCCGCCAGTGCGGCGGATGTCGTGAACCTGGACCTGGAAGACTCGGTCTCTCCCGCTGATAAACCGAAAGCGCGTGAGAACATCATCCAGGCGATCAACGACATCGACTGGGGCGGCAAATCCCTTTCGGTCCGGATCAACGGCCTCGACACTGAGTTCTGGTATCGCGACGTCGTCGACGTGCTCGAGAAAGCGGGCGATCGTCTTGACTTGATCATGATCCCAAAGGTCGGCAACGCCGGCGACATGTACGCCGTCGACGCGCTGGTGACCGCCGTCGAGCGGGCCAAGGGGCGCAGCAAGCAGATCGGATTCGAGATTATCATCGAGACGGCGGCGGGCGCGCAGAACGTCGATGAAATCGCAGCGGCCACCCCTCGTCTTCAGTCCATGAGCTTTGGCGTCGCCGACTATGCGGCCTCGATGGGGATGCGCGTCACAGGCATCGGCGGAACCCAGGACGACTACTTCATGTTGGCGAATGGCGCACCCGGTTCCGAGCGCGCAGTCAGCATGGTCGATCCGTGGCATTACCCGATCACCCGGATGGTTGCGGCGTGCCGCCAGCACGGCGTCTTGCCTGTGGACGGACCCTTCGGCGACTTCTCGGACTCCGACGGCTATCGCGCGCAGGCGCTCCGCTCGGCGACGATGGGATGCGTTGGGAAATGGGCGCTCCACCCCAAACAGGTCGCGCTCGCCAACGAGGTGTTCACGCCGTCAGACGCTGTTGTGACCGAAGCCCAGCGCATTCTCGAAGCGATGGCGGAAGCAGAAAAGAGCGGCCAGGGCGCCGCAGTGCTGGACGGCAAGCTGATCGACATCGCCTCTGCCCGCCAAGCCAATGTTATCGTTCAGCAAATCGAACTGATTGAAAACAGCAAAGCCTAACAAGAAGCTCAGAGGTCGTGTCGCCCCAAAATGGTTCACCCGATCCATTTTGGGGTGCTCTGTCCATGTCGCCAAACCTGGCGTGCGCGCGCAAGAAATCCATTAAGAAGTTGATAATATTGATAAAGTTTTAATTGCTTACTGAATTCTTACCGAGTGGCAGGGAGTTTGAATGCTCTGGGCGCATCCATGGGGGATGACACTGGAGGTTTGAATGAAACTGGGGAATTCGCTTGCGGCGATCATCGCGGCCGCAGTCCTGGCGCTCTCGGCGACCGCCGCTGACGCGACCAGCAACAAAGGCAACAAGCAAGGGCAGGCTCAGGGCCAGATCCAAGGCCAGGCGCAGGGACAGGCTCAGAAGAGCGTGAACCGCAACAACAACGACAATTCGAGCACGAACCGCAACCGCAACGTCGCCAACGGCGGCGCGGGCGGTGCTGGCGGCGCTGGCGGTTCGGCGAACAACGAAGGCAACTCGCAGAACGTGAACATCGAAGAGGACGGCGACGATTTTCCGGTTTCGACCGCGTATGCGCCTGCGCTCGCCGCTTCGCCAGACACCTGCATGGGCTCGTCAAGCGCTGGCGCTCAGGGCATGAGCTTTGGCGTCAGCGTCGGCTCGACCTGGGTCGACAAGAACTGCATGGACCTGAAGTGGTACCGCGAAATGTCCCAGGCCGGATACAACAAGGCTGCGGCCGCCGTTCTGTGCCAGGCGCGCGGCGGTGCATACGCTCAAGCCATGGCGGCTGAAGGGATCGATTGCGCCGCTCTGCTGGGTGAATCGTCGGAAGGCGAACAGTCGGCGAGCATGCAAGCGAAGCCGATCGCCGAAGAACGGGTTGAGTTCGACCCGATCCTGGATCGTGACGACGCGTTCCGCCACTCGCGCAGCAAGACCCGCAGCGACGACGGCGGCGAAACCCTGAGCCTGGGCGCCTTCTTGAAGAAGCTGTTCAACGCCTAGGCCTTGAGATCCGGACCAGATGTCCGGTGGTGCGGGGCGTCGCGGCGACAGATCGTCGAAACGCGGCGCCGTGTGGGAGCGAAGGGAGCGTTCGTGGCGACGCTCTGGGGGAATTGACCGCGGCGGGAACCACTCCGTCGCGGTTTTCCGTGTGGTGAGCGCCTCTTAAACGCGTCCCATTGCGAACTCTTTTTGACATCAGACGTCAGTCGCCATATTGCCCAGCCGTTACCCGGTAATAGGTTGGACCGCATGCAGTATCTCGATTTCGAGAAGGGCGTCGCCGAGCTGGAAGGCAAAGCACGCGAATTGCGCGCTCTCGCCCGCGACGACGCGCAAATGGACATCTCCGAAGAAGTCGAGCGGCTGGAAGGCAAGTCGAGCGCCCTGCTTCAGGATCTCTATGGCAAACTGACCCCTTGGCAGAAGTGCCAGATCGCTCGTCATCCGGAGCGTCCCCACGCGCAAGACTATATCGGCGCCCTGTTCGACGACATGACGCCTCTCGCGGGCGACCGTGGGTTCTCCGAGGATCACGCCGTGATCGGCGGGCTCGCCCGCTTTCGCAATGAACCGGTGATGGTGATTGGTCAGGAAAAAGGCGCGGACACGCAGAGCCGACTACACCGAAACTTCGGCATGGCGCGCCCGGAGGGATATCGGAAGGCTATCCGGTTGATGGATATGGCGGATCGCTTCAACTTGCCGGTGGTGACCTTTGTCGACACGCCGGGAGCCTATCCGGGCAAAGGCGCTGAAGAACGCGGACAATCCGAGGCGATCGCGCGCGCGACCGAAAAGTGCTTGGAGATCGGCGTGCCGATTGTCACGGCCATTATCGGCGAGGGCGGATCAGGCGGCGCAGTCGCATTGGCGACGGCCAACCGCCTCGCGATGCTGGAGCACTCTGTTTACTCGGTGATCTCGCCAGAAGGATGCGCCTCAATCCTCTGGAAAAGCGCCGATCGCGCGCAAGACGCCGCCGCCGCGCTTCGATTGACGGCGCAGGACCTGAAGCAACTCGAAGTGATCGAAGAAGTCGTTCCCGAGCCCGTGGGCGGGGCGCAGCGCGACCCGAAAGCAGCGATCACAGCCGTTGGCGACGCCGTGGCGCGGCACCTGGCGGAGTTGCGAGCGATGTCGCGCGACGAGGTTCGCAAGGACAGGCGCGAGAAGTTTCTGCAGATCGGGCGGGTCCGGCTGAGCTAACCCTGGCTGACGCGCCCGAAGGGGCAAGTCAACCGTTTGTTAGCGCTGCCATTTTCGACTTGAGCCGTTCCGTAAGCTCCCCCGTCGTAAGATTGTCCGACGCGGTGGCGATGACGGTCTCGCGCCCACTCTTTCGATCGACGACAAGCAATCGCCACAGCGGGACAGGCGCATGCGCCGTCGCGGCGTCGTCGGCGGGCAACGACCGCATCACGAAGTCATAGGCGTCTTGCTGCGTGAACACTCCGACTTGATAGAACACAGGCCGCAGTGTTTCACACCCGGCGCAGTATGGGCTTAGCTCCACCAGAACCCTCGGCCGAAGCAGGGTTGGACCAAAGCTCTCGGATCCTCGAGCGGCCAGCTCCGCCTCCCGGCTCCAATTGATCGTCGGCGCGTTCCAAAGCGATAGGTCGCGGTGGTCCGGATCGATTTCGGACCGCACAGGCTGTTTGCCGGTGATGTCGTTCACAATTCCTCTGAACGCGACACTCGCATGATCGCCCAGTTGTCCTGAAAGCGTCGTCGACTGCACAGAATCGTCTTTGCTGATCTGCATCCAGATCAGGGCCACAGCCAAGGCCGCCATGAGCAGGGTCTTGCGAGACATGCTTAAGCCCTCCGAACCGACACGCCCAACAGCAGGCGAGCGAAAAGCCTACATTCGTAGTTTTACTCCCTGTGTCTTAAGCGTCCGTTTACTCGCAAAGCGTTAGCGCCGGCGGAGAGTTCTCCTGACGGATAAACGGGCCGCGACTGTCGCGATGATCGCGAAGGACGCGGGTATGGCGGCGAAGCGCAGCCAGTCGTCTCCTTGCGGCCTAAGGTTCGGAAGCAGCGGCGCAAGCTCTTCATTCAACACGACCTGGCCGCCGCCCGCGCCGCCGCTCAGGATCAGCGCGAGGATGGCCACCGCGGCGCCTCCGCCCGATCCCAGAAAGGCCAACCACTGATATCGCCTGACGAAAATGCGAGAGATGTAGCTGTCCTGGGCGCCGACCAACTTCAGAACGTCGACGATTCGCGCCTGCGCGGTCAGCCCAGCGGTGCACGCCAACGCGACGGTCAAACCAGCCGCCGCGGCGACGATCATCAGGGCGCCGTAGGCGAAGGCTCGGATCTGCCTCGCTGCGGGCTCGAGCCGCTCGACATATGCGCCGTGGGCGTCGACATCGGCTTCAATACCAGCTTCGGAGAGCCGACGGGCGATTTCCGCGATCGGCGGCGAGCGGTCGGAAACGCCGACCACGTCGATGAGCCGCGGCAGCGGGAGATCCGAGAGTTCGCGGTCCTCGCCCAGCCAGGGGGCAAGCAAATCCGCTTGCTCGGCCCCTCCGATCGGCCGCACCGATCGAACTCCAGGGGCCTGAGAGATGACCTCGACGGCGCGAGACAGAGTTTCTTCGTCCCGCTCGGCGACAGGCAGCACCACCGTCGCCCGCGACTTGAGATCCTGCGTGAGCCCCCGCGCCAGCGTGTCGGCGCCCAGGGCCGCCGCGACTGAAAGCGCCGCCAAAAATCCCATGGCGCTCGCAACCAACAACACCAGCCATGTCGACAACCAGTCCCGGGGCAACGCAGGCGCGCCGCGCGCACGCCCTGATGGACGCCCGGACACACGCACTGGCGCGTCGATCGGCGCTCTCATCGCATCCTCCGACCAAAACCGTCATCTGCGCTGAACCCATGCGCGGGCGGCGGGGCTCCGCCGTCTCCGCTCACGCGGTGGATAACGCCATCCGCCAGATGCAGCACCGGCGCTCCTGACCTGCGCACCAGTTCCGTATCATGCGTCGCAATCAGAACAGTCCGCTGGAGGCGATGCATTTCCGCGAACAGCGCCATGATCCGCGCGCCCATCTCGGGGTCCACGCTGCCTGTCGGCTCGTCGGCGAGAATGAGATCCGGCACCGACACCATGGCGCGCGCAATGCCGACGCGTTGCTTCTCGCCGCCGGAAAGAAAGGGGGGTTTGTCGTTGATCTTTTCGCTCAGCTTCACCCATTCAAGCATTTCGAGCACGTTGCTGCGGTACTGCGCCTCCCGCACGTTGGCGACGATCAAAGGCAACGCGACGTTCTCGTAAACCGTCAGATGGTCGAGCAGCTGAAAGTCCTGAAAGACGACGCCGATCCGGCGTCTGAGCTGCGCGACCTTATCACTCTTGATGCGTCGGGCGTTCTCGCCCAGCACCGTCAAATCACCGCTGGTCGGCTTCAACGCAAAGTACAAGAGCTTGAGCAGGGAGGACTTTCCGGCTCCGGACTTTCCCGTCAGGAAGTAGAGAGAGCCGGGCTCCAGCGTCAAACTCACGTTGCGCAGCGCAACTGCGCCTTGCGGGTATCTTAGGCCCACATTCGAGAAGTGGATCATTGTCCTCGCCTGTATTCGATCGGCCCGCTCTCTCTTCAGCCGACCGCTCTTTCAACCACGAACATAAGGGCACGGTTAACTCTTCTTAAGGACAAATGAAGTTAATAAGGCGGAAAGCGCCGTAAACCGTGGCGTAAGGATTGAGGGAGCCGGCTTCGGCGCGCCGCGTCGAACCGTCCATAGCATGATCATCGTCTGTCCAGATTGCGCGACGCGCTACATGGTTGATGAGGCCGCCTTCCCGCAAGGCGGTCGAGCCGTTCGTTGCACAAGCTGCGGTTGCCAATGGTTTCAGATTCGCAGCGACGCCGGCGCCGCCGGAGAGCCCCACACGGTCGAAGTCGATCTTTCCCGCGGAGCGGCGCGCTCTCAGCTGACGGAAGGCGGCTACAACGCGATCGACGACGCAATCACGTCCGGCGCGACGCGGGTCATGCCGTCTCACGTCTCGCTCCGCCGCGATGTCGACGTAGAAGACGCGGCGATCGCGCCAGAACCAGCCCCGAATCCGTTGAACGCCGTTGAGGACGTTTCAGACGAACTGGGCGACGTCAGCGATGCGGAGTTGAACCCCGAGCAGTTCGCCGAGGCTCTCGCAGCTCTGAAGACCCGCAAGAAAAGGCGGGCAAAGGCCAACAAGAGCTCGAAGCAACGGTCCACCGATCGTCCCGCCGCGGCGGGTTTTCCACTTTCGAGCGCGCAGAAGCGACGGATCGGCGTGTTTCTCGCCGCAGGGCTCGCCCTCGCCGCGCCGATCTCGCTGTACTACCTCGGTCCTGCGATCGCGGACACCAATCCGGCCGCCGCACAAGCATTGACGACCTATCGCTCAAGCGTCGATGCGCTGTTCGCGCCTGCGGCCAGCGATCTGTCGCTGGTTGCCCCGAGTTACGATTTCGAAGACCTCCGAGAGGGGCCGGCCCTTACAGTCGCAGGGCTCGTCGCCAACAACGGCGATGCTGCGCTGCCGTCACCCAGGGTGGAAATCACTACCTTTGATGAAAGCGGGCAGTTGCTGCAGCGATGGACCGCCCTGCTCGACGTCGCGGACATTGGCCCCGGCGCCTCCGCGAGGTTCGCCGCGCGCATGATGTACCCGGATGGTCCCGTCGCCTCCGTCGAGACGCGGTTGCTGCGCGCTGACTAAGCTGACGGGCGGACCCGGCCTCGCCGACCCACCGGCCCACCGGCCCATTATCAGAACTGGAAGCGCTCCAGGAGCCTGCGGAAGTAGTCCAGCTCCTCCACCTCGCGCTCCCGTTCGCCTGCGCGACGGCGCAACTCCTGTAAAATGCTGCGAGACCGCGAACGAGCGGATTCTCCGGGCACGTCGACGCCGCGGCCGTCATGCGCGCCACCGTCGCCTGTCAGCCGCCCGAACGGGTCCCGAGATTCGCCTTGGCCTTCGCCCTCGCCGTCTTGTGGTTCGCCTTCCGCCGCCTGTTGCGCGTCGCGATTCGCTTGCTCGATCGCCTCGGCGGCCGCACGCGCGCCGTCGCGCAACGCATCCACGGCGCGCATCTGGTCGTCCGCGGCGTCTCCGGGCTCGCCTTGGCTCAGATCGCCCTCGGCGTCTTCCATCGCACGCTCGGCGCGCTCCAACGCTTCGCCGGCCGCGTCGCCCGCAGGGCCATCCAAACCCCGTTGGAAGTCGCGCAAAGCCTCTCGCAACGCTTCCTGCCGGCGACGAATGTCGCCCAGAGATTCCGCACGGTCGCCCTGTCCCGCTCCGGGTGTCTGACCGAGGTTCTGACCAGGGGTTTGGCCCGGATTCTCGCCATTTTCGCCCAGTTGAGGCTGACCCTGCTGGCCTTGCTGGCCGGGTTGGCCCTGTTGGCCTTGTTGCTGGCCGTTCTGGCCCTGTTGCTGCCCCGGCTGCCCGCCCTGCTGTTGACCGGGCTGCTGCCCGGGCTGACCCTGCTCGCCTTGCTGGCCGGGCTGCTGCCCCGGTTGCCGTCGCATGAACTCGTCAAATGAACGCTCCGCCAGACCCTGCTGCTCGCGCATCAGGTCCTGCAGTTCGCCCAATTGACCGTCCTGACCTTGTTGTCCCTGTTGCTCTCCTTGGCCAGCTTGCTGGTTTTGCCCGCCAGGACGCAGGCTGTTGAGAAGCTGCTCGAGCATCGAAAGCATCTGCTCGGCGTTCTGCATATCGCCGTTCCGCATCGCCTCCTGCAGCGCCTCAAGCATCTGCTGGAGTTGATCTTGCGACAGTGTCTGCGCGTCGGGCGGGATCGGCTGCATAGCCTGCGGGTTCTCCTGCCCCAGTTCGGCCAGCGCACGCAGATATTGATCAATCGCTTCCCGCAGTTCCTGCATCAACTCGGCGAGTTCCTCCTCGGACGCGCCGTTCTCAAGCGCCTCCCGCAGCCGCCTCTGCGCCCGAGCCAAGCGCTCCGCCGCGTCGCCTAAGTCTCCGTCCTCAAGCCGCTTCGCCGCTTCGTAAAGGCGCTCGAGAATGCTGGGCCGGTCTTCGACGAAGCGGTCCAAATCGAGCGCATTGGTCAGCCGAGAGATCGCGCTGCGCGTCAGCAGATACGCGGCCGCGTCGTCGAAGTAGTCGTCTGGATAACGCGTGGCCGCTTCAAGCGTCCGCAATGCGCGAGGCGCCGCTTCGCCGTTCCAAGACAACGCGCCGCGCTGTTCCATCAAGGCTTTCGCCATCGGCTCGGAGAACCGCCGCCCCTCAAGCACAAAGCGATGCTCTGTGCTGCGGCCCTGCTGCCCGGCCGCGTCTTCCGCGACGAGGCTCATGACCACTGGCAAGCCAACCCATGGGTGACCGTCAAAGCTCTGCTCAACCAGATCGGCTTCGGTGACTTCGTCTCCCTCAGGATCGCCCGGCTGCGCGATCGTGCGGGTTCGGTAAGAGCCCAGCGGCGTTGGAAGGTCGAACTCAAAGGCCTCCTGCGGCTCCGGCGGCAGCGAACGCTCAGCGGTCTCATCGAGCTTCAACTCGGCCCACGCGCGCACCACGCCGTAATCATCCTCCGCGCGAAAACTGAACGTGGTCACGCCCTGGCGTCCGCGCTCGGGCTCATCCGCAAGCTCAATGCTCGGCGCGGCGTCCGGAAGCACGCGAAAATCGAGGCCGGCCAACTCAACCCCGTCGGCCTGCACGTTCACCGAGACATCGCCCGTCATCTCGATCTCGGCCGCGAAGACGCCGTCGCCCTCGTCGCGCAACTCAAAGCCGTCGATCTCGGGCGTGGCGACAAGCTCAGGCTCCGACCCAGCGTTGAAGACCCGCAAGGTCAGCTGAGTGCCCGTCGGCGTCTCGAGCGCGGCGAACCTGTCTTCCGCATCCGCGAAGTAGATCGGCGGCGCACCGGTGTAAGCGGGCGGCGTCGCCCACATTTCGATCGACGGCCCTTGAGGTCCAGCCGCGCCGCCCTGAGCCGTCGGAGCCACCGCGTCGCGCAGGCTTCCCGCCTCGACCCCGAGAAGAAGCGCCGCGCCGAGCGCGAAAGCCGCGAAGTAGCGCAGCGCCCAGGGGTCGCGACGCCCGCCGACGCGAAGGTCGGGCGCAGGAGCGCGGGTTTGGGCTGCGGCTTCCAGCGCTTGTTCCCTATGGGCGCGCCAGAGCGCGTCGGAAGACGCCCGTCCAGAGCCTAGGGCCAGTTCATCGTCGAAGACCGCCACAGGACGGTCCGGCCGTTCAGCGTCAAGGCGGGCGCGCGCCTCGGCGCGGTTCGGCCAACGGAACGAGCGTGCAAAGTAAACGATTGAGAACACGGCGGCGGCGGCGAAAGCGCCGAGAACGACTAGGCGCGCCGTATCGCCGATCTCCAGCCACAGACCCCAGAAACTCGCCGCATAGAAGGCCAGACCGACCGTCGCCATCGGCCAAACCGACTTTACCAGCCGCTCCAGCACCATTGCGACGCGCGCGCGGCCGGTTTCCCGGCGAAGCTTCCTGGCCACCGCGCGTTCATCCGGCGATCGCCCCGCCGCGGAAGTCGCGTTGAAGCTGTTGGGGTCAGGCGTCGCCATAGGTACGGTCCTCTTCCGTCGGCTTTCCGACCAGGACCCGAGTTGCTCAGACCTTGGCCGCGGCTTTATCCGCCGTCTCGCCCATGATGAGCAGGATCAACGTCGGAACTCAACCAATCCGGGATATGATCCCGGCGCAATATTTCGTCATATGTGGGGCGCCGGCGCACGATGTCGAAACGATCGCGTGATACGAACACCTCCGGAGCCAAGGGACGCGTGTTGTATTCTGAGCTCATAACAGCGCCGTAAGCGCCCGCTGACCGAAACGCCACAAGATCTCCCGCCGCCAGCGGCGGCATCTCTCGCCCGCGCGCAAATGTGTCACCGGTCTCACACACTGGGCCAACCACATCCACCGGCGCGCGCTCCACGCCGGGCGTGGGCTCCTGGATCGGCACGATATCGTGCCATGCGTCGTACATCGCCGGACGGATCAGGTCGTTCATCGCGGCATCGAGGATCAGAAAATCGCGACCTTCGCCCTTTTTCAGGTAAACCACCCGGCTCACCAGGACGCCGGCGTTCCCAGCGATCAGGCGTCCCGGCTCGATGACGATCTCAGCTCCGAGGTCGCCGACGGTGCGTTTGATCAGCGCGCCGTAGTCGAACGGCAGCGGCGGCGCGTCGTTCGAGCGCGCATACGGGATCCCCAAGCCACCGCCGAGATCGATCCGTCGGATGCCGAGCCCTGAACCGCGCAGCTCGCGCGTCAGGTCCGCGACCCGATTGAACGCGGCTTCAAACGGTGCAAGATCCGTAAGCTGCGAGCCAATATGAACATCGACGCCGACGACCTCGATGCCCTCCATGTCAGCGGCGGCCGTATAAGCGGTTTGCGCCTGAGCCATGGGCACGCCGAATTTGTTCTCAGACAGCCCGGTTGAAATCTTCGCATGCGTCTTGGCGTCGACGTCGGGGTTCACGCGCAGCGCGATGGGCGCCTTTCGCCCTGCCGCGACAGCGACGGCGTTCAGGGCCTCGAGCTCTTCAAGGGACTCGACGTTGAACTGTCCGACCCCGACCGAGAGCGCATAGGCCATCTCGTCTCGGGTCTTGCCGACCCCGGCGAAGACAATCTTCTCAGGGGCGACGCCGGCGGCGAGCGCTCGTCTCAACTCACCTTCTGAAACGACGTCGGCGCCGGCTCCCATTCGGGTTAACGAACGAATAACCGCCAGGTTCGAGTTGGCCTTCACCGCATAGCAGATCAGGTGCTGGAGCGGGCTGAGCGCCTCCTCGAAGACACGGAAGTGCCGTTCCAAAGTCGCTTGCGAATAGCAAAAGAACGGCGTGCCGACTTCGGCGGCGATGTCGGAGATGGCGACATCTTCGGCGTAAAGCGCGCCGTCCCGATACAAAAAATGATCCAACCCAAGTCTCCGAAAGCCGGTCCCGACTGGCGCACAAGCGCCTGAATGGACCCACGTTTAACCTAATCACAAAACCATTCTGCGTAACTCATGGCTCCGAAAGCCGTCTGATCACCCAAGATCCGGAGCCAGCATGCTGAAACATTTAGCGATCGAGGCCGTCGGTCAACGCCTGAAAGTCAGCGCAGAGCAGACCTTCCGCCGCGTGGACCATACCTTGTTCAGCGATCGCGCCGCGATTGTCTGGTTTGGCGCCGCAATCTGCCTGAGCGCAACGTTGATTTTCTCGGTGCAGCCGCTTTTCGCAAAGATGGCGCTGCCGCGTCTCGGGGGGTCGCCAACTGTCTGGACGACGGCGATGCTGTTCTTCCAGACGCTGCTTCTGGCGGGCTACGCCTATGCGCACTGGCTATCCCACCGCTTCACCCCAGGTCGCCAGGTCGCGATTCACACCGGCGTCGTGCTGCTTGGGTTCGCCTTCCTGCCCTTCGCCGCCCCGACCGATTGGGCGCCGTCCAGCACCGGCGTGACGTTTCAGCTGCTCTGGCTGCTCCTGATCTCGGTCGGCGCGCCGTTTTTCGCGCTGTCCGCGAACGCCCCCCTGCTGCAAAGCTGGTATGGGGCCACCCGTGGGCGCGGCTCAGACGATCCGTATTTTCTTTATGCGGCCAGCAATATCGGCTCGTTCGGCGCGCTTCTGGCGTTTCCGCTGCTGCTCGAGCCGTTCTTGTCCACCAGCACGATGTCGAGCATTTGGCTGGTCGGCTATGTGATCTTCGGCGTCACGCTTGCGGTGTGCATGCTTTACCTGCTGCGAAGCTCGGTCGAAACCCAGGTCGATCTGCAGACGGCGACCGAGGTCCGCGAGGAAGACGCTGAAACCCCTCTGAATTGGACGCAAATCGCCGGATGGATCGCGTTGGCCGCCGTCCCCTCGTCCGTGATGCTCGGCGCGACGCTGAAGATCTCAACCGATGTCGGCTCGTTCCCGTTCGTCTGGCTGGCGCCGCTCGCGCTGTATCTGGGCACCTTCGTCATCTCCTTCTCGAGCTGGGGACCGCGCTTCACGGACAAGATCGAGCGGGTGCATGTCGCCTTCCTGGCGATCATCGTGTTCCTGGTGACAAGCGGGCTCTCCAAGGGCGCCGGGTTCGGGATCATGGCGATCTATCTGGCCGGAATGTTCTTCGCCGCCCTCGCGTTCCACACGGCGCTGGTCGCCCGTCGCCCAGGTCGCGCAGGTTTGACGGCGTTCTACCTGTCGATGTCGGCCGGCGGCGCCGTCGGCGGATTGTTCAACTCGCTGCTCGCACCGGCGATTTTCAACGGTGTTTACGAATACCCGCTCGCGCTCGCGCTCAGCGCCCTTGTGGTCGCGAAAGGCGCGAAGAGCTGGCGTCAGGACCTGCTGGCGATCGCGCCTGGTTTGGCGCCGATGGCGTTGCTGGCCGGCGCGGCGGTTTTCGGCCTCCTCACCGTTTCGACGACGCCGAACTACGTTTGGTGGCTCGCGGCCTTCGCAGCCGCCTTGTTTATGGTGCGCAACGGCGACTCGCGCCGGCGCCTCGCCATTCTGGCGGGGGCGACCCTGGTGCTCGCCCATGTCGCGCAGGATGATGAGCGCGTCGTCGAGCGGGACCGCAGCTTCTTTGGCGCCTATTCAATCGTCCGCAACGTCGATCACGGAACCCATGCGCTGGTTCACGGGACGACCAACCACGGCGCGCAGCGCATTGAAGATCTGAACATCGGACCCGAGCGCAAACCAGAGCCGTTGACCTACTACTACCGCGGCGGCCCGTTCTCGCAGGTCATCGCAGCAGCCCAGGCGCGCGGCGACGAGAACTTTGGCGTTGTCGGGCTCGGAGCCGGCGCGCTGGCTTGTTATGCGAAGCCGCATGAGAACTGGGTGTACTTCGAGATCGACCCATTGGTCGTCGAGATGGCGCAGAACACGAAGTTCTTCAGCTTCTTGTCCGATTGCACGCCCAACGCGCCTATGCGCGTCGGCGATGCGCGGATCGAGTTGGAGGTCGACCGCCAGATCAACGCGAAAGGCTTCGACGTTCTGATTGTCGACGCGTTCAGCTCGGATGCGATCCCGTTGCACCTGCTGACCCAAGAAGCGATGGATCTTTACGCCGACCGGCTGCTGGAGGGCGGCTTGATCGCCATCCATCTGTCGAACCGCTACTACGATCTCGAGCAACCGGTCGCCGCCGCGGCCCAAGCAGCCGGGCTCGTCAGCGCGTACCAGAACCACGAACCGAAGACTGGTCTGCCGTCTTCCGTCAACTCGCCGTCGGTGATGATCGTCCTCGCCAAGGAGAGCGCGACGCTGACGCCGTTCCTCGAGCGAGACGACTGGAGACCCGCAAAGGTCGGAGACGGCGCCGTATGGAGCGACGAGCGCGCCAGCGTGCTGCCGTACCTCAAATAGGCCGCAGGCCTAGCCGGAAGTGGTCTGCTCGGTCTCCTGCGGCGGGGGGTCGAGCGGACCTTTCTTCCCACAGGCGGAAACGCCGAAAGCCAGCGTAAGCGCAACCGCGACGGCGAGCATTGCTTTGATCATGGGGTTCCCTCTCAACCGAGCAGGCCGCGCCACCGCGCGATCTGCGCCCGCACCTGTTCTGGCGCGGTCCCGCCGTAGCTATCCCGGCTGGCGACCGACTTGTCGACCCCGAGAACGTCGAAAACCGCCGCTGTGATGCTCGGCGCCACGCCTTGCATGTCTTCAAGCGCCAGATCTTCCAGACCGACATTCTTGGTCTCCGCCAGCTTCACGATCGCGCCCGTGACGTGATGTGCGTCGCGGAAGGGCATGTTGAGCTCCCGAACCAGCCAATCCGCCAGGTCGGTCGCCGTCGAGAACCCATGCCCGGCTGCCTCCCGCAACCTGTCGGGGTTGGGGGTCATATCGGCGACCATGCCGGTCATCGCCGCGAGCGACAGGCTCAGCGCGTCAGCCGCTTCAAAGACGCGCTCTTTGTCTTCCTGCATGTCCTTCGAATAAGCGAGCGGCAGACCCTTCATCACCGTCAGCAACCCAACGAGGGCTCCATTGATGCGGCCAACCTTGGCGCGCACCAGTTCAGCGGCGTCCGGGTTCTTCTTCTGCGGCATGATCGACGACCCCGTCGTAAAGGCGTCGGACAGCCTGACAAAGTCGAACTGCGCCGAAGACCAGATCACCAGCTCTTCGGCGAAGCGCGACAGATGCGTGGCGCAGATGCTGGCCGCGGCCATGAAGTCGAGCGCGAAGTCCCGATCGGACACCGCATCGAGCGAGTTCGCCGCCGGCCGGTCAAAACCGAGCGTTTGAGCCGTCGCCTCCCGATCAATCGGGAAAGAGGTCCCGGCCAGCGCCGCCGCGCCCAGGGGACACTCGTTCAGCCGCGCCCGCGCATCCTGAAAACGGGCTCGATCACGCGCGAACATCTCCACATAAGCCATCATATGATGACCCCAGGTGACGGGTTGGGCCGTCTGCAGATGCGTGAACCCGGGCATCACCAAATCAGCGCCGGCCTGCGCCTGATCCAGCAGTGCGCGGATCAGCGCCTCGAGCTGGGCGTCCGTCGCGTCGATGCGGTCCCGAACCCAAAGCTTGAAGTCCGTGGCGACTTGATCGTTGCGCGACCTCCCTGTGTGAAGGCGCCCTGCAGGCTCGCCGATCAGCTCTTTCAGGCGGGCCTCGACGTTCATGTGGATGTCTTCCAGAGCGGTCGAGAACGCGAACTCGCCACGCTCGATCTCGTCGAGGATGCGATCCAATCCATCGCAGATCGCGTCCGCATCCGCCTCGGTCAGAACGCCTTGGGCGGCCAACATGCGGGCGTGCGCCTTGCTGCCCACGATATCTTGATGCGCCAGACGTTGATCGAAATCGATCGAGGCGTTGATCTTCTCTAGGATTTGATCGGGGCTCGCCGCAAAACGGCCGCCCCACATCTCGTTTGAGCTCGACCCGCTCATATATTCCTCCGCGATGCGGGAACGCCCGCTGCAACGCTGCTCACAGCCCAAGGAGACTGACGCAATGACCTTCAACCGTGGCCCCGCCGCCTCCTGGACGCGCCAGTTCCTGACATCCGGAGCGCTGGCGATCGCTCTCCTATATGCAGCGACCGGTCTCGGCGCCACCCCAGCCCATGCGAATGCGGAAGATCAGACGCCAGCGACGGCGGCCGCGCTCGGGTCCATCAAGTCGCTGTCATTGGGTCAAATGCGTAAACTCGTCGTTCACGAGGCGCCGAAGGACTTTCCGCAGACGCCGTTTGTGAACGCGGCCGGAGAAACCGTCACCCTTGGCGACTTCACAGGCGAGATCGTCTTCGTGAACCTTTGGGCGACGTGGTGCGCCCCCTGCAAAAAAGAAATGCCGAGCATCGACCGTCTCGCCGGCAAACTGCAGGGGCAGCCGTTCCGCGTCGTGGCGATCAGCGTCGACCAGGGCGGAGCGATTGAACGCGCCAAGACATTCCTGAGTGATGAGATCTCGGCCGAGCATCTCGACTTCTATATCGACGACGCCTTCGCCGTACCGCGCGAGGCGGGCGCAATAGGGCTGCCGACCTCCTTCATTCTCGATCGCTCCGGCAAGGAGGTCGCGCGCCTGGTGGGCGACGCCGAGTGGGACTCAGCCGAGGCGGTGGCCGTCATGGAGCGCCTGATCAAGAACTGATCGCTCCCCTCCCAGGCTTCGATTAAGCTCTCTCCGAAGCACTCACCGGGGGCTCTGTTGAAGACAATCCACACCGAGACGCATCGGAAGCGGGCCTCCAAGACCGAGCTTTTTGGCGGCGAGTTGGTGCCGCCGTTTGAGTGCCCCGAGCGGGTCGACTACATCCTGCAGGAGATCACAAAGCGAGATTTGGGACCGGTGCTGGCGCCTCACCCGCACGGATTGGCGCCCGTGCTGCGCGTGCATGACGCGGCGTTTGTGAGCTTCCTTCAAACCTGTTGGGAAGACTGGGTGGCGGAAGGGTACCGGGGCGAAGCAATCCCAACCTGCTGGCCCTCCCGCGCCATGCCGCTGAGCCGCCCACCGCGGGATATCGAAGGCCGGATCGGCTACTACTGCCTCGCGTCCGAAACCTCGATCAGCGATGGAACCTGGGAAGCGGCGCTGGCGGCCGCGGAGGTGGCGGCGACCGCCCAAAAGCTCGTCAGCGGCGGAGATCGCGCAGCGTTCGCGTTGTGCCGCCCGCCGGGCCACCATGCGGCGACAGACATGTATGGCGGCTATTGCTTTCTGAACAACGCCGCCATCGCGGCGCAGGGCTTCCTAGACGACGGCGCGACGCGCGTGGCGGTGCTCGATGTCGACTTCCACCATGGCAACGGCACTCAGGAGATCTTCTACGAGCGATCGGACGTGCTCTTCCTATCGCTGCACGGCGATCCGGAAGACGCGTTTCCCCATTTCCTTGGCTCGGCTGATGAAACCGGCGCCGGTGCGGGCGAGGGTTGCAACGTCAACTATCCGCTGCCGCCGGAGACGCCATACGCCGTTTGGGTTGAAGCCCTCGAAGCTGCTTTGAAGCGAATTCGCGCCTATGCGCCCGACGCTCTCGTCGTTTCGCTGGGGGTCGACACCTACAAAGCCGACCCAATCAGCTTCTTCCGGCTGGAGAGCGACGACTTCACCGATTATGGGCGTCGCATTGCCGGGCTGGGCCTGCCGACTCTGTTCGTCATGGAGGGCGGCTACGCCGTCGCGGAAATCGGAGTGAACTCCGTCAACGTGCTCAATGGTTTTGATGAGGCCGCGACATGACGCCTGACGACTACAACGCCTTTTGCCGCGCGCTGCCGCACACCACTCACGTGGTGCAGTGGGGCGGCGCCGACGTCTGGAAGATCGGCGGGAAGGTCTTCGCGATCGGCTTCTGGAACACCGGCGGGCGCCCAGGGATCACGTTCAAAGTCTCCGAAATCGCCTTCGAGGTCCTCAGCGACACGCCCGGCTGCCGACCGGCGCCCTATCTGGCGTCGCGCGGGATGAAATGGATCCAGAACTATGACGAACCGGGTCTGTCTGACGCCGCGCTCAAAGAGCATATCAAGGCGTCCTATGATCTGGTCGCGGCGGGCCTGACCAAGAAACTCCGCCGCGAACTCGGGTTTGAATAGGCGCTAGGGCGCGCGTTGAGCCACCAGGCTGAAGACAACGGTCACCTCCGGCCCAAGCGCCACGAAAGGCACCTCGCCATCGACGTTGAAGTCGCGTCGATCGAACGAGATCTCCCCCCGGGCCAGCGCCCGCGCGCCGTCGATCACCACCAGCGTCGGCACCGAGATCTCTTTCGAAACCTCCTTGATCGTCAGCACGCCCTCGACCGTGAACATGCCCAGCTGCGCCGCCGGCGCCATTTCGGTGAGTTCGAACCGAGCCTGCGGATGGTTCGCCACGTCAAACCAGTCTTCCCCTTTCACGAAACCCGTTCGCAGCGCGTCAGGCATTTCGACGCTGTCGACGTCGATGACCAAACGCATCTTCGCGGCTTCTGGCGCATTAGGATCAAAGTTGGCTTCGGCTTCGAACTTAGAAAAGCCACCCACCGCGCGGGCGCCGTCTTCCGAGTAGTTGAAAATCAGCTTGCTCTCGACCGGATCTACGCGCCAGTCGGACGCAACGCTCGGACTGGCCGCCATCACGACCGCAAAAGCGCCCCAAAACGCGCCACAGAACCATTTGTTCATGCGCATCACAGTCTCCTTCAAAGCCCCCACAGAAGAGCTAGCAAAAGAAACTCGTTCCGCAATCGCCGCACACGGGCGCTTCACGAGATGGGGAGCAAGGTGATCTGTTTACCCGAGCGGCGTTTACCGGGTCGGCATCGGCGTTTCGCCGCGGTAGTCGTAGAAGCCACGGCCGGCTTTCCGACCAAGCCAACCCGCCTCGACATATTTCACCATCAGGGGGCAAGGACGGTACTTCGTGTCCGCCAGGCCGTCGTGCAGCACGTTCATGATCGCAAGGCAGGTGTCGAGCCCGATGAAATCCGCCAGCTCCAGCGGCCCCATCGGATGGTTTGCGCCGAGTTTCATCGCCGTGTCGATCGAGTCGACCGTCCCGACGCCTTCATACAGCGTGTAGACCGCCTCGTTGATCATCGGCAGCAGGATCCGATTGACGATGAAAGCCGGAAAATCCTCGGCGTTGGCCGAGGTCTTTCCCAAACGGGCGACCACGCCCTTCATGGTCTCAAACGTCTGCTCTTCCGTTGCAATGCCCCGGATCAGCTCGACGAGCTGCATCAATGGCACCGGGTTCATGAAGTGGAGCCCCATGAACTTGCCCGGCCGGTCGGTCGCGGCGCCAAGACGCGTGATCGAAATCGACGATGTGTTCGTCGTGAGAATGGCCTCAGGCGACAGGTGCGGGATCAGGTTGTCGAAGATCGCCCGCTTGACCTCTTCACGCTCCGTCGCGGATTCGACGATGAGATCCGAGTCGCCCAGATCCTCCGACTTCACGGTGGTGACGATCCGGGCGAGCGCAGCGGCCTTCTCGTCCTCCGTGATCGCCTGCCGGCGCACCTGACGATCCAGATTGCGACCGATGACCAATACGGCGTTCTCCAGCGCCTCTTGAGACACGTCGTTTAGACGGACGTCGTATCCTGCGAGCGCGAAGACATGCGCGATCCCGTTGCCCATCTGCCCGGCCCCGATCACGCCGACACGCTGGATCTCCATCTCGGTCCCAATCCTGTTGGTTCACTGCTTCTATGCGGAGCACCCGCAATCACGCCCGAGTTTCGCCTGTTGGGCGCTGGGGTCAAGGCGTTCCGTCCAACGGAGGGCCGGCGTGTCGAAAACGTCGCGGAGCCGCAGGCTGACGCCTAACTTGCCGCGCGGGCGGCTAACCTCATAAATTGGGTCTCAAGAAAGAAGAGCGACGGCATGGCGGATAACGCGCATATCTTCGGGGATCACGATCATCGCGATTGCAGCGAAACGGCGATTGCGGCGGTTGAAGCGGCCTGTGCGCAGCGTGGCGCGCGCCTGACCCGGATCAGGCGTCGCGTTCTCGAACTCCTATGGGAAACGCACGAGCCTATCGGCGCTTACGACCTGCTCGCGCGCTTGAAGGCGGAGGGGTTCAGCGCGCAACCTCCCGTCGTTTATCGGGCGCTGGATTTCCTGATCCGCGAAGGTTTCGCACACAAGCTGCAGTCTTTGAACGCCTATACGGGCTGCGCGCACCCAACCGAGGGTCATCCTGCCTACTTTCTGATTTGCGGTGAATGCGGTCGCGCCGCAGAGCTGCATGACGCCGGGATACAACACGCTTTAGGCGCTGCAGCCAAGACCCAGGGTTTCAAACTGTCGGATGCGGTCGTCGAGATTGAGGGCCGCTGCGCCGAATGCCTCTCAAAAGCGGATTAAACCCGCGAAAATCAGAGAAAAATGGCATCAATCGTTGATTTGTCGCCAGCCTGATCCATCCGGCAGGTTCTCCTACGGATGTAACCATTCGTTATAATTCCCCAGCTAAACATACGTTTGTGCGTAATTATTTACGATAAAGGTGTGAGATGCGGGCCTCAGTTCTTTCAGCGACGCAGATGCGTCGTCGCCATTCTGCGTCGGCCACGGCGCTTCTTGGCGGGTTCATGCTCACAACAGTCCTGACTCCGTTGGCGTCGACAGTCTTGGCGCAGGACGTCTTCGTCATCGACAGCACCGTCGCCACGACAAACGATGGGAACACGCTGGATGGCGACGACTCCATCACCATCACCGAGAGCGGCGCAATCGACTTTGACGGGGCGGGCGCCGATGTGTCTGGACTTGAAGGAACCGGTGGCGGAAACGCCCTGACCAACGATGGCGCCATTACAATCGACAACAGCCGAAGCGGCTTCGCGTTCTATGTAACGGGAGACGACAACACCCTTACCAACACTGGAGCAGTCAACCTTGATTCAAATAATGGTAGCGGCGCCCTCGTCTTGTTTGAGTCCGACTCTAATGGAAACACGCTGATCAACTCCGGTGAAGTTACTATAGACGGCGGAAACAGAGGCTATGCCGCCAGACTAAACAATGGAAACTCGGTGGAAAACACCGGGAACATCGACATTCTGTCGCGCGACAACTCGGCTATATTCGAGTTTAATGATGGAAATACGATTACGAACACCGGCAGCGTTGAACTTAGAACTGGTGGATCGTTTGGTTACTTCGCTGACGGGCGAGATGACAACACTGTCATCAACCATGGCGATGTCTTTGTGAGAGCCCGTGCGCCCAGAGTTATTGAGCTGCGAGACAACAACACCGTCGAAAACACTGGTCGGATTGAATCCACCGCCAGCAACACGGCCATTCGCATCATCTACTTCACCGGCGACGGCAACACGCTGGTCAACAGCGGCGAGCTCATCGCCGGCGACGGATCAGCCAACAAATACTCGATTTACGTCGAAGGCGTCGAAAACACGATCGACCTGCGCGCAGGCTCGGTTCTGGTGGGCGATCTTTACTTCGCCAACGCCGACAACACGCTCAAGGTCGGGCGAGGTCTGAACATGGCGCTGAACATCGACACCACTGCCGGCGTCATGCCGAACATCGTCGCGGCGAGCGGCGGCGGGTTCGCAGTCGTCGGCGGCGCCGTCGTCTCTGCGGACGCAACGAGCTTCCTGGCGGGAGATCATTTGCAGGTGGATCTAAGCGGCCAGGTTCTGGACGCCGTCGCCAGCGCCAGCGCAGGGCGCGGCGCCTCAATCGCGACCGATTACCAGAACGTCCAGGTGCTCAGCTTCAACGCGCGTGAGGCGGAGGCGGCCAAGATCTGGGGCAAGACCTTCTTCCACTACTCCGACAGTGAGGAAACGGACGAACGCGTTGCGTATCAAACGAAGATCGGCGGCCTCGTTGTCGGCTACGAAAGTCAGATGCTGGCCGGCGAGCTCTATTTCGGGGGCGCGCTGTCGTCGCAGGATGGTCAGGACCGTTTCGAGACGGACAGCTGGCATCTCTTTGCCGGATACAAGACCGGCGCGAGCTTTGGAGCGGTGGATCTGGAAGGCGAGCTGACGGTCGGCGTCGCCCGTACCGATCAGGTCCGCACGTTCACCGACGGCGGGAGCCCATCAGAGCTGACGTCGGACTACTTCAGCGCATTTGTGACCCCGTCGGTCACGGTCAGCACCGATCTCGACCCATCCGACACCGCTGAACTGCGCCCAAGCCTGCGCCTCAGCACGACCGCCGTCTTCACCGAAAGCTACGAGGAACGCGGCGGCGCCTATGCGCTCGACGTCGACGCGCGGCATAGCCAATCCTACGAGGCCCGCGCGCAAGCCGAGCGCGGCGTGAACTGGGGCGCAATCGAGGGCTACGGCGAACTCGACGGCGCCGAGGTCAGCACAAGCCTTCGCCTGGGCGCAGATTTCCAGTTCCTGAACGGCGACGACGTCTCGACCACGGTGGCGGGCCAACCCCTCGACATCTCGCAGGACGACGAGACGGAAGTGCGGTTGTTCGTCGGGGCCGACCTGAAGCTGGCCCGGTCCGACGGTTTCGAGCTAGACGCAAACGTCGAAGCCGGCCGCTCGAACCAAAGCCGCTCGGACGTCCGCGCTGGCTTGAAAGCCACCTTTTCCTTCTGACGTCGGGGCGCTCTGCCAGAACCCAGATCGTGACGAGTCCACGCCCACGGAAGACGCCGCCCGGGCGAGCAGCTGCAGGACCGCGCGAGCGCGCCCATCGAATCGATGGGATATAGACCGATGCACGCGGCGCGTGTATCACCGTTTTTGCTTATATTTCAGCGTATATTTTCACTCACGAGAGTCACACGACCGCAACATCCGGGATAAAACTCTTATCAAATCGTTAAGGCTACCGGGGAGTCTCTCGAGACGCTCTGGAGCACAGCCGCACTCAGCTGATTACGATCGCGCAAAATCCCGATCTGTAGAAGGCAAGTGTGGTGCTCATGTGGGAAGACTTTTGCGGCGAGACGGTCAAACAGAGGGATGACGCCCCGTCATTCCAGCGTCGTTTCATCAAGCCGTTCTTTGGCTTTTACGCCTTACTCGGCGCAACGGCGTTGTCGTTGGTCGCCACCCCCGCCTCGGCGCAAGACGCCTTTGTCATCGACGGGACCGTCGACACGACCAATGGCGGCGCCATCATCGACGGGGACGATGCGATTACGGTGTCGGAAAGCGGAGGGGTCGTCTTCGACGCAGGTCAGGTTGGAACTTCGGCGCTGTTAGGGGACGGCGACGGGAACAGCCTCACGAACAACGGCCTAATCTGGATCACCAATGGCGGTGGATCAGTTTGGGGCCTCTTCACTCAAGGCGATAACAACGCGCTGACAAATAGCGGTGACATCATACTCGAGGGGACCGGACGCATTACTCTGCTGACAGGAATGGAGGCTACCTTGGGTGATAGCAGCCAAATCCTCAATCTCGGCAGAATTTATCTGACGTCGAACCAACGGGGGATCGGCATCAATGCTAACGACGCTTCGACCATACGAAACTTCGGCGAGATCGATATCAACAGCACTGGCACAGTCAATGATCAGGCGATAGGGATAAATGTACGAGATGGTAATATAGTTGAAAACTACTCAGATATTACCATTCGAAATGTTGATATTTCTGCAGAAGGGATAATCGGAAGAAACAACAACCTGATCACCAAATTTGGCAATATCTCGGTAGACGCAAAAAACGCATCTCAAGGGATCGCGGTAAATAACAACAACACGATCATTAACTCTGGCCGAATAGAAGTTCGAGGGGAAATCTTAAACTGGGGCGTCTATATCAACGGGAACGACAACAAGTTCATAAATGAAGGCGGCGTCATATCGCAGATTGGCGCGCTTACTGGCCGCGCAGTTTATGTGGATGGACGACGGAATGTGATCGACCTTCGGCGCGGAACCGAGTTGGTCGGCAATCTCTACTTCAAAAATCCGGACAACACTTTGATCATTGGGCCGGGCGTCAACAGTGCGATCACAATTGATACGGAGACCCGCACTTATGACGATCAAGTGGTGGAAGGCGGGTTTGTCCCGAACTCGATTATTGCGTCTGGCGACGCCGTCCTTCTGCCCGACGGCGTTCTGATCGCCATTGACCCAACCAATTTCTCTGCCGCGAACCAGGAGCAAGCGATCCTGGGAAGGCAGATCGTCGACGCGGTGGAGCAGGGCGGCGGCGCAACGGACTTCGTGGAAACAGCCGATGCGGCGCAGGGCGAGAACGCTTTCACCTGGAACACGGACGGCGGCGGCGCCAACGCCCTGTGGGGCAAGACGTTTTTCCACTACGCCAATGCCGACGAGACAGCGGACCGCGGCGCCTATGACACCCAGCTGGCCGGGCTGATCTTCGGCTATGACAGCCAGATGCTTGGGGGAGACGTCTACATCGGCGGCGCTCTCGGCGAACAAGACGGCCAAGGGTCGTTCGATGCGGACAGCTGGCACGTCTTCGCCGGATATCAAACCGGCGCCGCGCTGGGGCCTGTCGACGTCTCCGTCGGTCTGACGGTCGGCTTCTCCCAATTCGATCAGGACCGCGCCTTCACCGACGCGACCGGGAAGACGACCCTCTCCGCCGACTACGCCAGCGTCTTCATCATGCCCGTGATCGCCATCAGCACTGATCTCGACCCCGCAGAAGACGCCCAGTTCCGCCCGAGCGTCCGCCTGCGCGCCGCCGCCATCTTCAACGAGGGCTACGAGGAAAGCGGCGGAGCATATGCGCTTGACGTCGACGATCGTCAGAACCGCGTTTACGAGCTGCGCGCCCAGGCCGCGCGCATCCTGCATTGGGGCCGGTTGAGCGGTTTCGGCCCGCTCGACGGCGCAGCACTGACGGCGAGCCTGCGGCTCGGCGCGGACATACAGCGCATCGATAGCGACGATGTGGACGGCACAGTCGCCGGACAGCCGCTGGGCTTCTCGCTCGACGAGGACGAGACCATCCGCACCTTTGTCGGCGCCGATCTGACCTTGGCCCGCTCCAACGGCGTCCAGCTTGACGCAGGCGTTGAGCTGGGGAGGTCTCGTGAGGACGTCGCCGATATCTCCGCCCAACTGCGCGCGAAGCTGCCATTCTGAGTGAACGCAGGCGAGAGCAGCCTTCAATGACCTCGAAGGGTCCGGAAACGACATCTGCGTCGGAAACAACGCAGTCGCCGCGCCGGGGGTGGTGTCCGGTCAAAGGATGAACTTCCCAGCGCGGCCCGAGCGATGTCTTCCGGATCCGTCAGCATAGAAGCGCCGGCCTCGCGATCCCTGGGGGGCATCGCCTGTGTTGTCGTCGGGATGATGTTCTTTGTGGTTCAGGACGCTTTGATGAAGCTCCTGCTCGGCGATTTCACCATTTGGATGCTGATCTTGGCGCGGAGCGCGATCGCCGTGTTGGTGCTCGTTCCCCTGATCCTGTATCTCGGCGCGCCGCATCGATTGCTTTCGCCGTTATGGCCGCTGCATCTGACGCGGGCGGCGCTGTTCGCTTTCGGCTTCGCGCTCTTCTACGCGGCGTTTCCCTTCATGGGTCTGGCGGAGGTCACCACGATCTTCTTTTCGGCCCCATTGCTCACCGCCTTGATCGCGGCGATCTTCCTTGGAGAGAAGATTGGCGTCCATCGCACGGCGAGCCTTGGCGTCGGGTTCGCCGGCGTCGTCATCGCCATGAACCCGACGGGCGACACGTTCCAATGGGTCGCGATCCTGCCTCTGATCACGGCAGCGACGTATGCGGCGTCGCAGGTCATCGCCCGCCGCGTCGGAGATCGCGAAACGTCCCTGACGCTCGGATTGTACACGATCGCTCTCGCCGGCGTCCTGCTGCTGCCGGCGTCCTACGCGTTGAACGAAGCGCTGGTTCTGGGGCCAGAGTTCCGACATCTCCGCTGGGACTGGAGCCTCCCCGGCGACAATCTGTGGATCGTCCCGGTCATCGGCGTGGTCGGCATGATTGGCTACATCCTCATCTCGCGGGCGTACCAGATCGCCGACGCCGGGATCGTCGCTCCGTTCGACTACACGTATCTGCCGCTGGCCGCGCTGATGGCGTATGCGTTGTGGGATGAGACCCCTGAATGGACCACGATCGCCGGAATGGTTCTGATCATCGGCAGCGGCCTCTACTTGGGCTATCGCGAACTGATGCAGACCCGCCGTGTGCTGGAGCCGACGCCGACCGCCGAGATCGTTTTCACCCCAGGCGCGCCGATTGGCGCGATCGCCCATACATCCGACGCCTCGGACGATAACCCGACAGGTCGTTAACGCGATCGATTAGCGTTGCTGACCTAAGCAAATACTCGCACAAGTCCCGAAAAAACGTATTAACTTAACAAATTAATATAATATGTTGGATATTTACCAATATAAATTGATATATATCGCAAAATACAAAGTAAACACCTCGATTTTTTTCACTCCAATCCGTATCCTTTCGTGGGGAGAGCATATCGGGGGTTCTATGTTTAGAAATTCTCTTGCCGCGGGGGTGTTTTGCCTCGTGAGTTCAGCAGCTCAAGGCATGTCTGTGGACTTCGATCGCTTCACACCAGACGGTCCGTTGATCGACAACCCATCTGGCGCCTATCTGAGCTTCAATCATCTCAACGGAGACGAGTTCAGCGCGTTTGGGATCTCGAACATAAGCTCGTCAAAGCAGAACGTTTCGCTTTTCAACTCAGACTGCGGCGGCGCTCAACCGGCGTGTACGGGCGGTGACAGAGATCTCGCCAGCGGGCCCGGCGTGGGGTCGCCGGCTCAAGGCCTCGTGCTGATCGTCGATGAAAGCGACGGCCAGGACCCGGACGATTCAACCGCCGCCCCTTTGGTCACGTTTGAATTCTCCAAGGCGACCTACGTGAATTCGATCACGTTGCTCGACGTCGACAAAGGCGAGAACTTCAATGATCTCAGCCAGGATGGAGCGCTTACACAGACGTTCTATGACGAGAGCTTGAAGTTTGTCGGAATCGATCCGAGCGACGTGCTTGTGAACATCATTTTCGCAGGTGTTGGGAGCAAACACGACAACAGCATCGTCGAGTTCATCTTCTCGGACCCGGTCGCTTTGACGTCGTTCTCGATGAAGCTGAGGAAAGGCACGTCGCTCGCGGTCGCCGAGCTCGACATTACGCCTGTGCCGCTGCCTGCAGGTCTCCCGTTGATGCTGAGCGCGCTTGCCGGATTTGCAGTCTTCCGGCGCCGCGGCGCGCGGGTTGGGGCGCGCTGACTCTTCTGTCGTTTGACACGCATCAAAGCGATCAAGCGCTTAACCGCCTTCACTCGTTGGAGGAGGTTGCAAAATGTACCAGCATATCCTGTTACCCGTCGCGCTCGATCACGAGACCGCTTTCACCGACAGCATGGAGATCGCCAGGCGCCTCTGCGCCGATGGCGGGAAACTGACGCTGCTGCACGTGATCGAGACCGTGCCCGGTTACGTCGCCGCTCAGATGCCGGCGGGCGCGCTTGAAGACGCTCAAAGCGCAACGACGCGCCAAGTCGAAGACATGGCGCGCGGCGCGGGAGCGGACGTCGGCTGGGCCGTTATCAGCGGCAGTCCCGGAAGCGCGATTGTGGAGTATGCCGAGCAAAACAACGCAGACTGCATCGTTATGGCGTCGCATAAGCCGGGATTGACCGATTACTTCCTTGGATCGACGGCGGCGCGTGTCGTGCGCCATGCTCCGTGTTCCGTGCATGTGATCCGCTAGCGCCAAAACAAGAAACGCCCCCAACAGTGTTGGGGACGTTTTGATTTCGAGATCGTCCGAGACCAGTGATCAACCGGCTTCGGCGAGGGCCTTTTCGAGTTCGGGAACCGCGTCGAACAGGTCCGCGACGAGGCCGTAATCGGCGACCTGGAAGATCGGCGCCTCTTCGTCCTTGTTGATCGCGACGATGATCTTGCTGTCTTTCATCCCCGCCAAGTGCTGGATGGCGCCCGAGATGCCGACAGCGATGTAGAGATCGGGCGCGACGACCTTGCCCGTCTGACCAACTTGGTAGTCATTCGGCGCGTAGCCGGAATCGACCGCAGCGCGCGAAGCGCCGACGGCCGCGTTGAGCTTCTCGGCCAACCGATCAATGATCGCAAAATTATCGGCGGAGCCCATCGCCCGACCGCCCGAGACGACGATTTTCGCCGAGGTGAGCTGAGGCCGGTCGGACTGTTCTTTGTCTTCCGAGACAAACTCGGAAAGACCTGGGTTCGCGCCGGCCGAAATCGCTTCGATGGCCGCCGAACCGCCTTCCGCAGCAGCCTGGAAAGTCGCCGTCCGGACCGTAACGACCTTTGTCGCGTCGTTCGACTTGACGGTCATGATCGCGTTGCCCGCGTAGATCGGACGCTCGAACGTGTCGGCGCTGATGATCTCGGTGACGTCCGACAGGATCATCACGTCGAGCAGCCCCGCCACCCGCGCCATGATGTTCTTGCCCGATGCCGTCGCAGCGGCGACGACGTGGTCATAAGACCCTGCGAGGTCCGCGATCAGGGCCGCGTAAGTCTCGGCGAGGCGGACGCTATAGGCGTCGTCGTCGAGATGCAGGACCTTCGCAACGCCCGAGAGTTTCGACGCATGCTCGGCTGCGCCGCCAGAGCCGCCGCCAGCGACCAGAACGTGCACATCGGCGCCAAGAGGCGCCGCCGCCGTCAAAGCTTTCGCAGATGCTTCCGAAACGGTCGCGCCGTCATGTTCGGCTAGGAGAAGTACCGCCATCTTAGATCACTCCCGCTTCGTTCTTGAGTTTTTCCACGAGTTCGGCGACCGAACCGACTTTGACGCCCGCCTGCCGCGAGGAGGGCTCGACGACCTTCACGACCTCAAGCCGCGGGGCGACGTCGACGCCATAGTCCGACGGGGTCTTCGTTTCGAACGGCTTCTTCTTCGCTTTCATGATGTTCGGCAAAGACGCGTAACGCGGCTCGTTCAGACGCAGATCGACAGTGACGATCGCAGGCGTCTTGATCTTGATGGTCTGAAGACCGCCGTCCACTTCCCGGATCACAGTCGCGCCCTCTGGGGTGATCTCGACGTTGGATGCGAAGGTGGCCTGCGCCCAACCCAGAACCGCGGCGAGCATCTGCCCTGTAGCGTTGCAGTCGTTGTCGATCGCTTGCTTGCCCAGCAGCACCAGGCCGGGCTGCTCCTCTTCGACGACCTTCGCCAGGATCTTCGCAACCGCGAGCGGCTCGATATCGTTTTCCTGATCGTCGGTCGCCTCGACGAGGATCGCACGGTCCGCGCCCATCGCCAGCGCGGTGTGCAGGACCTTTGTCGCGTCTTTCACGCCAATCGACACCGCCACGATTTCCGTCGCTGTTCCCGCCTCTTTCAGACGAATCGCTTCTTCAACCGCGATTTCGTCGAAGGGGTTCATCGACATTTTGACATTGGCGAGATCGACGCCCGTATTGTCCGCTTTCACCCGGACCTTCACGTTGTAGTCAATCACGCGCTTGACCGGCACGAGCACCTTCATGGGCGCGTTCCTCCATTGGATTTGATTACGTTACCTAGCATTCTGAACGCTCATAGCGCGCTGGCGCCGAGCGTAAGAGCGAAAAACCGACGGGATACGGTAACGACCCGTCGCTCGGTTCGTCAATTCACGACGCAGCGTCGGCGGACTGCGGCAAATCCGCCGCCTTTCGCAAACACGGGGCGCTGATCGCGCCTAGAGGGAACGACGCGGCGCTGGGACACGCGGCTGACGAGATCCCACGCCGAATCCACGCAAAACCGCGCCTTTAGCGGTTAGCGCCGGGAACCCAAAGCACGTCCGACTTGCCGTCGTCGTTCGAGATGCGCCCCGCGACAAAGAACCAGTCGGACAATCGATTGAGATACTTTACCGCATGCTCGTTGATGGTCTCCATCGTCGCCAAGGCGACCACGCGGCGCTCGGCGCGCCGAGCGACAGTGCGGCACGTGTGAAGATGCGCGGAAAGCGCCGAGCCTCCCGGAAGAATGAAGGAGCGTAGAGGTTCGAGGCGCGCGTTCATCTCGTCGATCTCAGCCTCCAGCCGCAGGACCTGAGCCTCGGCGATGCGAAGCGGCTCGTATCCGAGATCTTTTTCGGTCTCGGGCGTGCACAGATCAGCGCCGAGATCAAAGAGATCGTTCTGAATGCGCCCCAAAGCCTCGTCCATGCTCGAGGCGTCTGGAGACCCCTGCGCCACGAGCCGGGCGACCCCAATCTGGGCGTTGACCTCGTCAACAGTTCCATAGGCTTCGACGCGCGCAGAGTGTTTCGCGACCCGCTGACCGTCGCCAAGCGCCGTCTCTCCCGCGTCGCCGGTCTTCGTGTAGATCTTGTTCAGGACGACCATGACGTTTCCTTTTGTTCCGACGTGTAAGCGCACCCGTCATTTCCGCCCGGGGTGTCTTGGACACGGCAATATGGCAGCCTTGTCCGTGGCGTCGACTGCAAATCTTCCGCAGGACGGCGCGGATTGGCGGAAATGACGACGACGACCTATCTCTCAACGCATGACCCGGTCGTCGGAAAAGCCCCCGTCGGTGATCGCCGCGCGACTACAAAGCCCGGCGGGCGGCGGCGCGTTTTCAATCTCCGGCGTGTCGATCGGCGTTTTTCTCATCGACCAACCGGACCATCGGATCTCCCTGGGGTCCGACAAACCCGTCGATACGCCTCTGTCGGCTCAGCAGGGCTGGCTGCTGCCTGCGGGGGCCCAGGGCGTCTGCGAATTCGACGAGGCGCATGAGTTTCTGTCGGTCGAGATCTCGGCCGAACTTCTTGCGGAGGTGGGGCTCGATCGGCCGGCGCATATCGCGCCAGTGTTCGGCGCAATCGATCCGTTGGCGCTCCAGATGTCGAAGACTCTCGCCACGCTGTCGGACGCGGCGCCGACGCTCTATCGCCAGACGATGGACCGGGCGCTCGCGGCGCATGTCGCTCAACTCGCCGGCGAGGCGTCACCCGACGTCCAGGCGATCGAAGACGTCCGCTTGCGGCGCGCGATCTCCTACATCAACGACAACCTGGCCAATGATCTGTCGCTGGAGACACTGGCGGCTGAGGCGGCCATGAGCCCGTTTCATTTCGCGCGCGCTTTCAAGAAGGCGACGGGACGCTCGCCGCTGCAATACGCGATCAAAGAACGGCTCGATCTTGCAATGATGCTCCTAAAGACGACTGCGTTGCCTGTCGCAGAGATCGCCCACCGCGTCGGCTATGAAGACGTTTCGCGCTTCGGCAAACACTTCAAGCGCCACTTCAACAATACCCCTGGATCCATGCGCGCCTGATCGGCGGGAGCGCAAGAAACGCCTATCAGAGCGCAATTCCTGCGCCTGCGCCCATCCGGGCGCGCCGTCATGTTGTGGACATCCGCAACACGAACGACGGAGCCGATCATGAACACGCAAGAGACGCTGAAGCTTTCCGACGCTGCATCCGACATTCGCGAGGTCGTCTCCTCGCTTCTATGGGGCGGCGGAATGACCATCGCCGCATGTCCGATCGCCCTCGTTTTCGTGAGCTGCGGCTCGTAGCGCCAAGCCTCTCAAGGAGAAGACAATGACCAATCCGAGTTTTGATCCCTCCCGACGCGCCGCCCTCTCGCTTGGCGTGGCCGCCGCGGGGGCGCTGTTCGCCGGGCAAGCCGCCGCCAACAGCCTCAATCCCAGGGAAGCGACGGCCACCGCAGATCCTGACGGCCCGTTCAAAGGCAAGGTGATCGCTGTAACCGGGGGGAATTCGGGCATCGGCGAAGCAACCGTGCGGGCTTTCGCCATGGCCGGCGCCGCCGTGATGTTCTGCGCCCGACGGGACGCTCTGGGCCGCGAGGTGGAGGGGTCGGTCCGCGCCGCCGGCGGCGAAGCGACATGGGTCCAAACTGACGTCCGAGACCCCGATCAGGTAAAGCGCTTCGTCGAGGCGACAGTGGAGACCTATGGCCGGATCGACGTTCTCTTCAACAACGCAGGGATCTTCATGACGCCCGGCGCGATCGAAGAAATCTCCGTCGAGAACTACCGCGATATGATGGCGACGAATGCAGACGGCGTCTTTTTCGGTCTGAAATACGCTTTGCCGGTGATGAAGCAGCAAGGCGGCGGCGTCATCGTCAACATGGCTTCCGTCGCCGCCCATCGCGGTTTTGGCGCCACCGCGCATTACAACGCGTCCAAGCACGCGGTGATCGGAATGACAAAGGCGGCCGCGGCGACCAGCGCAAAGGACAACATCCGCGTCGTCTCGATCTCACCGCTCGCGGTGGACACGCCGATGCTGCGCGAGTCCTTCGACTTCCAAGGGCTGACTTATGAGGCCATGGCGCCAAACTTTGTCACTCCACGGATCATGACCGCGCATGAAATGGCGGAAGCCGTGATGTTCCTGGCTTCAGACGCCGCGACATCGATGAACGGTATGGACCTCGACGTCACCGGCGGCCAACTCGCCTGAACGCCCCCAAAGCAAGAGGAACTGAAACGATGCAGATGTTTGGAGCAACAACCGCCTACCTCGCCGCAGCGATTTTGACGGCGACGCCAATGATCGCCAGCGCAGATCGGCTCGACGGCGATCCTGTAACAGCGGCCACTCTTGTCGATGTGCAGGAGATGATCCGTATCGTCGACAGTCTCGACGCTGCGGTGGACGCGAAAGACTGGACGCTGGCGCGCTCGTTGTTCATCGACGAGATTCAGGTGGACTTCGCCTCGCTGACGGGCGTCGCGCCGGCCACGATCCCCGCCGACGCGCTGATCGCTGGATGGGCCGGCAATCTGAAACCTTCAAAGACCAGCTTTCATCTGCGCGGCAACCACCGTGTCAGCTTCGAGGATGCGAGGACCCCCGTCATGCTGAGCCACGGCTACGCCTGGAACCGCTTGGAAGCGGGCGCTCTCCCGGAGAACGGCGGCGACCCGTTGTGGCACGTCTGGGGGAACTACGAGCACCGGTTCGTCAAAACCGAGAACGGTTGGCGGTTGAGTGGCCTTTCGTTCTTCGCCACAGCCCAATCGGGGAACTTCTACGTGCGCGACACCATCCCCGAGGAATAGCCGGAGCGGGCGGCGAACCGGATTGGGCCGGTTAGTCGCCCGCCCCCGCGCCCCAGAGAAACGCCATGATCACGACCAGCGCCACAAATTGCAGGCCGACGCGCCACTGCATCAGCCGGTTTGAACGGCGCCGAGCCGCCTCGCCTTCCTGCAAGAACGAGCCAAGTCCAAGGATCAGCACTGCGGCCACCGACAGAAGCGCAATGGGGATGAGGAAATAGAGATATTGCGACATCGTCGTCCTTTCAGGCGCGTCAATAGGACTGTTTGATCAACAAACGATCGAGGGCGCGCGTACTCAAAATCCGCTTCATGAAGGCGATGTAATAGGTTGGCGTCGTCACATAGTACCTCGCTTGAGGACGCGGGCTTTCAAGCGCGTGAACAAGTTTTTTCACCACGGCCTCTGCTGGCAGCTCCCAATCGCTTTTGACGACTTCGGCGGTGAGCCGGTCTTCAACCTTCGGGTAGATCGCCGCATGCGGCGAGCCTTCCCAACGGACCCATTTCTTGAAATGCGCGTAAGAATTCTGCCGGATCCGGCTGTCGACCGGGCCGGGCTCGATCAGGACCGCCTCCACCCCCGACCCCTTCAGCTCCAGCCGCAACGTGTCCGTATAGCCTTCAAGCGCGTACTTTGTGGACTGATACGCGCCCCGGTACTTGAGCGTGCAGAACCCCAGAACCGACGAGTTTTGAACGATCCGTCCATGTCCCTGCGCACGCATCGTCGGCAACACGCGCCGGGTCAGTTCATGCCAGCCAAAGAAGTTCGCCTCGAAGATCTCTCGAAACGCATCCGTCGGCAGATCCTCGACAGCGCCCGGAGAGGCGAATGCGCCGTTGTTGAAGAGCGCGTCAAGGCGACCGCCTGTCCGCGACAACGCCTCATCAGCGCCGGCGGCGATGCTGTCCATGTTCTGGTAGTCGAGCACGAAAGCCTCGAGGCCCTCGCCGCGCAATCGTTCGCAATCCGCCGCGTTGCGGCAGGTCGCGAATACGCGCCAACCGCGTTGCTTCAAACCGTGCGCAGACGCATACCCGATCCCGCTGGAACAACCGGTGATCAGGATCGAGCGCTGCGCCTTGTCGCGCGCCGCGTCGTCTGTCGTCGTCTGTGCATCAGCCATCTAAACTCCCTCAGTCGTCGTCAATGCTGTCTCGAAAACGCAGCGGACCAACGATATGGTCGCGCGGAGGGATAGCGGCGTTGCGCAGGATGGCAACCTGAAAGAGGGCGTAGAGCACATGGCGGCAGATCACCTGGCGAACGACGCGGCGGAACCACAAAAGGGCCAGACCAGCGGCGCCGACACCGCACGTTCCGGCGACGAGTTGCGGAGCGCCTTTTACATCCTCGCTCTGGCCACTCTTGTCGTGTCCGTGCTCACCCTGGCCTCAGACTTTCTCGCGCCGATGGCGCTGGCGATCTTGCTTTGGTTCCTGGTCAACGCGATCGCAAACGGAATTCGGAGCCTCCCCCTGTGCAGCTTCATTCCGGGCGGGCTGGCGCGTGCGATCGCCGCGGTTGGGCTTCTGACCGGCGCTTACCTGGTAGGCCGGCTTGTCGTCGCCAATATTTCAGAGCTGAGCGATGGAATGAGCGAGCTCGAGCCCAAGCTCAACGAAGCGCTGAGGGCCGCGGCGGGGCTGATCGGCGTCGACCGTGAGTTCGACGTCAGCAACGAGCTGCAAGCGCTTCAACTTGAGGGCCTGCTCCGGGGCGTTTTCGACATTGTCACCAATACCGCCGGCGACATCTCGGTGGTGCTGTTGTTCGTTTTGTTCTTGATGCTCGATCAACGCTACTTCGACGCGAAGATCCGCGCTCTTTTCCCCAAGGACGGGCGCGCCGACCGCGTCGAACAGGTGCTGGCGGACATCGGTCGAGACACGCGCCTCTATGTCTGGATCATGACCGTGGTCAGCCTCGCCGTCGGCCTGTCGACCTATGTCATCTGCTCGTATTTCGGCCTGAAGGGAGCAGCCTTCTGGGGCTTCCTGGCGTTCGCGCTCAATTACATTCCGACGATCGGCACCTTCGTCGGCGTCGTGCTTCCTGCCCTTTTCGGACTCGTGCAGTTCGACAACTACGCCGACATGCTAGGCATGATCGGCGCTCTGGCGGTGGTGCAGTTCTTCCTCGGCAACATCCTGCTGCCGCGAATGACGGGAGAACAGCTGAACCTCTCTGAGTTCGTGGTCATCCTGTCCTTGCTGGTCTGGGGAGCGATGTGGGGCATCGCCGGCATGTTCCTGGCCGTCCCGCTGATGATGGTTCTGGCGATTGTCCTGGCGCAATTCGAGAGTACGCGCCCGGTGGCGATCCTGCTGTCGAAGACCGGAAAGATCGGCAGCCCGCGCTAGCGGTTATTTGTTGGCGCCCTCATCGACCGGGTCCTGCGTCTGCGTGAGCGCTTTCCTCGGTTTGAACGGCGCCATGCCGGAGCGCGCGAGCTTGTCGGCGCGCTCGTTCTCTTCATGCCCTGCGTGACCCTTCACCCATTCCCACGTCACGCGATGGCGCGCTTGCGCCTCATCGAGGCGCCGCCAAAGATCTTCGTTTTTCACGGGTTTCTTGTCGGCGGTCTTCCAACCATTGCGCTTCCAGTTGAACATCCACTGGGTGACGCCGCCTTTCACATAGGTGCTGTCCGTGACGACGGTGACGACGGAAGATCTGGTCAGAGCGTCCAACGCCGAAATCGCCGCCATCAACTCCATCCGGTTATTGGTCGTCTCGGCTTCGCCGCCCGAAAGCTCTTTCTCTTTGAGAACCGTCTCGCCGTCTTTCGCCTGCAACAGGACGCCCCAGCCGCCAGGGCCGGGATTGCCGCTGCAAGCGCCATCGGTATAGGCGACAAGATCTGTCATGGAGGCTTTGCTTTCCGGACGATGGGTCAGGCCGACGCGCCGGCGGTCGGTTCACGCAAAACACGCGGGACCTTGAACTCTACGTTCTCGACCGCGTTTTCAACTTTCTCGACGGTCAGATCATACCGCGCGCGAAAGGCGTCAACCACCTCGTCCACCAGCTCTTCCGGCGCGGACGCCCCTGCTGTGATCCCAACAGCGCGAACGCCGCGCAGACGCTCCCAGTCAATCTCGCTGGCGCGTTGAACCAGCATCGCCTGGGCGCACCCAGCCTTTGCGCCGACCTCCACCAAACGTTTGGAGTTCGACGAATTCGGCGCGCCGATCACCAGCAACGCTTCGATCTTTGGCGCCACGGCCTTCACCGCCTCCTGGCGGTTGGTCGTCGCGTAACAGATGTCTTCCTTGTGCGGACCGACAATCGCCGGAAACCGCGCTTGAAGAGCAGCCACCACCGCAGCGGTGTCATCGACCGACAACGTCGTCTGGGTGATGTAGGCCAGCTTCTCGGGGTCGCGGACCTCAAGCGTCGCCACATCGTCGACGGTCTCGACCAACAGAACTTCGCCGCTTGGAAGCTGCCCCATCGTCCCGATCGTCTCGGGGTGACCGGCGTGCCCGATCATCACCATCTGCAAACCGCGCTCATGATGACGGGCTGCTTCGATATGGACCTTGGACACAAGCGGACAGGTCGCATCGACGTACAGCATGTGCCGGCGCTCGGCTTCGGCAGGCACCGACTTCGGTACTCCATGGGCCGAAAAAATGACCGGGCGGTCCGTCGGGCACTCTGACAGCTCCTCGACAAACACGGCGCCCTTTGCTCGGAGCCCATCGACCACGTAGCGATTGTGCACAATCTCGTGGCGCACATACACAGGCGCGCCCCATTTCTCGAGAGCCATTTCAACAATCTTCACGGCTCGGTCGACGCCGGCGCAGAAACCGCGCGGCGCGGCGAGGAACAGGGTGAGGCGAGGTTTGTTCGTCATGTCACTTTCCAAGCTTGCGCCGAGTAACGCTATTCGTTTCCGAGCTTTAGATCTCAACCCACTGTGTGATTTAGCGTTGTTCTATGGCTGTGTCGAAAGGTTCCGCTCATCGGGTCAAACGACAGGACGCGGCCGCGACTGCTTGGGAAAAGAACACTATCCGTCGCCTTACTGCGAGTGTTCAATTATTAGCCACAAGTGCACTCACATTAGCCACAACAAAATTTGAACACTGCGGCAAATAATCTAGTTGGAGTATTTGTGAAATCGTGTTCTTCTAAAACCTAATCGCATATAAATACATGTGATTGGGTGGAAATCGCTGGGGTGGACGGCCTGTTAACGCGTGTGTTTGCACGACTGTTTGGAGGACCTGAGTGATGAACCTTTTTAACCCGCCAATACTGCTTGAGTGTTTGGCGCCTACTCGACGCTCTCTGCGCGCTGCGATCGCCGCCATTGGCCTGTTGGCGGTGAGTTCTCACGCGCATGCCTGTCTTCAGACATCTCAAGATGCGCCTCAACCTTTTGAGGGCCGCTTGTCGGCGCTGGGAGAAGGCACGACGCGTTTTGACGCCAACTGCCTTCAGCAACCATCCTCGTTCGTCGTCTGGGCGCTCGCGGTGGATGCCGAATCGACATATCTCGGCGTCAGAGACGACGCTTTGTTTCAAGAGCGGCATACGGGGCCGCTGATCCGGCTCGGCGATGCGGAGATCGGGAATGTCGCCCGCGTGACGGTGCTGGCGCGACCTCAAGCCATCGAACGGACGCCGATCACAACCGGGATGCGACAGACGCCCCACAGATGGTTTGGCACGATTTGCGATCGCACCCATTTCGGCGATCCGCTGGACTGCAACGTGGGCGAGCAGCGCATCAAGATGCGCATGGACGCGCAACACGTGGATGGCGACGGCCTGCTAGACGTCAGCGTCCATGAGATCAGCGTTTATGACGGCGACGCGCGCCTCTACGTGATATCGTTCATAACGCCTTACAGGTCGAGCCCGGAGGAAGCCGCAGCGACTTGGATCGACGTCCTCTCGACGATGCAGGTGATCGACCTCCACCCCGAGCGCTAATCGAGGCTGGCGCGGATATCTCGAAACACAGATCGGAACATGTCGCGCGTGAGACGGCCGGTGTTCGTGTTGTACCGCGAGCAGTGGTAGCTGTCGAAAACATCAAGCGTTCGACCATCCGGCGCCGGCAGTTCGTGCCGCGCTTGGTGGGCGAAGGGCGCCGCCGACAGCTTGCAGCCGAGCGTACGCAAGACGCTGTCATGGGCGATCTTGCCCAGGCATAAGATCGACGTCAGAGCCGACAACCGTTCAATCCGAGCGTGAAGAAAGGGTTGGCAGGCGCGGATCTCCGCCGTTGTGGGCTTGTTCTCGGGCGGGACGCACCGAACCGCATTGGTGATCATCGCGTCCTTGAGCGTCAAACCATCATCCGGCCGAGCGGCGTAGTCGCCCGCGCTAAAGCCGAAATCAGCGATCGTCTCGTAGAGAAGGTCGCCCGCATAATCGCCGGTGAACGGCCGACCGGTGCGGTTCGCGCCCGTAACCCCCGGCGCCAACCCGACGATCAGCAAACGCGCGTTCGGATCGCCAAAAGAAGGAACGGCGCCGTTGAACCAACTTGGTTCCTTCGCTGTATTCTCTTCACGGTAGGCGACCAGCCGCGGACACAGCGCGCAGCTCGCTTCAGGCTCCGCGGTCGCGGTCTGTGTCACTCGCGCTCGTCCTCATCGAAGTAGTCGTCCGACTCCATTCGATCATCGCTCTGCTGACCGCTGCTCCGTTGTTCTCGGCCGACGATCCCTCGCAGGTCTTCAAGGTCAATGAAGTTGTCCGCCTGGCGCCGCAGCTCGTCCGCGATCATCGGCGGTTGCGACCGGATCGTCGACACGACGGAGACCCGCACGCCCTTGCGCTGGATCGCCTCGACAAGAACCCGAAAGTCGCCGTCGCCCGAGAACAGCACGACGTGATCGAGGTTGTCCGCAAGCTGCATGGCGTCGCAAGCAAGCTCGATATCCATGTTGCCCTTGACCTTCCGCCGCCCGCTCGCGTCGGTGAACTCTTTCGCGGGCTTGGTCACCATCGTGAAGCCGTTGTAGTCGAGCCAGTCGACAAGGGGTCGGATCGGCGAGTAGTCCTGCTCTTCCATCAGCGCGGTGTAGTAAAGCGCACGGACAAGTTTCCCGCGCTGAGCGAACTCTGCGCGAAGCTTTTTATAGTCGATATCAAAGCCCAGCGCTTTCGCCGCCGCGTAAAGATTAGATCCGTCAATAAAGAGCGCTAGGCGCTCGTCCCGATAAAACATATGCAACTCCAATAATATGCGCGTCATCGAAAATGAATGACGGGCGCTTTCGCCCCACTCCCGCGAGAGATAGGCCTTATATCTTATGTGTGCAAATCGACCGATACTGATCGCCCTGGGCGCGAATCTGCCATCGCGCTGGGGCCCGCCGGAGGCGACACTGGGCGAGGCGCTTTCGCAGCTTGACGCGCGCGGCGTGAAACTGCGCGCCCGCAGCCGCTGGTGGCGCACTCCGGCGTTTCCGGTCGGCTCGGGTCCGGATTTCGTCAACGCCGCCGCGGACGTGGCCTGCGACATGTCGCCTGAGCAGCTGTTGGCGCAGCTGCACGCCGTCGAAGCCGATATGGGACGCGCCCGTCCGGAGCGTTGGGCGCCGCGGGTGGTCGATCTCGACCTGATCGCCTATGGGGACCTGATCGAACCCGATGTCGACACTGCGAAACGGTGGCTGGATTTGACGACGTCCGAAGCCATGAAACGTGCGCCAGACCAGATCATCCTGCCGCATCCGCGGCTGCACGAGCGTGGTTTTGTGCTCGCGCCGCTGGCGGATGTGGCTCCTGACTGGCGCCACCCGTTTTTGGGGGTCACGGTGCGCGAATTGTTCGAAGCGCTGCCGGTCGAGGCGATGGAGGGGATCGCGGCGATCGAAGAGGCTGCGGTCTCCCGCACTTGACTCATCGCGCCTGCGCCGCGAACCCTCGGACGAGGCGACCCGCCCTTCTACGTCCGTTGTCGATCCTGCGACGGAAGAACAAACGCTCGCTTTTACCCGGGCCGTACATGCGAGCATGTACGGCCCGGGTAGGTTAAAGTACGAGGGGCGGGGAGCCGGCTTATGAGGGGGTATCTGATGCAGGAGGACGGCAGTCCGGCTGCGACCGGCGATCTTTCGCATTTGCAGAATTTCGCCGACGTCGCACGGTTCCTCGAGGTGAGCCGCTCGTCCTTGTCCTATTGGCTGTACGGCGCCCCCGAGTCAGCCCGTTACACGACCTTTGAGATCCCGAAACGCTCGGGCGGCGTGCGCCGCATCGACGCCCCGACCGACGTCATCCGCGAAGCCCAAGACGCGTTGCTTCCGCATCTCTACGAGCGGCACAATCCACATCCGGCGTCGCACGGCTTTCTGCCGGGTCGCTCGATCGTCAGCAACGCAGAGATCCACCAGGGTCAGCGCCTGGTGCTCAACGTCGACCTTGCGGACTTTTTTCCAACGATCAATTTCGGCCGGGTCCGAGGCCTGTTCATGGCGCAGCCGTTCCTGATGGGCGACAAGGCGGCGACCGTTTGCGCCAACATCTGCACGCACCGCAACGGATTGCCCCAGGGGGCCCCGCCCACGCCCATCCTGTCCAACTACATCGCCACGGCCCTCGATCGTCGTCTCAACCGGTTGGCGCGCGAGAACGGCCTGAAATACTCCCGCTACGCCGACGACATCACCTTCTCGACCAACAAGACGACCTTGCCGCCGTCGATCGCCTATCTCGACGGATCCGCGACGTTGAAAGACACGGTGCATGTGGGTGAAGCGTTGGAGCGTGCGATCACATCCTGCGGTTTCAGCGTGAACCCGGCCAAGGTCCGCCTGCAAAGCCGCGCTGTCCGGCAGAGCGTCACCGGGGTGACCGTCAATCAGTTTCCCAATGTCGGCCGAAAGCGCGTCCGGCGGATCCGGGCGATGATCCACGCGTGGGAGAAGTTCGGTCTTCCCGCCGCCGGCCAAGAGCATCTCCGTCGGTTTGCGCCTGGAGCCTCGGCCGACAGTCGCGCAAACGCCGATCGCACCTATCGGAACACGCTCTATGGCGAGCTCGCCTTCGTGAAGATGGTGCGCGGTCCGGAGGACAAGGTTTTTCTCAATCTTTGCGCAAAGCTCGCGCAGATCGATCCGAACCCGCCAAAGTTCCTGCGGCAGATGCTCTTTGGCGCGGACGATTACGACATCTTCATCAGCCACGCGCGCGAGGACAAAGCCGAGATCGCACGGCCGATCTTCGAGGCCTGCGAAAAGCTCGGATTGAAGGCGTTCCTCGATGAAGAGCATATCGGCTGGGGTCAGCAGTTCACGCAGAAGATCAACGTCGCGCTCGGCGCCGCGCGCACCGTTCTGGCGATCGTATCGACGAACTCCGTCGGCAAGGATTGGCCCGTCGCTGAAATGAACGCCGCCCTGGGCTTGGAAGTGGACGGCGAGAAAACCGTGGCGCCGCTGATCGTCGGGAAGCCCGATATGAGCCGCATCCCGCTGATGCGCCAGAAAGACGCGATGTTCTGGGACGGCGACGCCGAGAAAGTCGCGGTCGCATTGAAACGGATCGTCAAGGGGACGCCAGCGGCAGCGGAACCTGCAGTCGTTTCGCCCGCAGTCGCCGCGACGTCAGAACCGCAAAGCCCGATCGTCGCCGCCATCGAGAAGGCCCGTACCGAATTGGACCCATCGCCGCCGGAGCAACCCGCGCCGCCCAGTCCGCCGGTGCGAGCGGCGTCGCCGCCACTGGAAAACCCAAAGCGAGGGTTCTGGGCTCGGCTCTTCGGGCGCCGCTAGCGAAGCGGCCTAATACCGGCGCAGCGGGCGCTTGCTCGAGACGGGGCGGCCTTTGACGCGCTCTCTAAGGAAGACGTAAAGACCCGCGCCCAGGATCAACAGGATGCCCAGTCCCGTCTGCAGGCTGGGCCATTCGCCAAAAGCGAACCAGCCCCAGAAGATCGCCAACGGCAATGCGACGTACTCGAACGGCGCGATGGTCGCCGGGCTGGCGGATTTGTAAGCCGCCGACATCGTGTATCCGATGATGGCGGCCGCAAACCCAAGTCCGAGAAAGAGCACAAGATCGCTCTCGTCCGGCCAGCGCCAGGGCCGCAGCAGAAAGATCAGACTTTCGTTCTCAAGGCCCTCGACGTAGCGGCCGTCTCCCGCCACGACCCAAAACAGCAAACTGACGACGATGAAACCGCCCTGGATGTAAACCGCCAGCGCGGAGGCGGCGGTTGTGCCGCCCAGACGTCGCGTCATGATCTGCATCAGCGCATAGGCGCACGCGCCGACGATCGGCAGCATCAACACCCATAGGCTGGGGCCTTCGCCGTCCAACACCGAACCCGGCTGCATCATGATCAGGACGCCGATAAACCCGACGAAAACGGCAGCCAACCGCTTGGGCCCGACTTGCTCTCCCAACAGCGGGATCGACAAAACGGTGATGACGAGCGGGGCCACGAAGAACAGCGCCGTCGCATCGGCGAGCGGCAGCGTGGCGAGGGCCGCGAAGAACGTCATATTCGCGATGATCACGGCCAGGCATCTGAGAACATGCAAGCCGGGTCGGTCGGTCCGCAGCAACGACCAGCCGCCTTCGAACTGAAGGAACGCCAGGCTGAAGATGATCCCGATCGCCGAACGGACGAACACCATCTGATGCAACGGATACCCGTCTGAAAGCGCCTTGATCAGCACATCGTTGATCGAGATCGCCGTCATGCCGAGCAGAATGAAAACGATCCCATGCATCGGTCGATCCTGCGAAGACGCGGCTACGGCCGACATGGATCGAGCTCCTCTGCAGATGGGCGACAACGATGATAGAAGTGTGGGTCGGGCTAAAATGCGCCTTCCGCGTAACCACCCCCTTACACCCGGAGCGCTCTCAGGTCGATTAAGAAACGCCAAGCGCTACTTGCCCGACCGGCGGAATTTCCTTATACACGCCGTCCATCTCGAACATGGCAGGAGCGCCGCATGGCCCGCGTTACCGTCGAAGACTGCATCGACAAGGTCTCGAACCGTTTTGATCTCGTCATGCTCGCCGCTCATCGCGCGCGGGTGATTTCGGCTGGATCGGAGCCGCTGTTGGAGCGGGACAACGACAAAAACCCTGTCGTCGCGCTGCGCGAGATCGCAAATGAGAAGCTCAGCATCGACGGTCTGAACGAGGATATGATCGAGGCCAGCCAGAAGCATATGGAGGTCGACGAGCCCGAAGAGGACCGGATGGCCGAGCTGATGGGCGAAACCGTCGACGCTCCGGATCAGGATCTGACCGAAGAAGAGCTGCTGCGCGCCCTGCAGGCGGAAACGCCTCCGCGCTGACAAGGGTTCAGAATAAGAACGATTAACCTAGGAATTCGGGTTCTCGGATCGGTCAGGATAGCTATATCCTGAAGGGATGATCCGTCAGTTCGAACTCGTGGAATTGGTGCGCGCCTACAATCCGGGCGTCGACGAGAGCTTATTGAACCGCGCTTACGTGTTTGGCGTGAAGGCGCATGGCGAGCAAAAGCGGGCCAGCGGCGAACCGTATTTCAATCATCCGGTCGAGGTGGCTGCGATTCTCACCGAGCTGAAGCTCGATGACGCGACCATTGTCACCGCGCTCTTGCACGACACCGTCGAAGACACCGACGCGACCAGCGAGGAGATCGCTGGCCTTTTCGGCCAGGAGATCGCCGATCTGGTCGACGGCGTGACCAAGCTTTCCCAACTGGAGCTCGCGTCGAAGGAACACGCGCAGGCGGAGAACTTTCGCAAGCTTCTCATGGCCGTCGCCAAAGACCCGCGCGTGCTGCTGGTGAAGCTGACCGACCGCCTCCACAACATGCGGACGATCGGACATTTGCGGCCCGAGAAGCGTCAGAGGATTGCGCGCGAGACGATCGAGATCTACGCGCCTCTGGCGGGCCGTATGGGCATGCAGCATATGCGCGAAGAACTTGAGGACATCGCGTTCGGCGTCCTGCATGCGGATGCCCGCAAGTCGATCATGCGCCGCTTCGTTCATCTCAAACAGACCCAGGGCGAGGACGCGATCCCAAAGATCGTCGCCGCGTTGGAAGAACTGCTCAGCGCGGACGAAGTGGTCGCCGAGGTCTACGGGCGGGAGAAGCGCCCGTATTCGATCTGGAGCAAGATGCAGTCGAAGGACGTCAGCTTTGAGCAGCTGTCGGACATCATCGCGTTTCGGGTCATCGCCAAGTCCGAGTCGGACTGCTACCGGGCTCTCGGCGCGATGCAGCGCTCCTGTCGCGCAGGTCCAGAGCGTTT
>CALDSD010000103.1 GCA_937911325.1 uncultured Neomegalonema sp.
GATCTCCTGCAAAAAGGCCTGAGGGTCGACGCCTTCGAGCTTTGCCGCAAGCGCCTCCAGCGTCGGGGCCGCGACCTTGGTGACGCGCTTGATCCGGTATTCGTCGCGGAGCAGATGCGCGACCTTCGCATCGAAGACCTGCCAGGCGAACTGATCCGGCTGCTCGAGGATCACCCGCCCGTATTTTGCGTAAGTGTAGTTCCGGAAGTCCGCTCCTTCATCGACAAAGCGGCGGCCGTGGGCGTTGACCATCACGCCCCACGGATAGGAGTGCTTCTGGAAGCCGTCTCCGACGGCAAGATCGCCGAACTCAGGGGCGTTGTAGTCCCATCCGACCGCATGACAGCCGGACCAGTTCCCGTAGGTCGAGGCGCCGATCTCCATCGCCATCCGGATGCCGTCGCCGGTATTGAACCGCGATCCACGCACGCGGGCCATCTCCCATCCCGGACCGAGATACTGCGTCCGCATCTCTGCGCTCGCCTGGAACCCGCCCGAAGCCAGTACGACTGCACGCGCCGGCAGATCGAAGACTTCGCCGTTGCGACGCGCCTTCACGCCCGTCACCGCATGGCCGTCGGTCAGCAGCGATAGCGCGCGGGTTCCATAGCGGATCTCGGCCCCGGCGGCGCGGGCGATAGCGGTATGTGCGTCGACCAGTCCGGGCCCGCCGCCCCACGCCTCGAGCGTCAAACCACCCCAGAATCGGAACCTGCCATCGACCTTGAACGCCTGCCGTCCATAGATCGGCATGAACCGCACGCCTTTGTCGCGTATCCACAGCATGGTTTCGCGCGACGTCGTCACCAGACGATCGCACAGCTCCGGATCCGTCCTGTAGCGCGTCACCCGGAACATGTCGTCGTAGAACTGATCGGTCGTGTACGTTCCGAAATCTGTCATTGCGATCTGTTCCTCGCTCAGATCCGGACAGAGCGCGCGGATGTCCTCGACGCCGTCATAGGCGAAGCGGATCGCGCCGGCCGTGAAGCGCGAGTTGCCGCCGTTTTCCGCCTCTGGCGCGCATTCCAGCATCAACACGCTGGCGCCGTTCTCTCTCGCGGCGTGCGCCGCGCAGAAGGCGGCGTTGCCCGCGCCGATAATGATCACATCCCATCGCATCTTCTGGTCAGTCCTCTGTCGGCGCCTGGAACAAATCCTTGCGCAAGGTCATCAGCGCGTTCGGATCGATCTTGGCCTGGATCACGGTCGTTCGCCCGGAGGCGATCGCCGCCTCCAGCGCCGGGCCGAGAGCGCCGGGGCCCTCGACCCAGAGCCCGGCTCCGCCACACAGCTCCGCAAACCTGTCAAAGCGCGGCGACTGGATTTCGGCGCCAAGCAGACGGCCGCCATAGAACTCCTGCTGGTACGCCTTTTCCGCGCCCCAGGCTTCGTTATCGAGCACCACCACGACGATCGGCAGGTCGTGCGAGACCGCTGTCTGAATCTCGATCATCGTGTAGCCGACCGCGCCGTCGCCCATCACGGCCACGACGGGACGGGACGGTGCGGCGGCCTTGGCCCCGATCGCTGCGGCGAGGCCAAAGCCGACGAGGCCAAAGTCGAGCGGCGTGATCAGGCTGCGCGGCTCGTAGTGGGCGAGCCGGTCCGCCGCCTGCAAACAGGTGTTGCCGGTGTCGAGCGTGACGATCGCATCCCGCGGCAGAGCCGCGCGCAGCTCTGCGAGCGCACGGCGCGGATGCATCGGCAGCGTCGCGATCGCGGCTTCGGCGGCGCGCTCGGCGGCGAGGCTCTCCATGTCGGCGTGGAAACCCGCGCGCCAGTCCGCCGCTTCCGGCTTAGCCGTCGCCCCGAGCAACGCCTCGGCCGTCAGTCGCGCATCGGCCTGAACGGCGATCTCGGCGGGGAAGTAGCGCCCAACGGCAGCGCCGTCGATGTCGACATGGGCGATCCGGGCGTCGGCCCCGACAAAGTCGTTCGAGTGGAAGGTCGAGTTGAACCCCAGCCGCGCGCCCAGCACGACAATCGCGTCGGCTTCGCGCGTCAGGCGGCTCGCAACCCTATTGCCGCGCGGTCCGCCCTGACCCGCGTACCAGGGATGGCCGTGCGGCATCACGTCGGCATGGCCAGTTGAGGCGACCACCGGGATCTCCAGCGCCTCGGCCAACGCGGCGAGGGCCGCGCGCCCTTGCCCCCACTTGAGGCCGCCGCCGGCCACGATCACAGGCCGCCGCGCCCCGGATAGCAGCGAAGCGATGGCCGCCACGTCCTCCGCCGCCGCTGGGCCCGGACGCGCGATCGCCACCGGGGCTGGATCGATCGCAGGCGTCTCCGCAGCGAAAAGGTCGCGCGGCACGTGCAGCACCACTGGCCCCCGGCGGCCCGAATTGGCGAGCCGGATCGCGTCTTCGAGCATCGGCGCAAGTCTCGAGGGCGCGGTCACCATGATCGAGCGCTTGCAGATCGGCGAGAACAGCGCGACCTGGTCGATCTCCTGAAATGTGTCCTTGGCCTGATCGGCGCGGGTGATGGCGCCTGCGATCACGACCAGAGGCGAGTATGCCAGATGCGCCTCGGCGACGGCCGTGACGATGTTCGCGACGCCGGGTCCCGCCTGCGCGCCGAGAACCACGCCGGGCTTGCCGGTCATGCGGGCCCAAGCGTCGGCCATATGGCCCGCCGCCCGCTCGTCTCGAGCCCCGACATAGGCGATCTCGCCGCCTCGATAGAGCGCGTCGTAGAGCTCGAGCATCGAACCGCCCAGAAGGCCAAACACGGTGTCGACGCCATTGGCCTTGAGCACGCGATAGACGGCCTCGCCGCCAGTGATGGTGTTGCTCATCGTTCAGTCCTCGGCGCGCGGGCGCGAATTGTCGGGATCAAAGAGCGGCGCGTGATGCGCCGTAACGGGAATCGCTTCGTTGAGGATTTGCACCGCGAGGCCCTGAACCGGCGTTCCTTTCCGGACAAACAGCCAGCCGAGCGATTTGCCGACGGTGTAGCCGTATCCGCCCGAGGTGGTCAGACCGACAACGTTTCCGTGCGACAGCACAGGTTCGCCGCCATGGATGTCGATCTGATCGCAGTGCAGCTCAGCGTAGAGCAGTTCCCATTCGGGCGACCGCGCCAGAAGCGCATCGCGCCCGATGAAATCGCGGCCCTCCGCTTTCACAAAGCGCTCCAGCCCGACATCGTAAGGGCCGATGTCAGTGGTCAGTTCGCCACTGGCGCGATACGCTTTCTCCATACGCATGCCATTGAACGCGTAGGCGCCAAGATCGACCAGCCCGTGCGCGGCTCCGGCCTCAAAGAGCGCGGCGTAGAGCGCGGCCACCCCGTCGAGCGGCGCATGCAGCTCCCAACCCAACTCGCCGATGAACGAGACGCGAAGGGCGTAGCAGGGGAGGCCCGCCACCGCGATTTCCTGACCCGATAACCAGGGAAACGCCGCGTTCGAAAGATCTGCCTCGGTCAGTTGCGCGAGGATCTTTCGCGAGGCGGGACCGGAGAGCGCGAGCATGCCCCAGTCTTGAGAGCGGTCGACGATCTGCACGTCTTCGCCATGGCGAACATGGCGACGGATCCAGTCGAAGTCCGGTTTCGCCCGAGCGATGGCGGAGCCGGTAAAGAACCGGTCTCCGGCGATCCGCCAGACCGTCATCTCTGTCTCGAAGCGCGCTTGGGGCGTCAGAAGGTGATTGAGGCTCATTCGCCCGTCGCGCCCAGGGATCGTGTTGGCGGATACGCGATCGAGCAGCCGCGCCGCGTCGCGGCCGGTGATCTCGAACTGAGCAAAAGCGCACAGATCGATGACGCCGGCGGCGGCTCGGGTCGCCTTCGCCTCGCGCTCGGCGTTCGCATGCCAGGACTGACGGCCCCACCCGATCCGCTCGCGTTCCCCCGGCGACCCGAAGTAGCGCGGACGCTCCCATCCGGCGACCTCGCCGAAGACGGCGCCTTTGGCCGCCAGACGGTCGTAGAGGGGATGACGACGCGTCGGGCGCAGGCTTTGGAATTGTTTGCCCGGGCAGGGCGTGTCATGCCGGCGCATGAACTCGTCCTTGGTGCGTTCG